>JAXHSW010000071.1:1715-39479 GCA_034190295.1 Cyanobacteriota bacterium | reverse complement strand
AGGGGAGTAGGGGAGTAGGGGAGTAGGGGAGTAGGGGAGTAGGGGAGTAGGGGAGTAGGGGAGTAGGGGAGTGAGGGAGAAGTAAAAATAATCATAATTAACACTAACTTAGCTAAAATTAGCAAAAAAGTTATTCAACTTGTGTTAATTACTTAGGGTTTGCGCAAGCGCTTGTCTTTTAGTAGGGGTAGGAGACAACCCACCCGCTGGCCCCGACCGTGGAGGGATCGGCTTTTTAATCCCCCTACTGCCTGTTGCCTGCGCACAGCGCTATAGTTATAGCGGTTTTCATGTTTCATACAATACAGAGATTTTGGCTTAAAGGCAGAGGACAGAAGCAATGCAAGTCAACATGAGTGAAAACCTCTAATAAGTTTTGATTATACCCATATTGTATTGAATTTTCAGAGAAATCCTAAAACTGAAAAGTAGGATATTCTAGCTAACAACTTCAATGTTCTCAATATCAAAATAAATTGATTTAATGCCTCAGATTGTCTTAGTATATCCGCAAATTCCCCCAAATACAGGAAATGTTGCTCGTACTTGTGCTGCTACTAATACGGAATTACATCTAGTAAAACCTTTGGGTTTTGAAATTAGCGATCGCTATTTGAAACGGGCAGGTTTAGATTACTGGCCTTATGTTAAACTACATAACCACGATAACTTCCAAGAGTTTCACACCTATCATCAGCAACGGGGTGGAAGACTGGTAGGTTTTAGTGCCAAGGGAGATTCTAATTATACTAAATTTCAATATCAAACAGATGATTGGCTATTGTTTGGTTCAGAAACTAATGGACTACCACAAGATGTCCTAGAGTATTGTGTCGCAACTCTCTATATACCAATGACACAGCCAAAGGTTCGTAGTTTAAATCTTTCTGTTAGTGCTGCCTTGGGTTTATTTGAAGCCAGGCGTCAATTGGATTATCTGAGTTAAAATCATTATTCTGATAGTATAGCTCTACGCTTGACTACTCCCCTGGCTCTCTGCCGAGAGGATTCCAAGCAGAGACGAAGCAACAAGGATTTATCGGTCTTGCTTCGTCTCTTCTTAGCTGACCAAAGATCAACTCTCTGGGGACAAGTCAAAGTGCCCCTACACAGTCGGCTTAAGTCTAAAACCTAAGCTTTCTCCTTACTTTTGCAATCATAATAGCACAGGACAACTAAAGTTGTCTAGTCTAAACGACTCGCTTGTTTTCATCCCCCGGTTAAAACACGGGGGCCTTCAACATCGCTTTTCGGTAAGTCTGCAAGTCAGAAGTAATCCTTGACTAACTTTGAGCATTTATAAATGTCAGCGCCCTATTTGCGTAGTGCTATATCTATAATCTATAAATCTATCATCATTTATTTTATGAATGATGAAAAACACCATATATCCCAAATCAAAACTATAGTGCCAGACTAAATATAGTAAATATAGTGTTTATAACTCAAAAATCTTGAAATTCTGAAATATTAAAATTTAAGTCTTTAATAGGTAATTTTGCTCTATACAAGTCGATCTATAAAGTCTGTAATTCTATATATCTATAGCAAAGAATGAGTTAGCTAGGACTTATGCTGATGATGAAGCAAAGAAGGGGAAATGTTTTTCCTACTATTCCTAAATCCGGTGTTCCTGTTCCCTGCTATATAAGAAATTTCTATAGCTCTAGTAATTGCCATGACCGCCAAGTTAGTGTATACCAAAATTTAGATTACATTTTCTCCTGAAATCCTTTAGTTAGTCTAGAGGGTATTTAGTAAAGGACTAAATAATTCAGAGAAAAATACAATTGGATAATTTCCAAATCACATTGCAAAAGCAAACTACAAGCAAGAATGTTGTAATATTTAGTGTCTTAAAAGTTAGTTACTTTTTTTCGTTCTAATTTTGGACATTAAATTAAAATTAAATTCAAATTATCCTTGCTTTTTTTATAAAAGCAAGATAACCTAGCCTAAGTTTGATATTTGTCAGTGATCTCGATCTATGAAATAGAGTGAATCAGACCATTGACAAGGAAACATTTAAGGATAGTTAAACGCTTGTCAATTAGGAGGTCGTTCTTTGAAACGAACATTTCCCAGTAAAGGAAAATCTGTCGCTACCTGTGAACTTCGCACAGAAGCAACTATTGAGCAGTCAAAACAAATAAGTATAGTTGGTAGCAAAACTTCTTCCGCTGCTGCCATGATTGGACTTGCTGCTATTTCAACCACTATGGGTGCATCGGGCATCCTGTTATCTGAGAAAGGGGGTCTCGCAGCAGCAGCCGAACTTCCTGGAGTGGACACTAATAAACATGAACTTTCAACTAGAGAGTTAAATACTACTGGAGTTAATAGGCCAAAAGGTCTACTACTTCAGAAGTTGACCCAAGGGTATGTAGAAACAGAAGGAAATACTGATTCTGAAGTAGAAGCAACTCAACCTCAGACTGTTCTACCCTCAGAACATACATTAGGAGAACAATCCTTTTTTCCTATAGAACTTCAACAGAAATATAGTCAGACTAAAGCCAGAACATCTGAGCAAGAGACTTTAGTTTTTTCTGAACCGAAAATTGATAAATTAGAAACTAATGAGTTGCCTCCTCTAGGTTCTCTAGGCAAAGTGCAGGCCAAGGAGCCGATAGGCAAAAATAGTCAGCTAATTGACCGATTAACAGTAGAAACTAACTCTATTCAAACAGAACCAGAAAACCTCTCGGTCAAAAATTCTGTCAAAAATTCTGTGGAGTCGAGGTATGAGCAGTATATTTCTGAGTCTGTAGGAAAGTCCTTTGATAAATCAAAAGAAAAATTCCTAGAAAATAGAGATGGCAAATCAGAAAATTTAGTTGTTGAAGAACCAGATCTACAGATAGCCACCTCTTCGGAATTAGACAATAATTCCACGGCCAAACAAGTCACCGATAGTCAAATTGATATTGCTCAAGAGTCAATCAAGACTGGAGGGACTAAACTAGAAGGGGCAGTGGTTATTGATTCCGATATGACATCTACACCTGTTTCATTGGTATATAAGGTGCGTGCGGGGGACACACTAAGCTTAATTGCCAAGGAAAACAATGTATCTGTCGATTCATTAGCTAAAGCTAATAATATCAAAAATCTAGACGTAATTGAAGCCGCTAAATTACTTAAAATTCCTCAGCAGCAATTTTCTGAATCATTAACACTGGTAAGCTCTACAAGTAGTAATTCTACAAAAGAGGAACTTAGTCAACCTTCTTGGGAAACTACAACTAACCAACTGAATATTCCTGAGGTCAAGGTTCCTAATCTCAAATCTAATTATTTATCCGACAGCGTACCAAATCTGACTGGAGCTGAAGTTGCACCACACAGCAATGTACAACTTGTTTCTTGGTCTGAAGGTCTAGACGATCGAGAACATCAAATACATAAGAAATCAAAAGAATTTTCAACTTCAACAAAGTTGGTTGCTACAGATAGCCCGAAAAATCCCTTAGTTAATAAAGTATGGCCCGATAATCCAGGTGCAAGGGAATCTAGACAGAATTCTTTTAGTAATAGTCAACCCGTTCAACCACTACCAGCGGACATAAATACTGAGAGTGCTGAGTTACTACCAGCAGCAAAATCCGAACCTCAAAACAATCCTTATGGTAACCGTTTGAGGTCAGAAATAAGCAGGCTAAGAGAGGAATATAACAATCAAAAAGAACTTGAAGATTCTCAAAAAATCACCTCAGAAGCAATAAATATTCCAGTACCTGAACCGTGGTCTTCAGAACAGAATTTACCGAATAATTCTCAAGTTATTAACGAGAACAATAGTAGTAGATATTTACAACCAACTTATCAGGAAGAAGTAAGTCGCAGCCAAACTAGACAATGGTCTGAAGAAATGGGAACTAACAGACCTGAAATCAGAAATCCTGCTACAGTTGTTAAGGAACTACCCCTAGAAAGAGAGATTGTTCAATCTCAAAGGTCATCAGTCATGGCCGCAGCACCAATAGGAGCTAACTTTAATGAGATTCTGAATAACCCTTCATTAGGAAAAATGGTTTCTCCAGACTTGCCACCTTTGGGTAAAGCTGATACCTATTTACCTGGTGGTTCGATGCAATTTACCGGGTACACATGGCCTAGTAAGGGTACTCTAACATCTGGTTATGGTTGGCGGTGGGGAAGAATGCACCGTGGTATTGATATAGCTGCACCTACTGGTACTCCTATTGTTGCTGCGGCTCCTGGTGTTGTCACCTTTGCTAATTGGAATAGTGGAGGGTATGGTAATTTAGTGGAAATTAAGCATCCCAATGGTAGTCTGACAGTCTATGCTCATAACAGCCAAATTCTTGTAAGAGAAGGTCAAAAAGTTGCTCAGGGTGAGCTAATTGCTAAAATGGGAAGCACTGGACGCAGTACTGGGCCACACTTACACTTTGAAATCCATCCCACGGGAAATGGAGCTGTTAATCCAATGGCTCTTTTGCGTTCGGGAGTGGCATATAATTAAGTTAGGTGTTGTATAATCTTAAAAGTTTGGTAAGTGGGAAACCACAGTCTTTTAAGCGATGGATTTTAACCCGTAGTCAAAAAAATGTGTTTTATTTAGTAATAAAAGACACATTGACCAGGCCAATTATGGTGAGAGCATCGTTAGCTAATGGATGCTTTAGTTAAAGGGTGGTTAACCGAAAAGGTTACCTGGTGCAAGCTTGCACTCTGTTTCCAGCCGTTAGACAGCAATTTGTAACTAGCGAGTGAGTGAAATAAACTTAACAACCAAAAAAAAAAGTAGCCTCAATGGTTGTAAGACCGGAGAGAGTAGTGGTGATTGGCACCGCCTAAGGATATGCTGCTGTATGCGTACTAAAGTAAGGTACTGGCAATTTGGCCAGATAGAGTAATGTGAAAAACTTGGCTTTAGGCTTTTTGACAACTCCTCTAAAGAATTCACATTCACGCGAATTTATCCCGTGGAGTGTCAAAATGAGGATAATTTTATATAGTATGGTTGTTTTAATCCCATTAGATATTTGTATGTATTTTGAGGAAATTAAAACCTCCTAATACTCAGAGCTTATTCTAACTCCCTAATCCCATCTGAAACTCTTCCTATTTTCAGTAAAACGGTTCTAATTTAAAGAATGTTAAAGTCCCCATTCTTGTAAGTTCAAATGGGGATAGAGGTATAAATAAACTTAGGGTGCATATTAAATCTAGTTTGGTTTTTTTAAGAAAAAAATAATAAAGGATTGAATAAATTATAATATTCTGTGCTATGATTACGATCGGTTAAAAATTTAGGCTCAGTAGCTCAGTGGTTAGAGCAGGGGACTCATAAGCCCAAGGTCGCAGGTTCAAATCCCGCCTGAGCCATATATTTGATATTCTCTCCCATTAAATCAGAGATTATAACGGGATATTCCGAAACCTCCCATGGGCGCGGTTTACTGTTTGAGTGGCACTTATCTAGATTGTTTCCAACCCCCGACAGTACGCCAACGAAGGTCAATTTGTTGAACCACGATCTGCAAAGGCCGCAGTGACCGAAATATTGGGTTTAAAGCCTCCCCCTAAAAGGGGGATGAAAAAAATTCAATGAGCGTATTTTCGTTTGATCCGGCAATAGTTGTCGGTACTAATAACTGATAACTGATAACTGATAACTGATAACTGAAATGACACCTTGATGACAAATCACTTTTGCTGCTCCTACATCACGGTTGACTTCCTAGTGACATTCAGGACATTTATGTTTGCGCTCAGACAAATCTTTTTGGCCTGTATGCGCTCCACAGTTATATCTGTAGTCTACCTGGCCAAAATAAACCTCTCTTTTCCTGCATACCCAAGCCAAGATACTGAAAAACTGTCCGAACCCTGCATCTAAAGTATGTTTGCCTAACATTCCTCTGCTCCAGGTTCTCAAGTCTAAGTCTTCAACGAATATCATCCCAGCTTGGTCTTATAAATTATGAGCTAGTTTAAAGTGAAAGTCTTTTCGAGTATCTGATATTTTTTGATAAATTCTGGCAATCTTCTGGTTAAGTTTATATCGATTTGTTGAACTAGATGCTTTTAACTTTAACCGTGGAAAAAGTAGCTAACCCTAAAAATCTTCAGAAGTTACACAAAAAAACTAAGGTTAGCAAAAGTCTTTGACAAGAAAAACTAAGGGGTCTAATAACTATCACAAAGCCTGGCTGAAAGTAGCTAGTGCCGCTACCCGGAAGTTAAAAGTCATGGATTTAAAAGTCAATCATTTTTGATTTGTAATTGTTCGCGCGATTTTGTAACCAGTTATTTACCGAAGCATTAATAATTAAATAATTAAATAATTAAATAATTTAGGTTTAAAGCCTCCCCTTTCAAGGGGAAAAAAATAAATTTTTTCCTTTTATTCAATCCTCTTCCTTCTAGGGAGAGGTAATTATCAATTATCCATTATCAATTATCAATTATTGAAGCCATCCTGCACTAGGATACACGAAAAATCAAGTCTTGAATCCTTGATTATACTCTTGATGAAGTCAGAAGTCAGAAATCAGATGAAAAAAAATAAAGTTCAATATTTCAATTCACTTTACTTTAGGCAGAGGTACTGATAACTGATAACTGATAACTGATAACTGAAATGACTTGTTTCTATTACTTTAATATCTTTCTATTTGTCAATTTTGATAAATTTAAAGCCGGAAATAACTCTTCATATACTGTTGTGGATAATCCAATTTTACTCAAAAGTTGTTAAGTAAGCATTTCCTCCGGAATGCGGAGCTAACAGCCGTCAGCTATCAGCTATCAGCTATTGCTTTTAGTTTAGGATAAAAGCTTTATTTATTGTCTTACTACAAAAGTTGACTCCCTTACCCTTAAAGTCAGTTGTTAATTTAAACACTGTCCCATAAGAGATAGTCTTGTTGCTGAAGTCCGCAGTTCCTCCGGAGGAGGCTAGCTGAAAGCAAGCTAGCTAAATGCTTACGTTGTTAACCTGCATCAAATTTATTTTTTTTGTGTCGGGGTAAACGGCGAAAATGTTAGATATGATAGCTCTATCTATAAAGTGATAGTTGGGCTGAAAACAAGGGTTATGCTAAAGCTAGGCAGGTTTGGCTTTTCTGTGATACAATGGATTAAAATTAAGTATAAATAAGGTTTAGTTCAGTGACTCTTTGCTGGTCTAAGTACTAAACATCCTCTGTAGTTTAGTCAGAGGAAAAATTCAAATAGAATGAACACAAAAACTAAATAAATGTGCATAAAAACAGGTTTAATTAGCAACTTATTAACTGTCTAAAAAAAACTTTAATTTGTACCTCCACCTAGATACTTGAGAATCAGAATTGAATGAGAGACCAAGTCTGAATATATTCGATCTGCGGGCGTTGGTCTAACCGTTAAAGAAGATATTCTAGTGCAGGATAGCGGAAATAACTGGTTACAAAATCGCGCGAAAAATTACAAATCAAAAATGATTGACTTTTAAATGCCTGACTTTTAACTTCCGTGTAGCGGCACTAGGGTGTTATTTGTACTTAAGGTCTAGTGTGAAAAGGTAATATGGAAGAATAAACAATCTCAAAACATCAGTTTTTTTTGAGTTTTGAGTGTCAACAAGTTATTTTAAGGAGAATTCAATAATGACAGACGAATGCCTGCGCGTGGGCCAAGAAGCCCCAGATTTCACTGCTACAGCTGTAGTGGATCAGGAATTCGAGACAATTCAACTGTCTGATTATCGTGGTAAGTATATAGTTTTATTCTTCTATCCTCTGGACTTTACTTTTGTTTGTCCAACAGAAATTACGGCATTTAGCGATCGCTACAAAGAGTTTGAGTCACTTAACACTGAAATTTTAGGAGTTTCGGTAGACAGTGAATTTTCACATTTAGCTTGGATTCAAACGGATCGTAAATCTGGTGGGGTTGGAGATCTTAACTATCCACTATTATCTGACATTAAGAAAGACATTAGTTCTGCCTATAACGTCTTAGACCCAGAAGCTGGTATTGCTCTGCGGGGTTTGTTCATTATTGATAGAGAAGGTATTATTCAACACGCCACGATTAATAATCTTGCTTTTGGTCGTAACGTGGATGAAACCTTGCGTAGTCTACAAGCTATTCAGTATGTACAGGCTAACCCAGATGAAGTTTGCCCTGCGGGTTGGAAACCAGGAGATAAGACTATGAATCCCGATCCAATTAAATCTAAGGAATTCTTTGCAGCTGTGAAATAATTTGATTTAGGCAGTTTCTAGAGTACCTCATAATTAAAAAAATGTCAACTCCAACACTTTCGTAGATATTCTAGATATAAAGGTGTTGGAGTTGTAAATTTAGAGGAGATTTTAACGTATTAAATTTTTGAGTTTTAGTTTTTAAATTATATCGAGATTATGCTAACTTCCTATGATTTTAGAGGTTTAATAAATCAACGTTTTTTTCAAAATTTATTACCTATTCCACCTATTAATAGTTTGGAGAACAGAAAAAGAACACCAGATTTTGAATTACCAGATATCACAAATGGTAAATTAGTTCGTTTATCAGGCTATTGGGGGGTAAAACCTGTCGTACTTGCTTTGACTCGTATCTTTACTGAGAAACAGTATTGCCCATTTTGTTTTCCTCATATATTAGCTTTAAATAATAATTATGAAAAATTTTTAGAGCGGGGAATAGAAATATTAATGATTACGAGTACAGATAGGGAGCAAAGTAAGGTTGTTGTGAGCGATCTAAGTTTAAAAATGCCTTTACTCAGTGATTCTAGTTGTCAGGTATTTAAAGATTATCAAGTCGGTCAAGCTTTAGGAGCACCTCTACCAGGACAATTTGTATTAGATAAACAAGGTAGACTTAGCTATAAACATTTATTTTCTTTTCTAGATCATAATGCTAGTATTGAGGGTTTATTGGAAGTTTTAGATAATTATATAGTTGAGCAAAATAACTATTAGTAGTTGAATTATATCTTAGTGCGAGTAACTCTATTTTTTATAGACTAACTTCTCAAATAAATATAGCCTTTGGTATTGAAATATAGTCCGATCGCCTGTTAGTTATATACTCAAATTTTGGGACTGCTTATGATGGAATGATACTGCCAAAAATTGGTTTAGACTTTGACTAAAAAAAACATAATATTAATCGTTCTAGCAATTATTAAATCCCAAATCCAATTCCATCAAAAATCTTAAATCATTCGTCACTGTGCAACGCCCAAATTTTAACTGTAAGTGTTGCCAATTTTAATTATGGTTAAGTATTTTAGTTTCTCTGAAAATAAGAGAACTAAAATATACAGCAGATTAGGTAACATAAGAAGTACAGAGATTAACAATTGAATGTTTTTAGTGAGGCAATCTAGCCATCTTCGGGGTCTACCTCATGCTTAGTGGAATTTGCTGTAATTTATATATTTAAAGGACTTGAATGAATTCTATGATTTTTAGTTGTATCAGTTTTGAAAATTTTTAAGATATTAAGAAAATATAATAAATTTTTTATTTCTGGTATCTGTATAAGTATTTTTGCCAAAAAATGAGGTCCAAAGCCTCCCCTTTTAAGGGGATGAAAAAATATTCAATGAGCGTATTTTCGTTCGATCCGGCAATAGTTGTCGGTACTGATAACTGATAACTGATAACTGATAACTGAAATGACACATAGTATAATTATATAGTTGAGGATTGCTATATATGAAATTGTCAAATATTAACTTGCTTCACGCAAGGCTTTGCTAAATCCTAAAAATATAAATATTTTGTCTGTAATAATATGTATTGTTCACAAAAAAAATATAGATTTAGTTATTTTTAACTAGGATAAATAAGTCATAAAAAGTGATTATAAATTTAAGAGATATTGATATTATGCACACAAATTCTTTATCTGACTCAGAATTAATATCTGAAAAGAAATTTTCTAAAATTTTGGCAGAAATATCTCTCAAAATTCGCCAATCATTGGAGTTAGACTATATCCTCAATACTGCTGTAGCAGTAGTACGAGATTTACTCAATGTTGACCGTGTTTTTATATATAAATTTCAATCAGATGGTAGTGGTATTGTTGAGGTAGAATCAGTTAGTTATCAATCAAGAACTATAATTAATGAAGTTCTATACGATCCATGTTTCAAAGAAGATTTGATCGATCTTTATAAAAATGGTCGTGTGAGTTCAGCTACAGATATTACTAACAGTAATCTACCAACTTGTTATGTAGAATTATTACTCAGATTTCAAGTACGATCTATATTAGTAGTACCTATTTTACAAGGGGACAATCTATGGGGATTATTAATTGCTCATCACTGTATTGATGCAAGAGAATGGCAAAATTCAGAAATTGAATTACTACAACAATTATCAGTACAAATGGCAATTGCTATTCGACAAGCAGAACTTTATCAACAACTGCAAGAAGAATTGAAGCAACGTCAGCAGGCACAAACTAAACTCAGAGAAGTTAATAAACAATTAAAAGCAAAACTTACAGAAAATAAAATATACGCAGATATAGTTAAAAATATGCAAGTTGGTTTGCATGTTTGGCAGATGGAAGACCTGAATGATGTTAGTAGTTTTAGATTAAAAGCTACTAATCCTGCTGTTACTTATTTAACTGGATATCAGGAAAAAGAAATAATGGGTAAGCGAATTAGTGAATGTTTTCCTCACTTATTAAAGACTGATTTACCAGAAATTTATGCTGAGGTTATTCATTCGGGAAAAAATAGAGATTTGGGTGAAATTGAATATTTTGAACAACGAATTCCCCATAGTATTTTTGCAGTAAAAGCCTTTCCTTTGCTTAATAATTGTGTGGGTATATTATTTGAAAATGTGACGGTTCGTCAAGAAACAGAAAATGAGCTGAAAAGACAAAAAAAAGTTATGCAAATGTTGACTACAATGAATCCTGATGGAATTTTAATTGTTGATACAGAGGGTGTAATTCAATTTGTTAATCCTGCGGGAGCAATGCTTTTTGGCCGTACAGAAGATGAATTAATTGGAAAAGCTTTTGGGTTTCCTTTAGTTGTGGGAGAAAGAATTGAAATAGATATTGTCAGACCATTGAATGAATTGCGTGTAGAAATAGGAATGGCTGAAATGCGACTTGGCAATATAATTTGGGAAGGAAAAGAAGCTTATCTTGCCTCTTTTAGAGATATTACTGAACGAAAACGTACAGAGAAAACCTTACGAGAAATGAATGAGGCGATCGCTCAAGAAATTCAGGAAAGAGAGCAAGCACAAAATCAATCTCAAGAAGCTAATAAAAAATTAACAAATTGGGTCAAAGCTTTAGAAAATAGGAATCAAGAAATTACTTTACTAAATAACATGATTGACTTACTTCAAGCTTGCTTTACTGTTGAAGAAGCTTGTCAAGTTATTTTGCCATTAATTCAAGATTTATTTCCCAATACTTATGGTTCGGTCTTTAAAATTAGTGATTCAAGAATGTTAGTTGAAGCAATTGCAAATTGGGGAGAAAAAATACCAGAAGAAACACTTTTTGCTCCCCATGAATGTATTGCTTTACGTCGGGGAGAAGTTCATTTTGTAGAGGATACTCAAACAGCTTTAACTTGTCAACATCTACCACAACCATTACCTAAAACAACATTATGTATTCCGATTATGGCACAAGGTCAAGCAATTGGAGTTATTTCATTTTATTATCAAGAAAAAACCAAAATTACAAAAGAAGAACATCAATTAGCGGTAACATTAGCTAAACAATTTGGACTAGCTTTGGCAAATTTAAAATTACAGGAAACTTTGAAAGTTCAAAGCATTCGCGACCCTCTGACCGGATTATTTAATCGGCGTTATTTAGAAGAATTTCTGAATAGAGAAACTTACCGAGCTATTAGAACTGAAAAGCCTATTGGTATAATTATGATTGATGTAGATCATTTTAAAAGGTTTAATGATGAATTTGGTCATGCTGCTGGAGATATTATTCTCAAAAATTTAGGCTCTTTTTTAAAACAGAAAGTTCGAGATTATGATATAGCTTGTCGTTATGGTGGGGAAGAATTAATTATGATATTACCAGGAAGTTCTTTAGAAAATACCGAGAAAAGAGCTGAACAAATACGGCAAGAAGTCCAACAATTATCTGTAGAATATGATGGTATACTGCTAAGTTCTATTACTATTTCTTTGGGAGTTGCTTGCTTTCCTGAACATGGCAAAGCTGGGGAAAAGGTTATTCAAGCTGCTGATGCTGCTCTTTATCAGGCTAAGTATGAGGGACGTAACCGAGTTGTAGTAGCTTCAAATTCTTGAATATTTTATTTATACCAGGCAACAGGCAACAGGCAAGAGTGGGAAAAACATTGCCTAGTCTAAAACTCATAATTAGCATAAGTCCTAAGCAACTCGTTCCTCGCTATATATTATATATATTGTTTAAATTAATACAGGCTATTTTCGGTTAATCAGTTATTTATTATTACTATCACAATCTTATTTTAGTTGAGAGATATTGTAGATTTTAGGGAAAAGAGAATGATAAATACCGAGGCAATAAAACTATCACAAATTATTTAGGATTGCTACACTCAATTAAACATAAATAGTATATGTCTACAGGTGAAAATTCTACTCAAGTTTCTATCAACTAGAACTATAAAGTTGACTTTTAGGTAGGTTTTAGAGGAAAAAATTGATAATCGAAAAATCATACAAAAATCAACTACAAATTTCCCCATAGATAATCCTACCTGCTGCTTGATGAAAAAATCTACCGCGTCGCAGTATCCTAGAAAAATTGATAAAAATTGAAACTAAAGTTCCTAGAAATTTTGTTAGAAATCAATCATACTCAGACAATTCATAAGAGGTTTGAGGAATTACATTTATATTACGATCGGAATAACGAGTAATGGCCAATAAAGGTAGTGCCAGAGTCAGTACAGCGATCGCTGTTCCCAAAATATTTGCAATCCTTTGAGGAGGTTCATCGTCTGAGTAACTGGCAGGTTCACTATCTGATTCCATATTGAGAAAACTTCTAAAAAACTTAAAATTGTTAGTACCAATACAACTTCTATTATAATCGTTTTAGAATTAGCCTAAACTTTTTTATTGTTAAGAACTATGATTTTTTTCAGCAACTTTGTCCTTAATCTCTTTAGCTGTTTGTGCCAGCACCAGAGACCTTTGACCCATACTTACAGGTAGTCTAGGTATATCTGACAAAGAAGCACGAGATAAATCCAACAAAAGTTGACGGACTTTTTCTACCCATTCTAATGAATCTTGAGGAATCACTTGGCCATCAGCTTTTTCTTGAATAATTTTTGCTTTCTGTGCTAGTGGTAGAGCTTTTTCTGCAAGATCTTCTGGTAGTTTAGGCCGATCCGACAAAGAATTACGGACAATCTCAAGTAATAATTGATGAACCCGATCTATCCACTCAGTATCTGAGTAGTGGGAATTAAAATTAGTCATAACTAGGGCTAGTTTTTTTCAAAATGAGAGCTAAAATTCTATTTTTATTTAGATAGAAATTGTTTACTTTTCAGTTAAATTCCAGACTCCATCCCAATGTTTTGGAGGAAGTTCGGTCTGAAATAGATTACAACGATCGCGGTGCAACTTAGCAGCTTTGTTATTTGGATCGATTTTTAAGACTTCTTTAAATTCAGCTGCAGCCACTTTAAAAGCTTCTACGATCTGGTCGTCTTTTAAACTTTTGTCTATGGATGGCCTTAAGTAATACTCTCGTCCTCGATGATAATGTTCAACTATACGGTGTTGTTTCTCAGTCAACTCTTGCTTCAGCTCGCCTTCCTTAAACCCTAACAATTCGTATATTCTCACGGGTTTACTTTTTCCCTTCACAGTAATTAGGTCTAGTTCCCGAACCCAAAGTATATCTTTGTAAGGTTGATAAGTATTATCACTGATGACCAGGTCTGTACCATACTGCTTGCTTGTACCTTCAAGACGAGAAGCTAGATTAACACCATCTCCAATAGAAGTTAGCTCCATACGCTTACTAGAGCCAATATTACCACTAACTACTTCGTCTGAGTGAATGCCCATACCAATCTTAATAGCCATTTTATCCTTAGCTACACGCTCTTCATTGAAAATTTTCAGACGTTGGCGCATTTCTACAGCACTTTGCATGGCACACAAAGGATGATCTTTTAGAGGAGCTGGAGAACCAAATACTGCCATAAGAGCATCTCCTATATATTTGTCAAGAGTGCCTTTATATTTGAATACAGCATCTACCATCTCTTCAAAGTATTCATTCAGCATAGTGACAACCTGTTCAGCTTCCATACCTTCTGTCAAAGTAGTGTAGCTACGAATATCACTGAAAAGCACAGAAACCTGTTGACGTTTTCCTCCCAAACCAGTATCGCCACTTGCTAATAATTGTTCAGCAACTTCTGGCGTCATGTAGCGATACATCAAGTTTTTCACTTGCTTTTCTCCAGTAATGTCCTCCATCACTACTAAAACGCCATTAACTTTCTCCAGGTCGCAAACATCAATCATAGAGTTAATTGACAAATTAATACTTTGAGGAGGCAAATTTCCCAGAGGTAACAAAGTTTGGTCTGGATAATACTGTTGGTACTCTTTACTATAATTCGGAGAGAGAGCTAAATCTAACCACCTAGAAAAGTCACCTTCCTTGAGGCGTACTAATTCACTTACAGATTTACCTGCTAATATATCTGTGTCACTGATGCCTAGTAAATGTCTAGCACTTTCATTTGTAGCAATAACTTTGCCTTTTTGATCCGTAGATATTACCCCGTTGCTGAGACTCCGTAGAATATCCTTTTGTCTTTGTTGCTCTTGTTTGACTGTATCAAATAATTTAGCATTTTGGAGGGCCACACCTGCTTGGATGTTAAAAGCCTTCATAAATTCTAAATCGTTACGATTAAAACTGGCTTTCCATTGCTCCGGTGCTTCAGGCCAGTTAGCATGATCGTAAGGTGGATATTCTCCTTGTTTCTTTTTATTAATTAGCTGAGTTACACCAATTAATTCATCGTCAGCATTAAAAACAGGCATACATAACAAACTACAGGTACGATATCCTGTTTTTTCATCTGTTTCTTTAGCTGTAACTGAGTGGGTATCTTTATAAACGTCAAAAGGAATAAGTAGTGGTTCGCCAGATGTGGCCACCATACCAGCAAAACCTTTATCTTTAGCAATTCTAATTTCTGTTAGCTGCCCATTAATCGGGATTTTTGTCCATAGTTGACTTTTCTCGTTATCTATGAGCCACAAGGTACTGCGGTCTGCGTTCATCAGTTCCTTGGCCTGCTCCATAACTTTTCCTAGAGTATCTTCTAAGTCTAGACTACTTTTGCTGAGGGAGTCTACAGCTTTCATTAAAGCTTCTGCTGCTCTCTGTCTTTGAGTTGCTGCATAAAATGAC
Organism: Cyanobacteriota bacterium; assembly: GCA_034190295.1. Classification (GTDB taxonomy): domain Bacteria; phylum Cyanobacteriota; class Cyanobacteriia; order Cyanobacteriales; family Microcoleaceae; genus Okeania. The sequence goes on along the minus strand of JAXHSW010000071.1, from coordinate 24,059 downwards.
TTAGAAGATTCTAGAATTAGACTAATGGAAGGGGCAAATTCACGAAATACTCTTTCATCTTCTTCGGTAAACCCATTGACATCTATTTTGTCTCCTAATTGTTCATATTGTTCGTGGTCTGGTTTGAACTTGTTTAGGAGCTGGACAACTGCGATTAAATCCCCTGTTTCTTCGTTCAATAATGGCATTACTACCATAGTATAGGTACGATATCCATTCTGTTTGTCGAATTTTTGTGCTGAAGCGGAACGTGGATCGTCATAGAAATCGTAGGGTATATTGATTACTTTTTTCTCTTGAGCTGATTCTCCTGCTATTCCTACATTGGCTGAAATTCTTAATTCTAAGAGTTTTCCATCACCTCCTTTAGCTACTGTTGACCAAAGTTCATTTTTTTCTTCATCTAATAGCCAAATTGTTGTCCGGTCTGCGTTCAATAATTCTCCTGTTTTAAGAGTAATTGAGCGCAACATTTCATGTAGAATTGCATCAAATCCTTGAGCTTCTAACAAATTGTTGAGCATTCCCAGGGTTTGATTAACTGTCTTTAGCTTTTCTTCAACATCTTTAACTGCTTCGACAAATGTTTCTTTTGTTAGGGGAGCTAGATAGGTTGAGAAGCTAGACCCAGGATGAACTAATGCACTATTTTCGTTGACTTTTGAGTAACTTTTGGGGTTATCTCCATTACTAAGATTAATTTCTGGATTATTGTAGGTGTCATTATTATCAGAGTAAGTTTGAGGGTGAGACACCTCATGGCTGCCACCCTCTATAACTTCCACATCCTCTTTTGGGATTGTGTACTCTGTTGCTATTTGGTTTGGAGATGCAGATGTCATAACACTTTAATTAAATATTTGGATGCTCTTTCTATATAAGGCTGTTCAGTAGTTAAAGCTCTGTTTGTTAATTAATATTAAGATAGAAAGTGAATAATTTTTCAATCATTCATACTTGTAGTGTAGTCTAACATAATTAATTTTTTACTCTTCTATCAATAAATTTATTCTAAATATTTTTTAGATTTTTAAATAAGGTTGGCTACAAAAATTATAAGTGTAAGATAAGCATTCAACTATTAGCAGTCAGCTATTCCTTTGGAATGCTACGCAAACAGCAATTAATAATGAATAATTACTTCTCAGGTTTAGTCCGGGGACTTTAGCAGTAAATTTTTATTCTTTCCTCAATTTCAAAGGTTGCTTTTACGCGGACCAAAAATTAGTAGCTGATAGCTAATAGCTGACGGCTGTTAGCTCCGCATTCGGACCGAAATGCTTACGGTGTAAGATTTAGGGTCGTCGGTTCTGGGAATATTTTTTTTCTTTTTTGTTGTACTTACTGAATTGTTAATTAATAATTATCACAACTATAGCAATTCCCATACCTATCGGGTACAAAATTCATTTTTTTTAGGGAACGGGGTACACCGAATCTGAGGACAGAGAGAATAGAAATAAAGAAAAATCAATATAAATATAGATGTACCTCATTGGACATCTCCACCAAAAGAGGGAATAGGTATGGAGGGGAAAAGAGCTGATAATTTCTGTACGATAATTGATTTTATTTTTTATTTTTGGAGATGTCTATTAGTCTGAGAAACGCTATATTTTTACTCAAAGTTTCAAATTTATTTGCCACATTTTTGATAGAAATAATAAGTAAGGAAGTTTTGATTTTTTAAAATTATGCCCTCCAGTTTTATACTCATAATGTAGCACAAAAAGTTGCTATAAATACTATGAATAGTGTTATATTTAAGTCGATTATTCAACATAATCTACATAATTTTTTTTGCCCTTTGTTAAGGTCAATTGTTTATATTCTTCTATATTATATTTCTAATAGAAGTAATATGGCGTTTCTCAAGTTAGTGAGATACAATTGTTTTTCTTGTTTTCTATTCTGTACAGACCTTGTATGCAACGTCCCTACTTACTCCCTACTCCCTAAAACATGGAAATTGGTATATTATAGATTAAGATTCTCCTCCAGAACTAGAAATAGGTATAGCCAAATTTTGCTGACGTTTAGTAGCAGCTTGAGTTAAGAGAGATTCTGCAAAAGCTATGGCCTCTTGAGCTGGCCTACCACTAGCTAATTGTGCCAACTCCTCCCGTCGTTGATAATTATTGAGATTTTTAACTCTAACTATAGTCCGTACTTCAGAGTTTTGATTAGGTATTTCCTCGACTACTTGTTTACTGACATTAAAGTGATTATCGGCCATTGCAGCTACTATCGGTTGATGGGTTACGCAGAGGACTTGATGTTTCCGACTAAGTTGATGTAGTTTTTCTGAAATAGCTGCTGCTACTCTTCCTGAGACTCCAACATCTATTTCATCAAATACTAGAGTACCAGACCCTTCTATTTGAGAAAAACAAGCTTTCAATGCCAATAAAAATCGACTCATTTCCCCACCAGAAGCTATTGAATTTAGAGGTTGTAGTGGTTCACCAGGATTTGGACTGAAACAGAATGTAATCTGGTCAGCACCTGTAATTGTTGGGGTAATGGGAGTAATCTCTACCTGAAATTTCACTTTTTCCATAGCGAGGGGTTTTAATTCCTCTACCAAGTGTGTCTCTAATTTAGCAGCCACACTATGACGTTGTAAGCTAAGTTCGCTACATTTATCTTGTAATTGTTTTTGAGTTTCTAAATATACTTTTTCGAGTGCTTCAACAGACTCTCCACCATCTTGTAATTCTTTGAGTTCTGCTTGTATTTTGTAATAATAATTAATAGCTTCTTCTAGGGTTGGACCATACTTGCGACAAATTTGTTTAAGCTCTTGAATTCTTTCTTCTACATCTTCTAATCTTTGGGGATCGGCTTCTAATTCTTCGCCATAACTACTAATTTGTCGGCTAGCTTCAACAACTTGAGATAGAGCTTCACTAATAATTTCTAACACAGGTTGTAATGAGGAATCGTAGTTTACCATGTCGTTTAATATACTTTCAGCTTCTCCAAGGAGGTCTGCTGCTGCTGAATTATCTCCTTCATTTTGATATAAAGCTTGATATATTTGATAACTTTGATGTTGAAGTTCAACTGCATGACTAAGGCGTTGACTTTCTTGTGTTAGTTGTTCTAATTCTTGAGGTTCGGTAAGATTAGATTTATCTAATTCTTGTACTTGGTATTCTAATAAATCTATTCTTTGTAAACGTTCCTGCTCTGACTGACGACGATTTTCTAATGTTGCTTTGGCTTTTTGAGCTTTTTGATAGGCAATACTTACTGCTTCTCGACTTTTTAGTAGGGGATGACTGCCATATAGATCGAGCCATTCCCTTTGGAGATTGGGATTTCCTAATTGTAGGGTTTGGCCTTGGGCTGTAATTTCTACTAGGCGATCGCGCAGTTGGTCCATTATTTTGCGATTGACCAAAATACCATTGAGACGAGACCTAGTACGGAGAGAGGTTTGGGCACAAGTAATTTCACGACTACAGACTACTAATGTACCATCTACTGGGTCTATTTCTTGATTTCCTAACCATTCGGCCAAGGATGAGTTTAGCTCAAAGGTTGCTTCTAAGATAGCTCGTTTAGTTCCTGTTCGGATTACACGACGGTCTACTTTTCCGCCTAGAGTTGCATCAAGAGCATCTAGGATAATGGACTTACCAGCACCTGTTTCTCCTGTGAAGACATTTAGGCCAGAGCTTAATTCTAGGTCTAGATGGTCTATAAGAGCAAAGTTGTTAATGCGAAGGGATATAAGCATTTATTCAAGGAAGAAGGAAGAAGGAAGAAGTGAAGAAGGAAGAAGTGAAGATTAAATGTTTGTACTTTACTTTTATCCTGCTTTGGTCAAACATAATTTTTGAGTTTATGGCTTGAATCTATGACTAAAATTATGCCAGTAAATCCTCTATTTTCGTGAAGTTCTCTCCCGTTAAATCTCGCGATTATAACGGGAGCTTCTCAAACAAAGAAGTTTCTTGCTTTGCTGCGCAACGCTGCGCGAACGCAGGCTGATTAATCTCTAAGCCTCCACAAGCAGACAAGATGATACCCACCTCGTTTAATGCTTTATTTAATATGTTAATTGCAGCATTTTCATCTCTATCTAAAACTGTTCCACATTTCTGACAAGAATGAGTTCTAACTGATAAAATTTTAGACACTTTATGACCACAATTACTACAATTTTGTGATGTATTGTGAGGGTGTACGGGGGAATGGCCATTCGCCCCTACTCATAAGAACACCGCGTTTTACCGCCACTGCATTCAATTTTTCAATAAAATTACCCCAGGCTACATATAAAATTGATTTTGATAGTTTAGTGTTTTTAGCTAAACCTCTAATATTTAAGTTTTCTACTGCAATCATGTCATATTGTTTAACTAATTTATGAGCAGTCTTATAGTGAAAATCTTCTCTTTGTCTAGCCATAAGTTGATGTAATCTAGCTATTCTATTTTGTGCCTTTTTCCAGTTGTTTGACCCTATTTCTTTTCTAGATACTTTTTTTTGCTTTCTTGCTAAATTAGATTGAGATTTTCTATAAAGAAATGGAACAGAAACAGTCTCACCAGTATTAGTAGTTAAAAATTCTTTTAAGCCGACATCAATACCTACAGCAGTTTTGATATTTTCTGTAGAAATTAAACTAGGTACTGACTTATCTTCTAAGCTAAAACTTACATAATAACCATCAGCTTTTCTAGTTATATATAGTTGCAGTTTTAATTGTGAAACCTTCTGGTATTGGTCTATGAACTATCACAGGAATAATACCAAACCTCCTAGTAATTATTTGTTTTCCATCAAATTTAATTACTGATGAGCGGATGATTAACTCTGCTGAAACAACCAGGACCTTAACTTTCCTGCTTTTTTAAATCTTGGTCGTCCTCCACGTTTACCCTTTTTGTTAGGTATTAGCCAACTTTTCCAAGCTTTATCTAGTCTTTGTAAGTTAATTTGTTGAACTTCCGAATATATTTCTTTGTAATCAGGAAATAACTTTTTTGTCTGTTTAAGTGCTGATTGCTGAAAATAATAATCTGGTAACTCTTGAATCTCGCCAATAGGACATGAAATTAATGAACAACGGTCAACTTGACATCTAGTTCTATTTAACCAGTCTAAACGTTGACCTAGAGCGTAATTCCAATGCCTTCGCAGGTGTTCTAGCCAATAATCAATTTTGACTGACTGTTCACAAGTGGGCTTAATTTTGTAGCAATGAGTAATTATCATAATTTTATACTACTCTTTAGTGCTATATTTAAACACCAATCGACACCTGTTTAATTTACGGCTCGGCAATTCCCCTCCCGTTAAATCGCAGATTATAACGGGAGACCCCGAGACCGTATCTAGTTAGGTAACACTTGAGTTATTAAGTCATTAAACTATCCTAATAAACTTTTTGCTAATTTGAGTCAATTTAATATTAATTATTATTATTTTTACTTCTCCCTCACTCCACCATTCCCCTACTCCCCTGCAATGCGAAAATGTCGAAAAGTTTTTGAGAAATGGTATTATCTACCTAGTAATTTATAGATTTTTTTTAGGACAATTTATATCGGCTAATTTGCCAAATTACTTTAGCATTTTTACGGCTGACTCCTAATAACTGATAGCTAAATGCTTACTCCTAGATAGATTATTTTTTGTCTATAATTTAAAGTAGATAAGTAAATTAAGTTCAGAGGTAATGTTATGACTCCAAATCCTGCGATAATGACAGCCGTAGAGAATTTGGACTACCGTGTTACTGTGGGAGATGTGGCGGCTAGAGCTGGATTAGATGTTAAAGTGGCAGAACAAGGATTATTAGCTTTAGCTACAGATGCTGGTGGTCATTTACAAGTATCAGAAGCGGGAGAAATTGCTTATTTATTTCCTAAGAATTTTAGAGGTATTTTAAGGAATAAATTCTGGCGGTTAAGATGGCGAGAATGGTGGGAGAAAGTTTGGCGAGTATTGTTTTATTTAATCCGGATTTCTTTTGGTATTTTGTTGATACTTTCTCTGGTAATTATACTGGCGGCTATTGCTATTATTGTAATTTCTCTTAATTCTAGTGGCGATCGAAATGACTCTGGTGGTAGGAGTAATAATTCTGGCGGCGGGATGATGTTTCTCCCTCGGTTTTGGTTTAGTTATAATTGGTTTTTGTGGTTTGATTGGGGTTATTACGACCGACCCTATAGATATCAACGTCAAAGACAAAAATCTCATTCTCAAGGTCAAAAAAATGAGATGAATTTTTTGGAAGCTGTGTTTTCTTTTTTGTTTGGAGATGGCAACCCAAATTACAATTTAGATGAACGACGTTGGCAAGCGATCGCTACTGTGATTAAGAATAATCAAGGGGCGGTAGTTGCTGAACAAATTGCTCCTTATTTAGATGATTTGGGTAAAGGATATGCTTTGGAATATGAAGAGTATATTTTACCAGTATTAATTCGTTTTAATGGTCGTCCGGAGGTTAGTTCTGATGGTCAAATTGTTTATCATTTTCCTGAGTTACAAGCAACGGTAAAAGGGTGGAATTCTCAACCTATTTCTGCATTTTTAAAGGAAAAACTTTGGCGGTTTAGTGAGGCAACTTCTAGTCAAATAATGTTAGCAACTGGGTTGGGTGCTGTGAATTTTGTTGGTGCTTTAGTTTTGGGTTCTTTGCTAGAAGATGGTACGGTAGCAGCTCAAATAGGAGGATTTATTTCTTTTGTTGAAGTTATTTATCCTCTTCTACTGGTTTATGGTGTTAGTTTTTTAGTTTTACCTTTAATTCGTTATTTTTGGGTACAATGGCGTAATGGTAAAGTTGAGGCACGGAATCAACAAAGGCAAAAAAGAGTTATTACTTTGAATCATGCCGATCGTCAGTTAAAACAGAAGATTGAATATGCTAAAAAATTTGCTAGTGAAACTATTATTGGTCGTGAAAGTTTAGCATATACAACTGAAAAGAGTATTCTAGAACAGGAAGCTGAACAAGCAGATAAAATTGATGCTGAATGGCAAAAAAAATTAGATCGATCGGATACTTAAGATATTAACTGAAGTTATTAAAATGCTTTTAGGTGGTAGGTTTTAGGTTTTAGGTCTTATACCAATTTTATGTGAGGTGGCACAGAATTAGGTGTTAGGTCGTAGATTTTAGGTCTTATACCAATTTTATGTAGGGCTTACCGATCGATTCTCAAAGCATTTACAGATAAAAGCTTCAGCCTTTTTATACTGAAAAAAAAGTGCAACTTTTTCAGCTTGAGCTACCAAAAAGTTAGGATTTTGGGCGCATAGTTGGGCAGAAAAATCCCAAATTGACAATTCTTACTCCTACCTCATCGCTCATTCCCATTTCTCCTGTCTTCCCCTCCTGGGAGGGGTTAGGGGTGGGTTCTCCACGGTCGGGGTCTGCGGGTGGGTTGTCTCCTGTCTCCTGTCTCCTGTCTCCTATCTCCTATCTCCTGTTTCCTACCCCTACTAAAAGACTTTTAAGAGCATTCTCTATGTAAAGTGGCACAGAATTATCAAATTTATTAACTTGTCTATCTATATCTACAGTCAACCCCGATCCAGATATTATTCTATAGACATCTCCAAGAATCAAAAATAACATCAATTATCGTACAGAAATTATCAATTATTTCCCCTTCCATACCTATTCCCTATTCCCTCTTTTGGAGGAGATGTCTTATGCAACAAAGTCTTAATTTGGTGTCATTTTAGGGCGTTTAAATATGAAGTAATTATTATCATTTTTTGAGTCATGACGAACAGCTACTAATTCCCATCCTTCATGACCCAAATGATTAACTAACTCGTGTAATTCTTTGTCTTTCCAGTCTCGCCATTCTTGACCGTTGATATATATGTTAATCAACTTATCTCCAAAGGGATAAGGACTAGCATCTACTAATATATATTCCCATTTTTGCATTTGTTATCTAAAAATATAAAATATAGAACCATTTTTTTCTGGGAGAACTGTCTAGAAGTTTAAGGACATAATTAACATTATCGACCAGGTTTACTGATGTTTCTTATGAAAAGAGGGTATAGGGAATAGGTGAAAATTATCATCTATTTTATCTACCAAACTTAGTATTATTTTGGGGTTGCATATTATGGAATAATATTGCCAAAAATTAGTTGAGACTTTGACTAAAAAAACCTAATATAAATTATTCTAGCAATTGATTAATCAAAAATCCTGTTCATCAAAAATCTAAAATCATTCGTCACTGTGCAACGGCAGTATTATTTTAGATATTCCTAAAGATGTCAGGATGTTAGTTGCTACACCCCTTTAATTATTACAAGGTAGATGAGAAAAATCATTACTTGTCGATCGCTACCTTATTATAAGCTGTTTTGCGTTTAAAGCATATATCCAATTTTTTTCACAGGGAACACCAGACTGGGAATATAGAATCTAAATGATTCTTAACTTAATATCAGAGAGTGAGTCAAAAGAATGTGGTTTCAAGAAAGAAGTTATATAGTTCATAAAAATATAGTCACATAAGACATATCTTTATATATGTACAACGTTTATTCTCAAAATAATTGGGTCTAAAAACCCGCCTTTTAAGGCGAAATATTTTTGGAGAGTTGCTCGCGCATCCCCTACTTCCCCTCCTGGGAGGGGTTAGGGGTGGTTTCTCCACGGTCTGGGCCCGCGGGTGGGTACACTTGCTGACTTCTGACTTCGTTCAACCTAATACCGGGATTATTTTTGTATTTCAACGGCATTAATTAAGCTAATTTCAATCTTTTATTGTTAGTAAAATCTAGGTTTTTGATATTTTTTTACCGAAAAATTGGCTTTAAAGCCTTGCCATTTTAGGGCAACTTTATGTTATACTTATACAAGTAGATGAAGCGAGAGAAGCTCAAACTATACCTTTGGGGTTAGCGTGGGAGTATGTCACCGTACATCAATTCTGGCTAAATTTGCACCTTGGTAATAGTACAACAAAATCTGCTGGTAATTATATCCGTTCCTAGCTAAATTATAAGCTCCCCATTGACTCATTCCTACAGCGTGACCAAAACCTTTTCCAGTAATTTTGAAACTGTTGGGAATTTGTTGGCCTTGACTTTTATTAGGACTAACTGTAAACCTGGTACTTTTTAATCCCAGAGCTGCTGTAATATCCGTACCTTGAAGAGTTTTGACCCCTGCATCCCCTAAAACTTTTATCGTAATCACACTGTTGTGAGGAGTAGTAGTCTGAGGTGTCATAGATATAATATTTCCTACACCTGATATTCGCTGTTTCAATTCCGCTTGAGTAAATGATTCTGTCCATTCATAAACTGGGGCATCTTGATCGAAGTCTGGAACTGCACGGAGGTAAGGAAGTGGGTTTGACCAAACATCCTCTACATTTTCTGTGTGGCCTCCAGAGGAGGAATGGAAAAGAGCTAAAATAATTTGACCATTGTAGGTAAGGACTTGACCTTTAGTGGCATCAACCGCAGCATAAGTACCTGGAGACTCCGTTTTAATTCCTTGGTATACTTGCCATAGTTGGTCATTTCCTAAGTCGTAGAAATTGTTACTATTTTCTTGACGCTTATTCAAAGCATAGGAGCGGGCCGCAACTGCTTGGGCTTTTAAAGCTTCTTGAGGCCAGTTGCCATTCATTTCTGCTCCAATAACACTATATAGATATTCCTCTATATCAACGTAATTGATAGCTGTAATTCCTGATTTACTGGGAATAATGTGAGTACGTCCACGATACCAGCGATCGCCTATCCATACATAACCTTCTCCTTTGGGTTCGATCCACATTTGACCAGATACCCAGTTAGCTAAAGCAACTTTTCCCGATTTTAATTCGGCGGCAAAACCTTTAGTTGGCTGTAGTTCGCCAATAGCTCTACCAGCACCATCTCTAATTACGGCACTTGTAGAACTACCAACTTTAACTTCTTTGGCCCCTTCTTGAATAGCAATTCGCAAGACTAGAGAAGCTTGAGCAGGGGCGATCGCTAGTAACCAGAATAGAATGGATGTCCAAAAATAGTGTTTTAGTGGTTTAATGGAACGATTAATAACAGAAATAAATAGCAATCCAGAACTCATCAGATTTTATATTTTATATTTAGGGTTCACTAATGTAGGCAAAAGCCAGAATTAATTTCACGAGGTAAAATTATAAAATAATTATTACTGTGGATATACTTATCACATTTTTTTAGTTTACTGAGGAATTTTGAAGTTTTGCAGGTAACTTTTCTAGGAACTAGCTCTGGTGTCCCGACGCGATCGCGTAATGTTTCGAGTGTTGCTTTACGTTTGCCTCAACGGGGTGAATTATGGTTGTTTGACTGTGGGGAAGGAACTCAACATCAGTTTCTCCGCAGTGAACTTAAGGTCAGTCAACTGACTCGTATTTTTATTACTCATATGCACGGCGACCATATTTTCGGTCTAATGGGGTTATTAGCTAGTTGTGGTTTGGGGGGAAATGTTAAAAGTATCGATATATATGGCCCCCCGGAGCTGGAGAATTACTTGCAAGGTTGTATTAAATATTCTCAAACTCGTTTGGCTTATCCTTTGAAGATTTACCAATCTAGACCTGGTGTAATTTATGAGGATGATGAATATGTTGTGAGCTGTGGTTATTTAAAACATCGGGTTCCTGCTGTTGGTTATCGGGTAATGGAAAAAGACCGACCGGGACATTTTGATGTGGAAAAGGCTAAGGCTTTGGGTATTCCTCCTGGTCCTATATATGGGAAGTTAAAACGGGGTGAGTGGATTACTTTGTCTGATGGACGGAGAATTAGTGGAGCAGATTTATGTGGAGCGCCTCAGATTGGTCGGAAGTTTGTTTATTGTACTGATACTGTTTTTTGTGATGGGGCGGTGGAATTGGCACAGGATGCTGATTTACTTGTTCACGAGGCTACTTTTTCTCATCGGGATGCTGATATGGCTTTTCAAAGATTACATTCTACTTCGACTATGGCTGCACAGGTGGCTTTGGCCGCAGGTGCTAAACGTTTGATGATGACTCATTTTAGTCCTAGATATGCTCCTGGGAATCCGATTTTGTTGGATGATTTGCTACAGGAGGCGCGTGCTATTTTCCCTAATACTGATATGGCTTATGATTTTCTGAGTTATGAAATTCCTAGTGCCGCTACGGGGAAGTTAAAAGTAGTAGGGGCGAATGGCATTCGCCCATGCAAAAGTCAAAAGTCTTGATTGGTAAGGCTTTTAGGATTTTTAAACCAGTTATTTCCACCATCCTGCACTATATGTGGATTTGATGATGCTTCTCGGTTAGGACTTACGCAAAGGCTCTATTTGTAGTAGGCTGACACAGCTAAAACTGTGCACTCTTATTTTTGTTTCTAGGTGTCTCGATCTCCCCTACTCCCCCACTCCCCTACTCCCCTACTCCCCTACTCCCTAATGCACCATTTAAGGTGTGTCGGTCCAGTAGGGTGTGAAAGCGCGTAGCGTAACGCACCTTTACCCCCATCATTGGTGTGTCTGCGTAAGTCCTGTCGGTTAAAAATAAAGAGTAAATCTTAAAATTAATCATTTTGTGAAGCACCCCAGAAAAATAAACTTAGAAGTGGCTTTTGTTTTGGTTGTTTTGAGGTTTGAAAATTTTTGTGATGGCCATTTTATGGACATTTATCAAAATAATTGAGTCGCGCAACCTCTCCTTTTAAGGGGAAATATTTTTGGTTCAAGGCTCAAATCCCCTATTTCCCATCCTGGGAGGGGGAGGGGCGAGGGGTGGGTTGACTTCTGACTTCTGACTTCTAACTTTTGACTTCGTTTAGGATGGGGGTGGTGGGACTTGAACCCACACGACTGTTAAGGTCAACGGATTTTAAGTCCGTAGCGTCTACCATTCCGCCACACCCCCGTTTTTATGTCGAGTGTTGAACTTGCTGCATTTGCATAAAAAGCTCATTTCTTTATTTAATCACAATGTTCAAATTTTTGGCAAGTCTTTTGAAAAAAAAAATTTGATATTTCTTGTAAAGGTCACTAATATATTAAACAGAGTACGATTAACTATTAACTATTGCAATTTCTAAATACAATATTGTTTATGAACTTAGAACTAGACGGGAACCTGGTAATCCTAATTATTTATGCAGTCCTAGCAGGAACTTACCTTCTGGTAATGCCAGCTATAGTCTATGCTTACTTGAATATCCGTTGGTATGTTGCTAGTTCCTTTGAACGAGGCTTTATGTATTTCTTGATGTTCTTTTTCTTTCCTGGTATGTTAGTTTTGTCCCCATTTTTGAACTTTCGCCCCAGACGGCGACAAATTGAAGGTTAATGCGACGAATTGAGGCCATTGGAATAAGTGTCGGTATTTTTGCTGCTGGTGGTATCCTTTACTTGATATTGCAGGTAGTAGGAGTAAATGGTGTAGATGCTGGTATCTGGACACAAGCTGTATTGGTCGGTGGCTTGTTTGGCTGGCTACTGACTTATTTGTTTCGGGTTACGAATAGCAATATGACCTATAACCAACAGTTAAAAGATTATGAGGAAGCAGTAATCCAAAAGCGCCTGGAAGAAATGACTCCAGAGGAGTTGGCTCAGTTGCAGGCAGAAGTTGAGCAAGAAAGGGCAGCTCAGAATAAACAGGAATAATTGAAGAAGGCAGAAGGCAGAAGGCAGAAGGCAGAAGGCAGAAGGCAGAAGGCAGAAGGCAGAAGGCAGAAGGCAGAAGGCAGAAGGGAAAATTGCTCATGGATAGTCAACGACCGACCATTAACCCCAAGCAATTTTAAGTAGCCCCATTGACAACTGATAACTGATAACTGAAATGACGGTGGGGTATTAAACTCACAACGAAGTCAGAAGTCAGAAGTCAGAAGTTAATCCACCCCTAACCCCTCCCAGGAGGGGAAGTAGGGGATTTGAGCAAGGCTCCAAAAATATTTGGCCTTAAAAGGCAGGGTTGCACGACCCAATTATTTTGATAAATTATTTATCCAATATTGAAAATTAAAAATGATTTCAGTTTCTCATCGCTTTGAATCTCTACGCAATTCGGAAAATGGTCGTCAGTGTGCTTTTATTCCTTTTATTACGGCAGGCGATCCAGATTTGGAAACTACGGCCAAAGCGTTGGAGGTATTGGATAATAGTGGGGCCGATCTGATTGAGTTGGGCGTGCCTTATTCTGACCCTTTGGCTGACGGTCCAGTAATTCAGGCTGCTGCTACTCGCTCTTTGGAGCGGGGGACTACTTTGGAGTCGGTGTTGGAGGTGGTGCAGACGACGAGTAAGAAGTTGCGATCGCCGATTATTTTGTTTACTTACTATAATCCGATTTTGTATCGAGGGGTGGAGAGCTTCCTGAAAAAAATTTATGATGCTGGTGCTAGGGGTTTGGTTGTGCCGGACTTGCCGTTGGAAGAGGCGGATATTTTGTTAAAACCTGCTCGGGATATTGGGGTTGAGTTGACATTGTTGGTGGCCCCTACTAGCCCAAAAGAGAGAATAGAGGCGATCGCTCGTCAGTCTCAAGGATTTATTTATCTGGTGAGTGTGACTGGGGTGACGGGAATGCGTAATCAAGTACAGACGCGGGTTGAAGATTTGTTGGTACAAATGCGAGGGGTGAGTGATAAACCTATTGGTGTTGGTTTTGGCATTTCTCAACCGGAACACGCTTTGCAAGTAAAAAATTGGGGGAGTGATGCGGTTATTGTGGGTAGTGCGGTGGTGAAGCGTTTGGCAGAGGGAACGCCGGATGAGGGTTTGGAGGCGATCGGGCAGTTTTGTCGAAGTTTGAAGGGTGCTATTAGTTGAAGGAAGAAGGAAGAAGGAAGAAGGAAGAAAGAAAAACCTTTAATCTGGTAGATATAGCAATATGAAATCATTCGTGAGAGAAGACTGTAGGGGTTTGGAGACCAAACCCAAGTGGTATGTCTTAGCAGATACATCAAGCCAGGCAATTCCCGGTAAAACCGGGTAAAACCGTTCATAGCAACGTGACGGTGCGAATCCATCAACGCAGGCGGTCGATACGCAATGCTTTGAGAAAAATCCCCAAAGCGCTATTTTTTGACTTATTTATGGCTTACTCATAGAGTATTTATTTTGCGCTTTCTTTTTCTTGACTAGGCAACCATTAGGGAAGACTCAAAGTCGGTATCGAAATAACGCGATACTCAGTTGTCAGTTATTTTGCAACTTCTATCATAACACTATTTTCAGGAAATTGCCAGGGATTCTAAAATCTAGTAATGCACCTACTCTCTCTCTCAAAAATCTTGCCCCAGTGTTCAATAGATCGTAAAATTAAGAAATAATTATAAATTTCCAGTTGTTTTATGTAAGCCGTTGTCCGGTAATAGGGAGAGGTGAAATTATGAATTATCGTCCAATTATTCTAGGAATTGTCGGTGATAGCGCTGCGGGTAAAACTACTTTGACTAGAGGAATTGCTCAAGTCTTAGGGCCAGAAAATGTGACTGTGATTTGTACAGATGACTACCATCGCTATGACCGAAAACAAAGGGCAGAAATAGGTATTACAGCCTTACACCCAGATTGTAACCATCTTGATATAATGCAGCAACATTTGACTCTGCTGCGTACTGGACAACCAATTCTTAAGCCTATTTATAATCACTCTACGGGAGAATTTGACCCGCCAGAATATATTAAGCCTAGCAAGTTTGTGGTTGTTGAAGGACTGCTGGGTTATTCGACTAGGGGGGCGAGAGATTGTTACGATGTGAAGGTGTACCTTGCACCACCAGAGGATTTAAGGGCGAAATGGAAAGTCAAACGGGATACTATGAAGAGGGGATATAGTGAAGAACAGGTCCTCAAGGAGATGGAAAAACGGGAACCAGACTCGGATGCGTTTATTCGTCCCCAACGCAAGTGGGCAGATGTGGTAGTTACTTTTTATCCTCCTTCAAATGATGAGAATAGCTCTGAACTTCATGTACGCTTGGTGCTTAGGCCAACTATTCCTCACCCAGATTTTCTAGAGATTATTGGCCAAGGTAGCCCTAGTTTTCAGCCGGCAGTGCGTTTGGAGTTAGACCGGGATATGGGTAAACCAGTTGATGTGTTGGAAATTGATAGTCATGCAACGAAAGAACAGGTAAATGAGTTAGAGATGATTTTATGTCAGGATACGCCTTATTTAAAGGATTTTTGTTCGCCGAATGGAGACCCAGACCTTGGTAAGTTAGTTGGTACAACTGGGGAGTTGCTTCAGAGTTATCCTTTGGCTTTGACTCAGTTACTTGTTGCTTATCACATGATTAAGGCTACTAATATTTATCAGTAATATCATGTCCGATTGAATACTTACATTTTTTTTGGAGAAAGGAAGGCAGAAGGCAGAAGGGAAGAAAAGGCTTGAAGGGAAAAAGTTTTTTGGTCGCGGAGCGCGGAAGGTCGTTCTATCGTTAATTATCCGGACATGATATAACGCTTATCTATCGTATTCTTGTCATATTTTTTGTGACAATTAAAGTTTGGTTGGATCGGTAGATTAAATATCAGTAAATATTGAAATAGAAACTATGCTGAACAAAATTTCTGCTGAAGAATTTTATGATAATTATGCTATCAAATATGATGATGTTATTTTTAAGGGTAAGTGCAATGCACAGCATTTGAATGAGGCGGTCAAAATCTTCCACCAACACAATTATCATCAGGGCAGGATTTTAGATATTGGTTGTGGAACAGGGTTTATAAGTGGATTATTGCAGGGAAATTTTGAATATACAGGAATTGATATTTCAGCTAATATGCTGGATATTGCAGCTAAAAGAGGTTATAAAACCATCCATAAACCGATAGAAACTGCTTTAGCTGAGATTGATTCCCAGTCGTATGATTTTGTTTTTTGTTTAGGTTCATTGTATTTTGTTGAAGATGCTCAAACTGCGATTGAGCATATTTATCGGATTGCCCGTCAAGCTATTTTAATTAGTCTTGATGAGATGACAGAAGAATATATTAAAAACTTTGTTGTTCCAGTTTACGACTATTCAAAAATAACAATTAAAAATGCCATTGAAGATTATTTTATTATAGGTTGGACTTCTTCCAGCCAAGGTGTTGATATCCGAACTCGCATGATTTATATTGAACAAAAAAGCTAAGGTCATTTCAGTTATCAGTTATCAGTTATCAGTATCTTTGCAATAAGGAGGCTACGAAAATACGGAATTGTCTTTTTTTTTATCGCCTTAAAAAGGGAGGTTTTAGACCACAATTTTTGGGTAATGGTTTAATAATATTTAGTAAGCATTCAGCTATCAGCAGTCAGCTATCAGCAATTAATACTGAATTTTGCCCCCCTAGCCCCCCAATTCTGGGGGGGACAAGAATCAATTAGCTGGTAAAAGTCTCCCAAAATTGGGGGATGCGCGGGGGCGCGTGATGTAGGAAATGCTTACAATATTTAACGTTTAATGTCGCAGATTAATTAGATGATATGGGATAGTAAATCTAAGTAAATTTTGCAGTATAAATTATGGTAGATAAAATTTCTGCTCAAGAATTTTATGATGATTATTCTGCTAAGTATGATGATATGTCAAAGGCTAGGAGTAATCTAAAGTTTCATAATGAGGCAGCTAAAATTTTTCATCAATACAATCATCATCAAGGCAGTATTTTAGATATTGGTTGTGGCACAGGTTTTCTAAGTGAATTATTACAGGGAAATTTTGAATACACAGGAATTGATGTTTCTAGTAAAATTCTAGATTATGCAGCTAAAAGAGGTTATAAAACTATCCACAAATCAATTGAAACTGCTTTGCCTGAAATTGATACAAATTCCTACGATTTGGTTTTTTGTCTGGGTTAATTGTTATGTGTTGAAGATGCTAAAACAGCAATTGAGCATATCGATCGAATAGCTCGTCAAGCTATTTTGATTAGTCTTGATGAGACAACGGAGGAATTTATTAAAAATTTTACTGTGCCAGTTTACGACTATTCAAAAATAACAATTGAAAATGCTATTGAAGATTATTTTATATTAGGTTGGACTTCTCTAACTACAGGTATTCCTATCCGAACTCGGATGATTTTTATTGAGCAAAAAAACTAAAGTAATTTCAGTTATCAGTTAGCCTCTTAACGGAGCGCGAGATAGTAAAAATAAGTAAATTTTGAACTATAAATTATGGTAGATAAAATTTCTGCTCAATAATTTTATGATGGTTTTGCTGCTAACTATGATGATGTGCTAAAAGACCCCAAGTTGTAATGCACAACACGTCTATGAGGCAGCTAAAATATTCCATAAATATAATTAGCTTCAAGGTAGTATTTTAGATATTGGTTGTGGTACAGGTTTTCTAAGTCAATTATTACAGGGAAATTTTGAATATACAGGTATTGATATTTCAGTTAATATGCTGGAATATGCAACGAAAAGAGGTTATAAAACTATTCATAAACCTATAGAAACTGCTTTGGCTGAAATTGATTCCCACTCCTATGATTTTGTTTTTTGTTTAAGTTCATTGCATTGTGTCGAAGATGCTCAAAAAGCAATTGAGCATATAGATCGAATAGCTCGTCAAGCTATTTTCATTAGTATTGATGAAGCGACAGAGCAATATATTAAAAATTTTGTTGTGCCAGTTTACGAGCATTCAAAAATAGTAATTGAAAATGCTATTGAAGATTATTTTATATTAGGTTGGACTTCTCCAACTACAGGTATTCCTATCCGAACTCGCATGATTTACATTGAACAAAAAAGCTAAGGTAGTGGTGAACAAGTAGTGATTTTTTAGTTTACTTCCTGACAATTAAAAGGATGTACTGACTATCACTACTTCTACCAGACTAGATTTTTTTAAAATACAAAAGGCAATATTGAAGTGGGAGCAGGTATCATTTCACTACCTCTAAAATCTAATAGTTGTACAATAATTAAATAAGCGATCGCTAAAGCTATAGAAATAGCTCCAGTAATAATAGCCACAATTTTTCCACGATCCATAATTTTATTCTCCTGAATTTATATGATAATTAAAAAAATTAGCTTTTTTTAGGTTGGGTTGAGGAATTATCTTCGTATTTTATACGCAGGATAAAGGCAACAAACAAAGACGGTTTGTTGGGTTGCGCTGCCGCTTAACCCAACCTACGGTATTATAACTTCTGACTTTTGACTTTTGACTTCTAATCCAGAACGTCTACGCAAAACTTCAACCAAGGTGAGAAAATCTTCTGGCAAAGGAGCGATCGCTGAAATTAACTCTCCAGAAACAGGGTGTTGTAACTCTAGTCGCCAAGCATGAAGCGCTTGACCAGTTAAATTTACTCCTACGGAACGACCTTTTCCATAAATAGTATCGCCCACAATAGGATACCCTATTTTAGCACTGTGAACCCGAATTTGATGAGTCCGGCCAGTCTCTAACCGAAATAACATCATGGAAAAATTTCCCAAACGTTCCTTAATTTCCCAATGAGTAACGGCGACTTTTCCGCCTCTTTCTACTGGTGTCACCGCCATTTTTTTACGGTCTATCCGATGACGACCAATAGGTAAATCTATTTTCCCACTATCTGTTTTCGGACTACCATAAACCACTCCTAAATACTCCCTTCTAGCAGTTTTTGCCTGTAACTGTGCCTGCAAATGTTGATATGCTTGGTCTGTTTTCGCCACCATTATTGCTCCAGTAGTATCCTTATCCAAGCGATGCACAATACCCGGTCGTTGCACTCCACCAATACCCGCCAAAGAATCACAATGAGCTAAAAGTGCATTCACCAAAGTACCTTCAGAATGTCCGGGAGCTGGATGTACGACCAAACCTGCTGGTTTATTGATAATTAATAAAGCATCATCTTCGTAGAGAATGTCCAGAGGAATATCATTAGCTTCTATTTCTAAAGGTACTGGTGGGGGAATAGTTAAAATAATCCGATCGCCATGCTGTACTATTACTTTTTTAGAGGTGCAGAGTTGGTCGTTTATTTTCACATTACCTTGGGATATTAACTTTTGAATATGCGATCGCGAAATATCGGTCATTTGTTCAGATATCCAGACATCTATACGTTGATTTATTTGTTTAACAAATTCATCCTTACTCTTTACTTCTAAAATTATTAAACCTTCATCAGCCATAAGTGGTAAAAATTGTTAGTGGGATAAAAACCCGATTAAATCTAAACTCTAGTATAGAATAACAAAATATTAAATATAGCATTACGCAAATAGGTTAGGGCATTTATAAATGCTCAAAGTTAGTCAGGGATTACTTCTGACTTCTATACGGGCGCCATTCGGCAGCTCTGCGGAACGCAAATGCCATTATTCTATATGGGCGAATGCCATTATTCTATATGGGCGAATGCCATTATTCTATATGGGCGAATGCCATTCACCCCTACTGACTTCTGACTTGGGCGTAGTGCTATAGGTTGGCCAAGATAGCTACTGATTTAGAGAATGAAACATACTCTTTCTGTTTTAGTTGAAGACGAAGCGGGAGTTTTGACCCGCATTGCTGGTTTATTTGCCCGTCGTGGTTTTAATATTGAAAGTCTGGCGGTTGGCCCAGCAGAACAATCTGGTGTTTCTAGAATTACAATGGTGGTGCCTGGGGACGACCGTGTGATTGAACAGTTGACCAAACAACTATATAAGTTGATTAATGTTTTGAAAGTACAAGATATTACTGCTATTCCCTGTGTGGAACGAGAGTTAATGTTACTCAAGATTAATGCTACTACAAATATGCGATCGGAAGTGGTTGATATTGCAAATATTTTTCGAGCGCGGATAGTAGACTTAGGTGACGACTCATTAACTATTGAAGTAGTAGGAGACCCAGGAAAAATGGTTGCCATTGTCCAAATGCTTGCTAAATATGGTATCCGTGAAATTGCTAGGACAGGTAAAATTGCTTTAACTCGTGAGTCTGGAGTTAATACTGAGTTCCTAAAATTGAGAACTTTGGAAGTAAAGGTGTAAGTATTTTTTAGGATGTTAATGAGAAAAGGGTTAATCCTATAGGATAGGGAATAATTAATAATTAATAATTAATAATTAATAATTGTTGAAAAGAAGAGGATTGACTAATCATGAAAATTTTTTCTTCTCTTGGTCGATTGGATATGGCTCCGAGACCTCACCATCCCACCCAACGGGTGCGCTGCGAAGAGAGAACTCCGTTCCGAGCTCCGCGAACGACCGCTTTTTTCTTCATTAAAGGAGAGACTTTAAGTAAGCATTTCCTCCGGAATGCGGAGCTAACAGCCGTCAGCTATCAGCTAGCCTCATGGTCGGAACTGCGTTAACAGCTATTGCTTTTAGTTAGCGATCAAAGCTTTATTAATTGAGAAGCGAAAAATCTTACTACAAAAGTCAGCTCTAAAGTCTATATTCATTTAAACCCTGTCCTTAAATACAGGGTCTTATTGCTGACAGCTGACGGCTAATAGCTGTTTGCGCAGCAGTCGGACCGAAATGCTTACGACTTTAAACCTTAGTTATTCGGTAATTTCAGCTTTTCTCTCAGTTTAAAGATTACTACTTGTCTCTTTTTCAACCTATTTAATTTTTTTTCCTAGTCCTAGTTATTTTCAATTAAATATCCGACCTTAAGTAATTACTCCTTTTTTGAGTGCAACCTCATTAAAAGTAATTACTTTTTTTTTATTCAAAATGTCGAGCGAATAAGTCAAATAACAATCTCCTCAAAAATATCCCACGTTAAGACTCCTCAAAATACGATTTTTAGCTTAAAGAAACATCAAACAATAGTGTTTTCACTTAATACAAAATTACTAACTTTTTGATATTGCAAAATTACTGCCGGAACTTTAGAAAGTTCCATGTAAAAATAGACAGTAAATTAAATAATCGCTTGTTTTTAAAACACAAAACAAGTAATTAAATTATTTCAATTAATTATGAAGTTCTACTACATAATTTGGCTGATTTATCGGGCGATATTTAATTTACTAAAAACTTGAATTTACAAGGGAAATAATCCCTACTTTTCAATTACTGTCGTTTAAATTTACAACACAACAAACCATGAGTAATACAGTTCCTTCCGCTCAAGACCAATATATGCTCGAATTGATCAACAGAGGTCGCCAAGACCCTGCTGCAGAAGCAGACCGCTATCGGATAGAGCTAAATGAAGGTGTTCGCAGACAAGATACAATCTCCACCGATCCAAAACAACCTTTAGCATTTAATCTCAACCTGAATACTGCTGCTGAAGGTCACGCTCAATGGTTACTAGATGAGAACAAATTTCAACACCAAGGAGAAGGTGGTACAAACTCCAGACAACGTATGCAGAATGCGGGGTATACATTCACAAACCCCTCTGGTAATGGGGAAAACCTTGCTTGGTTAGGAACAACGGGTACGCCAAACTTCACTACTTTTGTGAGGAGAAACTACGAAAACTTGTTTATTGACAAAAACTACCGTAACAGAGGACATCGTGTAACTCTGATGAATGATGACTTCCAGGAAATCGGAGTTTCTTCACTACAGGGACCGTTTACTTCTCGTGGTACAACTTTCAACGCAGTGATGAGTGCCCAAAACTTTGCTCATTCTACGGCAAGCGGTCCATTTATCACAGGTGTTGCCTACACTGATGCAGTTAATAATGACGACTTCTACACAGTTGGTGAAGGAATAGGGGGAATAACAGTTACAGCGGTTGATACAGCAAATAGTGCTAATACTTTTACTACAACAACTTGGGACTCAGGTGGTTATAGTTTAGATGTAGACCCAAGTGCAACTTACGATGTAACCTTCTCTGGGGATCTCGATGGCGATGGTCAGGTAGATGATACAGCAACTTATCAAGTTACTGTTGGTTCCGAAAACGTCAAACAAGATGTAGTTAGTGACAATTTACCTCCATCTACTCCCACCAATACCGCTCCCACAGCAGTAGAAATAGATAACAATACTATTGCCGAAAATAGTAACAATAATACAGTGGTAGGTAATTTAACTACTTCTGACCCTGATACTGGTGATACTCACAGTTATGAATTGTTGAATGATGCTAATGGTCGTTTTGCTCTGAATGGAGACCAAATAGTAGTTGCTGATGGTTCAGGGTTGGACTTTGAGAGTGATAAGACTCATAATATTACTGTGAGAACTACTGATGATGGTGATGAAAGTTTCGAGCAACAGTTGACTATTAATGTGACTGATGTGGATGAGACTCCACCTAATACCGCTCCCACAGCAGTAGAAATAGATAACAATACTATTGCCGAAAATAGTAACAATAATACAGTGGTAGGTAATTTAACTACTTCTGACCCTGATACTGGTGATACTCACAGTTATG
>JAXHSW010000071.1:0-1615 GCA_034190295.1 Cyanobacteriota bacterium | reverse complement strand
AGGGTTGGACTTTGAGAGTGATAAGACTCATAATATTACTGTGAGAACTACTGATGATGGTGATGAAAGTTTCGAGCAACAGTTGACTATTAATGTGACTGATGTGGATGAGACTCCACCTGAACCTGAAAACGCTATATACGGAAGTGACAACAACGACTATCTGCGTGGCGGTTCGGATAACGATACGATCTACGGTGAAGGTGGCAATGATTTAATTCTTGGACGGAAAGGTGACGATCTGCTCAATGGCGACAGTGGAAATGACAGAATTTATGGTGGTTCTGGTAACGATATCCTCAATGGTAACAGTGGAAATGACAGAATTAATAGTGGTTCTGGTAACGATATCCTCAATGGTGGTTCTGGTAACGATATCTTTAATGGTGGTTCTGGTAACGATATCCTTAATGGTGGTTCTGGTAACGATATTCTGATTGCTGGAGGAGGTATGGATACTCTTACAGGAGTAGATATAACTTCTGCTCAACCTGGTTATAATGAGATAGATATTTTGCGGGGTAATGCCGATGCCGATCTATTTATCTTAGGCGATGATAGTCAAGTTTACTACACTGGAAATGGTATCAACGATTATGCTCGGATTGACACTTTCAATGGTTCTCAAGGCGATCGAATTCAATTACAGGGAAGTAGTGGTGACTATACATTAGAAGAAAATGTTCCTGGATTGCCAAAAGGAACTGCTATTTACAATAATGATGATTTGGTTGGTATTGTCAAGAATGTTAGAAA
This sequence comes from Cyanobacteriota bacterium, assembly GCA_034190295.1. Classification (GTDB taxonomy): domain Bacteria; phylum Cyanobacteriota; class Cyanobacteriia; order Cyanobacteriales; family Microcoleaceae; genus Okeania. The sequence goes on along the minus strand of JAXHSW010000071.1, from coordinate 859 downwards.
TATGGATTTGAATAGCAGTGATTTTTCTTTTGTATAAACCTCTAGTTTGGTCTGAATTGATTTTATGGTAGCGGTGCATTGGATGATTTTGGTAAAGGTATGTTCATTAATGGATAATGGATAATTATCTCTTCATAAAAGGGAGAGGATTGACCAATAAGGAAAAAATTTATTTTTTTCCCTTTTCCAGGGGAGGCTAATAAAGGTGAATTGTTTAATTATTAATTATTCGGTAAGCATTTTAGCCACCATCTACCACTACTAAAGTCATAAGTCATAAGTCAAAATTACAAAATCATCCCTGACGCTGATTTGAGTGTTTATAATTGCTCTAGCCTATTTGCGTAGTGCTATAGCGAGGACTACCAAAACGTTCTTTTATCTAAAATACCAGGAAGTCTACCAGCTCTTCCTATTGCCACTTACAGCAGTTATCAAGTCTTGGAGGTACAAAGTTTTATTGCTCTAGGCAACAGGGAATATAGGAATAAATAGTTTTATAACGTAAGCATTTCGGTCCGACTGCTGCGCAAACAGCCGTCAGCTATCAGCTATCAGCTTCCGGAACACATCTACATTTCCCGCCATACAATGTATGGGTTGACAACTCAAACTCTTGTTCTTATATCATGTCTCTTTAAATAACCACTTCGGAAAAATCTAGGGAGTAGGGAGTATGAGTAGGGAGTAGGGAGTAGGGAGTAGGGAGTAGGAAACAAGAGGAAATTTGTTTGCGGACCATGACAAACGGAAAAAATATTTTCTCTCAAGAGAAGAAAATTTTTATTATGGCGTTCTTAATGAGACTTGATATTAGTCATATTCCTTGTATTTTCTGCTTACTCTATATTAAGGTTAT
>JAXHSW010000070.1:15901-39528 GCA_034190295.1 Cyanobacteriota bacterium | reverse complement strand
ACACGGATTATGGCACGGATACAGGGATAGCTCAGGGAGTGGGGGAGTGGCTCACACGGATTATGGCACGGATACACGGATAGCTCAGGGAGTGGGGGAGGTGTGGGAGGTGTGGGAGGGGTGGGAGGTGTGGGAAGACAGAGAAAGTAGGAGGAATAATTGTTCGAGAGATTTTTCTGCCCCCCTCACCCCAAATTCTCACTTTTTGAGGGTTAAGTGAATTGAAACAGGCGCACTTTTTTCGATTCTAAAAAGGCACTTACCTTTATTTGCCAGTGCTTTGAGATTAGAACGGTAGAGGGCTTTGTTGTATGAAAGTAGCGATAGAACATCTTTTCCCTTTTCGCTGCGCGATATGAATGCGAGCGCATTCCGCAGGAAAAGTGGAGCGCTTTGGCAGCTATATCGCTGGCTTGAGGGAGATTAATGTTTAATTCATCTATTGTCCAATAGTTATGTAGAGTTTAGATACAGTCAAAGGAAGCGTACGCTTGAGGGAGATTAATGTTTGATTTATCTATTGTCCAATAGTTATGTAGAGTTTAGATACAGTCAGAGGAAGCGTACGCTTGAGGGAGATTAATGTTTAATTCATCTATTGTCCAATAGTTATGTAGAGTTTAGATACAGTCAGAGGAAACGTACGCTCGCTTGAGGGAGATTAATGTTTAATTCATCTATTGTCCAATAGTTATGTAGAGTTTAGATACAGTCAAAGGAAGCGTACGCTTGAGGGAGATTGATGTTTGATTTATCTATTGTCCAATAGTTATGTAGAGTTTAGATACAGTCAGAGGAAACGTACGCTTGAGGGAGATTGATGTTTGATTTATCTATTGTCCAATAGTTATGTAGAGTTTAGATACAGTCAGAGGAAGCGTACGCTCGCTTGAGGGAGATTGATGTTTGATTTATCTATTGTCCAATAGTTATATCATGTCCGGATCGGAGCGCGATCAAAAAACTTTCTCCTTCTTTTCCTGTTCTTCTTCTTCCTTCCTTCTTCCTTCTTTTCCTGGCGTTGCTGAAGTTAGGGATGAATCTTTGCACGCCGCAAAAGCTAACACATCTTTTACTTCCTCTTTTCCTAAAACTATATATAATTTGCACTCTATGTAAAGCCCTCCCACCCTGACCACCCGGACCACACCTCCCACCCGGACCACACTAATTCCAATGCTTCAAGAATTAAGAATTTAGAATTACCTCTCCTTGAAAAGAAGAGGATTGACTAATTATGAAAATTTTTTCTTATTTCTCCTTTAAAGGAGAGGCTTTAAACCTTAATTATTCGGTAAATATGCAACGCCCTTTTCCTGTTCTTCTTCCTTCTTCCTTCTTCCAACTTCGGTCTTCCTTCTTCCAACTTCGGTCTTCCTTCTTCCTTCTTCAAAACTGTTCAACCGGACATGATATTACAGCAGTTTCCGCGCGTTATGAAGTACATATCGGGAGTCTAGCCGCAGCTATATACTTTCATGCAACAAAGCCTCGGTAGAGCAATAATTATCAAAAATATCATTACTTAATTAGCAGATTTTAAATCACTTTGAATTGATGGTATAACTCTATTTAATAAATTTTTCTGAACCTGACTTAGCTTAACTCTAGGTCTAACTTTTTTGATAATTTCTTCTGCTTGTTCAACATTATCTGCCAATCCTCTAGTCATTAAAACAGCAGCAGCAAAAGCTACAGAACGACCATGACCAAAAGCACAATGAATATAAACATTTCCATCCCAATCAAAAACTTTTTTGACAATATCCTTAAATATACGATCCTCTGGAACAGTGGCATCTAAGCTAGGAAGATAAATATAAGATCTATTAGCAATAACTTCTGGTTCTTCTGGAATTTCTGCTGCAAAATCAACAATTAAACTAATATTTTCTGGTAATTCATCAGCCAATGCTCGCCTGCCAACCCAAATTCCCGGCACAATTTCATTAGCACAATCTTCTCTCTGAATTAGACGTAAAAAATACCATCTTGTCCAATATCCAACGAGATAAGGAAACAATAAAATAATTGCCCAACTTGCTATTTTTCCATCTTGATTTTTGCCAAAAATTCTCGGTCCTAACCCAGCATAACCAGCTCCAACTACAACAAAACTTACCCCAGTCCAAACTAATAACCATCCTAACCCACCAAATTTAATTCCCAGTACGATTAAAGCAATACCAAGAGTCAAGAATAAAGCAGCATATTTCATCTTAATTGTCAACTCACAACTCAACTATTTAATTGTAATTGATGATGTCAAAATTTTCATAAAATACCTCTGAATTAGTTTGGAATTGATTGTATTGATAATCACAATGTTATGATTAGCAAGTCGTCAATATAGCAGAAGAAAGAAGGAAGACCGAAGTTGGAAGAAGGAAGAAGGAAAAACTTTGCGCTGTCTGACTTTTAAGCTTTTGATATGTCCGCGTCTTTTGCTTCGACTGCTATATCTGAAATAAACAATCCAAAATTAATATGTGTAGATTACTAGGCTATCTCGGTCTGCCAATTTTATTAGAATCAATTATTAGTCAACCAGAACACTCATTAATAGTCCAAGGCTATAAACCTCATGAAATGCAAGAAGCGTTACTAAATGCTGATGGTTTTGGGGTGGGTTGGTATCATCATCAAAAGCAAACAAAACCTTTTACTTATAAAAATATTCAGCCAATATGGAATGATATAAATCTCAAGAGTTTGGGTCGTTATATAGAGTCAGGATGTATTTTAAGTCATGTTAGAAGTGCAACTCCCGGTCAAGGAATTGACTTGAGTAATTGTCAACCATTTAGTTATAAAAATATATTATTTATTCATAACGGCTATATTGATAAATTCAGATTTACTCTTTATAAAGAAATACGCGATCGCCTCAAAGAGATTCCTTATTTATTGATTAAAGGCAATACAGATTCAGAGCATATTTTTGCATTATTAATTAATGAAATATTATCTAATGTTGGCTATAATTTTCAACACGCTTTACAGGAAACATTAGGAATTTTGACAGAAATTGCTAAAACAAAAGAAACTAGATTTTTAGCAAATACGATCGTGACAGACGGACATCAATTAGTTGCCTCTAGATTTGCTCAAGGTGCGACTCCTCCAAGTCTTTATTGGCTAAAAAATGATCCTCATTTTCCCAATGCTGTGATTATAGCTTCTGAACCTTTATTTTTAGGTAAATGGCAAAAAATTCCAGAGCAAAGCATTGTTACAGTCAGTGAAAACCTCGGTCTTGAAATCTATCAATTGTGAAAAAATTGAGAATTTTAATATAGGAAAATATACAATTTTCACATCTAATATCATGTCCATGAAATATTGGACTTTATGACAAATTGGCCTGACCTGAATCGGGTGCATCTCAATGCATGAATAAAGCTAAAAATTTATCGCTTTTAGGCAACAGCTCCGGAAAGCAACAGGGAATATGTAGGAAAAAAGTATTTTTGCTTGCTATGAGATGCACCCCCTGAATCTTTACCAAAAACTTAGTAATAATCCTTAATAAAATTTAACCCTATGAATAATTTAATCGGTGGTAAAATGTATTATTAAGAAATGTTTAGCTTGTGCATCAAAAAACTTATACTGTAAGCATTCAGCCATCAGCTATCAGCCATCAGCTATCAGCTATTGCTTTTAGTTGACCATAAAAGCTTTATTAATTGTCTTACTACAAAAGTTGGCTCCCTTGCTCTTAAAGTCTATATTAATTTAAACACTGTCCTTAAGGAGAGAGTATTGTTGCGCTCTAGCTGGCAGCTAATAGCTGTTTGCTCCGCATTCGGACCGAAATGCTTACTTTATAGTTGTTTATAGACAGAAGCCCAAAAATATCTGAATTGTATATTTTTTAAGACAATCAGAGAATGATTAGTGTCCCTAGAAATTGCCGATTAATCAATAAATAAGGAGCATCATAATGTCTGAAGTCGCTACTAAAAACCTCACCTTTTGGGATACTACTAACTATAAGTATCCAGGGTTTGGTCAAACAGCACAAGTCTCTGATGGTCTAGGGGGTACAATAAGTATCACCTACAATCAAATAGACTATGATGACCGTGCTTGGAGAGGAAAGCCAGATGGCGATACCCCCATAACAGAAGACCGTCTCCTATCTGGAGAAATAGAGAATAAATTTAGCTTAACAGGTCAAGTAAAAGGTATCACTGTTACGATGCCTCAAATCAGGACTATAGGACGTGAAAATAACTATTCTGTTACTCTAGATTTTAGTAACTATAAAGCTTCTTTAACTGGCTCAAAAGTAACTGATGGCGCTACCTGTGGTGACACCTATTTGGCCGTATCAAGATTCTTCAATGGTAGCAAAGCTGGATATACAACCATAAAAGTCACAGCAACAACTCTAGATGGTAGTCCAGTAAATTTAGCTGACTGGAAATTATTCAACAGTGGCACTCTTGGTAAAGGGAACAATGCTCGAGTATTCCTAGATGCAGCTACTAAAACTATTTCTGGTAAAAACTCTCAAGGTAAACAAGAGTTTTGCCCAACTCCACCTAACCCAGGTACTTCCTTTGGCACAGATACGGGTCTAGGTTTGTTTCAGTTACCTAGCGACCAACGTTATACATCTATTACCCTTAGTTTCAAACAAAAAAAGATTAAAGGTGTAATACCTAACGATTTACACGATATTTATGTTGCTAGTAATACTACCTCTACAAGTCCAATTAGTGAAACTCCTGAAACTAAACATAAGGATATAAATAGTGGTTTACAACTGCATCTGCCACTCAATGAAATAGTCGAAAATGCTGCGAAAGAAAAAGAAGTTGTCGATGTTTCAGCAGGAAAGCTCAATGGTAAAGTTCATGGAGCAACAGTTGTAGCTAACCCACGCTTTGGTAATTGTTTAAACTTTAATGGCAATAATGATTATGTTATCATTAATCCGATGCCCAACTTTCCTTCAGAAGCAATGACAGTATTATGTTGGGTTAGATCGAATAACCAAAGCAAAGAAGGTACAGTTGTCTCATACGCTCAATCTTCAGCAAAGAGCTATAACGAGTTTCAAATATACAATATTAAAAATATCACACCCACTGTTAATAACAAGTGGCATAGCACGGGAGTTGCTTTCAACGATGGTGAATGGCATTGTGTAGCAATTACTTGGCAAAGTAGCGATGGACAATTTAAAGTGTACAAAGATGGAAAAGAGGTACACTCTAAAGTCATTAGTCAAGGAAATCCAATTGCCACTGGAGGAGCATTGGTATTAGCACAAGAGCAAGATAAGCTGGGAGGAGGATTTGCAGGTAATCAAGCTTTTCAGGGACAAATGGCTCATCTGCGGATGTATGACCGAGTATTGTCACCAGAAGACATCAGTGAATGCATGAAAGTAGATGCAACTCCTCCACCTATAGATATTAACCGTGGTTTACAATTGCATCTGCCACTCAATGAAATAGTCGAAAATGCTGAATCAGAAAAAGAAGTAGTTGATGTTTCTCCAGCAAAACTCAAGGGTAAAGTTAATGGTAATCCCAAAATTTTAGACGACTCCAAACTTGGCAATTGTCTAAATTTTGACGGTGTGGATGATTATATCCAAATGCCAGAAATGAATATTGACTATTCCCAAGGTTTGACTGTCGAAGCTTGGGTACACTATAACAGCTTCAAAAGTTGGTCGAGAATTATTGACTTTGGAAATGCTCAAGGTAAGGACAACATTCTGCTTGCGAATGAAGGTACTACTAAGAATTTAGTCTTCGATGTTTATCAAGGTGCTACTCAAAACAGGATTAAAACAGATGGAATGCTGGAGTTGAACCAGTGGGTTTATGTAACAGTAACTGTTGATGGGTCAGGTAGTAGCAAAGTCTACAAGAATGGTGAAGAAGTACAGAGTGGTTTAGTACATCTACCTAATAATCTTAATCGCACTAAAAATTATATTGGCGATAGTAACTGGTCAGCAGATGCTTTTTTTCATGGCAAAATGTCAAATCTGCGGATGTATAACCGAGCGTTATCTCCTGAAGAAATTAATGAATGTATGAAAGTGGATGAAACTCCTCCACATAAGGATATTAATCGCGGTTTACAATTGCACCTGCCACTGAATGAAATTGTGGGAAATGCTGAATCAGAAAAAGAAGTTGTTGATATTTCAGCATCAAAGCTCAATGGTAAAGTCAATGGAGAACCAATAGTTGTAGCAGACTCCAAACTTGGCAATTGTCTAAATTTTGACGGTGTGGATGATTATATCCAAATGCCAGAAATGAATATTGACTATTCACAAGGTTTTACTGTCGAAGCTTGGGTACACTATAACAGCTTCAAAAGTTGGTCGAGAATTATTGACTTTGGAAATGCTCAAGGTAAGGACAACATTCTGCTTGCGAATGAAGGTACTACTAAGAATTTAGCTTTAGAGGTTTATCAAGGTGCTACTAAAAACAGAATTAAAGCAGATGGAATGCTAGAGTTGAACCAGTGGGTTTATGTAACAGTAACCGTTGATGGGTCAGGTAGTAACAAAATCTACAAGAATGGTGAAGAAGTACAGAGTGGTTTAGTACATCTACCTAATAATCTTAATCGCACTAAAAATTATATTGGCAAGAGTAACTGGTCAGGAGATGGATATTTTCAGGGCAAAATGTCGCATCTGCGGATGTATAACCGAGCGTTATCTCCTGAAGAAATTAATGAATGTATGAAAGTGGATGCAACTCCTCCACCGATGGATATTAATCGCGGTTTACAATTGCATTTGCCACTGAATGAAATAGTCGAAAATTCGTCTAAAGAAAAAGAAGTTGTTGATATCTCAGTATCAAAACTCAATGGTAAAGTTAATGGGGAACCAGCAGTTGTAGCAGACGATCGCTTTGGTAACTGCTTAAACTTTGATGGGAATGATGATTATATTATTATTAATCCCATGCCCAATTTCCCCTCAGAAATACTTACAGCATTATGTTGGGTGAAATCAAACAATACAACAAAAGCAGGAACACCTCTTTCCTACGCTAATTCTGAAACAAGTAATGCCTTTATATTGTTTGACATTAGAAAACTCATACCTGAAATTACAATGGTGACAAAGAATACAGGAGTTGCTTTTAATGATGGTAAATGGCATTGTATAGCAGTTAGTTGGAATAGCAGCGACGGAGAATTAAAGGTTTATAAAGATGGGGAAGAGAAAGACTCTGGAACTCTGAGTAAAGGAAAGAAAATTACTGCTGGGGGGGCACTCGTACTAGGCCAAGAACAGGATAAGCTGGCAGGAGGATTTGATGTCAACCAAGCTTTTGAAGGGCAAATGGCTCATCTGCGGATTTACGACCGGGTGTTATCCCCTGAAGAAATTAATGAATGTATGAAAGTCGATGCAACTCCTCCAGCTATGGATATTAATCGTGGTTTACAATTGCATCTGCCACTGAATGAAATTGTCGAAAATGCTGCTAAGGCAAAAGAAGTAGTTGATGTATCAGTCGGAAAACTCAATGGTCAAGTTTATGGAGAACCAGCAGTTGTAGCAGACGATCGCTTTGGTAACTGTATAAACTTTGATGGTACGAACGATTATATTGAACTTCCTACAGCAGCTATTCCCCAAACGGGTGAAATTACAATTAGTTTATGGGCAAATGGTGGCAAGTCTTTACCTAATAAGAATTCTATCATCTTGGCTCTAGATAAAAGTAATCAAAAGCTAGTCAGCATTCATTTACCTTGGTCAGATAGTAAAATTTACTTCGATTGTGGAAATACGACTACTTCTGATAATACTTATGACAGAATAGAAAAACCAGCTCGGGCAACTGACTTCAAAGGTAAATGGAATTACTGGGTATTTACGAAAAATGTTGCTACTGGGGAGATGAAAATCTATCTCAATGGTGTTCTTTGGCAAAGTGGTACGGGTAAAAATAAACCGCTAGATTCAATTTCTGTGGTGAGATTGGGTTGTAACTCTAATAATTTTTTCTATCATGGTAAAGTTGCTCATCTACGAATTTATGACCGAGTGTTGTCACCTGAAGAAATTAACGAATTGATGACAGTTGATGAAACTACTGGTGAAACTGACAGCACATCAACAACGGATGAGACTGAGACTACTGGTGAAACTGACAGCACATCAACAACGGATGAGACTGAGACTACTGGTGAAACTGACAGCACATCAACAACGGATGAGACTGAAACTACTGGTGAAACTGACAGCACATCAACAACGGATGAGACTGAAACTACTGGTGAAACCGACAGCACATCAACAACGGATGAGACTGAAACCACTGGTGAAACTGACAGCACAACAACTGATGAGACTGAAACTACTGGTGAAACTGACAGCACAACAACTGATGAGACTGAAACTACTGGTGAAACTGACAGCACATCAACAACTGATGAGACTGAAACTACTGGTGAAACTGACAGCACAACAACTGATGAGACTGAAACTACTGGTGAAACTGACAGCACAACAACTGATGAGACTGAGACCACTGGTGAAACTGACAGCACATCAACAACTGATGAGACTGAAACTACTGGTGAAACTGACAGCACATCAACAACTGATGAGACTGAAACTACTGGTGAAACTGACAGCACAACAACTGATGAGACTGAAACTACTGGTGAAACTGACAGCACATCAACAACGGATGAGACTGAAACTACTGGTGAAACTGACAGCACATCAACAACGGATGAGACTGAAACTACTGGTGAAACTGACAGCACAACAACTGATGAGACTGAAACTACTGGTGAAACTGACAGCACATCAACAACGGATGAGACTGAGACCACTGGTGAAACCGACAGCACATCAACAACGGATGAGACTGAGACCACTGGTGAAACCGACAGCACATCAACAACGGATGAGACTGAGACCACTGGTGAAACCGACAGCACATCAACAACTGATGAGACTGAAACTACTGGTGAAACCGACAGCACATCAACAACGGATGAGACTCCTCAACCTATAGATATAAATAGTGGTTTACACCTCCATCTCCCACTCAATGAAATAGTAGAAAACTCAGCAAAAGAAAAAGAAGTAGTTGATGCTTCAGACGGAACACTCAATGGCAAAGTTTATGGTGCTAAAGTTATAGATGACCCGAACTTTGGCGACTGTATAGGTTTTGATGGAGTTGATGATTATATCGAACTACCCCCAACAGCTATTCCCGAAACTAATGAAATCACAATTAGTTTTTGGGCAAACGGTGGAGAGTCTCTACCCAAACAAAGCTCTATCTTATTAGCAGAAGATAAAACTAATCACAGGGTAGTTAATATTCACTTACCATGGTCAGACAGTAATGTATGTTTTGATTGTGGAAATAAAACCACTTCTTTTGACAGAATTGAACAATTAGCTCAAGTTTCTGATTTTAAGGGTAAATGGAATCACTGGGCATTTACAAAGAATGTTGCTACCGGCGAGATGAAAATCTATCTCAATGGTAGTCTGTGGCAAACTGTTACAGATAAAGATCAAGAATTAAGTGAAATTACTCAAATCAAATTGGGTTGTGGTTATGGGTTCTATGAGGGTAAAGTTGGTCATCTGCGAATTTATAACCGAGTGTTATCTCAAGAGGAAATTAACGAACTAATGAAAGTAAATCAACCTACTACAACACCAACGACTGGTGAAACAGACACCACATCAACGACTGATGAAACTGATACTACCCAAAAACCTATGGAATATCGGATTTATCAGGTCAAAGGTAATCCCACAATCAAAACTGGATATTCAGCGTCAGAATGGACTGCAGTTATTGCCGGATTTAATTGCGGAGCGAAGCAGAAACACAAAACTTCAGCATTTACGATCATGCCTGTTGTTGAGGATGGAGAATGGAAAATTAAGTGCGATCTTAAAGATACAGACGATCGCTATTGGGATGTGGCAGTTTTATTTATCAGGAATAACATGGTAAATAGGGTCAACAACTTTTATCGTTAGATAGCTGTAGTCTAAAACGGAATTTGATAGAATTTTTTGGGGTGGCATTTTAGCTGCCCCTTTTGATTTATATTATGTCCGGTTGAGCGGTTGAACAAAAATTGTTTTTGCTTCTTCTCTCCTAATTGCTAATTCTGTACTGATACCTACTCTGATATGAATTGGTCCGCCAAAGCAACTTTTTCGTAATACCATTATTTGTTTTTCTGGCACAATTCCCATCGCTTTAAGACGTTTGACTAATACTTCACCATAAGTGTCTATTTCAATTCTTTTAATAATTGCTGAATTTTGGATATCTAGGCAAGATAAATCTATCAGTTGTGTAGTAGTTTTACTATCTAAATCTTGATTATTTGTTGCGTCAAAAATTATTTTTTCTGGATGATTAGACAACATTTTTAAAGTAGTATTTTTATCTTTTGGCGATGAAGTATTATATCATGTCCGGTTGAACATTTATAAATAAATAACGACGGAGGAGTCACGAGTCAGTCCTCAGGAGTCTACCCACCCCTAATATCAAATCCGGTTGAATACTTATTATATAGTTGGGAGTAGGGGAGTGGGGGAGTAGGGGAGTGGGGGAGTAGGGAATAGGGGAGTAGGGTAGATTAAATATTGAAGTCATTATAGAAGTATAAACAGATATTATATAATCAGATTCTATGTGCAACCCCACCGGATTTGATATAATATCAAGTCTCATTAATTAGCCATAATAAAAATATTCTTCTTTTGAGAGAGAATATTCTTCAAATTTATCCTTGTTCCCTACTCCCTACTCCCTACTCCCTAAATTTTTCCGAAGTGGTTATTTAAAGAGACATGATATAACCTCTCCCAGGAGGGGAAAAAAGAAGAAGGAAGAAGGAAGAAGGAAGAAGGGAGAAGGAAGAAGAAAGAAGAAGAATAGGAAAAGAAGGAGAAAGTTTTTTGTTTGCTGGCGCAAAACTGCGTTAACGCGGAGCGGAAGGTCGTTCTATCGCGCTCTTATCCGGACTTAATACTATACCATATCTGAATGATTAATATCATGTCCGGTTGAATACTTATTATTAAGATAGTAGGAGACCCACCCCTAACCCCGACCGTGGAGGGGAAAAGGGGAGTAGGGGAGTAGGGGAGTAGGGGAGACCGGGAAAATAGAAAGATTTACTGTTTAAGCAAGAGGATAAGTTTTTTCATTACTAATTATCCGGAGATCATATTAAGATGATAAAAATTTTCGACCTTCAAAACATAACTGGTAATGTTTTAGTTTAAGAGCGCTCTAATTATAAAATATTTAACTTTTTATAAGCATTTTACTAATGACTGCTGTGGAAACTTGTTATATCAAATCCGGTTAATTGCACATATAATCCGGTTATATAATATCTGTTTATAATTTCTTAAATTACTTCAATATTAGACATATCCACCACGCATAGGGAGTAGGGAGTAGGGGACCCACCAATAACCCCTCCCAAGAGGGGAATAATTGATAATTTCTGTACGATAATTGATTTTATTTTTTATTATTGGAGATGTCTATTTAATCTCCACTACTCCCCTACTCCCCTACTCTCAACTATATAATAAGTATTCAACCGGATTTGATATTATAGGATAGTATTAATCTTTAAACTGAAAAAATCCCATGTCTCGACCTACCTTATATCTTGCTATTACTAATCATGGATTTGGTCATGCTGTACGCATATCATCAGTTGCCAATCTAGTACAAAAAATGTGTCCTGATGTTTTATTAATTATGGTAACCACTGCTCCTCGTTGGTTATTAGAATCTTATATTTCTGGTGATTTTATTCATCGTCCTCGTGCCTTTGATGTGGGAGTTATTCAATCAGACAGTATCACAATGGATCGACAAGCTACCCTAGAAAAATTGACAGAAATTCGGAGTAAAGAACGGTCAATTATTGCCGGAGAAGTTGATTTTATTAAGCAAAATAGAGTAGATTTATTATTAGCAGATATTCCACCACTTGCTTCTAAAATTGCTAAAGCTGCTGATATTCCTGGCTGGATGTTGAGTAATTTTGGTTGGGATTTTATTTATCGTCCGTGGGGTGGTGAATTTTTGGAAATTGCTGACTGGATAGGAGAATGTTTTGGGCAGTGTGACCGTTTATTTCGCCTCCCACTCCATGAATCTATGGACGCTTTTCCTAATATTATTGATGTTGGTTTGACTGGGGGAACTCCACATTATCAACCGGAGGAAATTAAAGCAAAATTTGGTATTTATACAGACAAAGAAAAAACTGTTTTATTGAGTTTTGGTGGTTTAGGTTTAGCACAAATTCCCTATCAAAATATATCTCGTTTTCCTGACTGGCAATTTATTACTTTTGACAGTAACGCTCCAGAATTTCCCAACCTCATAAATGTCAGAAATATATCAAATCAAAATGATACTAAATTACTAAATATTCGACCTGTAGATTTCATGCCAATATGTGGCAGAATTATTTCTAAACCAGGATATAGTACATTTGCTGAAGCTTTAAAATTAGAGATACCTGTTGTGTCATTAGTCAGAGAAGGTTTTGCTGAATCAAAACTATTATTAGAAGGTATTCAAGATTATAGTTATCATCAAATTTTACCACAAACAAAATTTTTTGAAAGTGATTGGGAATTTCTCAGACAACCTTTAGAATCACCCCGTAAATCTGAAAAATTAGATAAAAATGGTAGTGAAGCGATCGCTAAAGCGGTTGTAGATTATTTACATTGAAGAAAGCAGTTTATTAATTGATAATTGATAATGGATAATTGATAATTACCTCTGGTTTTAACCGTTACGGAATTGAATATAAGGAAATATTATTTCTTCTCTTGGTCGATATTTTGATAAAAAACTGATAATATAAGACTTTTAGCTATTAGACATCTCCAAAAATAAAACATAAAATCAATTCTCACACATAAATTATCAATTATTTCCCCTTTCAGGAGGGGTTAGGGGTGGGTTCCCTACTGCCTACTCTGTACGGGTGCCCTTATGTAACGTCCCTACTCCCTCATTTGGAGGAGATGTCTATTGGACAGTTTTTGTAATTTGTAAATATGCCAGGGCACATTGCTATACTTTCAACTTTCTAATTACTGCACAATATATTCAACGAAAACAATTATGCTCCCTAAAATTAATCTTAACAACTTCATTGAAATTGACATTAACAGCATCATTGCAACTGGAGTTGAAATTGTATTTATAATATGTCTCTTTGTAGCAATTAAATTTTTTTTCAACAGAGCATATAAACAATTAATAAAAGTATCATCAATAAAAAAAAAGAAAAAAGATGTTGAAGTTATCTACCGAAATATTCAGATATTATTAACTATAAGTTGCTTACTATTATGTTTATTAATTACCGGAGTTAATGGATGGCTTATTTATCGAGGAGAAAATTTAATCGAATACCAAATTTCTTTGATTAAAAGTATTTCCTTTGATTACCTGCTAGCTATAGGAATTAGAGTACTCAAAATCTTGGGCATACTAATTTTAACTAAATGGAGTATTCCATATATAAATAAATTTATAACCTGGTCAAAAGAGTGGGCAAAAAACGTCGATAAAATTACTGCCAATGATGCCAGTATTGACAATTTATTTGAATTTTTCAAGAGCAACTTTAATAATATGATTTGGCTGTTATATGTGACTATATCAGCTCAAATTATGCTATTCCCAGCAGTAATTATCAAATATTTGTATATAAGTTTGCAAGTTTATATGATTATTATTGCAGGATTACTATTTATTAAAGCTAATACAACAGTTATTGATACCTTAGATGGTCTTAGCAAGAAATATTCCGATAAAAGAAATATTTTGCGGCTTTACGATCGCTTAAGTAAATTAATTCCCCTCGCCAAACGATGTCTTGAATATACAATCTATATTGCTACAGCTACTTTATCAATTCAAAAAGTTGATTTTATTGCTGGTTTAGCTCCTTATGGTCCTTTATTTTTACAAATAATTGGGATTATATTTATGAGTCGTGTTGTTCAAGAAATTGGTCAACTGTTACTAGAAGAAGTTCTACTGCGTGAGGGCGATACAGATGATATATCTAAACAGAGACGACAGACATTTTTACCCCTATTTCAAAGTTGTATTAAATATCTGATTTACTTTGGTACAGGGATAGCAATTCTTTATACTATTAAAATTGACCCCACTCCTATTTTAGCAGGGGTAGGTATTTTAGGTTTAACAATTGGAATGGGAGCGCAAAGTCTGGTTGAAGATATAGTTGCAGGTTTCTTTATTTTGTTTGAAAGTTACTATTTGGTAGGAGATTTTGTAGAGATAAATGGTGTAAGTGGTTTTGTCACGGGAATAGAATTAAGAACAACTCGTATTAATGGTGGAGATAAAAATTATATTATCCATAATCGTGATGTTAAGGATATAGTTAATCACTCCAACTATAGTAGTGCAGTAGTTATGCTCAAAATTCCTTATCAAGTTAAGATTAGTCAACTCTCTGAAATTATAGAAAAAGTTGGAAAGAAACTACTAGAAAATTATTCGGAAGATATAATTGAACCAACAACAATAGGAGGAGTAAAAGAATTTTCTGAAAATCACATATTAATCGAAATAGTTACAGAAGTTAAACCAGGAAAACATTTCACGATTCAAAAAGTATTAGGTATAATGATTAAAGAAGCTTTTGAAGAAGCAAATATTGAACTTAGAGTGGTTAATCATGTAACACTGAGTGACGAGCAACCTATTCCAATATTTTTAAAACCTCTACATTGAAATAATATCATGTTCGAGGGTAGAAGTCAGGAGGACCGAGTCAACCCACCCCTAATATCAAATCCGGTTGAATACTCCATAAGCGTGGTGGATATGTCTAATATTGAAATAATTTAAGAAATTATAAACAGATATTATATAACCGGATTCTATGTGCAATTAACCGGATTTGATATAACTCCGACCGTGGAGAACCCACCCGCGGGCCCCGACCGTGGAGGGGAAGTCAGGAGACAACCCACCCCTAACCCCTCCCAGGAGGGGAATGAGCGAGGAGGTAGGAAGAAGAGTTGTCCCTTGATTTTTCTGCCTTTGTCTGCCCTCAATACAAACTTTTTGAACTTTTTAGAGCAAAAAGCTAGCAGTTTTTTCGTTCCAAAAAGACTAAAACCTTTATCCGTCAATGCTTTGAAATTAGATCGGTAAACCCTAATTAAAATTAATATCATACACTAATTCACCAATGCCTTAACCTTAATCAAGATATATCCAACCAAAAATAAAATGACTCACTATCAACAATTACTCCAAATAAATACCTCCGGCAAGTCTCTGTTGAAAATCACTTCTAAAGTACAGGAAAGTGTAGCAAAATCCGGGATAAAAACAGGTTTATGTAATCTATTTTTACGGCATACTTCCGCTAGTTTAATAATTCAAGAAAATGCCGATCCAGATGTATTAGTTGATTTGGAAAACTTTATCTCGAAATTAGTACCAGAAGGTTATCATTATATTCATAGTGCTGAAGGTCCTGATGATATGCCAGCTCATATTCGTAGTGTTTTAACCCATACTTCAGAACAAATTCCGATTAATAATGGCAGATTAGTATTAGGTACTTGGCAAGGAATTTATGTTTGGGAACATCGCCAACGTAGTCATACCCGAGACTTAGTAATTCATGTCAGTGGAGAATAACGAATTCAAAAGTCAAAAGTCAAAAGTTAAAAGTTAAAAGTTAAAAGTTCGATTCGCTCTCAAATCCGGTTATACGCTGGTCGCACCTTCTACTTCCATTCAATGCAGACATAAAATGCCGAAATATCCCAAGATTTTTCCCACTCTCATCCTTCTTCTTACTGACTGTACGTCGCCCTACCGACGGCGACTCTATCTAACTCCGTCGAGCGTGCAATAACTAATTATCCGGATACTTTCAGGACTTACGCAAATTCTTAGACAATACGCTATCCGTAGAGGACGCCATTCGGAGCTTTGCGTTTGGTGGTTTAAAAGTCAATTTGCGTAAGTCCTGAATTATTAATTATTAATTATTAATTGTTGAACACCGAGTCTGTTGTATCACTTCAACCTAATTTCAATCTGCACCTCACTCCGTTTCAAATCTTCCGGTGTCATTGGCGAATTATACAACAACCTTCTCGGCGAACTCACAACTTCATATTCTGGGTGCTGCGCCAACCATTCTTTCAACTTTTGCAAATTTTGTTCGTAGTTCTCCCAACTGTAAGCACCCTGTATTCCAATACTCACAACCGTCATTGGTAAAGTATCTCTCACCATCACCTGAGAATCAATTTTCTGGGGAGTCATGTCTGGAGTTGAATAGAGAAAAGATACTTCTGTTTCTTCGCCTTCTTTGACATAACGAGCTTCCACAGGCGTTGTCATGGCAATTTGATTACTGCTGATATGTTGATACAGTGGATCGAAAGCTACTCTGGTTGCCATTCGGGAATCACCTGTATGTGTGTAGGTGACAGCACGATATTGGGGATATTCTTTAACTTCGATGATATTTGCCTCAGTAGGTTGAGGAAAACCTTTAGGTAAAGATGCAGACATTTCAAAATTTTGGTTTATTTACGATCGACTATTCTATTATACTTGTTGTACAATAGTAATCATTTACAGCACTTCTCGTTGCCCGTGAAGTTCAAGTAAACATTTAGCGGGCAAGATCCCGCACTACAATAATTTTATTATTCACGCCTTGTACATCATTTGTCCGAAATATGATGTAATATCAAATCCGTTTAATTCGGTATAAAAAAATGTTCCATCTTCAACCATTACCAAATATTTCTCCATCTCCCCTACTCCCCTACTCCCCTACTCCCCTACTCTCCATCTAATTACACCGATGCTACCGGATTTGATATAAATCTTCTTCCTTCTTCCTTCTTCCCTCTTCCTTCTTACGGACTACAACCAATTACCAACAAGAATAAATGATGACCAATAATAGGGTCGATCGTAATCTGCATTTAGTTCTATTTCTCCTTTAATAAATCTCATTTGAACTTGACGCAGTGCTTCCGCTTTTCTGAGTTGTGAACTACCAGACTGCAATAATTCTTGATAAAATTGTTTCATTAATTCTGCTGTTGAGGCATCATTAACGTTCCATAAACTCCCTAAAACACTACGAGCACCTGCCCGAATGGAAACTCCGGCCAAACCCAATGCTGCTCGCGTATCTCCCAATGCAGTCTGACAAGCACTTAAAATTAATAATTCGATCGCTTGTTCCGATGGTGTCAAATTTCTAGTCTGAAGCAGTAAGTCTAAATCTCGAACATTAATACGTTCGTCCCAGCCTAAAATGAAGGTATCATCTGGATTAGAACTAAACTGTCCGTGAGTTGCAATATGGATAATGTTAAAAGGTTGAGAATTAATCTGAGCTTGAATGTTAGTTTTCGTGAATTTTTCATCTGCTAATTTTTCGGATTTTGGTACAGTTTTTTCAATAGCTTCTAGTTCCTGTTGAATATTGGGTAGGGAACTAAAACCTTCCAATTCATAACTAGGTGCTTTTTGACTTGTTCCAGCAGTTAATACTCGTAGCTGTTCTTTTAATAAGGGTTTGGGATTGACTAACTGCAAACCCGGTACTACTGCAATTGCATATCTTTCTACGAGATAACGTTCGCGATCGCTATCGTACAATACAGACATGGGAAAATTTCTGAGTAATCCATCCAAGACAAAAACTAAGGTTTTGATTTGACTGTTATCGCGTTCTAAATCTATTTCCAAATCTGCTTCAAAGGGTTTGATTAACCACTGATAAAGTTGATTAGATGGCAACTTAACTTTGCTGCTTCCTCTTATAGTTGTAATGTTTACTCTAAGATTAAATAAGTTTTCTTGAAATTGTGCTGCAAAATTTTGATTGCTCACTGAAGCATAACGAAAGTTGTCAGTTCCAGGCAATTTGAGAATAACACTTAATTGATTATCTAACAATATTGGATAAATAACCGCTGCATTTTTATCAATTTCATCAATATTAATATCCTCAGCATTGACACAAGCATTTTGGAAAAAATTATCTAATTCTGCTAATTGTAGAGATTCAATTACCTTCTGAGCTGCTTTTATATTGGACAATTTTGGTTGAGTTGAACCAAGTTCGGGCTGAAGTAATAATGCTACGAGTTTTCTGTATAAAGGTTCAATATTTGCCCGAAAATCAAATTGAATATCTCTATTTAAAGCTACCAAGTTGCGTCGTAAAACTTGCAGGGTATTAAAAGCAGATTTGTAAGCCAAAAGTGCTTCTGAGGAATTTCCTTGTTGGAGAAAAATATCTCCTAATTGTTCTTGCAGTTGATAAGCAATATCTGAAGCAGAGATTTTTTGAGCGATCGCTAAGGCTTGATTTGTCAAATTAAGTGCATTTTCTAATTTTCCCATGTTTTGATGCGATTTTCCTTTCATTCCAATGGCATAAGCTTCTAAACGAGAATTATGGATGATTTTTGCTTGTTGAATTGCTTGATTGAGGAATTGTTCATTAATAGTATTTGGTAAAGTTAATTCGGCAAAATTATTCTGTAGTTTAGCTAAAGTTGATTTGGCATTTATTTGCTCAAAATTAATCAAAATTTCTGCTAATTTAATTGTTGCTTGAATTGAATGAGGAGAGGGATTAATTTGATTTAAAATATTAATAATTTGAGGTAAAGTATCAATCTGAAATTGTACATGAGGTTGTAGCCAATTATCGCCTGAATTATTCTGCTGTTGCTGGTGTAATTCAAATAAAAGACTAAGATGATTAATAGTTGCCTGAATTTTAATTAATTCTTCATCAGAAACAGCTACCGCTTTTTTATAATAAGATAAACCTTGGATAATTGCTTTTCTTTCTGCTTTTCCTCTGAGTCTAAAATTAGCAATACCTTGAGCTTGAGAAAGAATTGTATTTCCTAAATTTAGGAATAATTGACCTTCAATATTTGGAGATTTTACCAATGGAAAACTAGCTTCTAAAACCCTTTGAGATAAAGCTAATTTACCCAGTACACGCAATCCATTTCCCAAACTTTGTAGCCCTTGAAAATTTAGGTTAGTATTTGATGTATTAAATCTTGGCAAAACAGTTTTTAGGTCACTTTCTGTCAAACGTTCACATTGTAAATCATTGCCAAATGCTTGTAGCACAGTATCACAGGAACGTCTATAAAATCCCAAACTTGTTAACGCTTGAGCTTGATTAACTTGACTTCTAATTTCGCCAATACGATCGTTATTTTTCCGATAAATAACTTCTGCTTGTTGCCAAACTTCTAATGCAGCTTCCGCCCTTCCTTGTTGTAACAATTGGACTCCTTGCTGAATTAAACTAGAAGGAGAAGATTGTGCTAAAATGGGAGATAAAAAATTAATTCCCAGACTGAAACAAAAACCAAATAGAGCGATCGCTATCCACTGAAATATCCCGATATTTAGTCTATTTTTGTTACTAATAAGTTGATAAATTTTTTTGAATAGATTCTGCATCTTGGTTAAATTTCCTCAAAAAGAATCTCTATATTATTTTTACCAGGCCAATAATGGCCACAATTATTACACCAATATTCTATTCACGGTAGCAGCAGTCCATGAAAAAATACCGACCACATTGCTGCGATCGGCTCCCTGGATTTATTCTTCTTCTGTTTTGTCGTTTACCAGAAGTTCTGCTTCTCCACTCAAAATCCTGACTACCTCTTCTTCTAAAGCACCCATCTTCCCCAAAACTTTTGACTTATATTCGTGATTTTCCTGAAGTCCTTGTACTAATCTGTCTCCTTGAGCTTCTATATATTTAATATGTTCGCGTTGCAACTCTTGAAGTTGTTCAAGAATTTTCCCAAGAGTTTCGCGTTCCCCCCCGGTGAAGATTCTTGCCTGACCCACTGTTCTATTAGTTCGCTCCGACTTAGGCCCAACGCTTCCGCCATCTGTCCCAACCTTGTTTTTGCCTTGGGAGTCAAGCTTATTTCCAAGCTTGTTTTCTTCTCATCGTAATTTGGATGTCTCGCCATTTGTTTTGTTAGCCATTTTATACGGATAGAAAAATTTTATCTGAACCACTTGACTTATTCTATCCGGATAGTTAAGATGATAGACAATACAATCCGGATTTAATTGTTAGGAGGCGACACCCAACTGAGCAGTTCAAACAGTTAAAACCTAGTGCTTAAGCGACATATTTATCCTATTAAAAGAGGAAGTCTCAGACCCAAATTTTTCGGTGAAGTTGGGAGTTATATTGTCTAAGTTGAAAGATTTTGCCTTGGTGTTGACCTGTGGTGAGTTGCGCGTATTGGTCGTGTAAAATTTTTGGCTTGAAAAAATACCGACCACATTGCTGCGATCGGCTTCCTGAGTTTATTCTTCTTCTTTTGTTGCTTCTTCTGGAAGCTTTTCGACCTGTTCCAATAGACGAACTATTTCTTTTTCTAGTGCTGCTGACTTTTCTAGAAAACTAGCTTTCTTATTTTTATGATCTGTTAGTCTTTTTTCTAATCTTTCGCCATCATCGTCCATATAACTCAAAGCTTCGTGCATTACTTCCCGAAACAGGCCAAGGATTCCCCCAATAATCCAACGGATTCCAGTTTGTCCCATGCTTTTATCCACTTCTCTAGTAGTTCTCCTTGACTGGTATTCAAAGCTTCTGCTATCTGTTTCAACCTTCGCCGAGATTCTGGCGTTATCGTCAAGTTGATTCGTTCTTTTCTCACTCCATGAATTGGATGTCTTGCCATGTCCTTTTAAAGTATCCATTGTTTCTGTATAGAAAGATTCTAACTAAACTCTTGACAACTATTATGTACAGAAGTTATTATGAAAATATATTCATACAGAAACAATTTCTAGGAGGTGACACCCAACGGAGCAGTTCAAACAGTTAAAACCTAGTGCTTAAGTGACATAAGCATACTTATTCTTAGTGACTATCTATTGGATATCTTTCGGGGTGGGGTTCGATCTCCTTACTTCACCCTTTACTTACTAACCTAACTTTTTCTTACTTTCTTACTTATGATTGGCAACTTATATAACCACGGATTCGAGATTCCTTTTAATGACCCCGAACTTCCCCAATGGGCAGATGGCCATCTAGATAAATTTTGCGATTTGTTTTGGCACGAAACCTGGAAAAATGGCGATGAGGCGATCGCTTCTCTGGAAATAGATATGCTGGCCGATAGATATGCCTATATTAAAGAGGGCATGGCCTTGAGAGCTTTTCAGATTTATAAACTTTATGAAAATTTAGGGTATAAAACCTTCAAACAATATTGTGTCAAAAGTTTAAAAAAATCGGTCTATTACGTCAAACAAGTCATTAAAGCTGCTCAAATATCTTGGGACTTGATATTGCAAGGATTTACCGAACTGCCAGACAACGTATCTCAAGCTATAAGATTAGCCAGTTCTGTCACTCAAGTCAGCGAGGAAGCTGATGAAACTACGAGCTGTTGGCAAGAAGTGTTGGATAAGGCCAAGCATCAATCCAAACCCATTACAGCAAATTACATAGAAACTACAATTACAGGGGAAACTGTAAACCCCTTAGCCACAGCAAAACTACCCAGAGATGTTTGGGACAAATTAAGAGATCAGGCCAAACGACAAGGAGTCAAGCCAGAAAAATTACTTGAAGAGATTGTGGGAAATTATTTGGACCCAAAACAAGAACCTGATCCAGAGACGGAAACAGTAGACGAGCCAGAATCTAAAAGCAATAAAAAAGGTCTTACATCCAAAGCACCCGAAATTCAAGCCTGGGAAAAAGATTTACAGGATTTAGTCCAGGAACGTTTTACTAATGAACCTAACGATCGGACAACCGCAGACAATTCCACATTCACTAGAGCGAAAAAGGAGAAGAAGAAACAGAAAAATAAAACCCATCCTCCTGAGCAGTGCGATCGCGCGAGTCCACATCAATCAGCAGAGTTAATTGGAGATATAATATTCAGTAACTAAGTTATTAAAGGAAAATTTAGTATGGTAAGTATTTTTGCAGAGGAACTATCCTCTTTAGTTCCAGGGGATGACTATTTTGGGCTTTGTTGCATGAAGGTGGCGATCGCTTATTACCTACTAATCATTCTCATAGTAATTTCTACTCAAATCTTCCACCTATAGGTATAGATACATGGCAGGGAGAAAATATATTAAATAGTGAGTATGAAGTTACAGAAAATTTGAGTAGTTTTGAACAGGAGAGTCATGGTGGGACAGATATTCTAATTGGCAGTAATATTGATGCAACTTCTGTTGTAGAAAATGCTCTGCCAATGGTTCAAGATTTGCTCCAAAATTTCTCCAGTAAAGCTGATTTTAAAGAGCAATTGAATCTGGCTTTTGGAGATAGTTATGATGTTAGTAAAGCTGACGTTTTAATTGACAGTTGGCAAGATAAAAATTTAGGATTTTTACCAGAGATAAAAATTATTTCTGAAGATGAAATTAATGGAGCAAAAGGTGCTTTTGTTGGAGAGACAGAGACAATTTATTTAGCTGAAGAGTTTGTTGAGGATCATGTTGGGGACGTAGGGGCGATCGTTAATGTAATTGTTGAGGAATTCGGTCATTATATTGATGGAGAAATTAATAGTTTTGATGCACCTGGAGATGAGGGGGAAATATTTGCCAGTTTTGTTTTGGGAGAGGAGTTGAGTGACTCTGAGCTTTTGGGGATGAAAGTAGAGGATGATGGGGCAACAGTATTGTTAAACGGTGATATTGTTACTATTGAGCAAGCAAATGTTTCCTGGACTGGAGGTAGCGGGGATTGGTATAACCCCCGTAAATGGAGTGGTGGGAAAGTGCCTAAGTCTAACGATAATGTAACAGTGGAAACCTTTGGGAAAAACATTAAAATCAGCTTTTCCAAGGGAAATCCTAATATTAGGGATTTGTTTTTAGGAGCTAATGATGCTGGATCATTAACTTTAAATGGATTAACAAATGTAGGAAACGACACCGATATTTTAGCAGAAGGAAAAAATAGTGTAGTTAAGTTGCCCGATCTAAAGACTTTCTCAGGCAAAGATGTCTTTCAACCTTCATCTATTACTGTCAGAGATGGTGGGAAAATAGAAGCAAACAAATTAGCCACCATGACACAAGTAGACCTATATGCTGACAATAGCAATTTACAATTACCCGCAGTTAACAATTTTACTGGTATAGACGATACGGTGGTTAAAGCGACTAATGAAGGAAAACTGACTTTGGGTGCCAAAACTATTAGTGGTGATGTGGATATTACCGCAACTGGAGAAGGTAGTGTTGTTAATTTATCTCGTGCAACTGGTTTTCAGGGCAAAGATGTTTTTCGACCTTCATTCATTAAAGCTGAAAATGATGGCACGGTCAAAGCTAATAAATTGAAAACTATCAAACAAGTAGACCTATATTCTGACAATAGCAATTTACAATTACCCGCAGTTAACAATTTTACTGGTATAGACGATACTGTGGTCAGAGCGACTAATGAAGGAAAACTGACTTTGGGTGCCAAAACTATTAGTGGTGATGTGGATATTACCG
>JAXHSW010000070.1:0-15801 GCA_034190295.1 Cyanobacteriota bacterium | reverse complement strand
GAGAAGGTAGTGTTGTTAATTTATCTCGTGCAACTGGTTTTCAGGGCAAAGATGTTTTTCGACCTTCATTCATTAAAGCTGAAAATGATGGCACGGTCAAAGCTAATAAATTGAAAACTATAAAACAGGTAGACCTATATTCTGACAATAGCAATTTACAATTACCCGCAGTTAACAATTTTACTGGTATAGACGATACTGTGGTCGAAGCGACTAATGAAGGAAAACTGACTTTGGGTGCCAAAACTATTAATGGTGACGTGGACATCACAGCTATAGGAAAAGATAGTGTTGTAAGTTTGCCGAAATTGACTCGTTTTCTTGGCAAGGATGTTTTTAGACCTTCAAGTATCATTACCAAAAACGGTGGTCAAGTTAATGCCAATAAATTGACAACAGTTACCAATGTAGACCCATTGGATATCGCTATCACCTCAGAATCAAACATCACCATATCGGATACCACAGTCACCGAAGGCAACAATGGTCGTAAAAATGCCAAATTCACCGTCACCCTCGACAGCGAAAGCGACAAAACAGTTAAGGTAAACTACGCTACCGCTAACGATACTGCTAAAGCAGGAAAAGATTATCAGAAAACCACGGGGACTCTAACATTCAAACCCGGTCAAACTAAACAGACTATAACTGTTCCCATCCTTGGCGATACAATAGACGAGTCCAACGAGAAATTTAATCTCAACCTCAGCAAACCCCGAAACGCCAAACTGGGAGATAAGCGCGGTATTGGCACCATCCGCGATAACGATGCTGAGACTGCCGATAATAATAATGTGTTGACTGGAGATAAAGGTCGGGATATTCTCACTGGTAGTGCTGATAGCGATGTCTTTTTCTTGACCCCAGAAACTAAAAATAAAGCACAAGCAGACCGGATTACTAATTTTGACAATACAAAGGATTTTATTATTCTTGGCGATCGATTGAGTGCAGATGAAGTCAAGTTAGAAAGCATCAAAGATGGAACATTAATTAAAGCCAAGAAAGGCGGTAAAATATTAGGCATTGTTGAAGATGTTAAACCATCAGATTTAAAATATAGTTTTATCTCTGGCGATCAACCTAATGATATAGGCAAATTTGTAACTTTTGAAGAACCTGCAGCTAAAACTTTAGGAAATGGTAATGTTAAGCTAGAACTTAAAGGTTCCGACGGAGGAAAATTTGTAACTACCCTATCAGAAGAAACAGGTATTCAGCAAGTTCGTTATGTAGCTAATTCTACATCTAACTTCAGTCGCTCCTTTACTTTCAATCTTAATAGCGATGGTTCTGAAATCAAGTTAAAAATAGATGGCGATCAAAATCAATGGAAACTAAAAAGAAAAAACAATGACAAGATAGATATTTCATTCAACAATGAAGTATTTATGACGCTTCCTGATATTCCTAAGAATGATGATGGAAGTGACAGTCCTGATTACGATATTTTCGACCCATTAGATCCATGTAAGGCTTTTAAACAGATTTGTGAAACTGTCAAACAAATTAATAGTGTTATGAGTTGGATACCAGCATTACCAATTTTTGCTCCTTTGGGAGCCTTACAAATGGGGTTAGAGTTTACTGAATATACTTGCCTATTAGTTTTAGGAGATGACGAAGATTTAGCAAACACTATTGCTTCAAAAACTTTAGGTTTTTTGGGCAAAAAAGCAGGAAATACTATGTTGAATTTCCACCGAAAACAGAGTGGAATAGATAAATTTTTGGAAAAAAATGAATTTAATATTAATCCGAAAATCTTTGATATTTTCAAGAAACAGGAAAAACAAAATAAGGAGATATTAGGACAGTTTCTTGGTAATGGACTTAATCAATCTCCACTAAATAATTTAACTACCGATCTGAGTAGTTCAATTATTAACTATGGAAACAGTAAACTACCCTCAGATGGTATTATGAAAAGTCTCAGAAAGAAATTAGGTATAGATTGGTGCGATGAAGACTCTTCTAAGAAAGTAGAAGTCGAGGTTTATTTTCAACCGTTTGGCAATCCTTGGGCTATCAGCGAATTGTATCTAGTCTCCCCAGAAAGAAAATATATTGGTACTGCACCCAACAATATATCTGGACTCAACAACGATGCTGGAAAAAAAGTATCTTTAGGAAAATTTCCTGTAGGTACAGAACTCAAATTTGAGACTGATGTAATTGTGTATGACGATTTAGATAAAACCAAGCAAATAGACAAATTTAAATTATCTTCAACTAATTCTAGTCAAGCAAAATTAGAGCAATGGTGGGATGGGTACGGTACTTTAGGGTTTGAAGATTCATACTCTGGTTATTTCTTAACTGATGTCGAATTCCCGGATGACTTTAACGATACTGAGGTTTATCTGAGTGGCGCTAATTTTAGTGGTAACAAAATTATAGTTACCGAATAATCAAGATTTCTGTCGTTCCCCAGTCAAATTGGAGAATGACTCCAGGAAGTTTTCACTACTATTTTAAAGATGAGGAGCGATCGCCCTACTACTCATCAGAAGCGATCGCCCTCTATTTTCAATAGATCAATATAATTATCATATCAAATCCGTTTTATTGAACATAAAAAAAATCTCCAATCGTTATAACTACGCTCATCTTTGTAATTCTCTCTCCTCCTGACTCCTGTAGGGGCGAACGGCCGTTCGCCCCTACTACCTGACTCCTCCTGACTTAACTATTCTATGGCTGTTTAACGGGATTTGATATCACTTGAAAAGTTGCTCTCCCCTGACTCGGTCCTCCAGCAGAAAAAAACTCGTACCGCGTGCATAGATACCAAATGGGTTCTATAAGCATTTTCCCTATCGGAATTCTCCGCAAACAGCTTTCAGCACCCTAAAAGTTTGGGTTTAAAAAGAAAAAGCAGAAGAAGAAACAGAAAAATAAAACCCATCCTCCTGAGCAGTACGATCGCGCGAATCAACATCAATCAACGGAATTCCATAATCCAACCGCATATTAATCTTATCCCATAACTTTACCTGTAACCGTACATTCCGGTTTTCTCTAACGTAAGAAGAAGTATCGGGGTCTAAACTCAAATTGTGACCTCGCCCTTCAACCTGAATACTTCCAGGATTTTCTGGCAACCTCAACCCCATGGGAACATTAACTGTTAGTAGTGGGGGTGCTTGAGGGTTTGAAGTAGCAAATTCAAATCCATTTTCAAATAAGATACTATCGGCAGTAGCTCCATAAAAGGAACCCCCAATGTCTAATTTGGCATCTGGTCCAAAAATTATGCCGTTGGGGTTGATGAAAAATAGGTTGGCATTTCCGAGTACACCTAGAGTTCCTAATATGTTGGAGGTATTGCTTCCTGTGATGCGAGTCAGAATATTTGCCACTCCATCAGGGTTAGAAAAGTAAACTCCTCGCCCTCGTTGAACGTTAAATTCTTGAAAACTGTGGAATAGGTTGCCTCCTCTTTGGGCACCGCCATCTATACGATCGCTCTCTATACCTTTAATATTTACATTGGGTGTGACGACTGAATTTTCTTCTCCCAAGGTGTCGTCGGGGAGAAGTTGAGCGATCGCTGGTGATAAGGAAAGTTGCCAATACCCTAACGTCAAATATGTTAGGGGGGAAATAGTGAAGACTGGAATTTTCAGAAAATGTGACATTTCTAAATCTTCTCCAATAGTCAAAGCTGTCCAGGTTATTTTTTATTCAATATTATATAGTAGAAGGAATCAGAAAAAGAGTATATATAATGTTACCGAAAAAATTGGTTTAAAGCCCTTTTTAAATAAAATCACTCAGCAATAACAAAACAATACAGATAGAGGATTTGAAAGATGACCAAAATATCTATTATTACCGCCACCTATAATCGACCGTTCTTAGAAACCTACGATAATCTATAAAAATCTATGATTATCTGTTCTATTCCTGCTTCTACCTGGCAACGTCGGCGTTATCCAGTCCACAGGCTGACACGGACAAACTGCCCGCCATAGCTAAGTTTAACGCTGCGTTTCCTACGGAATGCTACGCAAACAAATCTCGTTCGCAGCTAAAATTGCAGTGTTCGCAATTGAAGACGCGCTCTGATAAAGACAGAGATTCTTTAACAGTTCCACACCTACTGCAAGTTTTAGAACTAGGAAACCATCTATCAACAATGATTAACTTAGCACCATATAACTCACACTTGTATTCTAGTTGTCTTCTAAATTCATAAAAACCCCGATCGGCAACAGCTTTGGCTAGCTTGTGATTTGACATCATTCCTGATACATTTAAGTCTTCTATTAGTATCTGGCTGTGGTTTTTAGCCAAATAGGTAGTCAGTTTATGCAACTCATCTTTCCTGATGTCAGCTATTTTTTTGTGTAGTTTAGCTATTTTTAGCTGTGCTTTTTTCCAATTAGACGAAAACTTGATTTTATGTCTGTTTAGGTATTGCAATCGTGATAGTTTGGATTCTAATTTTTTGTAAGGTTTCCCACCATCGAATACTTCACCTGTTGACAATGTTGCCAAAGTTTTTACTCCTAAGTCTACACCAACTACATCTACTGATTTTTCAGTGTTTTGAGATTCTCTTTCTACTTTAAAGCTGACAAACCAACGATTAGCTTTTCTACTAATAGTTACTGATTTGGGATTAACATTACCAGGCAATATTTCAAAGGTTTTTATCCATCCAATTCTTGGTAATTTAATACGATTAAAACCTACTGAAATTGAGCCATCTAGAGTGAAATTATCGTCTCTACCTTTTTTCTTGAATTTAGGTTGTCCTGATACTTTATTAAAACAACGTTTCCAAGCATTTGATAAATACCTCAAAGCGTATTGAGGCGCACATTTAGATACTTCATAATACCAATAGTTATTAGGTTTTACCATTGCTACCAAAAGTTTATGCAGGTCGATTGCAGTAGGAAATTTCAGTTTACTATCAGGATTATTGAAATTGTGATCGAGAATGTTCCTAGTTAACCATAGTCCCCAATTGTAGGCATGACGGGCTACACCAGCGTGTTTAGCCAGCAATGTTTTTTGCTGGTTTGTGGGGTGCAGTTCAGTTTTGAATCCAAGTAGCATAAACAGATTATCCCAGATTTTTATAGATTATACCAGATTTTAGCCAACAGTTACAAGCCCTCACAAATTAGCAAAATCGCTTTACCTAGTTTAATCGCTCAAACCCATACCAATTTTGAGTGGGTGGTCATCAATGACCGCTCAAACCCTGATACCCGAAAAATTATTGAAGAATTATCCTGTCCATTTGAGCTAGTATACAAAGAAATCCCTCATGCTACTCAAGGTTTTGGACTATGTCATGCTCGAAACCAAGGACTTAAATTAGCCAGCGGTGAACTAATTACTTACCTAGATGATGACAATTATCTAGAGCCAGAATTTGTCGCCTCATCAATCAAATTCTATCAACAACACCCATGCACTTATACTGTTACCACCCAACGAAGACGGCGAGACATAGTAAAAAATCAACAAAAAGTAACCAAAGGAGCTTCATTTATTTCCCCAGATAAAAATGCCACAATTGAAGATTTCATCTGTCAAAAATACTATATTGACAGCAATGGATTCATCCATCCACGCCATAACGCACCCCAGTGGAATCCTGACTATCGCATCTATGCTGATTACGAGTATTTCCTCCAATGTATTGATAGATGGGAAACTGAACAGTTTTGTATCAACCCAGTTCCATTAGTCAACTACATTCAAACATCACTTGGAATCATTGGTCAATCGACTTACTCAGAATGGGTATCAGAATTAATTCAGCTAAAAAATTCCCTTAATCAATACCCCATTATTAATCAAACTAAATACATTGAAAAACTCGGTCTTCTCATTAGCTATTACCAAAAATATCTTGACAAAAGAATCAAGGCATTTGCCTCTTGAAGAAGGAGTCAGAAGACAGGATACAGGAGACAGAATCAATTGTTTGGGCGAGCAAATTCCCATGCAATTTTCCCTCCAGACTCCTGAGTTATAATACGGTAGGTTGGGTTAAGCGCACTTCGCAACCCAACAGATACGATATGATTGTTAGGTTTATCCTCCGGATAAGCTTTCGTTCCGAATGCTACGCAAACGCTAACCTGACTCAACCCAACCTACAAAATAATCATAAAAATGGAGCAGAATAATATGTTTCAACACAATTTGTTTTCTCAGTCAAACCAAAAACCCCTCGATCTACCCGATCGCCTCATAACAGTAGGAAGTAAAATAGTATTTCGCACTACTATAGCGATCGCTCTATTCGGGACCATAAGTTGTACCACCAATGCTCAACTTGATTCATCCACTGCTGCTCAGACTCAGACTTCATCAGTTTCTAATAATCAAACCGAATCTCCAGGAAATATCGCTACTAATTCAGGCTTTCAGAAAGTTACCGTAGTAGAAAACCTGGAACATCCTTGGGGTCTTGCTTGGCTGCCAGATGGAACGATGCTAATTACCGAACGACCAGGGAGATTGCGAATTGTGCGTGATGGGGTTTTAGATCCGACTCCGGTTGCAGGACTTCCCGAAATCTTTGCCTCTGGACAAGGAGGATTAATGGATGTCTCAATTCACCCGCGTTTTACAGAAAATCGCTTGATTTACCTCACTTATTCCCACGGCGATCGCTCGGCAAACCGCACCCGCATCGCACGAGCAAGACTTGAGGATAATACTCTGCGCGATCTACAAGTAATCTTCGAGGTTTCCCAGACAAAAACTGGCGCGCAACACTTCGGGTCTCGCATTATTTGGCTACCTGACGAAACTCTACTAATGACAATTGGTGACGGTGGCAACCCACCCATTGAATTCAATGGCGAATTTATCCGGCAACAAGCTCAAAACCGCCGTAGTCATCTGGGCAAAGTGTTACGGTTAAATGACGATGGAACTGTACCCTCCGATAATCCTTTCGCAACTTCTACAGATGCTGAACCCGCCGTGTGGAGTTACGGACATCGCAATATCCAGGGAATCACCTTTGACTCCACAAGGAATAGAGTCTGGGCAACAGAACATGGTTCTCGAGGTGGCGATGAACTGAATCTGGTTGAGGCCGGAGAAAATTACGGTTGGCCAGCAGTTACTCACAGTCGTGAATATTCTGGAGGACTCATCTCCCCGGAAAAATCTCGCCCTGGTCTGGTAGACCCTAAAGTGGTGTGGACTCCATCAATAGCCCCCTCTGGTTTAGCTTTCTACAGTGGCGATCGCTTTCCACAGTGGCAAGGTAATTTGTTTGCGGGTGGGTTAGTATCGCAAGATATCCGTCGCATGGAGTTAGATGAAGCGGGTAATGTTGTCACTCAGGAATCTATTTCTATCGGTCAGAGAGTGCGGGATGTGAGACAAGGACCTGATGGACTACTGTATGTTCTCACCGATCGACCTAATGGACAATTAATTCGGCTTGAACCTGTTGGTGGTTAACGCGCGTCAGAAGTCAGAAGTTGTTTTTGTAACGGGGATTTGAGCAAGCCTCCAAAAACCCGATCGCCAATCAAGCAAGGTGGGGTGGCGCGACCCAATCCTGTTTGATAAGTGGGAGATGAGGAGATGAGGAGTCTGAAGGCAAATTTCCACCTTTTCCCCCTATTCTATAATTCCTATTTCTCCTGACTTCTACCCTCACTCATAAGACTTTTTGGCGTTGGTAATTTGAGGTATGATATCATATCTGGATAAAAGCGGGATATAACTCTGTATCCTGCTTCTTGAGAGCCTTTCCCTTACTTCCCGGCCTCCCCTACTCCCCTGCTCCCCTGCTCCCCTGCTCCCTTACTCCCCTGCTCTCAACTATACAATAACTATTCAACCGGACATAATCTAATATCATGTCCGGATAATTAGCGATCGAAAAAACTTTCTCCTCTTCTTTATTCTTTCTTCTTTCTTTCTTCTTCTTTGTTGCTTCTTTCTTTATTAGAGTTGTTGGGAAATAAGGTAAAATGATTCAAGAAGAAATAGGCGCTTATAAATGCTAAATATTGAACGAGCCTTAAAACAAGACAGGTTACTCAGAGCATTAACAGGATTAAACCGTAAAGCATCATTATCTTTGTTGGAGTCCTTTAATCAAATGTATGAGCAAACATTGCTCGATCGACCTCGTAAATGCTCTGTTGGAGGAGGCCGTAAGGCTCGTTTACGCACAAGTAAGGACAAATTATTCTATATTCTTTTCTACTTTAAATGTTACCCAACCTTTGACGCAGGCTAGTATCTTATTTGATATAGACCGCAGCCAGGCACATCATTGGGTTCATCGTTTACAACCTATTTTAGAGGCCACCCTGGGGAAAAAAAAGGCACTACCAGAGCGTCAAATCAATTGTGTCCAAGCATTCATAGAAGGTTTCCCTGGAGTAGAACGAGTGATAATGGATGGCACAGAGCGGCCAGTGAAACGACCAACTCCAATACGAAAAACAAAAACTGAATTATTCGGAAAAAAAAAAGCGTCATACTCGCAAACATCTAGCAGCAGTAGATCAAGACAAGCGAGTGTTGGTATTAACTCAAGCCCGAGAAGGAAAGCTACACGATCGGAAATTCCGTATAGGAGGAAAAGATGATAGGAAATATACCCGTGGAGATTCCGATTGAAGTAGACAGTGGTTTTCAAGGTATTCAACACCAGTATGAAAATATCCGCATCCCCCATAATATAGAATCCGGTTGAATACTTATTATATGAGATGGGGGGATGGGGAGATGGGGAGATGGGGGGATGGCGAGATGGGGAGATGGGGAGATGGGGAGATGGGGAGATGGGGAGATGGGGGATTTAATATTGAAGTGTGGATAGAATTATAAACATATACTGTATAACCGGATTCTATATAAAAGACCAAAGGGGGGACAATTAAGTGAGCAACAAAAATCAGAAAATCGGAAATTGAGCAAATCTTGGGTGGTATGTGAAAATGCAAATCAAGGGAGTCAAACGTTATGGAGTTGTCAGTCAGGTTTACCGTAATCATCAGGATGATTTTGATGACAAATTAATGTTAACAGCAACTGGACCCGTGGAACTTATACCTGATAGCAGCAGAAATCATCAAATTACCAAGCAAATAAATCAGTTTGAGTTTGAGTTTTTTCCTAACCTATAGTTATTTCCCAACAACTCTATTCTTTCTTTCTTCTTCTTTGTTGCTTCTTTCTTACCTCCTGAGGACTGAGAACTGACTCCTAAGGACTCTGTCATTTATTTATAACTATTCAACCGGACATAATCTAAATCATCAGTGCGTTTCCTCTTGACCGATCGATGGTATGGTGCATTACTAGATTTTAGAATCCCTGGCAATTTCCTGAAAATAGTGTTATGATAGAAGTTAGAAAATAAGTGACAACTGAGTATCGCGTTATTTCGATCTCGACTTTGAGTCATCCATAATGGTTGCCTAGTCAAGAAAAAGAAAGCGCAAAATAAATACTCTATGAGTCGGCCATAAATAAGTTAAAAAATAGCGCTTTGGGGATTTTCCTCAAAGCATTGCGTTAGCGAAGCGGCGCGATCGCGCGATACCGCCTGCGTTGATGGATTCGCACCGTCACGTTGCTGTGAACGGTTTTACCTGGTTTTACCGGGAATTGCCGGGCTTGATGTATCTGCTAACGTTTTCCTGAGTTTCTGTATAGTTCAATGACTACACGCGTCAAGAGGTAACCCACATGACCCAGCAAGCCACCAAGCTCGTCATCGTCACGGAAAAGTTGCTGCTGAAAAAGATCGCCAAGATCATCGACGAAGCCGGGGCTACCGGTTATACGGTGGTGGACGCTGGCGGTAAAGGCAGTCGCAACGTGCGCTCGTCCGGAGGACCCACTGTTTCCGACACCTACTCAAATATAAAGATCGAGGTGCTCACCCCCAATCGGGAGATGGCGGTGAAGATTTCGGATGAAGTCGCAGCGAAGTTTTTCGACGATTATTCGGGTATCGCCTATCTCTGTAGCGTCATGGAGGTACTGCACGCGCACAAATTCTGACTCAAAACCCAGTCGATCGAACCAAAAAAGCCGGGGCATGACTCCGGTTTTTTGGTGGCCGTGTTTCGTGCCCACGAAATGTTGACGCTGGCGAATAATATCATGTCCGGTTGAATACTTATTATTAAGATAGTAGGGGACCCACCCCTAACCCCTCCCAGGAGGGGAAGAGGGGAGTAGGGGAGTAGGGAAGGCAGGGATTATAGAAAGATTTACTGTTGAAGCACTCATGATAAGTTTTTTCATCACTAATTATCCGGACATGATATAAGTCATTGGCCTAGACCTATAGGCCGCGCGGCTGTTGAATGGAGACGACACAGACCTTGACCGAGAAATTGTGGGTATGCGCCTCCCCTTTTAAGGCTCCGAAACCTGCGCCATATCCAATCGACCAAGAAAAAAGAGAATTCCGTATTTTCGTAGCCTCCTCCGAAGCAGAGGTACTGATAACTGATAACTGAAATGACATAGCCCTCACGTTGGTCCCAGGGCCAGGGGATCGCCGACAGACGGCGACCAGTCTAGGCTTAGTTGCCCATCAACGCCTGGGCGAGCCCGATGAAGAGCGGTATTCCTAAGGCAAGGGCAACCGGGGTGCCGACGGCTGTGGACGAGCCGATGTAGGCGGAGGGATTGGCCGACGGGATACCGGCTCGTAAAGTTGGCGGCCCTGAGATGTCAGAACTGGAGCTGGCGATGACGGCCATAATCACCACACCGCCAAGGCTGAATCCCGTGGTGTAGTGGGCAATCATGCCGAAACCGAAGGCAATGAATCCATGCAGCAGTGGCCCCACAAAGGCATATATGGCGTACCACTGGCCCACTTTGCGCAGCTCACCTATCCTTGCCGTGGCCTCCATACCCATTACCAGCATCAGTATGGAAAGCAGGCCGCGGAAGAGGGGATTGAAGAAGCTCTCATAGACACTTTCCGGCCGGGTTAATATGCCTAGAGCTAGGCCGAGGAGCAGTGCCGATAAGGCAGAGCCCTGGAGACTTTCCTGCACGATCGGCCATATCTGGACTCGCTGGCTTGCAGTATCGCTCTTGGGATACCCGCGTGCGGTGATGCCCTGCTTGCTGGCATACTCTTGCTTGCTGAGATCCTCCTGTGCGGTATCGCGCTGCTTTCTGAGGTAAATGCTGGCCAAGACGATCGCTGTCACGAGGGCGGGGATGTCCATGAAGGGATAGAGTGCGGCGGCCCAGGGTTCGTATTCGATGCCTTCTGTTTCCAGTAGGGTCAGGGCGGCGGCGAGGGTAGAGCCACTAACGGCACCGAACAAGCCTGCGGTCGCAATGGCATCCACGGTTTTGACGTTCGGCATCATGGCCAAGCTGTAGCGCCCGATGAATACGATCAGGATGCCCACTACCATGGCGAACAAAGCGGGCAACAGCATCTCCGCCAGATTGGCATTGCGGATCGCAATACCGCCGCTCAGGCCGACTCTTAGGAGCAGCATGAAGACGATGAACTTATAGATGGCATCTGGAATTTGCAGTCGGCTATTGACGGCGGCAACGATCATACCACCAATTAGAAAGCCGAGTGTCGGGGACTGCAACTTCCCCAGGAAGAGCGTCAAGAAATCGGAAAAAAAATCCATTTTGTAATTCCTCTTTAATTAATTATATATTAGGGGTCAGGACGGCAGGCAAGGGTGGCCTAGAATCCTGGGTAGCTGGCTCCACTCATCCGGGTGAACAGCGAGTCAACCCGCCACTAAGAATGCATCTACATCCCGCTGTGTCCTGTGCTGGAAGATCGGGTTTCGCTCCAGCGAGCGCAAATTATCGCGCTAATCATTGGTGATTCATTGACAATGGCTTGTTAGGATCATAGTTTACCAGCAATTGGTTCGTAAAATCCGAGGGATGCATCTGGGAAAGCGTTTTCGGGCGATCGCTCAGATGGGAAGCGGTCATTTCAGTTATCAGTTATCAGTTATCAGTACCTCTGCCTGTTTGCGCAGCATGACAAAGGTCAAGTAAAGTGAATTGAAATATTGAACTTTACTTTTTTTCATCCCCTTGTAGAGCGGTAGCTCGCGGCGCAGCCAAGGGGAGGCTTGAGACCCTATTTTTTGGTCATTCATGGCTAGCAGCAACGGAAAATGGTGCCCATTCGGGGAATGCATCGACTGAGCGCCCAGATTAGTCCAGTTGATGATGTTAGCATAGTTGAAAAGTCAAAAGTGAGAAGTCATGCATTCAAAAGTTTGACCATCTCCGTTTAGGGAGAGGATTCACGCATTGATTGATTAAAGATTCGCGCAACGCGTTCTCTGTTTAATATTTTTCTCCCTGAAGGGAGAGGCTTGAGACCGATTTCGGCCTAAAGCAATTACTTTTTACTTTTTACTTTTGCCTTTTGACTTCAGCCCGAAGGGCGCGGTCAACACCGGACGATCGGAAGCATCCAGCACCTAGTGATTAAAGTTCAAACCATTTAGAGGTTGTTTGTAAAGAATTATGAAGTGTTTTGATAAACAACCGCTGATTCTCCTTGGTCTACAAATCAAATCATTGAACGAAGTTGGTGAATTAATTCATTCATTAAGGATTTTGACCAATTCTCAGATTGTCAAAGCTGGGTCGAGCTTCGTTAGTTATGTTAGCATTTGTAGAATTGACATTACCATCAGAAGTAACTACAGCAACAGCATTGACCAATGCTTGTCTGCGGTCCATTAATAGATTTTGTGGAGGTACAATCTCTAACACTCCCAGTTTTTCTAAACGTCGTTTGACGCTGCCTGCGGCACCAACTAGGAATACATGACGACCTGTATCAATAGTTTCCTGAATCGCATTTTCTATTGCTAGAGCAGAAGTCACGCCCATGTGAGGTACTTCGCTCAAATCTACAATCAACACTTCATAGTTATTCAAAAGTGTATGTTGGCGAGAGATAGCTTTAGAAACACCAAAGATCATTGGGCCACTTAAGTGGAATAATAAAATTCGACCCTCAGCACGGTCTAGTAATTCTTTCTCATCATTGTCTAGGATAATTGCATCATCAGCATCAGTGATAGCTTTCACATCCTCAGATTTCAGTTGAGTCAGGCGATCGATAGTGAGAACATTAGCAACAAATACCCCAATACCTACAGCAGCAATTAGGTCAACGAATACAGTCAGACCAATTACACCGTACATAATCATGGCAGATTTCCAAGAAATATTATGCGCACGCTTGAGGAACCCCCAGTCAATAATCTTAATACCAACCTGGAGAGCAATACCTGCCAAAACTGCCATGGGAATTTGTGCAGTTAAACTACCAGCACCCAAAACTACAATCATTAAAATGACAGCACGGGTAATACCAGATAGAGCAGAGCGTGCACCTGTGTTGATATTAACCACAGTACCCATTGTTGCACCAGCACCAGGAAGACCACCAAACAATCCTGAAGCTAAGTTACCTAAACCTTGACCAATTAATTCTTTGTCGGAATTGTGTTGAGTCCGAGTCAAACTGTCAGCAACCACGGAAGTTAACAAAGCATCAATACAGCCAAGCATTGCTAACACGGCCGCATCAGCTACCATTAACTGCAATTGATCTGGAGTAAAGTAAGGCAACTGTAAGCTAGGTAGACCAGTAGGAATTTCACCAATGCGACGAATACCAGCATCTGAGAAAAATAAAATAGAAACTACTGTTCCTACTACCAATGCTAATAATGGTGGTGGCACAAATTTCTTGACCTTAGCTGGTACCAAAAAGAGTATAGCTACTGTCAGAGCTGCTAAACCTGTCTCTATAGGATTAATATTTGTTAAAAGGTTAGGTATATTCTGAAGGGTTCCAACTACACCACCTTTGGGGCTAGCTTGTCCGAGAAACGGACCAATTTGCAGGATAATCAGGATTATACCAATGCCTGACATGAAACCAGAAATCACGTTGTAAGGCATCATGGTAATGTATTTACCAAACCGGAATAAACCAAAAGCAATTTGGAGTACTCCTGCCATCATTACTACGGTGAAAGCCATTGCCATACCGTTTTCTGGGTTGCTGGTAGTTAAGTGAGCAATCACTGCAGTGGCTACCACAGTCATCGGTCCGGTAGGCTCAGAAATTAGGGTGGGAGTACCACCAAATAGTGCTGCAAACAAACCTACTAATACAGCGCCATACAAACCAGCAGCAGCTCCAGCGCCCGAGGCGACACCGAAGGCGAGTGCCATAGGGAGGGCGATGACAGCAGCAGTCAAACCGCCGAACATATCGCCCTTGACATTTCTAAAATTTATTTTATTGAAAACTTGTGTAGCAAAAGCCATAAAGATTGATAAGTTTTTCTTTTTTTTATTTAATTAACTCAATGGAATCTATATTAACCATTGACTATTGTCTATGTCAAGATTATTATAAAAATCAATTAAGAATGCAATACTTGATAGTTTGTAATTGCTTATAGCAGTCTTAAGATTTTCTTTATTTTTCTTATATATTTAGTGAGGAATAGACTTTGATTCAGGCAACCTTACATCAGTTGAGAGTCTTTCAGACAGTGGCCCACCTTGGTAGTTTTACCAAAGCTGCTGAAGAGTTATTCATTACTCAACCCACTGTCTCTGCTCAAGTTAAGCAACTGGGCCAGGCAGTAGGTATGCCTTTGTTTGAGCAAATTGGTAAGCAGCTTTACTTAACAGATGTTGGCAGAGAATTATTAGCCACTTGTCAGGAAGTATTTGAACAGCTCGATCGCTTTGAGATGACGGTGGCTGACATTAAGGGGACGAAACAAGGGCAATTACGTTTGGCAGTGGTAACAACTGCTAAATATTTTGTACCTAGAATCTTGGGTTATTTTTGCCAAGAGTATCCAGGTGTAGATATTTCTCTGGAAGTGACAAACCACCAAAACATCACTAGACGAATGTTGGAAAACCAAGACGATCTATATATATCTAGTCAACCTCCTGAAGATATACCTCTATGTAGTGAAGCTCTGATGGATAATCCTCTAGTATTAGTAGCGAACAAAAATCATCCTTTGGCAGGCCAGAGAAATATTCCGATTAAACGTCTCAATAATGAAGCCTTTATTATGCGAGAATCGGGTTCTGGTACTCGCCAGGCAGTGCAAAAACTATTTGCCAAGCACAAAATTTCTGTGAAAGTGCGCTTAGAACTTGGTAGTAATGAGGCGATTAAACAAGCGATCGCTGGAGGGTTAGGAATTTCCGTTTTGTCAAAACATACTCTCTACTGCGAAAGTGCTGAGTGGGAACTCACCACCCTAGATGTTCAAAATTTTCCGATTAAGCGGCAGTGGTATGTATCCTATCTAGCTGGCAAACAGTTATCGGTAGTTGCTCAAGCATTCTTGGAATATCTCCACGAACATACTCAGAAAATGGCTGTCACTTCGGCGTTGGTGAATTAGTGTGGGGAGTGGGGGAGTGGCTCACACGGATTATGGCACGGATACACGGATAGTTCAGGGAGTGGGGGAGGGGGGGAGTAGGGGATTCAATAATGGATAATTGATAATTGATAATTGATAATTACCTCTCCCTAAAAGGAAGAGGATTGAATAAAAGGAAAGTTTTTCTTTATTATCCCCTTAAAAGGGGAGGCTTTAAACCACAATTTTCGGTAAGGGAGTGGGGGAGTGGGGGAGTGGCTCACAGGGATTATGGCACGGATACACGGATAGGTCAGGAAGGACCGGGAGTGGGGGAGTAGGGGAGTAAGGGATTATGGCACGGATACAGGGATAGGTCAGGGAGTGGGGGAGGGGGGGAGTAGGG
>JAXHSW010000007.1:53052-93385 GCA_034190295.1 Cyanobacteriota bacterium | reverse complement strand
GCAGAGCAATAACTATTGTCCAATAGTAATAACTGCCTTCCCTGGGCGATCGCGAATCAGCACAGCAATAACTATTGTCCAATAGTAATCATTGCCTTCCCTGGGCGATCGCGAATCAGCACAGCAATAACTATTGTCCAATAGTAATAACTGCCTTCCCTGGGCGATCGCGAATCAGCAGAGCAATAACTATTGTCCAATAGTAATAATTGCCTTCCCTGGGCGATCGCGAATCAGCAGAGCAATAACTATTGTCCAATAGTAATAATTGCCTTCCCTGGGCGATATAACTGCCGAATGGATGTTAAGAACGCTACTTTCATGCAACAAAGCCGGGATAATAAATAAAAAAATTCCTTTGAGTCAATCCTATCCGTTTTCACTCTCGAGGTAATTATTAATTATTAATTATTAATTGTTGAACTGCTCTTCATCCTTACATCCATGAGCTACCAGTAGCAAAAAACTGGTATTTTTTTCACACAGATAATGGCTAAAATCTTTACTTGATGAGCTTTTGAGATTTATTCAGCAAGCCTTAAATATAGCAATGAGCGCTCAGGTATTTACAATCAGGACTTGCGAAACTCTTAGATAATACACTACCTGCAGAGGGCAAATGCCATTTGCTATACATGGTGCTTGGTGCGTAAGTCCTGACAATGTCTAGCTCAAAGTGCAGTAAGGGAAAAGGTGTACAAAAAATAATGTGTAAATATGCCAGCACACACTGCTATAGTTGAAATAGCAGTCAGCACCTCAGCGGTCAGCTCTCAGCTTTTAGTTGCGTGTATAATGGGGGTTTTAATCCACCATAAAAGGCGCACCACGCGCTTTTCGCTCCTCTTGTGGGGGACACCGAACCCTTGGATTTTTAGCTGATAGCTAAATGCTGTTAGCTCCGCATTCCGGAACGTCCAAGCTAATAGCTAGTTAAATTTAAGGAAGAAAAAGGAGGAAAAATATGACAACGCGTATTGGAATAAATGGATTTGGTCGTATAGGAAGGTTGGCACTGCGTGCAGCTTGGGAATGGCCAGAACTAGAGTTCGTTCACATTAATGAAATCAAAGGAGGTACGGCAGCAGCAGCACATTTACTCAAGTTTGATTCTGTACATGGTAGGTGGTTGCCGGAGGTAGAAGCAGCAGGAGAACAAGTCATAATTGATGGTAAACCTCTTAGTTTCAGTGAATATTCTCAACCAGGTGAAGTGCCTTGGAAAAATTTTGGTGTCGATCTTGTCTTGGAATGTTCTGGCAAGTTTAGGACTCCAAGCACTCTCGAACCTTACTTTCAGAATGGTGTCAAAAAGGTAATTGTGGCAGCACCAGTTAAAGAAGAAGCTTTAAATGTAGTTATGGGTGTTAACGATAATCTCTATGAACCTGAAAAACATCACTTACTCACGGCAGCTTCTTGTACCACTAATTGTTTAGCTCCAGTGGTAAAAGTGATTCACGAAGGATTGGGAATTAAACATGGAGTTATTACTACTATCCATGACAATACTAATACTCAAGTTATTGTTGATGCACCTCATAAAGATTTGCGTCGCGCCAGAGCTACAAGTCTTTCACTGATTCCGACTACAACTGGTTCGGCAACAGCGATCGCATTAATTTACCCAGAACTTAAGGGTAAGTTGAATGGTTTAGCGGTGCGGGTTCCTTTGTTAAATGCTTCTTTGACAGACTGTGTGTTTGAAGTGACTCGTCCTACTTCGGTGGCAGAAATTAACAACTTACTAAAAACTGCATCTGAACAAGAACCACTGAAAGGAATTTTGGGTTATGAAGAACGTCCTTTAGTTTCCATTGACTATAAAGATGACCCCCGGTCTTCTATTATTGATGCTCTTTCAACAATGGTAGTAGATGAAACTCAAGTGAAAATTTTGGCTTGGTATGATAATGAATGGGGTTATGCTAATCGTATGGTAGAGTTAGCTCGAAAAGTTGCTCTGAGTTTGTAGGTTTTTGGTTTCTAAAGCGTTCAGATATTGGGTTTGGAGACCAAACCCTTACGCTCAAATGTTACAACTTATTTAGGATTATTGTATAACTAGAAAAAAAGTTTACCGAATAATTAAGCTTTAAACCCTCCCCTTTAAAGGAGAAACAAGAAAAAAAATTCCTTTTATTCAATCCTATCCGTTTTTAGGGAGAGGTAATTATCAATTATCCATTATCAATTATCAATTATTGAACAAGCTTATAAACGGAAAAATAAATCAAATAAAAAGGAGAAAAATATGGCTGAAGTTTCTATTACGATGAAAGATATTTTTAAGCAGAGAGTAATTCCAATTATAGAGAATTTCCTTGCTACTGATAATTTGTTTAAAAATTTAGAAAGAGATGAAACGCAATATATTCGATACTTTTCTGAGAAATTGTTCTCTAGAAGAATTACAATAAATGACTGAGGAAATACTTAGCGAGTAAGCATTTTGGTCCGAATGCTGCGCAAACAGCTGTCAACTATCAGCCATCAGCTATTGCTTTTAGTTTTAGATAAAAGCTTTACTAATTGAGTCCGATTTAAATCTGACTATCAAAACTGGGTTGAAAATCTATATTCATTAAAACACATGAGAGCTGTTTGCGCAGCAGTCCGCACCGAAAAGCTGACCGCTAATAGTTGTCAGCTCTAAGATTAAGTGATGGACTTTTACCCATACTTTTAATTCTATAAAGCTGACTGCTGAATGCTGACTGCTGAATGCTTACCTTAGCGATCGAATCATATCTATAGCGTTTTTAAATGAGATGTCAAACAAGAGTTAGTTATTTACTAACAGTAAAAAGTTCGGCAAACCTTCTTACCTGTTGCCTGTTGCCTAAAAGCGACAATGTTTTTTATGTAACTAAAATGAAATTACTATATATTGGGAGGACAAGTATTGTTTGGATTAATAATTCAAGAATGCGCGAATTACCTCTTCTTTTCAAGGAGAGGATTGACTAATCATGAAAATTTTTTCTTGTTTCTCCTTTAAAGGAGAGGCTTTAAACCTTAATTGTTCGGTAATTTTACAGCTCAATAAATAGAAGAGTTTGATGCAGCAATTTGAGATATGAGATATGAGGAAAATTTGGTAATGAAATATTTATTGGTTGCAATAGATATCTCCAAAAATCAAATCAATTATTATCCAGAAATTATCAATTATTCCCCTCCACGGTCGGGGCCCGCGGGTGGGTTCCCTGTTCCCTATTCCCTATTCCCTGTTTTCTCTTTATAATAGTTTAACTAGCTATCAGCTTAGACGTTATGGAATGCGACCCTTGCCAGCATTTAGCTGGAGGGCTAAAAATTCAAGGGTTCGGTGTCCCCCACTATATCTGAAAAAGCGCGTGGTGCACCTTTTATGGGGGATTCAAACCCCCATTATAAACCTTGAGAAGCTGATTGCTGATTGCTGATTGCTACTTCAAATTAATAAAAATCATGGTTACTACAACAAGTTCTAGTATAAAAAATTATGCCCTAGTCACCCTTGCTTACTGGGGTTTCACCATCACTGATGGTGCTTTGCGAATGTTGGTGCTACTATACTTCTACAAAATTGGTTATTCTCCCCTAGAAATAGCCTTTTTGTTCTTATTTTATGAAGTTTTTGGCATCTTTACTAATTTTTTCGGCGGTTGGATCGGTTCACAGTTTGGATTAAGAGTAACTCTTTACAGTGGTCTTGGATTACAGGTATTCGCCCTAATTATGCTTTCGTGGGTAAACCCAA
This sequence comes from Cyanobacteriota bacterium, assembly GCA_034190295.1. Classification (GTDB taxonomy): domain Bacteria; phylum Cyanobacteriota; class Cyanobacteriia; order Cyanobacteriales; family Microcoleaceae; genus Okeania. The sequence goes on along the minus strand of JAXHSW010000007.1, from coordinate 89,640 downwards.
ATTGGGCGCAGTGGTTGGCAGTGTCTTATGTGATGGTAGCACAAGCATTTTCTGGAATTGCTAAAGATTTAACGAAAATGAGTTCTAAAAGTGCTATTAAGTTAGTTGTGCCTGAAGATGCTGAATCATCTCTATTTAAGTGGGTGGCAGTGTTAACTGGTTCCAAGAATGCTCTCAAAGGAGTTGGTTTTTTTGTAGGTAGTGCGCTACTGACATTATTTGGATTTGTCAATACTCTGTGGATAATGGCGGGAGGATTGTTTTTAATTTTGTTCACTAGCATAATGCTGCCAGAGGATATGGGGAAAATTAAGCAGAAGGTGAATTTTAAGGAGCTTTTTTCTAAAAGTGAGGAAATTAATATTCTTTCTGCTGCTCGCTTCTTTTTATTTGGTTCCCGTGATGTCTGGTTTGTGGTGGGATTACCTGTTTTCCTGGAAGGTGTTTTGGGTTGGTCGTTTTATGAGGTTGGCGGATTTATGGCTTGTTGGGTGATTGGATATGGTATTATTCAATCTTTAGCACCGACTCTTATACAGAAGTTTGGCTCTGGTGAACCTCCACAATCAAAAACTATTCAATTTTGGACGTTTACATTAACTGGTATTCCCGGCGCGATCGCTATTGCGTTACAATTCGGTTTACCTGCTAATTGGGTTATTGTTAGTGGACTGATGCTGTTTGGTGTAGTGTTTGCTTTTAATTCTGCGGTTCATTCCTACCTGGTATTGGCATTTACAGATGATGAGAAAGTAGCTTTAAATGTTGGCTTCTATTATATGGCTAATTCTGGTGGTCGTCTTGCAGGTACTGTTTTATCAGGATTAATTTATCAGATATTTGGTTTAGTTGGTTGTTTGTGGGTATCGATGTCGTTTGTGTTAGCAGCAGCTTTAATTTCTTTGAAGTTACCCGATCCTCAACCGAGTAAAGCTATAGTTTGGGAAGGTAGTGGGGGAGATTAATAAGTGAGTAGGTTGGGTTAAGCGTCGGAGCGCAACTCAACAAAAACCAAGACATTAACGAAGTCAGCAAGTCTGCAAGTCTGCAAGTCAGCAAGTGTACCCACCCCTAGCCCCTCCCAGGAGGGGAAGTAGGGGATTTAAGCCCCGCTCCAAAAATATTGCGCCTTAAAAGGCGGGGTTTTAGACCCATGTTATTTTGATAAAAATAAGTAGGTTGGGTAGAACCAAGTAAAATACAAGTGAGTAGGTTCGGTTAAGCGAGAGCGCAACCCAACAAAAACCAAGACAATAAAAATAAGTAGGTTGGGTAGAACCAAGTAAAATACAAGTGAGTAGGTTCGGTTAAGCGTCGGAGCGCAACCCAACAAAAACCAAGACAATAAAAATAAGTAGGTTGGGTAGAACCAAGTAAAATACAAGTGAGTAGGTTCGGTTAAGCGAGAACGCAACCCAACAAAAACCAAGACATTAACGAAGTCAGAAGTCAGCAAGTGTACCCACCCCTAGCCCCTCCCAGGAGGGGAAGTAGGGGATTTAAGCCCCGCTCCAAAAATATTGCGCCTTAAAAGGCGGGGGTTTTAGACCCATGTTATTTTGATAAAAATAAGTAGGTTGGGTAGAACCAAGTAAAACACAAGTGAGTAGGTTCGGTTAAGCGAGAACGCAACCCAACAAAAACCAAGACAATAAAAATAAGTAGGTTGGGTAGAACCAAGTAAAATATAAGTGAGTAGGTTCGGTTAAGCGTCGGAGCGCAACCCAACAAAAACCAAGACAATAAAAATAAGTAGGTTGGGTAGAACCAAGTAAAATACAAGTGAGTAGGTTCGGTTAAGCGAGAACGCAACCCAACAAAAACCAAGACATTAACGAAGTCTGCAAGTCAGAAGTCAGAAGTCAGCAAGTGTACCCACCCCTAGCCCCTCCCAGGAGGGGAAGTAGGGGATTTAAGCCCCGCTCCAAAAATATTGCGCCTTAAAAGGCGGGGTTTTAGACCCATGTTATTTTGATAAAAATAAGTAGGTTGGGTAGAACGAAGTAAAACACAAGTGAGTAGGTTCGGTTAAGCGAGAACGCAACCCAACAAAAACCAAGACAATAAAAATAGAGTTGTTGGGTAGAACCAAGTAAAATATAAGTGAGTAGGTTCGGTTAAGCGAGAACGCAACCCAACAAAAACCAAGACAATAAAAATAGAGTTGTTGGGTAGAACCAAGTAAAACACAATGATAATAGTGATGTTGGGTTTATCCTAACGGATAAGCTGGCGCTAACGTTCCTCAACCCAACCTACAATTTTTTTAAAATGTTTTAATTATTCTCGACTTCCAAAATATTAGTTTGTGTACTATATTAACTTGGACTGGTTCCATAAAAACTATCTAAACAGCTTAAATTCAAGCGAAAAAATCTATGGTTAAATTCTCTTTAGAAACAATCAGGGCAAAATTTAGGAGAATATTAATATATGGTATTGGAGTTAAACTTCTTGGATATTATGAAAAGTTAATTCCTAAATATTCCTTGATTGGCGATACAGCATTTTTTGACTCTAAACAATTTGACTGGACCACTGAGGTAGAAGCAAATTGGGTATTGATTCGGAAAGAATTAGATGAACTCCTCAAATACCGAGATGATTTACCAAATTTCCAAGACATTTCTCCAGACCAAGCTGATTATACTAGCCCAGATGATTTGTGGAAAACATTTTTTATGTATGGGTATGGTATTAAATCAGAAAAAAATTGTCAAAGATGCCCAGAAACAACTCGTTTAATTGAAAAAATTCCGGGGATGAAAACAGCATTCTTTTCTATTTTATTACCTGGTAAACATATTCCCGAACATCGAGGTCCCTACAAAGGAGTTGTTCGTTATTTATTAGCATTAAAAGTACCTGAACCAAAAGAAAAATGTCGCATTCGGGTGGGTGATGAAACCCGTCATTGGGAAGAAGGAAAAAGCATGATGTTTGATGATTCTTTTCCCCATGAAGCTTGGAATGAAACTGATGGTGTTCGTGTAGTTTTATTCTTAGACATAATGAGACCAATGCGTTTTCCACTGTCATTTTTTAATGAATTATTTATGAAGTTAATCGCAATTTCTCCTTATATTCAAGATGCCAATATTAATCAGAAAAATTGGGCAGACCGTTTAGAAAAATTGTTTGCACAGGAACGTGAAAAAGAGAAAGTTTAAATTTGAAGAAGGCAGAAGGCAGAAGGAAAAATTACTTATTGATAGTCAAAGAACTGCCACTCTCTGTCTACAAACCCCAAACAATTTTAAGCACCTCCTTTGATAGCTATCCCTTATAAGGAACTCCTGAAAACCTTGTTGGGAGGGGGGAAGGGTGGGGAGTGTGGGGAGTGTGGGGGGCAAAAATCTTGTCTACAGTTCTCAAAAAAATGTATTTTTAAATACACTTTTCTCCTAAAAAAGCCGCTCCAAGATATACATATAACTTGTCTATTTTGTCAAATTTTATGTTAAGAAAGATGTTTATAAAGCATAGCTTTGATAGTGGGGTATTAAACCCGCAAAAGAAAAGATAATTATGGAGTTTTGTTTAGAAATGCAGCGAGCAAAAATTGTGACAAAAATCACCGCTAATTATCCTTGATATCTACTTGGTAAAAATTTATTGGTTAGACTATAAAACAGTCATAAATTCATTGAAATTATTTTTCAGTAATTCGTAAGGATTCAGTTCCTTAATTGATAATGGATAATTAATAATGGATAATTCCCTCGGGTTTTAACCGTTACGGAATTGAATATAAGGAAATCTCTTGGGCACTTTTTTATCCTTGCTCATAAGAAGCTTTAAACCTTTGGGGATTAATTATCAATTATCCATTGGTAAGAGCGATCGCTATTTTTTTGCTAGAGGTAAACTTTAAATTTTCAGCTCTTTTATATTGATAATATTTACTGCCCTTTTTGTTCTAGATATAAAGTGCTTTGTATCTCAAATAACAAACAATCTCTTAGAAATTATTCATATATTTTAGGTGACTTATATTTAAGTTTATTTAATCAAAAACAAAACTAAAAAAATATATTTGGAGCAGTAGTGGGTTACGATTTTGACGCAATAATTATTGGCAGTGGCGCAGGGGGGGGAACAATTGCCCATACTCTAGCAAAAGCTGGTAAACGAGTTCTCCTAGTAGAACGTGGCCCAAGATTCAGTGATGTTGAAGCCTTTCAAGATGAGCAACGAATGCTGATTAACAAAGAAGCTTTTGACGATCGCCAAATTCAAGTCAATGGACGTAGCACCCAACTTCACATCGCAGGAATATTAGGTGGTGGTACATCCCTATATGGAGGGGTACTCATGCGGCCAAGTCCCTACGATTTCCATCCAGGTAAGTTTTATGACCAATGGCTACCCCGTCATTTATGGGATTGGCCAATCGCCTATGATGATATGGCTCCTTACTTCGATCGGGCAGAAGTTTTATTCGGTGTCGCTGGGGATAAACCACACAAAATGCTGAATATTGGTACGCCAAGTAATGGTTATCCGGCCACAGTTCCACCACTCGAACCAATTAACCAACAATTAGAAAAAGGTATCAAAGCTGCGGGACTAACTCCATTTCATCTTGCCTTCGGTATAAACTTCGATACTTGTCTACGTTGTTCTAAATGTCCTGGTTTCTACTGTCCCAATGAATCTCGTGCTTCGACAGTGATGCGTACTATTGATAAGGCAACCCTTAATTATAACCTCAAAGTTCAAACTCTGACAGAGGCAGAATATTTAGTTACTAATACCAGTCAAAAAGTTACTGCTATTCGCCTTCGTTGTCGCAAAACTGGCAAATTTGAGGAACTCACAGCTAAAACTTATATTCTGTCTGCTGGAGCATTGGGTAGTCCAGTTATTCTGATGAAATCTGGCTTAACAGGACGTAGCGGACAAGTAGGGCGAAATTATATGTATCATTGTGGTGCTTTAGCGGCGGGATTATTCAAACAATCTACTGGTGGGGCGGATAAATTTATTAAACAATTAGGGTTTACAGACCTCTATCTTGGTTCCAAAGAATTTCCACATAAATTAGGGTTAGCTCAAACTGTACCTATTCCCGGACTTCTTTCTCTACAAGAAAATTTTCCTGTGCCAATACCTCAACCCGTGGCCGAATTTCTGTTGAAGCGGATGTTGGCAATAACTGGTATTGTGGAAGATTTACCCCAACAGGAAAATCGGATAGAACTTGGTCAGGATGGGAAAATTCGTCTGTTCCACAAATTTCATTCTTATGATGTTTTTCGTTCTCGGTATTACATGACTAAGTTAAAACAGGTATTTCGGTCGGCAGGAGCGGTATTATGTTTTGGGGCAATGGGTCATAAAGATGATATTCATACATCCCACCAAGTGGGTACAACTCGCTTTGGTAAAGATCCTAATACATCTGTACTTGACCAAGACTGTCGTTTACATGACCATGAAAATGTCTTTGTTGTAGATGGTGGTTTTATGCCGAATGCTTTGGGTGTTAGTCCAGCTCTGACTATTGCGGCTAATGCTCTTAGGGTAGGGGATATTATGTTGCAAAAAGCCATAATTTGAGAATGGACGAGAAAAAAAATATTAGTTATTCTGGTGAAAACTGTAAACACTAGCTTCTGGGGTCTCTACTCGACTTTTCCTTATGTCTGTGTTTAATACCATTTTGAAATAAAGAATGTGTTTGAATAATAAGCACCCCAGGCGCATACTTTATTTGAAAGTCTATTGGATGAAAAAGATAATTTACAACATCAAAAATGGTATTAAATCTATTCATTCAGACTTCAGACTTCAGACTTCAGAATTCAGAATTCTTACGAAATACCCTAGCTATTTGTAGCAAACATTTATCAATTTGGTATAACTCGATCAAAAAAACTTCATTTTCAACACGCTTATTTTAGTCTCAACCCTTATTTAACAATGCTTTTGAGGAACTTGTGGCCATGTAAGCTCTATCATTACATATTGAGTACTACCAAAAAATAATATGACAGGTACTTCTTTCGCTAAAGCAAATAAACTGTTTCGGAAAGGAAAAGTAGAAGAAGCGATCGCTCTCTACAAAAAGGCCACTACTGAAAATAACCGATTCTATTGTTCTTACCACAATTTAGGGGAGGCATTGATAAAAGCAGGACGCACCGAGGAAGCTGCTGATGCTTTTCGTCAAGCTTTGGCCATAAACCCTAATTCTACTTGGTCTCTCTACAAGTTAGGGACAATCTTAAATAATTTAGGCCAGCATCAAGAAGCAGTGGGTTATTTGCGCCAAGCACTGGAACAGATCGCAAATGTGCCGGAGTTTTATTTAACTTTGGGGAATTGCTTGGTGAAGTTGGGGGAATGGTTGGAGGCGGAAGAATATCTCTCTAAAGTGCTTCACTTCTCTGTTGACTTTCTCCCTCTGAATCAGGAGGCAAAAAAAGTACATGGAGCTTCGGTAATGACATTCTATGCATCGGAAGCTTATTTTTATTTGGGAGAGATTAAGTCTGGGCAACAGCAATGGTCCGAAGCTGTGAAGTTTTATCGTCAGAGTTGGGAAACTAATCCTGGTAAATTAGAATGCTGTATGGGTTGGGCAGCAAGTTTGGGTAAGTTGGGACGATGGTCCGAAGCTGTAGAGTGTTATCGTCAGAATTCATTTCTGTTTGATGAATCTGGGGAGTTTCTGTTTAAGTTTGGTCAGGCTTTGGGGCAGTTGCAACGGTGGGATGAGGCTATTGTTGAGTATCGGCGGGCGATTAATTCTGGTTTTGGTGGGGCGGAGGTAAGACATCATTTGGGGTATGCTTTAGGGCAGTTGCAGCAGTGGAATGAGGCTGTTATTGAGTATCGGCAGGTGTTGGAGATTAATCCGAAGTCGGCTGTGGTTCGGCATCAGTTGGGGTATGCTTTGATGCAGTTGGAGCATTGGGGGGAGGCAGAGATTGAGTTACGGAAAGCGACGGAGTTGCATCCAGGGTCAGCTGTGGTTTGGCAGCAGTTGGGGGATGTTTTAAGGGAGTTGGGAGAGAGAGGTGAAGCGGAGGAGATCGATCGGCGGGTGCAGAAGATCGATAGCAAGTTTGTGAGGAAAGAACAGATTGCAGATAAGCAGTTGCTAGAAAGGGTGCGGGAATACTCAAGAGCGTCAAAGTCCCAAAAAAAGAATGTGGTTGTTTATACAGCCATCTGCAATAACTATGATGTATTAAAAATACCAGAGTTTTTGTGCCCTGACTGGGATTATGTTTGCTTTACGGACAGAGCGCATTACCCAGGCGAGCATCCTTGGCAAATTCGTCATTTCGACTACATAAATCAAGACCACACTCGTACTGCCAGATATGTAAAGACACACCCCCATATTTATTTCAATAACTATGAGTATAGTATTTGGATAGATGCGCACATTCTTGTTAAATCCAATTTTATTGAGGAGTTTCTGAATAGTTTTATCAGGAATCAGCAATTGTTTGCAGCTATCCCTCATCCATTTAGGAATTGTACTTACCAGGAAGCTAGTATATGCAGCCAGCAAGAGAAAGACGACAAAGATACAATTGAGGAGCAAGTTACTTGCTATCGTCAGGAAGGTCTTCCCCATGAGTTAGGATTAATTGAGACTGGCGTTTTGATTCGCAAACATAATGACAGTCGTATTAGGAAGTTACACGATTTATGGTGGCAAGAAATAGAAAAGTATAGCAAAAGAGACCAGCTTTCGATAATGTTTGCTTTATGGAAAACTAGCTTAAATTGGATTCCGTTGATGAAGCAAGGGCGATCGACAAGAAATCACCCAGGATTTCGCTTCTTTCAGCATGGCTTAAAATCTACCACAAGAGATGCCGCCTATCAGATACCCTCTTTCCTACCTAGAGAATTTGCCTTTGAACAAACTCCGTTTTGGCTAGAAAAAACCAAGCCTGACGATCGAAATTCGTTAAAAAGCATAAGTGCTTTTCGGATCGATATTGTCATTTGCGTACACAATGCCTTTGAGGATGTTAAAAATTGTGTTAATTCTGTGCTTGTCAGTCTTTTACCAAGCCATAAGATTATTATTGTGGATGACGGTTCCGGTCGTGACACGCGGGACTACCTAAAACAGATTGCTGCACAAAACCATAGCGTTACTTTAGTTCGACATGAGAAAGCTAAGGGTTACACAAAGTCTGCCAATGTAGGAATGAAGGTTGCTGATGCGGGGTTTGTTATCCTCTTAAATAGTGATACTATAGTCAGCAAAAACTGGGCTTTGAAACTTTTGCAAACTGCAATGAGTAGTAATTCGATCGGTGTAGTGGGTCCCATGAGTAATGCAGCATCATGGCAATCATTACCTTTTGTAAAAGACCCAAAGAACGGTGGAATGATCATCAATGAACTTCCAGAGGGCAAGACGGTAGCGGACATGGACAAGTTCTGCGAACAACACGGCTGGTTTGAACATTTCCCCCGGGTTCCTTTGATTAATGGTTTTTGCTACGGCATAAGACGCGAAGTTATTGATGCCATTGGCTATTTTGATGAGGAAGCTTTTCCCAGGGGATATGGCGAGGAAGATGATTACTCTATGCGTGCCTTGAATGCAGGTTTTACCCACGCGATCGCAACCCATTGCTACGTTTTTCATGCAAAGTCAAGGAGTTTTGGTCAGCAAACTCGAAGTGTTCTTGCCAAAGCAGGTGGGAATGCACTTAGAGCCAGACATGGGGAGAAGCGAATAAAAAGAGCCGTGCATTCTCTACATTTTCATCCCTTTCTTAAGCTTTTACGCGCTTATGCCGGAGAGTTGTATGGCGTTGAAGTTCCAGAAACGGCAGATGCTAAACTTTCATCTGTGCCGAAAAACACAAATTTGCCAGAAAGCTCCGCACCTTCACATTCTCCTAAAAAATTAGCAAAGTACAATTTAAGTCAGCTAACGGAAATAAATTCGGTAATTTTTCCTAAAGAGCTATTGCTAGCAAAAATTTCACTACAGGAGCTACAGGAGAACAGCGTTTTTACTGAAAAAATGAGAGGTAAACGCTTAAATAAGCCTCCGGGAAAGGTATTGTGGATTGTTCCCAACTGTCGAAATATATTAGCAGGAGGAATTAGAACTATATTCATGGTAGCGGAGGAATTTTCACGCTGCTGGAATACTAGAAACGTTTTTTTGATTCAAATGACTTCGGCGACAGAGGTATTTTTTGACAAATCTACAATAAAAAATTTCTTCCCCGACCTAAATTTTGAATTAATTGTTTTTGATATTGATGGCAACCCAAAAGAAATCCCCAGAACAGATATAGCCTTTTGCACGGCTTGGCATACAGCTTATCTACTTGCTCGCTACAATGACTGCAAAGCAAAGTTTTACTTTATGCAAGATTACGAGTCTTTATTCTATCCTGCAGGCAGCGTGAGTGGGGCGATCGATATGACTTACCGCTTTGGCTTTCACTGCATTGCGAACTCTTTAGGAATAGCGGAAAAGTACAAGCAATATGGAGATAATGTAACATACTTCAATCCGGGAATAGACCGGAGCATTTATTATCCAAAACCTTCTAGTAACAACAAGCCACCGTGGCAAGTTGTATTTTATGGCAGACCGACAAATAAAAGAAATGCTTTTGCTCTTGGAATTGAGGCTTTAAAGCTTGTCAAGTTACATTTCCAGGACAATGTAAGAATCGTCTCGGTCGGTAGCGATTGGAAACCCAAGGATTATGGTCTCGAAAGTATTCTTGAAAACTTAGGCGTGCTTGACAGCTTGGAAAAAGTAGCAGAGCTTTATCGAAATAGTCATGTGGGCTTAGTCTTCATGCTGACACCACATCCCTCTTACCAACCACTTGAATACATGGCTTCAGGATGTGCTACAGTTAGTAATGCTAATTTAGGAACTTCCTGGCTTTTTAAGCACGAACAGAACTCACTGCTATCATCTATCTTACCTGATGATGTTGCTGCTAACATTATTCGCTTATTAGAAAACGATCGCTTAAGGGAGCAAATTATCAAAGGAGGGCTAGAAACAACAAAAAAAATGGACTGGAAACTTGCATTTGACCGAATTAAAGAATTTGCGATCGACCCCGATCCTAAAGATACAAAAAACTATGGAAGACTAATAAATGCGAAAAAAATATCTATTAACCCAAGCGATGAATTCATAAAAATATTGCGCGAAGGAAATTTTGACTATCTTGACTTTGGTTGTTCAAAAGGAAATTCTCTAAACTGGAGCAAACGCATTTTTGGTGGTAAGCAGGGTTTGGGAATTGATATCGATCCAAGAAAGGTAGCTCAAGCAAAAGCTGCTGGCCATAATGCCCTGGTATTTGATATTAACAATATTCCTGACAAAAAACTGGTAAGATTTACAGTTCTCTCTCACTTCCTTCCCCATGTGCCAAGCGAAAACGATGTTAAAGCCTTTGTACGAAAAGCTTGCCAAGCATCTACTGATTTTGTTTTTATTAAGCAACCCTATTTTGATGCAGATGGCTATTTATTCCAAAACGGACTCAAATTATTTTTCTCTGACTGGACTGGACATCCCAATCAAATGAGTACTCTGTCTTTATTTAAGTTAATGAAGGAGCTAAAAGATGAAGGACTTTTGCTTATGTTTTCAATTCATGGGAAAAACCCAATTTTGTCGTCTGATGACAACCACATACAGTCAATTAATACACCCATAAACCAGCATCACTTCGATCCATCAAAACATCCTCCTAAGATTCAGGGACTTAAATTTGAGTTTCCTGTTTTTTATGAAACGGTTGTGATGATTTCGATGTCAGATGTTAGCCATTATCAACACTTTAAAAAATTTCCCACAGATGCAACCTTTTTTGAAAGCTGGTCTGTAGATTAATTTTTGTGTAGAAAAACAAAGCATAGTTTTCATCAAATAAAAAAATGCAGAACATTAAAATAGCTGTTATTGGTTTGGGATACGTTGGTTTACCCCTTGCTGTTGAATTTGCTCAAAAGTTTCCCACGGTTGGTTTTGACATTTCACGGAAGCGAGTTAATGAACTGAATCAAGGATTCGATCGCACCTTTGAAGTTGACAACGATTATTTAGCTAAAGTTATATCTAAAACAGGATTCCGTGTCACCACCTCTATTGAGGAGATTGCTAGTTGCAATATTTATATTGTAACCGTACCAACTCCCATTGACCGACACAAACAACCAAATTTAGTTCCTTTAATTCAAGCCAGCGAAACGGTTGGTAGAATTCTTAAAAAAGATGATATAGTCATTTATGAATCTACTGTTTATCCTGGCGCAACAGAGGAAGAGTGCGTTCCCGTGTTAGAAAAGATTTCAGGCTTGAAATTTAACCAAGACTTTTTCTGTGGCTACTCCCCCGAGCGCATTAACCCTGGTGACAAGATACACACAGTTACCAAAGTGAAAAAAATAACTTCAGGTTCGACACCGGAAATAGCCAAAAAAATAGATGCACTCTACAATACGATCGTCATAGCTGGAACCCATTTAGTATCTTCTATAAGAGTTGCTGAAGCTGCTAAAGCGATCGAAAACTCTCAACGAGATATTAACATTGCTTTTGTCAATGAGTTGGCAATTATTTTTAATAAAATGGGGATTAAAACTAGCGATGTGTTAGAAGCAGCCGCTACTAAATGGAATTTCTTGCCTTTTAAACCAGGGCTAGTGGGGGGACACTGTATTGGAGTAGATCCATACTATTTAACATACAAGGCGCAGGAACTTGGCTATCACCCAGAAATTATTCTTGCAGGACGACGCCTCAACGATAATATGGGAATTTATGTTGCTAACCAGGTTATTAAGCTCACGATTAAAAAGGGGCAAAAGATTGAGGGTGCTGCTGTTCTAATTCTGGGTATTACTTTTAAGGAAAATTGTTCGGATATTCGTAATTCTAAAGTAATAGATTTAATTCGTGAATTAGAAGATTTTGGTTGTGTTATAGATGTTTATGACCCTTGGGCATTGCCAGAAGAGGTTAAGCATGAGTATGACATTGAGCTTTTAGGCGATTTACCAAAACTTGCTAGCTATCAGGCAATTGTACTGGCTGTTGCCCACAATGAATTTAAGAAGCTTCCTTTAGCTAAGAACGACAGGCAAGTTATTTTTGACGTAAAGTCCTTTCTGCCTTCAGCGGATGCAACGCTTTAGAGATTGTAGCACAACCTAAATTAAATAGTTTAACTTACCCATAACTCAAAATGTTGTACAATCTAAATCCTAAGACCCAAAGTTCCCCAAAAGTTATGGCCAGAACTAATTCTATCAAAATCGCTAACGAATTATTGCAGGCGGGTAAATTAGACGATGCCCAGAAAGAGTATCAAAGACTCATCGAATTAAAGCCCTATTTTGCTTGGAATTACTACTACTTGGGGCAGTTGTTTTTCAAACAAGGGAAATGGCAGGATGCAGTTACCCAATATCGACAGGCCATTAAACTAAATCCTAATTCTGCTAGCTTGCACAATAGTTTAGCGGAGGCTTTAATACAGCAAGGAGAATTAGATGAGGCTATTAACTACTCGCAAAAAGCTGTATTTCTAGAGCCAGATTTAGCTATTTATCATCAAAATTTAGCCTTAGCTTATGAAGCTAAATTAGATTTTGAACTGGCTTTCAAGACTTGGAAAAAAATCCTTTCTCTTAATCCCGATCGCTTGAAGGCAATTCAAAAAATCTCTTGGTTGGAAACAGATGTTGCCAGAGATTGTGTCGAGAGTGGGAATAAATTAGATCGGGAAGGGAAGATAAAGGAGGCTGTTGAATTTTATCGACAAGCATTAATTCTGAACCCTCAACAACCGATGCCTATTTATCGTACTTGTGGTAATAATTTAATTACTTTAGGCAGGTTTGAGGAAGCAGAAAAAATTTTTAAACAATTAATAAAAGTTTATCCAGAACTACCAGATGGTTATGATGGTTATGCCGCGATCGCTAATAGTTTGGGCCATTGGGAGTTGGCATTAAAACGTTGGTCAGAGGCAATTTTTAAGTTTCCCGACAATATAGATTTTAAACTTAAAAAAGGCAATACTTTAGTCAATTTATCTCGATTTGATGAAGCAAAAACCGTATTTAAACAGTTAAAAGAAAAGTATCCAGATAGACCTCATGGTTATGAGGCTTATGCGAGATTAATTCATAGGTTAGGCGATGGAGAGTTGGCACTAAAACTGTGGTCAGAAGCAGTTATGAAGTTTCCAAAACCTATTGGGTTTCAAGTTCAAAAAGGCAATGCTTTAATCAATTTATCTCGATTTGATGAAGCAGAAGGGGTATTTCAACAATTAATAGAAAAGTATCCAGATAGACCTCATGGTTACGAACGTTGTGCGGCGTTAACTCATAGTTTAGGGGATTGGGAGTTGGCATTAAAACGGTGGTCAGAGGCGATCGCTAAGTTTCCCGACAATATCGATTTTCAAGTTCAAAAAGGCAATATTTTAATCAATTTATCTCGATTTGATGAAGCAGAAGCAGTTTTTCAACAATTAATAGAAAAGTATCCAGATAGACCTCATGGTTACGAACGCTATGCAGCTTTAACTCATAGTTTAGGGGATTGGGAGTTGGCATTAAAACGGTGGTCAGAGGCGGTTGTGAAGTTTCCTAAAAATATCGGCTTTCAAGTTCAAAAAGGCAATATTTTAATCAACTTATCTCGATTTAATGAAGCAGAAGCAGTTTTTCAACAGTTAATAGAAAAGTATCCAGATATGCCTCATGGTTACGAACGCTATGCAGCTTTAACTCATAGTTTAGGGGATTGGGAATTGGCATTAAAACGGTGGTCAGAGGCGATTTTGAAGTTTCCCGACAATATGGGTTTTCAAGTTCACAAAGGCAATGCTTTAATCAACTTATCTCGATTTAATGAGGCAGAGGCAGTTTTTCAACAGTTAATAGAAGAGTATCCAAATCAGCCTCGTGGTTATGAGGGTTATGCTAGGGTAGCTCAGAGCTTCGCCGATTGGGAATTGGCTCGGGAACGTTGGGAAAATGCTATTAGTCACTTACCTGACGATATCAATTTCCGTTTCCAAAAAGGCAATGTATTGATAAAATTATCTCGGTTTGATGAGGCAGAGACGGTTTTCCAAGAAATTATCGAGCAATATCCCCAGCACTATTGTGGTTACGATGGTTATGGGAGAGTGGCTGATAGCTTGGCAGATTGGGAGTTGGCTTTGGAGCGTTGGGAAAATGCTATTGCTAAGTTGCCCCAGCATTTTAATTTTTATTTACAGAAAGGGGATGTACTGGCTAATCTGTTTAGGTATGAAGAGGCAGAAACTTGGTGGGAAAAAGTTATTGCATTATACCCCGATCGCCATGAAGGATTATCCAAAAGTGCTGCTTTGGCAAGACTGTTGGGAAATCGGGAATTTGCTTTGCAAAGGTTTGAACAAACGATCGAAAAGTTCCCTGGGCATATTCCGGCCTACTGTGAGGCTGCCAAGGAATCGATCGCTATGGGGCGTTTTGCAGAGGCTGAGGAAACATTCCTACAGGCTTTGCAGAGGAATCCCAACGATCTAACGCTTTTGCTCCAGGGCGGAATTTTAGCCAGCCAACAGGGTTCTAGAGAGTTAGCTCTGGAGAGATTTGAACGGGCCATTGAGTTTTATCATCCTCAAAAAGCTATTGATGCCTATATACTGGCGGCAACGGAGTTAAAGTATTTGGGTCGCGATTTGGAGGCGATCGCGAAGTACGAGCAGATTTTAAGTTTCCATCAGCAGCGTGGTTTATATCCAGAGGTTAAACTATTGGGTACGGGTTTAACTTCCATTCAGGAATTAGGTTTGTTGCTCGACCGACTGGTTATAAAACAACCGGATAGTGTTGAGGATATTGTTTCTTTAGCTAAGTTAACAGATCGAATACTATTTTTTTGGAGAAGTAATTATCCTGCCCCAGTAGCTAAGGACGCTCCTTCGTTGCTGCCAAAATTAAAGATATTAAAAGAATTGTTTTCGCAAGTAATTGCTACTCAAGAGGGTTGTCAAGAGTCGTTTTTGTTAGTATTAAAACACTTCAACATGGCTATTCAACTCTTGGAAGAAGAATCCCAGAGATTAAATAGTAGCGACTGGAGAAGGGTTAAGCTGATTCGCTCGGAAATGCCACTGCCATTGACGGATAAGTTGTGTTTTGAGGGTTTGTCATCGTCGGCACGCTATGTAATGGGCACGGACGAACGAGTTACAAAATCTCAGGTACAAGCTACGGTAAAATATTTACCCGAGTTAATGGATCGAGATAAGGAATATTTTGAAGCTAGCGTGCGGAAATTGTCAGGTTCGTTTAAGTTCAAGAGCAGGCAAACTATAGAGATATTTAAGGATTTTATTTGCGATCCTCCATTTGGTGTTGCTGAGGGATATATTTTTAATCGTTACGACCGGAGAATATCCGAGCAATTTGTTAAGGAATTTATTGGTGAAAAGACTACCAGTTCGAGGGAAGAGGTTGCGTCAGCTGATAATTATAGCCAGATGGCAAATACTAGAGCAACTTTAGAGGAGATTGCTATTAAGAAAACAGCACTGGATAATTATTACGAAGATGATGTAGTTTTCGGTTTGCCTGTTGTCAGTCATATTTGGGGTGCATATCAGAACTACGCCCATTTACTGCTAGACCAAATTCCTAGCTTAATTCTCTATCAAAAGCTGAATTTATCCTGCCCAATATTTGTTCCCCACATTACGGATAGCCACTGGGAAATCTTTAGTCTTATGAACGTACCAAAAGAGAAAATTTTAGTGAAGCAAGAGCAGAAGTTTAAATACTTCATACTTAGTCACTATCAATACGACGAAGATAGAATCGATTTTTACAGAAAATTGAGAGAATCAATTGTGGCAAAGCGTTCGGATATACCCTCAGAATATCGCGCTCGTTATGTGTATATTTCCAGAAGGTATTCTCATCGCAGGCCGATGGTCAACGAAGTAGAAGTAGAGGAGTTGATGGCGAGTTTTGGATTTTCGATTGTTTATGCCGAAAGGTTGAGTTTTGAGGAGAAAGCGATGTTGATGCACCACACTTCTGTTTTAGTTGGGACCATTGGCGCAGGGTTGAGCAGCATTCTTATGTGTCATCCAAACACAACTATTGTCGAGATATTTCCAGAGCTTTACATACTCGATCGATATTTTTATCCTGTGTCCGTATTAGGCGAGCATAATTTTTACCCACTATATTGCGACAAAACGATTGATGGGTTTGAAATTAGTATAGATAAGTTAAAAAGAGTAATTACCGCAATACTTGAGGGGGAATGAAAACCTACACAGAACAGACAAGATGTCTGTTCTACGGGCAAACATAAAACACCAGCAATTATTTATTACGTTTTACAAAGAAAAAGCCATCTCCTCAAAGGAAGCATTCAAGTAATGCTGATAGTTCTCAAAATTAACTGTATGGGGACGCGGTAAATCGAAAACTAATTTCCCGCCTTTTTCCAAGTAGTTAATCTCATCCTCAATAACTTCCCGACGCAAATGCCAAATCAACACGAGAGCATAATCTGGATGCGCTTCTCGTAACTTTTCGTGACTTACAATTGGAATGCGAGCTCCTGGCGTAACCAAACCATCTTTTTGAGGTTGCAGGTCGCTAATAGCTATTAAATCTTGTGGGGTAATGCCGCAATAATTCAAAATAATATTCCCCTTAGTCGAAGCTCCATAGCCATAGACTTTTTTACCAGACGATCGCATCGTATCAAAAAATGCTCGTACCTCATCCCGATGTTGAATAATTCGATTGCGGAATCGCTCGAAAGGAGCCATTGTTGCGAGAGGAGCTTCAGCATCAAGAAGTTTTTTAATAACCTCATAGTTAGGCTTCATTGGATTATCTTTCCGAGCAGCTATAATCCGAAAGCTACCGCCATTAACAAAGTTCAAGCTGACATCGAGTATTTTGAGGTTAGCGCGTTCCGCCATCCATTGAATTTGCTGCAAACCCAGGTAAGTTAAGTGTTCGTGGCAAATTTGGTCGTAGGTCAGATTGGTCAACATCAGGGGCATATAGGAAAGTTCAAAAGCCCAAACCCCATCTGGAGCTAAAACAGAATGGATTTGACTCATGAAGTCTATAGGATCTTCCAGGTCATAAAACATGGCAATGGAAGTAACGATGCGACATTTGCGATCGCCCACCATTTCCAGTACCCCATCGGCAGAAAAGAAATCATAGATAACTCGAACATCTGCATCAAAATTATCTGCAAATTTTTCGCTAGATGGGTCCATACCTATGCGAGTTAGGTTGCGATCGCGATAAAAGTTCAGCAAAGTACCGTCGTTACAACCTATGTCTAATACCACATCCCCTGGATTGGGTTCTACCAGTTCCAATAGTTCTGTAACAATGCCTTGTAGATGACCGCGCATCGTCCGACTCGTTGCAGAACGATAACCGTAGGTAGTGCCGTACATTTCAGATACATTAGCACTGTGTTTTAGTTGGAGCGATCGGCAGACAGACTCGTCCCCATCGCAAACGACTAAATCTAAAGGAGAAGTCGATGGATCGGAGGAGTCAACGGATGGAAAAACTCCGCTAAGGGGTTGGCTGCCCAAACTTAAAACTGGGGTTAGTTTTTCGTTGCCGCAAACTCGGCATTTGGTAATTTCTCTAGAGTAAGAAGTCGATTGAGTCATTTGTTTTTTTCGATAAATTCAGACAATGGCAATATTTTACAAGCAATTTGGTTAGAAATAGTTAAATAAAATTGTAGGTTGGGTGGAGTGATATCAAATCCGGTTGAATACTTATTATATAGTTGAGAGTAGGGGAGTAGGGGAGTGGGGGAGCAGAGGAGATTAAATAGACATCTCCCATAATAAAAAATCAAATCAATTATCGTACTCTTATTTATCAATTATTCCCCTCCTGGGAGGGGTTAGGGGTGGGTTCCCTACTCTCTACTCCATAAGCGTGGTGGATATGTCTAATATTGAAGTAATTTAAGAAATTATCAACAGATATTATATAACCTGATTCTATGTGCAATTAACCGGATTTGATATGAAACGGAACCCAACTTTAACGATCGGGACTTATATCATGTCCGGATAATTAGTGATAAAAAAACTTTCTTCTTCTCTTCTTCTTTCTTCTCTCCTGAATTCTGTTTGCGGAGCATTCCGTAGGAAATTCTGACTCCTGAATAGTTTATTTATAAGTATTCAACCGGACATGATATTACGCATTAGAAACGAAAATTAGACGTTTGAGATTGCTTTCGTTTCTAATGCGTAATGCTGCGCAAACGGAATGCTCCGCAAACGCTGTCGTTTACTGTCGCAAAGCTACGCTAATGCAATGACAGAAATGGGTTATTTTGCGTAACTCCTGACGATGTTGGGTTTATCCTACGGATAAGCTGGCGCTAACGTTTCACTCTACCCAACCTACAGATTGCTACAGATTGCTTTTTTCACCTTCAATGGTTTGCATCAAACGTTCTTTTAAACTTTTGGCTGGATACCAACCAATTTCTGCAATAGCTTTAGTGTCAGCCTGAGAAAACATAATTTCACCAGGACGTTGAGGTAAAGCTCCAAATTTTAATTCTGTTTGAACTTGGGTAAGCTCTTTGAGCATTTCTATAAGTTGTCGCAAAGAAATAGCTCGACCGGTTCCCACTTCATATTCTTGATAATATTGCGACGGTTCAGATTCTTTTTCTAGCAGCAAAAGATATGCCGAAACTACATCCTCAACATGAATAAAATCTCGTTGCTGTTCTCCTGAAGTTAATTTTAACTCGGAGGCATTGCTTAAAAACTGCTCGATCGCTAACGGTATGAGTTTGTTACGATAATCTTCTGGACCGAAAACGTATTCTAATCTAACATTGACAAATTCGATCTGATGAGCTAGAGCAATTTGTTTTCCCCACTGCTGGAAATGCTTTTTGGAAAGAGAGTAGCTCCCTAATTCTTGGTAGGGAATATTGCTTTTATTAACGTAAGTATCCGTGTTTATAAAAGTTTTGGTCTGGAAATCTTCAGCTGCTTTCAACAATTTTAAAGGAAATGCGGTATTAGCCTCAAATATTTCTATAATGCCTTCTTTACGGTAACCGGAAGCCGTTGCCGTGTGAACTATTGCATCAATTTTACTAAAGTCCTGAAACGGTTTTTCTATCTCGCACCGATCTATGTCATAAGCAGTTATCTGTGACAGGCAATCTTGAATCCTGCTGGTGTCAGAAAAACTACGCTTGAGAATAATAACTTGATAATTGCGCTCCACCAGCTTTTTAACTAACTGACTGCCTATAAAACCTGTTGCACCCGTAACTAAAACCGTTTTTTTCATTTTTTATCGAGTTATAGAAATTCTTAAATCTATGAGGTACAGTTATTCGATCCCCCCCCCGCCCCCCTTAAAAAGGGGGGAGCTAGAAGAAAAAATGAGCGTTAAACGGGGGCAGCTAGAAGCATTCAAAGTCCCCCTTATAAAAATAATATGGGTCGCGCAACCCCGCCTTTTAAGGCGCAATATTTTTGGAGCGGGGCTCAAATCCCCGTTACAAAAATAACTTCTGACTTCTGACTTCTGACTTCTGACTTCGTTAACAAGGGGGATTTAGGGGGATCGCAAATGTAAATTGTAAGCAAGAGAAACGCTAGATCGGCAATTTTTTATTCATAAACAAAAGGACTTTCAAACTCAGAAAAAGGCAAAAATGCGCGATCGCGCTCTGAAATAATCGGGTTAGCCCCATTAATAGGCCAGGAAATTCCTACCGAATCCCAGCGTACCCCCATATCGTGGTCGGGAGCATAAACCCTGGAAAGATTATATACCATAATGGCCTTCTCGCTGGTCGCATAAAAGCCATGAGCGAAACCTGATGGGATATAAAGCAGATCGGCGTTTTCCTGGCTTAACTCGAAGGTTTCGTATTGTCCGTAAGTAGGCGAACCTACCCTCAAATCTACCACAGCATCAATGACTCGACCAAAAAGACAATAAACCAGCTTAGTATGCTCGTGGGGCGGTACTTGAAAATGCAAACCTCTTAAAACATTTTGATGAGAAATAGAATAGATTTCCTCAACATATTTTGTTTCTAATTTGTATTTTTCAAATATTTCCTGATGAAAAGTTTTGACAAAACTGCCTCTTTCATCTTTAAATACTTTAGGCTGAATAATATAGCATCCAGGAAGCTTAGTTTCAATTAATTTCATCTTTTTTATCCCTGTCTAGATCGGTTAAATTCAGAAAACCTTCATACCATTTAATCGTATCTTCTAAACCTCTTTCCAGAGTATATTCTGGATGCCAATTTAGCAATTTTCGAGCCTTTTCTGCGGATAAATATTGATGCTTAATCTCATTAGTAGCCCCATTCAAAATAACTGGTTCTAAATCCGTTTTATCCATCAACACCAAAATTTTA
The DNA here is from genome assembly GCA_034190295.1 of Cyanobacteriota bacterium. GTDB lineage: Bacteria > Cyanobacteriota > Cyanobacteriia > Cyanobacteriales > Microcoleaceae > Okeania. The sequence goes on along the minus strand of JAXHSW010000007.1, from coordinate 69,182 downwards.
CGCACCAATTCTAACACCGTAATTTGTAACTCGTTACTAAAATTAAAAGCCTCCCCTAAAACCTCTTTTCTCTCCATTTGTTCTGCCAAATGCAAATAAGCCAAAACGCCGTCTTTAACATAAAAATAATCCCGGATATAACTGCCATCGCTGCGAATAGTAACTGGTTTATCCCGCAAAGCAGACCTAATAGTATCCGGTACAATGCGATTAAAGTTTAAATCCCCCCCACCGTAAAAATTACCACATCGGGTAACACAAACGGGCAACCCATAAGAAACATAATAAGTACGACTAATTAAATCCGCACAACTTTTAGACACATCATAAGGATGTTCTCCTTGTAACGGGGTAGTTTCATTGTAGGGCAAAACCTCTTGGTCTCCATAAGCTTTGTCGCTGGAAGCTACAACAATGCGACTCACACCCCCCACCCGACGACAAGCTTCCAATAAATTCCAAGTTCCTTTAATATTGGCCTCAAATGTCCCCAAAGGATTTTTATTAGCCACTCCTACGATGGTTTGGGCGGCTAGATGAAAAACTGTGTCAGCTTCATATTCAGCGATCGCCCTTTCAAGAGTGGCCAAATCCTCAACACAACCCCGGACAATATTAATTTTATCCGCCCAATCGTCAGTATAAAGCCGAGACTTCGGCACCAAGTCGCGCACCAAACCCGTCACCTTCGCCCCTCGTTTGACCAACTCAGGCACCATCCAACTGCCCAGTAAACCAGTACAACCAGTAATAAAGACAGAGCGATCGCGCCAAAAATCCTGCACTACCATACCTTCCAAGGTGCTTGACCTAAGTTCCAATATTTATTTAACTCTAAATACTCCTTATAAGTATCCATTGGTCGGAAAAATCCTTCGTGATGGTAACTCATCAACTGTCCCTCTGAAGCCAACTTTTCCAGAGGCTCCCTTTCTAGCACGCAGTCTGGGGCGGACAAATAATTAAATACCTCTCGGTTAAAAACAAAGAACCCTGCACTGGCCCAAGTTTCTGTTTGTTTCTTTTCCCCAAAAAATCTTACCCTTGCCTCTGCATCAATATCAAGTTCTCCATATCTAGACATGGGGCGAATAGCAGTAACGGTTGCTAACTTCCCGTGTTCTTTGTGGAAACTAAGTAATTCACCAATATTTACATCTGCTAACCCATCTCCATAAGTCACCATAAAGATGTCATCATCAATGTACTTTTCTATTAATTTGACCCGTCCCCCAGTCATAGTGTTCAACCCAGTGTCAGCCAATGTTACTCGAAAATTTTTCTCTTGGTGAAAATTATGGTAAGTAATTTCATTGTGGTATCCTAACTTAATAGTGAAGTCATTGTTCATTGCTTCATAGTTAAGGAAATATTCCTTCAGCATCTTACCCCTATAGCCTAAACACACAATAAAGTCCAGAAAACCAAAATGAGCATAGTTCTTCATAATATGCCAGATTATGGGTTTTCCTCCTATTTCAATTAATGGTTTGGGACGATATTCTGTTTCTTCTCTTAAACGAGTTCCTTGACCACCTGCTAAAATTACTACTTGCATAAAGTGAAATTACCTTAAAATCTATAAATTATATAATGTCCGGTAGCATCGGTATTGCGTAGCAAAGGTAGGGAACAGGGAACAGGGAACAGGGAGGAAGGCTGAAGAGCAAGAAAAAAGCTTAAATTTCCTGTAGATATTTACGCTTGAGTTTACACAAACGCGCCCCAACGGAGATGATATTATATTTATATATATATAGGTAGGTAGGCGCTATTAACGAAGTCTGCAAGTCTGCAAGTCTGCAAGTCTGCAAGTCAACCCACCCCTAACCCCTCCCAGGAGGGGAACTAGGGGATTTGAGCTTCGCTCCAAAAATATTTCGCCTTAAAAGGAGGGGTTGCGCGACCCATGTTATTTTGATAAAAATAACTATCTAACAAAATGTTGATGTAGTTAAATCCTTATAGTGCTTTCTTCCACTCCGTTCCAGTTGCAATGACATAGTGATATTTAATAATGCCCGATCGTTTAGTTAAATTTTATCCGATATTTCAACTTCAATTTGCACTTAAACTTCTGTTGGTTCCTGTTGAGATTGTATCAATATTTTGCCTGAATTAGTATTAGAAAAACCTTCTTTCTTTGAACTACTAAAATTTAACTTCTCGGCTAATACATCTCGTTGATTAATCAGATAAATACTAACTAAAGTTAAACCTACTCCTACTGACTGTAGCGGACTTAAAACTTCTCCTAAAAAGAAATTGCCAAACAACAAAGCAAAAATTGGAGTTAGAAAAGTTAAAGCACTTAAACTGGTAAGATTTCCAGAAGAGGCAAAATAAAAGAACAAACCATAGGCGATCGCGCTGCCGAATATTGCAGCATAACCCATAGCTATCCAACCATACCCATCAATATTTACCCACTGTCCAGACTCACACCCTGCGGAAATAGCAAGTAATGGAACACCACCTAAAATCAAATGCCAACCAGTTGCCATAATTGGGTCATTATATTTACAAACCCAACGCACTAATACTGTTCCTACTGCCATAGATAGAGATGCTAATAACATCAACCATTCTCCACTTTGAAACAGTGCACCTATTCCTAGAGATGCTTCTATTGTTTCTGGATGCAGCAAACTTCCGATCCATTCATCAGGCAAACCAATTAAACTAATACCAAAAACACCAATACCTAACCCTAACCAACCCCAAAATCTAATTCTCTCTTGAAATAACCACAATGATAAAATAGCTACTGCCAAAGGTTGAGAGTCAATCATCACCGAACCCAAACCTGCACCTGTTCTGACTAACCCTTGAGCCAAAAATCCCTGAAACAAAGCACCATCCACTAAGGCAAATAATAAAATCCACAACCAAGCTATTTTTCTTTGTGGTTGAGGTCTTCCCTGAATCATTCCTACCAGTAACAATAATATACCTGCTGGCAATATACGCATTGCTGCCATAAAAAATGGTGTTGTCTGAGGAATAACACCTTTCATCGCTACCATTGCAGTTCCCCAGAAGAAAAAGGGAGCAATTAGTAACAGTGGCGCAAAGGGGAGTTTTGAGTTAGTCAGTTTTAGTTGCATAGTTATTTCAGTTATCAGTTATCAGTACCTCTTGCTGACGAAATACTGAAGTTTACTTTTTCCATCCCCTTGTAGAGCGACAGCTCGTGACGCAGCCAAGGGAAGGGTATTGACCCTATTTTTCGGTCATTATTTTATTGAAGCAGCAGTCAGCAGTCAGCAGTCAGCAATCAGCTTATCTGGCGTGTATAATGGGGGTTTTAATCCACCATAAAAGGTGCACCACTAATTTTTTCAAACTCTTGTGGGGGACTTAAACCCTCGGATTTTTAGCTGAAGTCCGCAGTTCCTCTGTAAGAGGCTAGCTAAATGCTGCGCTTGCCAGCATTCCGGACCGAAAAGCTAATAGCTAGTTAATATTAAAACTTTATTTACAAATTGTAACATTTTTTCATCAAAAAATGTATCATTAAATTTAATGAATTAATAATAAGGCAAAATTGCAAAATATTCATTAAATATTATCTTAATTGACAATTTAAGTTAAATATGTTAATAATTTAATTCATATAATTTGTGCTATGATTAAATTTGACTTTTGACTGAATAAAAGTATGATTTGGCCATTTAAGCCTCGGTATCGTAAACAAATTGCCCGAATTGAAATTAGTGGTGTTATCGCGAGCGACACCAGAAAAAGAGTTTTAGAAGCACTGAAAACGGTAGAAGAAAGAAAATTTCCTGGTCTATTACTGAGAATTGATAGTCCCGGAGGTACTGTTGCTGACTCTCACGAAATCTACAATGCCCTGAAAAATTTGCAAGATAAAGTCAAAATTGTGTCTAGTTTCGGCAATATTTCAGCCTCTGGGGGCGTGTATATTGGCATGGGTTCTCAACATATTGTGTCTAATCCTGGGACAATTACAGGTAGTATTGGGGTGATTTTGCGAGGGAATAATATAGAACGTCTTTTGGAGAGGGTAGGGGTTTCTTTTAAAGTAGTAAAGTCTGGCCCATACAAAGATATATTAGCCTTCGACCGAGAAATGACAGATCCAGAGAAGCAAATTCTCCAAGACTTGATTGATAATAGTTATCAGCAGTTTGTCAAAATAGTGGCTGAGGCGCGAAATTTAGCTGTAGAAACTGTCAGAAGTTTTGCAGATGGACGAATATTTACAGGAGAACAAGCATTAGAATTAGGTGTGGTTGACCGTTTAGGTACTGAAGAAGATGCCCGTAAATGGCTTTGTGAACTGATAAAATTAGACCCAGAGAAGACTGAGAGTTGTACCCTGGAAAAACCAAAATCTTTAGTAAGTCGAGTTTTGGGTAATAATCAGGTATCATCAAAATTATCGACAGCTCAAAGCTGGGTAGAATTTGAAGTTTCTACTAATGGCTTACCTTTGTGGCTGTATCGACCTTAAGTTAAAATAAAAAGTTGTTGATTGGGAGGATTTTGGCGTGGTGTGGCGAGTTCAAGCAATTCGTGGGGCAACTACTGTCTCAGAAAACTCAAAAGAAGCCATTCAAGAGGCAGTAACGGAACTATTAGATGAACTAGAAGACCATAATCAAATAGATCCAGGCCAAATTATTAGTACGACTTTCTCTGTAACTCGTGACTTAGATGCTATTTTTCCGGCTGCGATCGCCCGCCAACGTCCCAACTGGAATAATGTCCCTTTATTAGATGTGCAGCAGATGCACGTTGAAGGTAGTTTAGAGCGTTGTATCAGATTTTTGATTCATGTGAATATGTCAGAAACTCAGGCCAAAAAAATTGTTCATACCTATTTGCGAGGGGCAAAAAAATTGAGACCTGACTTGCAGAAGGCATAACAAAAATAGCAGTAGTCTAGTGCGGATTTTTTTTTTACGCAACGTTACGCGAATGCAAATTATTAATACCGACTACCTAATAGACATCTCGATTGAAAGAGGGAGTAGGGAGTAGGGGGAAAGAATTGATAAATAAGAGTGCGATAATTGATTTGATTTTTTACGACCGGAGATGTCTAATATACTCAAGGGTTACTTGAGCTGCTTAGTATTACCGAATAACTAATAATTAATAATTAATAATTAAATAATTCGCGCCTTGATGCTTCCCCTTTCAAAGAGAAAAAAAGTGCACTTGATATTTCCTTATATTCAATTCCGTAGCGGTTTTAACCAGAGGTAATTATCAATTATCCATTATCAATTAATGAATAGACTCATTTTTTTCGATCGCCTTTTAAGAAAATAAGCTAGAGTTATTTATAATTCTCACTCTAAATTTTTATTATATGAGAGCGCCATTTTTTGCCAATATTATTATATCTACTCTTGTTGCCATAGTCACTTGGCTCTGGACTAACCCTGCTTTAGCCGCAATTCCAGTTCAGCTATACGACCTAGAATACAAAGAATGTCCCTCTAGTTTAGAAACAGGAATGATTTCTAGTGGTTCTAGTATGGCAGCTAACTGTTTTATTATCGGTGGTAAAGCTAAAAATACTTCTGATAAAACTTTGTATGATGCTGATGTATATGGACGTATTTATGACGCCGATAACAATAATGTTATGCAAAATCGTACAAGACTTGGGTCAATTGAAGAAGTCCCACCAGGTGTCATTGATTTTGAAATTAGAGTTTCCATACCAGCAAATCTGCCTACTCCATTGAAACTTAAACAGTTTAAATCATCTGGCTTTTCTCATAAAGTTCGGTGGCAAACTATAGAAGAATTTGATGGCTTTTAATTATTAAAGGCAGGTTGAGTTTGAAGAGTTAAGATCTTTTTTCAATCTGCCTCAAAGTTTTTTTCGTAAGCATTCAGCCATCAGCTCTTGCTTTTAGTTTTAAATAAAAGCTTTACTAATTGAGTCATAATTTTTACTTACTACAAAAGCTGTCTTTAAAGTTAAAGTCTATCTATATTCATTTCAACCCCCTTGTGAGAGCTGACAGCTAATAGATATTTGCACAGCATTCCGCAGGAAATACTTACGTTTTTTCAATACTAATAAGCCAAGCTACTTAGTAATCCAGTTAAAATTTGAGCTACAAACTGGAGAGCAAATATAGCGATTATGGGAGAAAAGTCTATACCTCCCAAGGGTGGAATAATAGAACGAAATATATTTAGATAAGGGTCTGTCAACTGACTTAGTACAGAAAATGGTGGGTCGTACCAGTTAATATTAGGAAACCAACTTAATAAGATCCTAATGAACATTAAAATTAAATATATTTGTACAAATGTTCCTAAAGTTTGGGCTAATAGTCCTATGGAGGCATTCATAAGTTTTATTATTCTGAAACTACAAAAAAATCATATTAGGTTTTAAATTACAGTATAGCACAGCTTTGTATTATTAATCTTTCATCCTCAGCAATCTCTACAATATACGATCGAAATAGATTTATTCTTAATAATTTTGGGTTTCTTCGGAGAGCGATCGCCCAGTATTGGCCAAGCTACCATTAACACCATTTATTTGTTGGCGCACTTCATCAATTGCTTGATTTAACTGGGATATTTTACCTTCCAAGCTTTGACGAGTCTCTTCTATGCTTTCTGATTCTTTTGTTAGTTTCTGTTTTTCAGTATCTTGAGTCTCTAATAAAATTTCTGCTTCATCTGCATCATTAGACACTCTTGCTCCTACTAAAATTCCCAATAATCCACCGACCAAGCCGCCGACTGCTGCTCCTGCAATCAAACCACTTGCAAAACCATCTCTATTACTCATAATTTAGCAAATAGCTAATCGTTTATATTAATGTCTATCTTCAAAAATAGCATATTATTAATAGAATCTCAATAATCAATTTTGATTTGCTTTAAGTGGCCAGTCATTTCAGTTATCAGTTAACAGTACCTCTGCTTCGGAGGAGGCTTGAAATAAGGAATATTCTATTTTCTCTTGGTCGATTAGATATGGTTAGGTAACCCATCCATCTCTCGACCGCTTTTTATCCCCTTAAAAGGCTATGCTTTATAAACATCTTTCTTAACATAAAAATTGACAAAATAGATAAGTTATGTTTATGTCTTGGAGTGGCTTTTTTAGGAGAAAAGTGTATTGAAAAATACATTATTTTGAGAACTGCAGATAAGATTTTTGCCCCCCACACTCCCCACACTCCCCACAAGGTTTTCAGGAGTTCCTTATCAGGGATAGCTTAAAAGGGAGGCGCATACCCACAATTTTTCGGTAATATCAAATCCGGTTGAATACTTATTATATAGTTGGGGGTAGGGGAGTGGGGGAGTGGGGGAATAGGGGAGATGAAATATTGAAGTAATTATAGACAGGACTTACGCAAAACATCAAATCACACACCATCTGTAGGGGCGAATGCCATTCGCCCTCCCTGTATGTAGAGTCTTTGCGTAATATCAAGTCTCATTAAGAACGCCATAATAAAAATTTTCTTCTCTTGAGAGAAAATATTTTTTCCGTTTGTCATGGTCTGCAAACAAATTTCCTCTTGTTTCCTACTCCCTACTCCCTACTCCCTACTCCCTACTCCCTAGATTTTTTATTAAAGAGACATGATATAAGTCCTGATAGAATTATAAACAGATATTAAACATCTCCTCCAAAAGAGGAAGTACAGAGAAAGAATTGATAAATAAGAGTGCGATAATTGATTTGATTTTTTATCAAAATAATTGGGTTTAAAACCCCGCCTTTTAAGGCGAAATATTTTTGGAGAGTTGCTCAAATCCCCGTTACAAAAATAAATCCCGACTCCTGACTTGCAGACTTGCTGACTTGCAGACTTCGTTAATATTGGAGATATCTATTATATAACCAGATTCTATGTGCAACTGCACCGCATTTGATATAACTAAGTACCAAAAGTTCGATCGCCAGCATCGCCAAGACCTGGTATAATGTAGCCGACATCATTAACAACCTGGTCAATAGTTGCTGTATAGATAACCAAGTTAGGATAAGTGGTACTCAACTTTTGTAGAGCAGGAGGAGCTGCTACTACAGAAATTATTCTGACTGAAGCAACATCAACCCCACGCTCAGTTAATTCAGTCATCGCCTGCATAATTGTGCCACCAGTAGCTAACATTGGGTCGCAAATCAAAACCCGAACATTAGGGGAAAACTGGGGAGGTAGTTTATTCAAATAACAGCTAGGTTCGAGAGTTTCTTCATTTCTAACTATTCCCAGATGATAGATGGATGCCAATGGTAAAACTGTTTGCGCTCCTTCTAATAATCCTAGACCAGCTCGGAGAATTGGTATTACTACGACGGGGACTTGAGGATTAACAAAAGTAGCAGGACATTCAGCTAAAGGTGTTTGTACTGTTGTTTCTACTATTGGTAACCAATCTCGAATTGCTTCATAGGTTAACCATCGACCTAATTCTGTCATTGCAGAGCGAAATAGAGCAGAGGGTGTATTTATGTCACGAGCTACACCTAACCAATGTTTTACTAAAGGATGAGGTGGGACATAAACACGAAGTTGCATAGTCATTTCAGTTATCAGTTATCAGTTATCAGTTATCAGTACCTCTGACTTCAGGCAGAGAGAGGTTTGAAATATTGAACTTTATTTCTCTTGGTCGATTGGATATGGCGCAGGTTTCCTCGCCATCCCTTGACCGCTTTTTCATCCCCTTGAAAGGGGAGACTTCAGACCTGATTTTTTGGTCACGATCGCAAAATTCCAATAAAATACCAATTTATTAATCTTAAACTATAATATCAAAAGAAGGAAGAAGTTCAATAATGGATAATTGATAATTGATAATTATCTCTCCCTAAAAGGAAGAGGATTGAATAAAAGGAAAAAATTTATTTTTTTCCCCTTGAAAGGGTCGGCTTTAAACCTGAATTATTTAGTTATTTAATTATTTAATTATTAATTATTCGGTAAGAAAGAAGAAATAAAGTTTTAGTTATGTAGTAGAGAAAGAAAAAGTGTATGGGAAATAATACCTCAACAAGTTTATAGAAAGGGCGGATGATTGTGGGGTCATTTCAGTTATCAGTACCTCTGTCTTTTTGCGAAGCATAACCTAGGAAAGTCAGAGGCTTTAAATATTGAACTTGTTTTTTTTCATCCCCTTGAAAGGGGAGGCTTCAGACCTGATTTTTTGGTGAAAATATCAGGAACGGGCAAGATGCCCATTCCACAAAACTATTAAAATCATCCCACATTTATGCAATGCCTTGAATTTTGATGTTTCATTTTTGTAGTTGTCAAAAATATTATACTTACCATAAGGAAGAAGGAATAAAGTTTTAGTTATCTAGCAGAAAAAGTGGATGATAAATAATACTCCAACAAGCTTATAGAAACGGCGGATTATTGTGGGGTATTAAACCTATATTAAACCTATAAAAGATCGATAAAAATATTAGGATTAAATATATAGGGTTTCTCAAATTACTGAGGTAAAAACGCCTAAAACTGTGTAATAGATTTTTGTTTCTAGATGTCTTTATCACCCCATCACCCCATCACCCCATCACCCCATCACCCCATCACCCCATCACCCCATCCCTCCATCTAATCGACCATTGTAGCTGTGTCACGCCACTATTAAACTTTGATTGACTCAAATCAAACACTATTAACATCATTAGCGCTACACTAAAATCTAGCAAATTTTCAAAGGTGTTACTATGACAATTTCTCCAGCATCTCAGTCATTAACTGATAAATTTCCTCCAATACTTGAATATGATGCAATAGTTATCGGTTCTGGTATTGGTGGTTTAGTTACAGCTACTCAACTTGCAGCTAAAGGAGGCAAGGTTATAGTATTAGAAAGTTATACTATTCCTGGTGGTAGTTCCGGTTACTTTGAAAGGGAGGGATACACATTTGATGTTGGTGCATCAATGATATTTGGTTTTGGTAAGAAAGGTACAACAAATTTATTGACTCGTGCTTTAGATGCGGTAAATGTTAGCATAGAAACAATTCCTGACCCCGTGCAAATACATTATCATTTACCAGATAATTTAGAGTTAAAAGTTCACCAAGAATATGAAAAGTTTATCCAAGAATTAACTCAAATATTTCCCCATGAGAAAAAAGGAATTCGTCAATTTTATGATGAATGTTGGAAAGTGTTTAATTATCTCAATTCTATGGAGTTATTATCTCTAGAAGAATTAAAATATCTCTCCAAATCATTTTTTCAACATCCTGGTTCTTGTCTGGGTTTATTAAAGTATTTGCCTCAAAATGTAGGTGATGTTGCACGTCGATATATTAGCGATAAAAAATTATTAAAGTTTATTGATATGGAATGTTATTGTTGGTCAGTAGTACCGGCAGATTTAACGCCAATGATTAATGCCGGAATGGTATTTTCCGATCGCCATTATGGTGGTATTAATTATCCTAAAGGTGGTGTGGGTAAAATTTCTCAAAAATTGGTAGAAGGTTTAGAGAAAACAGGGGGAGAAATTCGATATAAATCTCGGGTTCAAGAAATTATTATTGAAAAGGGAAAAGCGGTAGGAGTTAAGTTAACTAATGGAAAGGTTTATCGAGGTAAACGGGTTATTTCTAATGCTACGAGATGGGATACTTTTGGCAAATTAATTCCAGCAGAAAATATACCGTCAAGTGAGAAAAAATGGCGCAGTAATTATCAAAAGTCACCAAGTTTTTTAAGTTTACATTTAGGAGTAGAAGCTTCTGTATTTCCAGAAGGTACAGAATGTCATCATATTCTCTTAGAAAATTGGGAGAAAATGGAAGAATCAGAAGGTACTATTTTTGTCTCTATTCCTACACTTTTAGACCCAAATTTAGCACCAGAAGGTTATCATATAGTTCATAGTTTTACACCTTGTTATATAGAAGATTGGCAAGGATTAACTATCAAAGAATATGAAGCAAAAAAAGAAGAAGCTGCGGGGCGAGTTATTGATAGATTAGAAAATATTTTTCCTGGTTTAGATGTTGGTTTAGATTATATGGAAGTAGGAACAGCTCGGTCTCATCAAAGATTTTTAAATCGCGAAGATGGTACTTATGGACCTATTCCTCGTCGTAAATTACAAGGTTTATTAGCAATGCCATTTAATCGTACTGCAATACCAGGTTTATATTGTGTTGGAGATAGTACATTTCCTGGTCAAGGTTTAAATGCTGTGGCTTTTTCTGGTTTTGCTTGCGCTCATAAAGTTGCTGTTGATTTAGGATTAAAAAAAGGCGAGTAGGGGAGTGGGGGAGTGGGGGAGTGGGGGAGTGGGGAAGTGGTAAATATCAGAATAATTAAGACGAACTGACTAATAATTATCAAAAAGGTGATTCAGTCTGTATTAGACATCTGGTGATAATCAAAAATAAAATCAATTATCGCACAGAAATTATCAGTTATTTCCCTCTACTTCCTACTCCCTACTCCCTCTTTTCCGGAGATGTCTATTAATTATTTAATAATTGAAGTGTCACCCAGGTATAGCGTGACTTTTGGTAATTAGTATAAGAATAAAAATCTTTGTATTTTCATGGAACTTCTATGGTCTACCAAGGGTGAAAACTTCTATAATATCTACTCCTTATTCCCTACTCTTTTTTCCCTAGTTTATACTGCCAAGATGTACCCGATCGACGAGGAAACTGCTGTATGTTTAATCGCCTCAATTTAAGTACAGTTAAAATTATTGCAGTGGTAGGATTAACGATCTTAGGATTAATTTCTACATTGGCAATATCCAGTTTTATTAAAACTGCCAATATAATCAAAAATCAATCTATTGATTCTCAGTTTGTCATTAATGAATCTCCCCAAAAAATAATCAAAAATCAATGGATAATTAGCTCTGCTCAAGCTCGGGAATTAGTTGCACAAGGAGCAACAATTTTAGATGCTCGTTCTTGTAAAATATTTAATTTTCAAAGTTTGTTAAATGCAACTTGTATAAGTTGGAAAGAATTTTCTCAGTCTGAATCTCCATTTAAAGGAAAATTACTTACAGATGACAAAGTTTTGACAGAAAAATTACAAGCTATAGGCGTTTTCGAGCGCAAACCAGTAATAGTATTTGGCAATACTATAAATGGTTGGGGAGAAGATGGCAGAATAGTTTGGATGTTACGCACTTTAGGTCATCAAAAATCCTTTTTAGTCGATGGAGGTTTTACTGCTTTAGTTAAAGCGGGTTTTCCTACAGTTAAGTTTACGAAAAATAATTCTCCACCTAGAGGAGATTTTGTTGTTAATCGGAATGAAAATTGGCATATTAGTCAGAATGAATTAAAAACAAATTTAGAAAAAGATAACTTAGTAATTATTGATACTAGAGAGCTACAAGAATATGCTGGAAAAACGCCTTATGGAGAAAAACGTGGGGGTCATATTCCAGGGGCAATTCATATCTATTTTAAGTATTGGTTAGATAATAATGGGATGTTATTATCGCGGGATAAAATTTTAGAAATGTTGACAGAAAAGGGAATTACAAAAGATAAAATTATTGTTACTTATTGTACGGGTGGTGTACGTTCTGCTTGGTCTACTTCTGTATTGACAGATTTGGGATTTAAGGTGAAAAATTATTCTGGTTCTATGTGGGAATGGTCGGCGAGTAGTGCAAATATTTATCCTTTGGAAATTTCCAGAAAAGAGGGAGTAGGGAGTAGGAAATAGGGGAGTAGCTCACACGGATTATGGCACGGATACACGGATAAATCAGGGAGTAGGGGAGTAGGGGAGTGAGGGAGAAATAAGCATAAGAATAATTAACATTAACTGAGCTGCTAATTAACAAAAAGGGACTTTGTATGTATTAATTATTGAATAAATGAAGTATCACCTAAGTATAGTATTAATGCACGAGAATTGGTATTAAACCTAAAAGAAAAAAAACCTATCCCACTAACAATATTTTTGCTAAAAATCCTTAATATTTTGAGAATTTAAAACGAAAAATTAAGCTTTTTAAATACATTTTACTTAAATAAATAAAATTCTTAAAAATAGTGGGATAGGTTTAAAAGAAAAAATCAATGATTAATCCTTAAGTATTTAGAGATAAAATTGAATAATATAGCTTTTCTCAACTTACTCAGGTACAGTTGTTTTTCTTCTTTGCTATTTCTGACTCCCTACTCCCTAAAACAAATAAATTTTATACTTCAAGCTTTTTGAGAATTGCTATATCTAATATTTAGATCGAATAATCGGCAATAATACTGACTAAGTAGCCATGTACTAAGCAATAATTATTGTATAATAACAGAAATAATTTTCCAGTAAACTTTGAATGGAATTTAGTGCTAATTATGGATGAATTAAACTTTCTAATTGAACAGTCACAGATAACATTAACACCTCCAGAGTTTCCACCACCACCACCACCATCAGAAGTTTCTCCAGAGGTAATATCAACAAACCCAGATTTTCCACCGCCACCACCATTAGAAGTTTCTCCAGAGGTAATTACTCCAGTGGAAAATTTCCCAGAAACTAATGATATAGTTTTAATTAGCAACCCTGGGTTAAATTTCGATTCCCAAATCCCCTCAAATAATAATGCAACTATAGAATTTTCTGACCTTTTAGGAGGCAGTAGTTTTGAAGATGGAAGAGGTATAACTACGGACGAAGAAGGCAATATTTACATTACTGGCAGTACCAATTCTATAGATTTTCCAGTAACTGCAAATGCTGTACAAAATAGTTTTGCTGGAGGTAATGAATTTGGTTCTGGCGATGTTTTTGTGGCTAAATATTCTCCTGATGGAACTCTGATTTATTCTACATATATAGGTGGAAGTGGTGATGATTTTGGTACAGATATTGAAGTAGATGAAAGTGGAAATATCTACGTCACAGGCAATACTAATTCTGTTGACTTTCCGACAGTAAATGCTTTGCAAAGTACTTATGGTGGAGGTGAATTTTTAGGAGATGCTTTTGTGATTAAACTATCTGATGATGGTAGTAATATTGAATATTCTACTTATTTAGGTGGGCAAGATAACGATTTTAGTAGTGGTATTGCTCTAGATGATAATGGCAATGTTTATATAACAGGAGATACAGGTGCTTTACTCCGTTTTCCCATCGTCCCTCTGACTGGTATAGGCGATTTTCCTACTACAGAAAATGCTCTACAAAATACTTTAATTAGTGAATTTAATCGTGATGCTTTTGTCAGTAAAATATCTACTGATGGTAGTGAGTTAATCTACTCAACTTTTTTTGGTGGAAATGATACGGAGGTAAGTAACGATATTATTATAGATAGTAGTGGCAATGCTTACATAACTGGTGATACTCGTTCCGTTGACTTTCCCACAGAAAATGCAGTACAAAATTCTTTAGGTGGGGACCGAGATATCTTCATTACCCAACTTAATAATGACGGTAGCGACCTAATTTTTTCCACTTACTATGGTGCGGTAGATGGAGATACTGGTAATAGTATTGCCGTAGATGAAGTGGGCAATATTTATGTAGGAGGAGCTTCCGGTAGTCAAATTATTGGAGGTGATGCAGTAGTACCCCCAGTTGGACAATTTCCCACTGTTAATGCTTTGCAAGATAATTTTGGTGGGGGTGAAAGTGATGGAATTTTGATGAAAATTAATAGCGATCGCTCTGTTGGATATGCGACTTATTTAGGTGGAGCGAATTTTGAGTCTATCGAAGGTATCGATATTGATACGGTCGGCAATACTTATATTATTGGCAACGATAATTTTGCCGATGCTTTTGTCAGAAAAATATCTAACGATGGTGGAACTGTAGAATATTCTATTTCCTTTGACAGCAACAATAATTTGGGTATATTTGGCAATGACATTGCAGTAGACGAAGTTGGCAACGCTTATATTGTTGGTTCCAGCAACTCCACTGCTTTTCCTGAATTTATTCCAGGTGGTAGTAGTACAGCGAGCAATATTTTTGTTGCCAAACTAAACTCTAATAGTCAACCTCCAAATATTCCCTCTCCAAATATTCCCTCTCCCAATATTCCCAGCAGTTTCAACGAAAATCTTTACTTAGTAGAAAATTCCGGTGTCGCAGATGCTGTGACAAATGGTTTATTTAATAACGGGTTTGACCATTGGTTAGAATTTGGCTTTTTAGAAGGGCGATCGCCTCAGTTTGCTTTTGATGAAGATTTTTATTTGGCCACTTACCCAGAAGTTGCTGATGCTGTGACAAATGGTTTATTTATCAATGGGTTAGAACATTACATTCGGTTTGGTCAAACTGAAGGGCGTCAAGCGGTTGCTTAATTTGAGATAAATAGGGTTCAACAATTAATAATTAGGGTTTGCTTATAGAAGTCTTTTAGTCAGGGGAGGAGTCAGGAGTCAGGAGAAATGGGAATTATAGAGGAGATAGTAGGAAGAGTCGTTCCTTGATTTTTCTGTCCAACTCTTGAGCAAAATCCTAAATTTTTGAACTATTACCACCTAAAACCTCGCACTTTTTGATACTGAAAAAGGCACTTACCTTTATCTGTAAACACTTTTAAATTTTATCGGTAAACCCTAATTATTAATTATTAATTATTAATTATTAATTATTACCTCTCCTTCTATTCCTCTTTCTTCTTCTTTCTTTCCTACTGACTCCTAAGTAGTTAAAATTAATATCATAAACGCGCTTCAGCAACGCCGTTTTTTAACCGAAAAATTCAAGTATAAAGCCTCTCCATTCATGGATAAAAAAGAAAAAAATCCTTTGATCCAATCCTCTTATTTATAAGAAGAGGTAATTCTAAATTCTTAATCCTTAATGGCTTTGTTGCATGAAAGTAGCATTCTTAACATCCATTCGGCAGTTATATCGCCCTGCGAACGCAATTATTACTATTGGACAATAGTTATTGCTCTGCTGATGAGCGCCATTCGGAGTAAGTGCGGCAGTTATATCGCCCTGCGAACGCAATTATTACTATTGGACAATAGTTATTGCTCTGCTGATGAGCGCCATTCGGAGTAAGTGCGGCAGCTATATCGCCCTGCGAACGCAATTATTACTATTGGACAATAGTTATTGCTCTGCTGATGAGCGCCATTCGGAGTAAGTGCGGCAGCTATATCGCCCTGCGAACGCAATTATTACTA
>JAXHSW010000007.1:52030-52952 GCA_034190295.1 Cyanobacteriota bacterium | reverse complement strand
TGCGAACGCAATTATTACTATTGGACAATAGTTATTGCTGTGCTCAAGAGCGCCATTCGGAGCAAGTGCGGCAGCTATATCGCTGTGCGAACGCAATTATTACTATTGGACAATAGTTATTACTCTGCTGATGAGCGCCATTCGGAGCAAGTGCGGCAGGTATATCGCTGTGCGAACGCAATTATTACTATTGGACAATAGTTATTACTCTGCTGATGAGCGCCATTCGGAGCAAGTGCGGCAGCTATATCGCTGTGCGAACGCAATTATTACTATTGGACAATAGTTATTACTCTGCTGATGAGCGCCATTCGGAGCAAGTGCGGCAGCTATATACTTTTATGCAACAAAGCCATTCTTAATTCTAAATTCTTGAACCCATATTTTGTAAGCATTTCCTCCAAAATGCTTACCATATTTTTTCTTCAAATTAATCCTACTTTTCTCAGAGCTTTTTCTGCCGCCCGTTTTTCAGCTTCTTGTTTACGATGACCTTTTCCAACACCATATAACTTTCCCTTAACTCTAACTTCAGCAGTGAATATTTTGGCATGATCGGGACCTTCTCCATTATTAGATTCATATTTAGGATTTTCTCCAAATTTTTCCAATGCCCACTGTTGAAATTTACCTTTAGTATCTACTAAATCATTTGTTTGTACATCATTTTCTGAATCTGGAAAAATTATTTCATCTGCAACGGGTTGAAAAATTTTTTTGACAAAAGGGCGAACTTTCGTCAAAGTTGAGTCTAGAAAAAAGGCTCCAATTATTGCTTCAAAAGTGTCACTAAGTAAGGCTGGGTTTTGACGACCTCCGTCTTTTTCTGCTCCCCTACCAAGGCGCATTAATTCACCTATTTCAAGTTGAGTTGCAAATTTTGCCAATTGTTTTTCATCTACTAAAAGTGAACGGAGACGAG
>JAXHSW010000007.1:44272-51930 GCA_034190295.1 Cyanobacteriota bacterium | reverse complement strand
CGCCCAGAAATTCGAGACTTTCGTTATCTTCTTCTCCAGAGTTTTCGTTTAAAAAAGAGCGGTGAGTTAGAGCTTGTTTTAGGAGTTCAGGATTTTTAAATTCAGGTAGTTTCTTTGTCATTTGTCAATCTTACATTTATTGAGATTTATTTATATTAATCCTTCTGATTTCAATTTAGCCAGGGCATTTTCAGTAGCAAGTTTTTCTGCCTTTTTTTTTACTACAACCTTCACCTTGACCATACTTTATATTATCCACAAATACTTCAGACAAAAAAATAGGTCGATCGTCTGAACCACCACATTTATTAGATTCATATTTAGGAATTTTTTTAATTTCTTCTAATGCCCACTGTTGAAATTTCGCTTTAGTATCTACTAAATCATTTTCTGAATCTGTAAAAATTATTTCATCTGCAACGGGTTGAAAAATTTTTTTCACAAAAGGGCGAACTTTCGTCAAAGTTGAGTCTAGAAAAAAGGCTGCAATTATTGCTTCAAAAGTGTCACTAAGTAAGGCCGGGTTTTGACGACCTCCGTCTTTTTCTGCTCCCCTACCAAGGCGCATTAATTCACCTATTTCAAGTTGAGTTGCAAATTTTGCCAATTGTTTTTCATCTACTAAAAGTGAACGGAGACGAGTAAGTTCTTTAGGTTTTAAATCATATTCTTCTTTATAACGTCTATAGAGTAGTTCTCCTACTAGGAAACCTAACACAGCATCGCCCAGAAATTCGAGACTTTCGTTATCTTCTTCTCCAGAGTTTTCGTTTAAAAAAGAGCGGTGAGTTAGAGCTTGTTTTAGGAGTTCAGGATTTTTAAATTCAGGTAGTTTCTTTGTCATATTACAAATTTTAATTTCTCGATCGCTTAGGTGGCCATAAATAAATGTTAAAACGAAGAATCTGAAAATTAAGCCAGCAAGAAGTTTTCCAGAAATTTTCCAAGTTTTGAATTTCCATCACAATTTTATGGATAATTCAACCCACCTATTTATAGCAGTTTACTACTCTCTAGAAATACTTATATTAATGATTTTAGGGAGTAGGGAAGAGCGGATAGGGCAAAAAATATTTACCCCATCAGTTGTACCAGATTAATTGCCGAATATGCTGTATTTACAGCCAGCAAATTTGAGGATAGTTAGCCACAGTTGAAAATTAATCTATAATTCTTATTCCCTATTCTCTAAAAGCATAAAATTTTGTACCTCCAAGACTCGAAAACTGCTCTATCTATATTAATCTTCTTTGTCTCAACTTAGACAGTCCGTTTTCTGCAGCACGTTTTTCAGCCTCTTTTTTATATCAAGTCTCATTAATTAGACAAGGGTAAAAATGCTTTTCTCAACAGAATTGAGAATCTCCCAAAATTCTTCCTATTCCTTACTCTGCTATCCCTGCTCTGGTCTCCCTAACAACTTTTTTTTATTTGTGGGTATTTCAAGAGACATTATATTACTTTCTCCTTGACAACTGATAACTGATAACTGATAACTGTTAACTGAAATGACCTTCACCATACAGTCTATTAGCTACAAATACCCGAGATATAAAACTTGGTTCATGGTCAGATCCACCACATTTTTCAGTTTTATATCTTGGCGCATCTGTACCATTTTTTAATACCAATTCTTGAAATAAACCTTTAGGATTTTCAATATTAATAGATTCATTTTCCGGCTCTAAATCAACAGATTTTTCCAGAGCTTTAGCAAAAATTGGTTCTATAAAATTGCGAACTGCCTCAATACCAGAATCAATATAATAAGCACCAACAACTGCTTCAAAAGTATCACTAAGTAATGAATAATTTTCACGCCCTCCCTGTAATTCTTCACCCTTACTTAGCAAAATAAATTGTCCGAGGTTTAAATCTATAGCAAATCTTGCTAATTGTTGATTATCTACTAAACTAGAACGTTTTTGAGTCATTTCACCTTCGGTCATTTTTTGATATTTACCATATAGATACTCGCCACTAAGAAAATTTAGCAAAGCATCACCAAGAAATTCTAAACGATTATTATCTACACTTACTTCTGTAGGATTTTCAAAAAGATAAGTCCGGTGGATTAAAGCAAGTTGTAAAAGAGAAGCATCTTGGAAAGAAATTTTTTCCAGTAATTCGTTTAGTTGCTCTCTAATTTGTCTTTCTTCTTCTTCAGAAACAGAATAGCTATTAGGAGTTTCACCACGAAATTGTTGTTGAGATAAAAGTCGTAATGCTTCTTGCTTTTCCTTTTCTACTTCTTCCACTTCCTCTGGATTGATAATTTTAAGAATCCGAGTAATACTGTCAAGATATCGATAGGTGTCATCTACAGAAAATTGAGAGCCATGTGCCCAGTCATTTCTGACAGCTATGAGTTCTTCTACTATTAAGAAAAATGCTTTATCCAGTTTTCTTTTAAATACTTTATCCCACTGCTTCTTGATTAATTTAAGTTGTAGAGATACATCTTCAATTAAAGCCTTTTCGATGCTTTTTTTCTTTTTGACTTGTCTAATTTCATCCTTTAATGTCTCTTGTACTACTTTCAACCAATTTTCTTGATGAAATTCCTTGATTACATCTTCTATATATGGATATAAATTCTTACTCAGAATGTTCAAAGATTTATCAATTAGAACGCGGTTATTACGGATAGCCATGTCATTTCAGTTATCAGTTATCAGTTATCAGTTATCAGTACCTCTTGCCTGTTTGCGCAGCATGACCTAGGAAAGTCAGAGGCTTGAAATATTGAAGTTTATTTTTTTTTCATCCCCTTGTAGAGCGGTAGCTCGCGGCGCAGCCAAGGGGAGGCTTGAGACCTCATTTTTTGGTCAAGTCTACTCCTACATTTTTGATAAAATTATATCAACTAATTTTTTTAATTGTCTAGACTAATCTTTGGTTAATAGTACTTAATTAAATTTGAACTATAAACATAATAAACAGGTAAGTTTTATCGAAAACCCAGTTCATTTCCCTTTTTAAGATAGAAAAGAAACTGGGTTTCTATATTTAGGCTTTACCTAAAAACATTTTCCCTGTTCCCAACCAGGAGGATAAAGACTATTACCAGGACTATTATTGTACTTCAAACAATTAAATAGTATATTTTATGGAATCATAACCTCTCTCAAGTTGATTTACAAATTTCGCCAAATTAAATGGTAAATCCTAATTATGCCATTTGTATAAGCCTGGTTTTTACTTAAAATAATTCGGGTAGCTTTTGATCTACAAAATAATGTTTGTCAGCAAGACTAAGTAATTTTTGATTGGCATTATTTGAATTGGCAAAAATGATGACTTTTTTACCTTTAGCTTGCCATTGACGAACAAGATTTTTATAGTCTCCATCTCCAGTAATTAAAATTAAGATGTCAGTAGATGGAATAGAATTAAGTTCTCTTTCACAGTCAGCTATTAATTTTCGATCGACACTCTGTTTTTCTGTTGTCGGAATGTCAATACAGTCAAAACCTAGTTCGTATAAACGTTGTTCATTACTTTGATTTTCCTCTCGCCAATTGCTATATACTCTTTGGCTAGATAAGCTACCGTGTAAGTTGGCAAAAGTTTGAAAATATCGCGCAAGATAAGGATTGAAACTATTATTAATACGAACGTTTTGATAATCCCAATATAATGAGATAGAGAGAACTTTACTTTTCATTTTTTTGTTCCTGAAACTTAGTTTACACAACAGCATCGGAACATCAGATATCTATCACTAATAGTGAAATAGTGAGTTACTCAAAAAAACTCCTTTATCTTGATAGAAGCTTCCCAAAAAATAGGAGTTAATAGTGACAACTAATGTCACTTTTGACTCACTAATAATATTGGGATATTTTTCTACAGGGAATTTCATAAAATGAGCATTACTTCAACTAAATAGACACTATATAAGTGGTACTAGCTTCAGCTAATGTCTCATCAATGGTAGATATATATACTGACTCGTGTATCTCGACTTGTAGCTAATCTCTAGTAAACCTAGATGCTTATAAGCATTTAGTCCCCTAAACTACCTACTTACAAACAGCTACCTGTACTAAAGATTAATTACAAATTGAGATATACGAGTGAGTATATATGTCTACCACCGATGAGACAGCAGCCAACAACAGAACATAGATACTAATATCCTATTCTATCTTGCTAAGTATAGCAAAGACATAAAATTATTGTCAATAGTTGTCAGATTTATTTTTTGGACTAGCACTCATAGCATGAAAAACCTTCCCGCTCTACTTTTATGTTTTAACTTACAGCACTTTTGAGGATAGTGAGGTACAGCTATCAGACTATTTATTCCTATATTCCCTTCCGGAGCTGTTGCCAGATGAGCTGTTGCCAGATGAGCTGTTGCCTAAAGCAATAAAACTTTGTACCTCATCAACTAGAAAACTGCTGTAAGGACTCCGTCTGGCAAACTCACTTTTTTCTACTCAGAGAAAGAAGCTTTACAACCAAACGGATAAGGTGAATTATAAGTAGTAGAACGCTTACCAAATATTGTATAACGATTATCTCGAATCTGTTCATAAAAGCGATCGCCCATCCATTTTGCTCCTGGTAAACCCCGATATGCTGCCACAAACACATCCCCCACAGGCAAAAGTCGCCCTATTTCTTCCGCTGCATCACTACCTTGCCATCGACGTTCCGGTGCATTACCATCAATTAAAATCATACCCATTTCGCAATCTTGAGCAGTAATACCAAATTGATTGAGTTTTTCTAAATCTTGCATAGGAATATATTCAAATAGCTCACCTTTATCTATACTTTCCAATACCTGCACCAAAGTTACACATAAATTGCACTTGCCGTCATAAATTACAATATAACCCATACGTCTTAGTTTTATTTTAAATACAATCAAAATTGTAACACCAACAGGGACTTACGCAGGGACTCTACATATAGCAAGGGCGAATATTCGCCCCTACAGATGGCGATCTAAAAGTCAATTTGCGTAAGTCCTGACCAAATTAAAGCTCCACAGGTGCTTCCTCACCTAACCTTTCTTCTAATAAAAATCTAAGTATAGACTGAGTAAGCAAAGCCAAACCTAATCTAGCTTGCGCTAACTTCGGTCTTTTCACCTTCACCTCACCCCAAATACGACAATCACTGTAAAAATTTTGAAAAGCTACACTCATAACATCAGCTACTTTTTGCCAATTTATAGATTTTTTGCTGCTAGAAACACAATATATACGATCCAGAGTCGAAGCAATTTGAGCAATTAATTGATATTCAGAATTATGTGAAAATTGTAATTGCCCATTCGGTTGTTGCCAAGATATAGGTTGAGAAATTTGGAACAGCAAAAATTGACCGCTGGTATCTGCACCCGTAGGAGCAAGATTAATCAGGCGATCGCGCATACCCATCCGCAATAACGAACAACAACGAGCATGACTATACTGAATTGGAAACAAATCTGTGCTTTCTAAAGATTTATCAAAGTAATTAGGTCTAAAACCCCGCTTTGATTGGCGAAATATTTTTGGAGACTTGCTCAAATCCCCCTTACAAAAACAACTTCTGACTTCGTTAAACTCAACACCAACCTGTAATTCTTGTTGCTCAAAAATCAGGGGAAAAGAAGTTAGATAATCTAACCAATTAGCGATACTCAAATCAGTTAAATAAAAGTAAATTATCCCAGATGAAATTACCTCAATATCAAAAAAATCTGTATATTTCCTAGTATCAGTATTGACTATTTCCCTACAACATTTAACTAACTCAGTCGCAATATATATAGCTGGTTGTTGGCAAACCGAAGCTAACTTCAGAGCGATCGCTGACTTGTATACAATTGCCCCATTATTTATAGTTTGATTCATGGGAATTTCTTCCTTCTTTTCCCAAACTTGTAATGTATTTTCATACCTGCAAGACAATTTCAATTGCTCCTGGTATAAATTTATAGCTCTTTGTACGGTTTGTATAAAAAAACACTTAAGTGATGATTTTGTCAATATTATTACCACCTCAAATAAAATTTATCTTGAATATTCCGAATTTGATGTGTTTTTTGCTACACTGAAACTAAGGATAAAACTGGTATAAGCAGACAGATAAAAATCTGCTTCTATTCCTTTTACCAAAATGATTTGAACTTAAGGCCAATTATTACTACAACAGAGTACCAATGCAACTATCATCACATCAAGAACTACCAGAAATGTCACTGAATATGCAACCTACCAGCACCTCTGCACCTACCAGTAGGCCATTTCTGACTTGGCAACTAATCATAGATTGGGCAGAAGAACATTACCGTAGCAGAGCTTTTAGCAAAGATGAACGTATTCCTGCGCGTCCAGGTTTGCTGTATCTAGTACAAAAAGGGTCAATTCGTTTAGTAGGTAATGCCCACATTAGTGCCAGTCGCAATAAATCTAGTAAGTCAAAAACGAGTGATATTTCAGACGAAGCTTTCCTCGGATTTGTCGGTGCCGGTCAACCATTTGAACTAATAGCTCAGTCACCATTTACACTTCAAGCTTATGCTCATGCAGATCAAACAACTGTGCTTTGGATGTATTGGCATGACCTAGATAATTGGCCCCATTTTCGCAGAGAAGTCCTAGATGCTTTTAGATACCAACATCAACGGAAGCTTCTGTGGCTAAGTACTTTAGGTCAACGTCGCACTATTGACAGATTATTCGGATTTCTGACGCTATTAATTGAAGAATATGGAGAACCATGGATCGCCCAGGACAAACCAGAAGTAACCAGTGGTTATTATTTGCCTTGGCCTTTGACCCATGCTCAAATTGGCAGTGCTATTGGTTCAACCCGCGTAACTGTGACTCGTCTAATGGGTAAATTACGTCAGCAAGGCTTAATATTTATCCAGAATGATAATCTGATCTGTTTGCCAACTCAGTCTGAACAGTCACAATAGTTAAATAATGTTTGGGTAGTTAGTTCTGGGCGATTATTAAACTTGGATATTATAGCGCTACGCGCAAGGTAACAGGCAATAGGCAATAGGCGAATACAAAAGGGTTTGCTGCTTCTATTCATGTCCGCGCCTTTTGCTTCGACTGCTATAATACATATCCAATCATAAATTGTTATTTTGCATATTATAATATTGTGCATTATCTATTTAATGGTATCTATTAATAATCCTAATTTAGTTAGGCTTTATTATCATATCAAATGATTTAATTGTCATTGCTTACCGATCAATTGTGGTTTAAAGTCTCCCCTTTTAAGGGGATAATAAATAAATTTTTTTATGATTAATCAATCCTATCCGTTTTCAAGGAGAGGTAATTGTTAATTATTCATTATTAATTGTTAATTATTAATTATTAATTGTTGAATACTCTATCTCTCTGATGCTAATTTCTGTTAAATGAAGGAATATTTCTTTTATTTATCTTTTCTCTTATGGGTTTAATACCCCACCGTCACCCGCGGTGCTTAAAATTGTTTGGGTCCGCGTAGACGCGGAGCGGCTTGTCGAAGACTATCCCCATACAATTTTCCCTTCCGCCTTCAGCTCCCGCTGCCTTCTTCAACAATTGTTCAACCAACTCAATAAATCTGCCAAAGTACTACAGCACTTTTCATTTCGGTAGACCACAGTTGAGGTAGGGTGAGACATTCTCGGCAATTTGTAGGTTGGG
>JAXHSW010000007.1:364-44172 GCA_034190295.1 Cyanobacteriota bacterium | reverse complement strand
TATCTGTTGCGTTGCGTGAAAGTGTCGTCTTAGGAGGTTTTCTCCATGAACAATTTTCGTAAGATGACGCCCTCGCAAACCCAAAAACAACTTTGTATATGTTGGGTTTCGTTTCTCTCAACCTGCCTTCTTTCTGCCTTCTTCAACAATTGTTCAACCAACTCAATAAATCTGCCAAAGTACTACAGCACTTTTCATTTCGGTAGACCACAGTTGAGGTAGGGTGAGACATTCTCGGCAATTTGTAGGTTGGGTTGATCTTCAGGAAACCCAACACCAAGATGTATCTGTTGCGTTGCGTGAAAGTGTCGTCTTAGGAGGTTTTCTCCATGAACAATTTTCGTAAGATGACGCCCTCGCAAACCCAAAAACAACTTTGTATATGTTGGGTTTCGTTTCTCTCAAACCAACCTACGCGATTGGCGATCGCTCTGGATTTTAAATAAAGCTTTTATGTAAAACGAAAAGTAATAGCTGATGGCTGATGGCTGACAGCTGAATGCTTACATTAATTGTTGAATACTCTATCTCTGTGATGCTAATTTCTGTTAAATAAAGGAATTTTTCTTTTATTTATTATCTTCCGGCAATTAAGTATTTTGACGATCGCCTGGAGCTAAATTTATGTATTCACAGTTTGGAAATAGAAATAGTAAATATAAGAACTGCAACAGAAAAGTAAATAGTTGAATATTATGTGTAGATATTTTACTGCACCAAAGTGAAGAATATTATCGCAGTATAATTATAGGTCTTCCTACTTCTCCTCCTCGTTAAATAATTTATTTTTTATTCACCACAATAGAATAATTCATACTGACGTTGTCCCTACCTACTCCCTTACCGAAAAATTATTGTTTAAAGCCTCCCCTTTTAAGGGGATAATAAATAAAAATTTTCATTATTAGTCAATCCTCTTCTGTAAGCATTTCCTCCGGAATCCTTACCCTCTTCTTTTCAAGGAGAGGTAATTATTAATTATTAATTGTTGAATCCTACCTCCTCGCTCATTCCCATTTCTCCAGTATAGCTGTCTCCAGTATAGCTGTCTCCCCCTCCACCGGAGGGGTTAAGGGTTGGTTTTCTCTTGTCTTCTGTCTTCTTTTTTCTGTCTCCTGTTTCCTACCCCCACTAAAAGGCTTTCCATACGCAAACCCTACCTATGAAATAAAAAACAAAAAATAAAAATACTTAAAATAGAGAAGAATGTGATGCCGATCGCAAAAGTTTACTCATCTACTTCACTCGATCTTAGTTGACTAACTCACCCGATCGAAGCTCAATGACTCACATTATTAATATCAAAAAATCACGAGTAACTTCATTCATAAGTCACCACAATAACTACAAAAAAGGGAGATAATATAAAATGTAAAGTTCCCCAAAAGTCAAACAATAATGATTAAATACCTCAAGAAAATATGATTTTCTCCCGCAAAAATCTGCTTAATTAGTATTACTGGTATCACTGAAACTCAAGCTATAACCTTTTCCAGTCCTTTAGATAAGATAAAATATGATTTTTTATTAATTTTTAAACACTCATATTTTTTAATAAATTTTATTGTAAAAACTAAATTTTTCGATGAATAAAGGTGTAATTAAAGTCCTTTTAATAGAAGAGAATCAAGAAGATTTTATTCTGATCTATGACTTACTGTCACAGGTAAAATCACCAAAAATATTACTAGACTGGGAAAATACCTATAAAACAGGATTAACTGCAATGAAAAAGAATCAACATGATATTTGTTTGCTTGACTATCAACTTGGAGAAACAAAAGGGTTAAAAATACTTCAAACAGCCATTAATCAAGGTTGCCAAACACCAATTGTATTACTCACAAATACAAAAAATCAAGAATTAGAGATGGATTTAATGAAGAAAGGGGCAACAGATTACTTGAATAAATCAGAAATTAACGGTTCTACATTAAATCGAATAGTTCGCTATACATTTGAGAAAAATCAAAGTTTAAAGGCTTTAAAAGAAAGCAAAGCAAAGCTACAAGAAGCACAAAAAATTGCTCATTTAGGGAACTGGGAATATGACTTAAAGACGCAAAAAATAACTTGGTCAGATGAAGTCTTTCGCATTTTTGGCCTCAACCCTAACAGAGGAGAACCAACTTATCAAGAATGGGTTGAAATGTTTACTCTCGAAAGCCAACAATTATGGGATAAAAATATGATTTTAATCTTAGAAAAGGCAGAAAGTTGTGAATGTGAATATAAAATTATTCAAGCAGATGGTACATTAAGATATATTTATACTCAGGCTACTTTAGTTGTAGATAATAACTCAAAACCTATAGGCATATTCGGTACAGTGCTAGATATTACAGATCGTAAAAAAGCAGAGTTAGCTGTGGAGGAACTTAGAGAAAAAGAGCGTTTATTAGGAGTTATTCTAGACCGGATTCATCAATCTTTAAATTTGGATGAAATATTAGAGACTACAGTAGAGTCAGTACGGTTTTTTTTGGAGTGCGATCGCGTCTTAATTTATCGTTTTTTGGAAGACGGAAAAGGTATCGTAGAAAAAGAATCTGTAGCAGTAGGTAGCAATCCAATTTTAGGTGAAATTATTGACGATCCATGTTTCCCAAATACAGATATTATAGAGCGCTATAAACAAGGTTATATTAGTATAATAGAAGATGTTGAAAACCCAGATATAAACAAATGCCATGTCAATCTACTCAAACAGTTTCAAGTCAAAGCAAGTATGGTATTGCCAATTTTAATTAATGAAGAAGGGGAAAAACAAGGTTCGGAAACTACTGCATGGGGATTAATAGTAGCTCATCAATGTACTCATAAACGACAATGGCAAATCTCAGACACCGATCTATTGAGACGCTTGGCAACTCAGATAGCGATCGCTATTCAACAAGCTCAACTTTATCATCGTTTAGAAAAACTAAATCAAGAATTAAAAGAAATAGCTTATGTTGATGGTTTGACAGGAATTTGTAACCGTCGCCACTTTGAGGAAAAACTAGACCAAGAGTGGAAAAGGGTGACACGGGATAATGCTTCTATGTCAATAATTATGGTGGATATAGATTATTTTAAGCCTTACAACGATACTTACGGTCATCAGCAGGGAGACAAATGTTTGCAACAGGTGGCTCAAACTATTAGTGCTGCAGTGAAACGACCGGGAGATTTTGTTGCTAGATATGGGGGTGAAGAGTTTGTGGTTGTACTGCCAAATACTCCTATAGAAGGAGCGCTGAAGGTTGCAGAAGATATTAGAGCACAAATTGAAGCTTTAAAAATTCCCCATACAGCTTCGCCAGTGAGTAAGTTTGTGACAAGTAGTTTAGGAGTGGCAAATAGTTGCTGCTCTAATGACTCTAATCCTCAAATATTACTAGAAGCAGCAGATATTGCTCTATACAATGCTAAAAATGCTGGTAGAAATCAAGTTTATTATTGATCGTTCATGAGGAAGAAGGAAGAAGGAAGAAGTTAAAAGGAAGAAGGAAGAAGGAAGAAGTTAAAAGGAAGAAGGAAGAAGGAAAAATCTTGCGTTAATTACTTCAATCTCCTCTACTCCCACACTCCCCACACTCCCCACCCCCAAATGTATGATAAGTATTTAACCAAATATATTATTACTTATTTAACTGTGCTAAAAATTCCTGATGTTCGGATGTTTTTAAACCTTTTTGCAACCCCGACTGTACTTCTAGTAAATTACCTGAAATTAAACCAGATACCGATAACCATAAACCGGGAAAAATTTCACTTTTAATCATACCCTCTGCATCTATTGGCAAATTAATATATTTTCCCCCTCGCCACCGAAACCAATCAATTTTTTGTTCGTAAACTTGCCAGACTAAATATTCTTGTACTTGGTTGCGTCGATAAACTTTCAATTTTTCTCCTAAGTCATAGGAAGCACTACTACTAGCAACTTCAGCAATAAATTCTGGTGCCCCTTCAATATAGCCATCTGTACTAATAATTGAGTTGCCTCCAGTTTCGATGCGTAATAAAGCATCCGGTTGTACTTCGTTATCAGCATCAAGGCGTACTGTAGTATTGTCTGCTAGAGTAACACCTGGAGTCGCTATTGAATACAGAAATAACCACCCCATAATATGAGCGTGAGGTGTTCCGTGGGTAATGCGTACCGGAGAACTCATATATACAACTCCTTCTATTAATTCAGCTTTTTTGACATCAGACATTATGGCGTAACGTCGCTCAAATTCTGGACGAGTTAGGCGATCGCCATTTTCTAGTGGTAGAGTTTTGATGTTAGTTTCTAGCATAATTTTGCCTCCTGAGATATATCTAGAAATAGGAAACTAAGCATTTTATTTATTCATTAAAATAGAAAACTAAGCATTTTGGTAGTCTTGCATAGTAATGTGTAGATGGGGATAAATAGTACTACTTCATGGGAGCAAGATGCTCCCACTGTTTTTGTCCTTGACCAAAATAATTACAATGCACCACCACCGGAAGTTTTGCATAAGTATAGCATTCTTTTTGAGAAATGGTATTACCGAAAACTATGAAAACTATACAGATGCCATCATAGGTTCCAACTTTGCTATCAACTTCAAAGCAAACTCTTGTTCAAACGCCTCCTTCTTGTAATCTAAATTCCACAATTCCAAAGCACAGTCATCTTTAGGGTGAGCTGGTTGTAACCACATATAAAATTCCTGTTTATCTCGATCTAACTCACATTTTACATCAGCGATCGCTCCTTTTTGTCGTCGGTCTAAAGCGATCGCTAACCGCAACAACGCACTCAACTGAGACACCATCTGTTGATATTTTTTGGGTAAATTTTGATAATTTTCATGTTTTTTCTTCGGTAAACTCTTACGGTGATAGCGAGCTAAATTAGCAATTGCTTCAATCTCAATTTCACTATAACCCAATAATTCACCATTCCTAATCAAATAATAAGAATGTTTATGGTGGGATGAATGACTCACATATACACCACAGTTATGCAAAATTCCGGCTGCCCATAATAACTCCCGTTCATCACTCCCCCACTGATGCAGTACACCTTGAGTTTGGTCAAATAAATGTAACCCCCAAGAAGCAACTCGCTCGCTATATTCCAAATTGACTTGGTATTTTTGAGCAATTTTTAGGGTATTACGCTGACGAATGGAACTTTGGAAACGGAGGCGATCGTATATCAAACTATGATTCAACATCCAGTCAACTATTACCCCCTCCCGCAAACTACGTTCGCAAACAGTTATTGACTTCATTCCCAATAAACTCATTGCCTCTTGTAATACTAAAGCACCTGCCAAAATAATTTCCGAGCGCTTCTGTGACATTCCCGGTATATCTTCCCGTTCGGAGACTGACAGCTTTTTCAACTTATTAACTAACCCTTCCAACTCAGCTAAACTAAACTGATAACCTGCTAGGGGAGTCGGTGCATTCCCGAATTTTTCATAAGCATGAATATTCGCCAACGCTTCAATAGTGCCAGAAGTACCCACTAACTGTGGTTTTTCACCTTTCTGGATATTAGCTAATAACTCCTCTGTCGGACGTTCCAATAAACCCCTAATGTAAGCTCGCAGATAGGCAAATTCTATTTTGCTAATGGGGTCAGTAGAGACAAATTCTTTGGTCAAACGTACTGCACCTACCTTGGTACTGCTCAGAGTTCGGGGTGCATTACCGTCACCTAATATTAACTCTGTGGAACCCCCACCAATATCAATGATGACATGGGGTTTATTGTTAAATTCCATAGCAGAAAGCACTCCTAGATAAATTCGGCGCGCTTCTTCTTGACCAGAAATTAAGTTAACATATAAGTCTAACTCATCAGCAATTTTATTGAGAAACTCTTTGCCATTGGGTGCTTCTCGTATAGCACTGGTAGCGACAGCAATAATTTGTTCCGCATTGGCACTTTTAGCAATTTTTTGGAAGCGCTCTAAGGTAGCGATCGCTCTATCCATGACTTCTGCTTTCAAATTACCATTCGCTTCACATTCTCCGAGTCTTACCGTTTCTTTGTCTCGGTCAATAATTGTAAAAGTAGGTAAAGTGGGGTCTATTTTCACTATTACTAAATGTAGAGAGTTAGTACCCATATCTATTGCTGCCAAGATACGCTCTCGGTTTTCCGGTCTCAAGGGTATTTTTACTAAAGGAACAGATGTAACCATATTTTATAAATGTGTTTAAATTTACAAGTTGCCTAAATTTTAAATTAAATAATGTCATCTGAGTGATGATGATTGAAAATCAATAATATGGCCTTTTCCCCTTGACAAAACACCATTATTTAAGGTATCAAAGGAAATAAAAAAACAAACTTCAGTATTTCAAACTTCTGGCTGAAGCTAGAGGTACTGTTAACATCTGCGTAGCATTCTCTAGGAAAGTTACGACCTTATGAGACTAACTGATAGGGTGCATCTCTAAATATGTGCAAAAAGACTTTTTTCCTATATATTCCCTATTGCCTGTTGCCTGTTCCCTGTTGCCTAAAAGCGATAAATTTTTGGCTTTATTCATGCATTAGACATCTCCAATAATAAAAAATAAAATCAATTCTCCCACATAAATTATCAATTCTTTCCCCTCCTGGGAGGGGTTAGGGGTGGGTTCCCTACTGCCTACTGCCTACTGCCTACTCCCTCTTTTCTGGAGATGTCTATTGAGATGCACCTAACTGATAACTAATAACTGATAACTGATAACTGAAATGACCCAATCTTATCCTCCTCAATCAGAATCAACTTTAATGAAAGTAATCAGACTTCTGAGATGGGATAAACCAACCGGACGCTTCATTTTAATGATTCCTGCCCTATGGGCTATATTTTTGGCCACTCATGCAACGCCACCCTTACCATTAGTCGGAGTAATTATTGTCGGGACTCTGGCCACCAGTGCAGCAGGTTGTGTAATTAACGATTTGTGGGACCGAGATATTGACCCAGAAGTGGAGAGGACTCGCGATCGCCCCCTGGCGTCCCGTGCTTTGACTATTCAAACAGGTATTGTTATTGCTATTATTGCTTTTGCTTGTGCTGGAGTTATAGCACTTTATCTCAACCGACTTAGTTTTTGGCTATCGGTAGCAGCAATTCCAGTAATTATTTGTTATCCCCTGGCCAAACGGTTTTTTCCAGTACCTCAGTTAGTATTATCTATTGCTTGGGGTTTTGCGGTATTAATTAGTTGGAGTGCTGCAGTGGCTGAGTTGGACACTGCTACCTGGATTTTGTGGGGCGCTACTATTGTTTGGACTTTGGGTTTTGATACGGTTTATGCGATGAGCGATCGGGAAGATGACCGACTTTTAGGGGTTAATTCGAGCGCTCTATTTTTTGGTGAATATGCAGCTAATGCTGTAGCTATATTTTTCTTTTTGACTGCTGTTTTATTGGGAGTATTAGGAGTAGAAATGAAGCTACATTTTGGCTATTGGATAGCTCTTGGTATTGCTACAGTTTTCTGGTCTATTCAATATGGAAAATTACGGCAAGAAGAAATTTTAAAACCCTACGGTCAGATTTTTAGACAAAATGTTTGGATTGGTTTTATATTATTGGCTGGTATGATTACGGGTTTAATATTTTGAAATAGCAGTCAGCACCTCAGCGGTCAGCTATCAGCTTCTCAAGGTGTATAATGGGGTTTTAATCCACCATAAAAGGTGCACCGCTAATTTTTCAAATATAGCGGGGGACTTAAACCCTCGAATTTTAGCTGACAGCTAAATGCTGAGAGCTGATAGCTAGTTAATTATTAATTATTCGGTAAATATTTTATATGACTACTAAAAAAAATCTTTGTTTGTTTTGTCTAGTTGATGCCTAATAGATTGGCGATCGAATAGATTTCAACCTACATTCCGCACGACAAAACGTAGCATGAAAATATAAGTCAAAAGTCAAAAGTCAAAAGTAAGAAGTAAGAAGTAAGAAGTAAGAAGTAAGAAGTAAGAAGTAAGAAGTAAGAAGTCAAAACTCAAAACTCAAAAGTAAGAAGTAAGAAGTCAAAACTCAAAACTCAAAAGTAAGAAGTCAAAAGTCAAAACTCAAAAGTAAGAAGTCAAAAGTCAAAAGTAAATTATAGTGGTCAATAAGAATCAATAATTCAGTAAGTATTTATGCTTAATATTTAACTGAGAATTTGACTATTGAGAAGTAATTTATACAGTATCAATATTTACCAATAATAGAAATTGTATACTACTTTTAATGTTACAAATTGACGTGCGGAATGTGGGTTTCAAAGTATAGAAAGTGGGAGCATCTTGCTCCCTTTTTAATTAGAGCTTGCTGAATAAATCTAAAAGCTTTTACAGATAGAGCTTTTAGCATTTTTAGGTATGAAAAAGTACCTGTTTTTCAGCTCTTAATACTCAAAAAGTTACCATTTTAGGCACATCATTGGGCAAAAAAAATTACTTTCCTGTTTCTCTACTCCCCTACTCCTTAAAAAAGACTTTTAAAAGCATTCCCTAATTATTTTTGTCACCGTATAGCCATGAATTGGTATTAAATGAAATATCAAATTATGATGCTATTTCCCTATTTTCTATTTAATATTAGGACAAGTAATATTAAATCTGCTAGCTACGGTTCCCGAACAATCGGAGTGATATAATTCCCTTTATTATCATACCGCCTGTAAGGCCGTTCGCCCCTACTCCCCTACTCCCCTACTCCCCTACTCCCCTACTCCCCTACTCCCCTACTCCCCTGCTCCCCTACTCCCCTACTCAACTTTTTCCCATAACTTTAGTATCTAATTCTCGGATCGATATAAGCATTTAAAATATCAATAAAAATACTAACTACCACAACAATTCCGGCAAAAAATACAACAATTCCCTGTACTGTAGGATAATCTCGCGAACTAATTGCTTCATATAATCTATTCGCTAAACCAGGCCAAGAAAAAGTTACTTCGGTTAATATTGCTCCTCCTAATAAAGCAGCAAAAGTCAATCCTAAAATTGTAATTACTGGAATCATGGCATTTTTGAAAGCATGAGAAAATAGTATTTTTAATTCCGGAATACCTCTAGCTCTAGCCGCTTCTACATAATCAGATTTTAATGTTTGTTTGAGATTAATTCTGACTATTCTTTCAAAAATACCACTGAGCAAAATTCCTAATGTTAAACTCGGCAAAGCTAAATAATATATAGAGGTGAAAAAATGATTGATATTACCACTAAAAATACTGTCAATTGTGTATAAACCTGTAATAGTTGGAGGCGGGTTTTCAGTAATAGGAAAACGAGTACCTAAAGGAAACCATTTTAACTGTACTGCAAAAATTAATTGTAAAATCATGCCAGCCCAGAAAGGTGGAACTGCATAAGTAATAATTCCGAATAAACGTCCACTAATATCTAACTTCGTATCAGGGTGAGAAGCTGCAACAGAACCAACAGTAATACCAACAATTAGAGCGATCGCCATACTAAATACTGCTAATTCTACAGTGGCAGGAAAATAATTTTGAATAATTTGCCAGACTGACTCCCCACGAGTTGTCATTGATGTGCCAAGGTCAAAACTGAGTAATTTTCCTAGATAATTAAGATACTGTTCTAATAGTGAGCCATCTAAACCAAGTTCTACTCGCAGAGCTTCTTTCGTTGCAGTTGATACTTTTGGGCCAAGAATAGCATCTACGGGGTCTCCCGGTGTTGCTCTTAATAACAAGAAAACTAATGTGCTAATAGTCCACAACATAAGTGGGGCTAATAGCAAACGTATTAATATATAAGAATAGAGGGCTTTAGAGCGAGACATTATTTAAAGAAGGAAGAAGGAAGAAGGAAGAAGGAAGAAGGAAGAAAAAAATGGATGAGAACTCAAACCTCAACCAGAAGAAGGAAGAAGGAAGAAGGAAGAAAAAATGGATGGGAACTCAAACCCCAACCAATTGTCAACATCGTGTAGACGGTGGAGAATAAACCCAAAATAAAAAAATAATTTCTACTCTTATTCTTTCTGACTCCTGACTCCTGACTCCTGACTCCTGAATTATTTTAACCCTTCTTCTTCACTTCCTAAAAATAACATCAGCAACTCGAGAAACTTCAGACATTTCTTTCACATCGTGAACTCGTAAAATATCTACAGATTCAGCGATCGCTGCCACACAACCAGCAGCAGTTCCCCAAACCCTTTGTTTAGCATCAGGTTGATTTAAAATTTTACCAATAAAACTTTTACGAGATAACCCTACTAAAATCGGACAATTTAAACTTCTAAATTTTGATAAATTGCGGATAATTTCTAAGTTTTGTTCGTAGTTTTTTGCAAAGCCAATACCAGGGTCAATAATAATTTTATCCCGTTCAATTCCCGCTGTTATAGCAGCCTCAATTCGACTCTCTAAAAATTGATATATTTCCCCAATTAAATCTTGATAATCTGTCAATTGTTGCATTGTTTTTGGCGTACCCCGAATGTGCATTAATATAATTGGTACTTTAAGACCAGCCACCACTGAAAACATCTCTGAGTCATAAGTCCCCCCAGAAATATCATTAATTAAATTAGCACCAACTTCCACAGCTTTTTGTGCAACTACTGCTCTAGTTGTATCCACAGAAATTGGAATTTCAGCACAAATATTTGGCTGACTTCTTAATAACTTGATTATTGGTAAAACCCGATTAATTTCCTCATCCAGAGAAACAACTTCAGCCCCAGGTCGAGTAGATTGACCGCCAATATCAATCATATCGGCACCAGATTCTACCATTTTTTTTGCTTGTTTTAAAGAAGTTTCTAATGTATTAAAATCACCACCATCACTAAAACTATCTGGTGTTACATTCAAAATACCCATAATATAGGTACGTTTTCCCCAAGCAAAATTTTGATAGTAATTGTACATTTTGATGATTTTTAATAATTTTTCCAGTAAATCATAATTAGATCATTTACCAGAATTAATTTCAGGATAATTAGAGCAAAAAGCAAAAAGGAAGAAAAAAAGTTGTCAAATATAACTGTTATATCAAATCCGGTAGCATCGGTACAATTCACACCCTGTAGGTTTTTTTTACCAAACCCCTACAAATGAGCATGAATGGCGATCGGAATATAAGAGGGCGAATGCCATTCGCCCCTACGATAAACCAACGGATTTAATATTAGTAGAGCAAAAACTATACTGGAGACTTTAACCAAATCTATATATAATAGTGAAGTTTTATTCTCCATAATTATTGTCACCAATTATAATTATGTTATAGTGCAAATTGTTTAAAAAATTGGTGAAATTATATTTATATTTTGCTGTAACATACTCTTTTTTTCTCCCTTTTTTTAGCTTCTACAAGAAGTCTAATTAATCATCAAAAATCCTTAAATTATTTATAATTAATCAGACGAGAAAAACTATCTGGCATTAAACTTGCTCCCCCAACTAAAGCACCATCAATTTCTGGTTGAGCCATAATTTCATCAACATTATTAGGTTTAACAGACCCACCATATTGAATAGTGACATTAGGATTAGTTAACTTACTACGAATTAAACCAATAACACGGTCAGCTTCTTTCGCTTCACAAGTATCACCAGTACCAATGGCCCAGATGGGTTCATAAGCAATTACTAGATTTTTCTGGTCCACATCAATTAAATCTGTGGCCAACTGAGAAAAGATATGTGATTCTGTTTCACCAGCAGCTCTTTGCTCCTTAGATTCTCCCACACAGAGAATAGGGGTTAAACCATACTTCTGAGCAGCTTTTAAGCGCAAATTAACTGTTTCGTCAGTTTCACCAAAATATTGACGACGCTCACTGTGGCCAACAATTACATAACTAACTCCTATTTCCTTGAGCATTAGGCCAGAAATTTCTCCTGTATATGCTCCCTCCTCTTCCCAATGCACATTTTGGGCACCCAACTTGATCCGACTCCCGTGCAAATTTTTTGACATAAAATCTAGTGCAGTAAAGGGAGTGCAGAGAACTACTTCAGGTTTTTCAGGGATTTCTATGAGTTGAGACATCAAACCCTGGAGAAACTCTTTAGCTTCTGCCTGGGTTTTGTACATTTTCCAGTTCCCAGCAATTATAATTTTTCTCACTTTTGATTTTGTAGACCTCAAACTTGACTATCTGCAACACTCCAGTCTAAGGCTTTATGAGTCCTTTTTCTAGACTTCAAAAAGTAAATTGTTTTCTTCATCACAATTTTGTCGATCGGGATGGTGTTATAGCGCTACGCGCAAGTCATCTGACTTCTTTCACCTACTGGCCAAATTCTAATCGAGCTTGCTCAACTATTTCTGCTGTGACGACTTCTTGCTCTGCTTCTCTGGCCAAATCTTCAATTCGCTTTCTGGCCTGAGCTCGAACAAAATAGGGAATGTTTTTTAATTTAA
This sequence comes from Cyanobacteriota bacterium, assembly GCA_034190295.1. GTDB lineage: Bacteria > Cyanobacteriota > Cyanobacteriia > Cyanobacteriales > Microcoleaceae > Okeania. Next base: position 31,784 of record JAXHSW010000007.1, on the reverse strand, counting down.
TTTGAGCTTCTGGTGTCCATTTCAATTCGTTATTAAAATTAGAATCAGTCATATTAAATCTTGCAGCAAAGGAAAGTTCTTTTAATTAGGACTAATATTATTTTATTAGTTTTATCAAAATGTTAGCATTTATAGTTATATAAAAAAATTTTAAAATAATGTAATGCAATGACAAAATCAGATATTAATGAAGCAAAACAAGTCTCAAGATTTCGAGAACTACAAAGTGATTTACGCGATCGCTGGGAAAGTATAGATGTAAGTGAGCACGGTGACTCTGATATCTTGATTATTCCTTCTGTCACACTCGATCAACGGGAGTTGCAAAAGATAGAGGGAAATCACAATTATGAAGAACGATATCTATTTTCTTTAATTCGTCTGCGTAACCCCCGAACCAGATTAATTTACATTACTTCCGAACCTCTGCATCCGAGCATCATTGACTATTACTTACAACTGTTACCAGGAATCCCATTTTCCCACGCTCGCGAGCGACTACTCCTATTTGCCACCTATGATACTTCTGCAAGACCTCTAACGGAAAAAATTTTAGAACGTCCCCGTCTCATTGACCGTATTCGTCAAGCATTGCGCCGGGATAAGTCCTACATGGTCTGTTATAACTCTACTTCACTTGAGCGAGAGCTATCCCTAAAGTTAGGTATTCCTCTGTTAGCATCAGACCCAGATTTGAATTGTTGGGGGACTAAAAGTGGCAGCAGGCAGATATTTGCTGAATGCGATATCCCTCATCCTGATGGGAGTGAGTTAGTTTGGAATGTTGATGATTTGGCATTAGTAACAGCGCAGTTGTGGGAGCGTCAACCTCACCTACAAAGAATTGTGATTAAATTGGATGAGGGTTTTTCTGGCGAAGGTAATGCACTGTTAGACTTACAACCATTACAAGGAGAAGTCAAGAGTGACTTAGTGACAGCAATAGGCAATAGCTTTAGTACACTACGCTTTCAGTCTCGTGATGAAACATGGGAAAATTTTAGTCAGCGCATTGTTGAATTAGGAGCGATCGCAGAAGCTTTTATAGAAGGAGATGTGAAGCGATCGCCAAGCGTACAAGGTACGATCGCTCCCAATGGAGAAGTTGAAATTGTTTCTACCCATGACCAAATTTTAGGCGGACCTGATGGACAAATTTTTCTTGGTTGTCGTTTTCCTGCTGATGAAGTTTACCGATTACAATTACAAGAGTTGGGCATGAAAGTAGGAAAAATTTTAGCTGAAAAAGGTGCTTTAGATAGATTTGCTGTAGATTTTATTGCTGTATATAAAGGTGAAAATGCTACCCCAAAATGGGATTTATCTGCCATTGAAATTAACTTGCGTCGTGGTGGTACAACTCATCCATTTATGACATTAAAATTATTAACAAATGGACGTTACGACCGCACCACTGCTTTATTTTATAGTCAGCAGGGGCGGGCAAAATTTTACAAAGCTACTGATAATTTACAAAAAAGTTCTTATCGGGGTTTATTACCTAATGATTTGATGGATATTATTGCCTTTAATCAATTGCATTTTGATAGTTGTACTGAGACCGGAACTGTATTTCACATGATGGGTTGTTTATCACAATTTGGCAAATTAGGTATAACAAGTATTGGTAATTCTCCCGAACAAGCGGAGGAAATTTATCAAAAAGTTGTTAAGAACCTAGATGTTTCTTGTCAAACTTCCAGTAAGTTTGGCGTTCAGCATTTCGGGTTTAGTTCTTTCTAGTAGCCGCTACGCGGAGGTCATATCAAATCCGGTTGAATACTTATCATATATTTGGGGGTGGGGAGTGTGGTCCGGGTGGGAAGTGTGGGAACCCACCCCTAACCCCTCCCAGGAGGGGAAGGGTGGAGAGATTGAAGGCGAGAAAGTGTGGATAGAATTATCAACATATACATATACTGTATAACCGGATTCTATATCAAAAGTCGTAGGGGCGAATGGCATTGGCTAACGCCAAGCTCCGAAGGGCGCCCTCAAAAGTATTGATTGTTAAGGCTTTTAGGATTTTGTAACTGGTCAGTTATTTCCGCCATCCTGCACTAGAGAAAATTCATGCTAAAATTGCGATCGCTTCTCAGTAGCAAATTGGGCTTAATATCAAACTACTACTTTCCCATATTCCGCTTCAGTTTTTCTAATTCCTCATCTGTTTCCAAACTTTTAAACTGTGCTTCTAAAGGGTCTAATGAATTAGCAAAATTATAGGAATTGGTTTGATTCCAGCCATCGGTTTCCCAACGTCTTTCATTCCTAGCAGTATAACGATTAGCTTCAGCTTCAACTGCTTTTGCTCGTACTTCCTCCCGACGTTGTTTAATTTGACGATAGAGTTCTTTCGCTTGTTGGATACGCTGCTTACATCCTTGCATCTGTCCCCAATGTTGATTACCTTGGCGTAAAAAAGATGCTTCCCTTTCTTGAGCAGCTTGAGCTAGATCGAGTCGATTAGCTGTTCGTGCTTTTTCCACTCGATTATGCCAACGCTGCACTTCTTGCGCTGTTGAAAGAATGTCTTGCTCTGATTTTTTTTCTTGGCGCTGGAGTTGCGCTACCAGACGCAACGTGTCTTCTTCTTGTTTGCGTAGTTGCTCTTCGAGTGCTTGGAGTTCTAAATGAGGATTATTCCGCAGAAACTCTTCAAGCCGATTTTCTAGAAATTCGCTGAAATCGTCAAATAAACCCATAGTTAAGATTACATAAAATTAGCAGGATTAAGCAGTGGAAAATTTTACTTTATAACTTACAGGACTTACGCACGGAAATTAAATCCAGTGAGTGAGGGCGCCCTTCGGAGCTTGGCGTTAGCCAATGCCATTCGCCCCTACATATGGCGTTTTCAATGTGAATTTGCGTAAGTTCTGACTCATATATTAGCAAAGAATGGGTTGGTTAGAACTTATACCGATCGCAAACCGTAAGACAGGGAAATATTTTTCCCACAGATAAGCTGTTCCCTGTTCCCTTAAACTAAAACTGTTGCCCTACAAAAACAGAACGAACTTCACCGTTACGGCGAATCACAGCTTCTTGGTTTGCCACATTAACAAGAGTCCAACCACTACCACCAATATTCTCGCCTACATATATCCGACGAGCTACACCCTCGACTTCAAATAAAGCAGCGGAACGTTCCCCTAACTCTAAAATACCCACCAAGGTATTAATAGGAATCTGAACTTGACTTTCTGTAACTGTGTTCGTTGCAGGTATTTCTGCTGGCGGTGGAGGTAATTGTACTGGTTGTGTTGGCGCTTGTGACTCTTCTGATTTTGCTTCTGTTTCTGATTTAGTTTCTGTTTCTGATTTAGTTTCGGGTTGGGACTGGGATGATGCTTCCGGTTGGCTTGTTGCTTCCGGTTTTGTTGCTACTTCTTGTGTTGGTTTAGCTTTATCCTCTACTTTTGCGGTTTCTGTTTTTGCGGTTTCTGCTTTTGCCGTTTCTGTTTTTGCCGTTTCTGGTTGAGCTTTATCCTCTACTTTTGCGGTTTCTGATTTAGCAGTTTCTGTTGCTTCCGACCTTTCTGTAACGTTTTCAGCAGCCTCTGCGGAGGCAGAAGCATTAGATGCAGATGCTGCTGATGGCTTTGGGGAAGATTCGGCAGACTTTGGTGCTGCTGCTACTGCTGAAGGTACAACGCTTGGCACTGGAGGAATTACCACCACTTTAGTTTCTGGAATAGTTATGGGTTCTTTTGCTACTTGTGCCTCCATGAGATCCACCAGTCGGTTGAGCGGTAATAGCAAGCTAGTGTTTGTAGGTTGGGTTGCTGGTACTGGTACTGTTGGTAAGTTGTTACTTGCTGGAGCGGGTGGTATACCGGGAATTTGTTGTTGTTGTTTGCGAGTTGCTTCTTGTTGTTCAATCATCTGGAGCGATCGCTCTATATATTCAGCAAATTCTTTATCTGCTGCTGCTTTAGGAGTTAATGTTTCTGATGATTCGTTTGCCTTTTCTACATAACCTAAATAACCCAAAATTTTATCGAGTCCTCCTCTAGTTACTAACCACAAAGAAAGGGTGACTAATATAGAGGCAAAAGCTGCTCCTAAAAGTAGTTTATCTAATGATTGACTTTGTTTTTTTTCTGCTTCTACTTTGGCTAATTTTACCTTTTCTTCTTTGTCAATTTCTGGAGGTTGAGTATTCTTTTGAGGCAGAACAATTTCAGGAATTTTAATTTGTGTTAAAGAGACAACTTCTGGTTTAGTTGCTTGAGTCGGCAAACGAGTACCACCATCCAATACTCGGTCAATATCACGGAACATATCTTCCATCAAATTGTCGGCAAGATTTTCTGCCGAAATAGGCTCTTGAAATCTTGTTTTTTCTGAATTTTCTTTGGTTTTTTGGTAGTTCGTGGTCATCTTATTTTTTTACTCCCTATCCTCAATAATTTTTGATTTAAGAGTTTGTTTAATTTTGATTCAGATATTTTAGTTTATCAAGATTATCTAGTAACTGTATCTCAGATGAGATTAATTTTAGACATTTTAACTATAGTTTGTAAGTTGTTCAGCATTTAAGCTATATATAGTAGAAGGAATAAGGAAAAATCTTGCATTGTCTAAGTTTTAAGCTTTATAATATGTCCTAACCTTTCCTTCGACTGCTATATCCTATATTTTGGCAAAAGGAACAGGGAATACTGGAGCTGGCAAGGAGGAATATAGAATCTAAATGAGTTTTAGCTAAGTACATAACTCTACATATCATTTTTTTGAGTTTTTGTCAACAATTGTTTGACTCTTAGGCCAAATTCCAGATTTGCTCGTAGCAGTCTTATAGTAACTGCTAGGTTGCTTAGGACAATTAGTACGAGCATCTTGCTCGCGTCATAAATCATCATAATTACCCGATGTCCTAACTATAGTGGCGAATGCTATAGCTGTTTAGAAATTTGCTACAGCAATCTCGATCGCTGTTTAATAATTAATAATTAACAATTAATCATTACTTCTCCTGAAAACTATAGAATTAGCGAACAGAATTTTCGGTCATTTATTTATTCTAAAGATAATTTAAACCTTAATTATTCGGTAATATATGCCCATTCAGTAAATATGTATAGAGATATATTATTGATGTTTTGTCAAAAAACTAACATGAATTTTGAAAACGCCAGAAAGAATGAACTTTTCTAAGTGCTTACTGACTATAATCGTTGCGACTACCTTAATCCCTATAAACATATTAATCATGTCTGCATTTGCAAGCGGTAAACAAAGAAATTATGCCTTATATTTTGATGGAGTTGATGACTATATTCAAGTAAAAAATACTAATGTAATTAATCAGATTGGTACTGGAGACTTTACATTTTCAGTACAGGTTTTTGCCCTAGAAAGCGAACAAGTACTTCATCCTCAAATTATGTCTAATCGCCTGACAGAAAGAATAGGATTTCTATTTGGATTTCATGGTCGTTGGAGAGGAAGTGAAAATAAGATACCTTATGTTCAACTAGATCGTATTAATTGGATTGACTATCCATACCCACCTAATTTACTAAATGGGCAATGGCATCACTTTATTGCTCGTAAACAAGGAAATAAAGTGACATATTTTGCTAATGGAAAACTCGTTGCATCTTTAACAAATTCCAGAATTGGAAACTACAATATTGCCTCCGAGCAACCCCTCTTAATTGGTTGGGATAAAGTCAATTCATCTCAGACACATTTCAAAGGAAAAATTGACGAATTAAGTATTTGGAATCGGGCATTAAGTGATGCTGAAATAGAGTCTAATATGCTTGACTCTCTTCAGGGTAATGAACCAGGACTTATTAGTTATTGGTCTTTTAATGAAGGTTCTGGTAATCTTGTTAAAGATAAGTCAGGTAATGATAATCATGGAACTATTTTTGGCGCTGTTTGGACAACTAAATAAGTTTCTGAAAGTAGATAGACTTAAGAAGCGTAACGCACCGAACATTTGACTTTTAAGTTGCGACAGGCAAGCGACCTTCAACTCTCTGATATTGCTTGGTTAAGAGCCAGGTTTGACTGTCTTCGTAGGTATCACTAGAAAAAGATAGTTGATAATTTTCAGCGGGATTATAAACATAGCTTTGACCTGAAGTATTGGCGATTAAAATTAACACTTGAGGGGGAAAAGTAGTGTGGTCAATCCAAAGTTCAGTAAACTGTAAATTGAGAGCTAGGTCTGCCTGAGTTTCTGTTTCTGGTAAGTCTTCGACTTGTTGGAAGCGTTGTCGTAATTTTGTTAATATAGTTTCATCGCTACTTTCTACATCGTAAGCACTGCTATCTACGGCACGAACAATTATATTTGGCTCTTGTCCGTTGTCTTGGTAGCATAAGAATGTACCGTCGATGATTTGGGTAACGTTGCTGGCTATTTGTAACAGGGTTTCTCCAGAGACTCTGGTTTCGGTATCGGCTAATTGATGGAGGCGCTCCCTATTGGTTCCCAAACATTCAATATCTGATATTTCCCATTCTGTGCTGGCAAGTTTTGAGCCGAGTAATTGAAGAATATCAGCTAGATTGACTGCTAAGATATTGTTATTTGGTTGGCGATCGCTTATTGTGATTCCACGCATATTTCCTGTTTGGGTTCTAGTCTGGTTGTTCTAGGGGTTCGGCAGTACCTCTGACAAAGCCAGAAGTAGTACCTATCTTGGGATCGTTGATGTAGAAACGGTGTTGATGTGGTGGTGCTGGATGTTCGGGACGCATCCTACCACTGCGGGGAAAGGTGGGACTGGTAAAGTCGATGTCGCGGACGGGATAACCGCTAAGGTCATATTCCCGTCTTTGATAAATTCTGTTGTTAATGGTATCCCACCGCAGCACTGAATGAGGACCTCTTGCGTTGGTATCGGGTCCTGAAATTCAGGACGGTCGATGACTTTTGTAAACTGGGGTTCCATCTGCATATTTGGCGTAAATTTCTGGTTGTGAGGGCATCAAGCATTAGGAAGTTTTGAGATTAAAAATTTATTTTTTAATTGTATCATGTATCAATTATATCTTGTAATTCAGGAGATAATTATGAAACTAGCGTACAAACTTTTACTAACCCTGGCAACATCTGCCCTTTTTCTCCCTCAACCCGCATACGCAGAATTTGGCAAGGACGGCAGCTAGCCCAGTAGTGGACATTTCAACTAAAACAGTGCATTAGATTTGCCTTGTGGCAAGAGAAAACTACCTAAGCGCCAATTTCCTATTGCATAATTTTAGATGAAACAATCCACGACTAAACTCTAACCAAACTAAGTTATAATTTAGGGAAAATAATAGTAATTCAATTAGGATAGTATAGCCCACACTGGAAACATTTAATTGTTAATATCACTTCCAAATAATGTCATAGAGAGTAATACGAGTACCTGAAATCGTCAAACCTCTTTCAGTACGGATAATAATTGCTTCTGTGTTAGATTGGTTTATCATATTCCTTGTTGTATGAAAAATTTCAGCAGTCTTTTTTCCATTGCACTTTATATTTTGTTGCAAGGAAACTGGCACCATATAGAGAATGTTAAGCTGAAATATTAAGAAGGGATTTGGAGACCAAACCCCTACGAAATTGTAATTTATCGACAGATTTTGCTGACAATTTTCATTTGATTATTTGCACAGATATTCTCACATCAGCACTTATTGTTTTTGTTGTTTAATTTCTGCTAAAATTTCAGGTAATCTCTCTAAATCTTCGTCAGATAACTTACGCCCTGGTTTAGATTTCAGACGGTCAGCTAACGCATAAAACGCCTCGGTATCGTCTCGATGAGCTAATACATAAGCTCGTAATTCTGATTCATTCATGGTTTGAAAATTAGGATGATTCATAGAATTTTTACCTCTCCATTTCTGTCAATTAAAACTTGGATATCTTCACCTGCGAGAATGAAAATATCATTACTTCTTTCATCTAGTCTAACTAGAGAAATTGGTAAATACATTTGTGTAATTCTTTGACACCAAATAAAACATTTAACCGCTTGTTTCTCTGTGGGCATTTTCACACTTCATACTATTCTACTAAACTTACTCATAATAGTAGAAGTAAGAAAGAAGCAAGAAGGAAGAAGAGGTAAATATTTAAAAAAAGGCAAAAACATGGGAGTGGGGTAACTAGGAAGTTGCCTCATGTTAATACCCCAGGAAAACCTTTAGCTACGAAAAGCATGGATTAGTTTTGCTGCCGAGTGAGCGATCGCGCAAATAACGATGGAAGTACCAATGGCACTACCAACAATCAAACCAACTTCTTGATTTTCCATTGCTAAGTCGGTAATTTTATCTATTAAATTAGGTCTAGTTTCCTGGACTTCGATAGAAGTTGTTTGTATTTGGTTTTCTGGAAAGTTATTTTCCATGATTATTCTCCAGTCTTAAAGGTCAAGCTACTTAATTTTCACTTTAACTAATACTGAAGAAAAAAATGGTTCAACTTTGCCTCAATTTGAGGTAAGAGTTAGTTAGACAAAATTGGGAATATTGAACTTATTTTGCCGAATAACCGTTAAACATTTAGTACTCGACTCTGGATAAGTAGTAGTAGTAGCTTAACCAAAAGACTGGAGTCATGGAACTAAGATTGGTTATTTTAGTTCTTTACTAAAAATCAGCTAATTTACTGACCTTTTTTTATTATCTCCTCATTTTTAGTTCTTCAGTAAAAATCAGCAGTATGAGATCAGTAAATTAGCTGATGTTTTTTTATTATCTCCTCATTTATTGAAGATTGCAATATCAAAAAAGTATTAGTTTTAGTTCAAAAACGCCAATTATCGTACAGTTTTTAGTTAAGTATGATAGAAAAGCAGTAGTAGTAGTTTGAAACCAAAAAAAAAATGTAATGTCATGGGACGAAAACCAAGTTCAATAAAACTTAACAAAGAAGGCATAAAAATGATTGATACAGCCAGAAAGAAAAAAGGTTGGAATAAAACAGAGCGACAGTGGTGCTGGGATGCAGAAGTCTCTGAATCAACCTTGAAACGCTTTATTAGTGGCAGGTCTATTTCGCCTAAAAATTTTCAAAGTTTATGCGAAGTTGTAGGAATAGAAAAATGGCACTCCCTTGTTGATTGGGAAAATAGTGATAGTACCACTGTTGCCCAATTTTCTGAAGAACTTCTCGGCACTTCCCTTACCGAAAAAAAACCACAATCTAAAGGAGGAATAGCTGTCACTGGGGTTTTCACTTCAGAAAAAAAGCTGGAAGTGGAAATGGCACTGGAGCGTTTACGGGAGCTTTTAATGGAATGCAAAATTGTAGTTAAACCTGCACAGGAACCTGAGTCTTACTATGGATGTTCCGTGTATGGTCTTTTTAGTCCAGATCAACAGTTAGAAATTGAAGTAGCATTGGAGCATCTAAGGGTACTTTTGCTTACCTGCACAATTACATTGCATGGCAGAAATACCTCTGATACCTCCAACGATTAAACATAGATTTCATAGTTCTTGAAATTGTATTCTATTTTTATGAAAACTGTTATAAATTTCGATGGAATATCAAGAAGGGGTTGGGAGACCAAACCACCCTACAGAATTGCAATTTTTCACTTTAGATTAATTGTCTTCTATATTTATGAAAACTGTTATAAATCACGGTGTAATATTAAGAAAGGGTTTGGAAATCGAGCCCCTACGGAATTGCTATTTAACTTTTCCACAAATAGATATAAAACATGGTTAATCAAATTACCGATCTAAAATTACTGTATGAAGAAGATTATTTACTGTGGTTAGAAAAAACTATCAAACTACTAAATAATCGTCAATTAGAAAACCTAGATTATGAAAACTTAATTGAAGAATTAGAAGCCTTGGGTAGAAGTGAAAAAAGTGCTGTTGAAAGTTTCGTGACTTTAATTATTCAACATTTACTACTTTATCAATATTGGGAGGAAGAAAGAGCTAATAACTCTAGGCATTGGCGTGGAGAAATTTTAACTTTTCGGGCTCAATTAGAATATAAACTTACAACAAATTTACGGAATTATTTAGCTGAACGACTTGACTATCTTTATGGCAAAGCTAGAAAAATTGCTCAAGCTAAATCAGGACTTCAATTACCAGAAATTAACCCTTATTCTCTTGAACAGATATTGGATGAAGATTGGTTACCAGAGTAATTATTTAACATCTCCTCCTTTATCAGTACTGGGGTAAGCATTCAGCTATTAGCTATCAGCTTTCAGCAAAAGAAGGGAGTTTTAATGAATATAGTCCAGTAGGGTGTGTTAGCGTCAGCGTAACTGAGCGGAAATTAATACTGTAGATGGTGCGTTACATTTCATTAACGCACCCTACAAAAGCTTTTAACTAACAGAAGTTAATTGGTCTTGTCGATATTTTATCTCCAAATAAACCAATAAAGCATTAATATCTGCTGGATTTACCCCACCAATTCGAGACGCCTGCCCAATAGTTAAAGGCTGAACCTTTGATAATTTTTCCCGCGCCTCCAGCGACAAAGTAGAAATAGCAAAATAATCTAAATTAGCTGGTAACTTTCGATTTTCTTGCCGACTAATTTGGTCAATTTGATTTTGTTGTCTTTGCAAATAACCGGAATATTTAATATCAATTTCCGCTCCTTCTTTTTCAACCAATTTCAAATCTAAATTACCCAGATTATACTTTTCCAAATTCACATAATGAAAACCTGGTCGGCGCAAAAGTTCAGCCAAAGTAATCGAACCTTTAATCTTTTGCTGAATATCAGCAACAATCCTAATTCCTACCTCATCTTTTTCTTTAATTCGAGTCGAATTTAACCGAGCTTTTTCAGCAGTAATATTAGTTTGCTTACTTTCAAATAACTCCCACCGACGGTCATCAATTAAACCAATTTCTCGACCCAAAGGTGTTAGTCTTTGGTCGGCATTATCAGACCGTAAAATCAAACGATATTCCGAACGACTTGTCAACATTCGATAGGGTTCTCGCAAATCTTTTGTACATAGATCGTCAATCAAAGTACCAATATAACTTTGTTCTCTGGGGAAAATAATCATCTCTTCATTCTTAACAAATTTAACCGCATTTATTCCCGCCACCAAACCCTGAGCTGCCGCCTCTTCATATCCAGTGGTACCATTAATTTGACCAGCACAAAATAACCCCTCAATTTTCTTAGTCATCAACGTCGGATAACATTGAGTTGCAGGCAAATAGTCATATTCCACAGCATAAGCAGGTCGCAACATTACACATTTTTCTAAACCAGGCAAAGTCCGCAACATTTGTAATTGCAATTTCTCAGGCAAACCAGTAGAAAACCCCTGAATATAAAGTTCAGGAATATCACGACCTTCGGGTTCAATAAATATTTGATGACTACTTTTATCAGCAAAGCGAACAATTTTATCCTCAATACTCGGACAATAACGGGGACCCTTCGCATCCACCCACCCACCATAAACAGGAGACAAGTGCAAATTATCGCGAATTAGTTTGTGAGTTTCTTCAGTAGTGCGGGTTAGATAGCAACACATTTGTTCCCGTTCCACCCACACTTCCGGGTCGAAACTAAACCAACGCACTTTTTCATCCCCCGGTTGCTCTTCCAAGTCAGTGTAGTCAACAGAACGTTTGTCAACTCTGGCAGGAGTACCTGTTTTCAGTCGCCCGGTTTCAAAACCAAGTTTATTCAGGGTTTCGGTGAGACCGATGGCAGGAAATTCACCCGCGCGACCTGCTGGCATTGACTTATTACCTACCCAAATTACTCCACCGAGGAATGTTCCGGTGGTGAGGATGACAGCTTTACATTTAAAGGCGACGCCGAAGTAGGTTTCTACTCCGATAATTTCGTCGTTGTCTCCTAAAACTAAGTCTGTGACCATGCTTTCCCGAACTAGGAGGTTTTCTTGGTTTTCCACAATGTTACGCATAACGGCGGCATATTCCCGTTTGTCAGTTTGAGCGCGTAACGCCCAGACGGCAGGCCCACGAGATGAGTTGAGGATACGTTTTTGCAGGTAGGTGCGATCGCTCATTTTGCCAATTTCCCCACCTAAAGCATCCACTTCATGGGTAAGTTGAGATTTTGCAGGTCCCCCAACAGCGGGGTTGCATGGTTGCCAGGCAATTTTGTCGAGGTTGAGGGTGAGTAGGAGGGTGCGGCAACCGAGACGTGCGGTGGCGAGAGCTGCTTCACACCCCGAGTGGCCTGCACCTACTACGATGATGTCGTATTCGTCTTGGAAATCGAAAGTTTTGGTCATGTTATGGTTTTGGTTTAATGTACTTCTTTTTATAATAGCGACAAGTTTAGTAATTTAATTATAATATTTTTTTTATGACTCATAAAAAATACATATTTTTACTGTTTTTAACAATATGTTTATTTGGCTTAAAGTAAGCATTCAGCCGTCAGCTATCAGCTATCAGCTTCCGGAACAAATCTACATTTCCCGCCATACAATGTATGGGTTGACAACTCAAACTCTTGTTCTTATACTTCAATTCTCTGATTGAAAATATACTATCAAGTTAAAGGAAGAATTGCTTGATTCATTAAAGAGTTGAGAGCTGATTGCTAATAGCTGTTTGCGCAGCATTCCGCAGGAAATGCTTACGGCTTAAATACTTTCTAAAAATCAATAAATCGATATATTAAAAATATGCGATAATAAAAAAGAAGGAAAAAGTAATTTTACTAGCATGAAAATTCCTAATCAATCTCAAGCAGTTATCGAACAATCAAAAATAACTGAATATTTACTAAATATTCAACATCCAAAAGGAGGTCATAAAGCACGTTTATTAATGAAATTTGGTTATAATATTAATAATTGGCAACAATTAGAAGCGGATATTCGGCAAAATCATCTCAATGCCGATCCAGAAATAGTCAAGGAAACAGCCTATGGAATTAGCTATGAAATTACTGCAGAAATACTAACTCCAAGCGGTAAACTTCTAAATTTAAAAACTGTTTGGCAAATTGACAAAGGCAAAGAAATACCAAGATTAATTACAGCATATCCCAATTAATTACAATTAACTAAATCAATAATATTGGTTTGTAAATTGTTTCCAAAGAGTGAATAAAAAGAGAATAGTTGTGTCTGATGATGATAGGTATAATATAATTGTTTATATATAAAATAAAATCACAGTAAATTTGATATATAAGGATAAATTATGGATTTTCAACTTTATACAGATGTAATTCTTTTAGAAGATGCACCAGAAGAAAACCTTCAAGCAGGAGATATTGGCACAATAGTTGAACGTCATAACGTTCCAGGGTTAGAAACAGGTTACAGTGTCGAATTTTTTGATATGCTCGGAAATACACTAGCAGTTTTGACTTTGCCTGGGAGTTTATTACGAGTACCTACTAATAATGATAGACCTACTGTGCGCTCGGAAACTACTACAGTTAAGTTCTAAACAACATTTTAATAAATTTAAAAAATTCAGGCGATCGCTCTATTAATACTTAACAACAGAAGTTAATTTAGATTAAAAATTAATGTAAGCATTCAGCCGTCAGCTATCAGCTATCAGCCATTAATGTTGGGAAAGGTAAGAGTAATTGAGAAATTGAAAAAGAATAAAAAGTTACTGCTAAAGTCTCCTTCCCCAACCTGAGAAATAATTATTCATTATTAATTGCTGAGAGCTGACTGCTAATGGCTGAATGCTTACAAATTAATAGTTACTAATGTGCGATTTATTTGACATTATTGAAGTTCCAGAAGACTCAATCTTAGAAACTGAACAACTCGGAACTAAGGATAAATTTTGGTATTGCCAGGATGAACTTAACTATTTATACAAAAAAGCTAGACCTAATACTGGGGAAGCTTGGGCAGAAAAAATAGCATCAGAATTATGTGAGTTACTAAAGCTACCTCATGCACATTATGAACTAGCAATTTGGAAAGGTAATTTAGGCACAATTTCTCCTTCCTTTGTACCGCAAAATAAGATTCTTATTCTTGGTAATAAAATTTTAGTAAAAATAGATGAAAGTTATCCCGAATTTAATAATTATAAAGTTTCCGAACATACTCTTGATATTGTAGTTGAGGCGATCGCTAATAATCCTATTAATTTAATTAATTTACCTTTAAACTGGAAACCTCCTGAAGGTATTGAAAAAGCAATAGAAGCTTTTGTTGGTTACTTATTATTAGATGCTTGGATAAATAACACTGATAGACATCACGAAAATTGGGGATTTATTATGAATGATTCAGTAAATTTAGCACCAACATTCGACCACGCATCTAGTCTCGGTAGAGAATTACTAGACTACAAAAAACAGGAGAAAATCAATAATAAAACTGTCAAAAATTATATAGCTAAATCAAGGTCAGCAACTTATGATAAAGTAGGAGATAGAAAACCGATGTTGACACTAGATTTATTTGAACAAGCAGCACAAAAATATCCCAAAGCTGCTATAATTTGGCTCCAAAACTTAGCCAATATATCAGCAGAGGATACTTTGTCTTTATTTAACCGCATACCTCAAAACTACATCTCTAAAATTTCTATCGAATTTGCACAAAAAATTCTGACAATTAATCAAAATAGACTTTTACAAATAAGAGAAAATTTGCTATGAAAAAATTATTTTTAGCTTGGCAAGACCCTGTTACTCGTGCTTGGTTTCCTGTAGGTTCTTTAACTTATAAAAACAATTGGTATGAATTTGTTTACCTTAGAGGTGCAAAAGAAGCTAAAAAAATTGGTTTTTCTGGTGTTTGGTCTTTAAAAGAATTTGATAAAACTCATCGCTCTCAGGAATTATTGCCTGTATTTTCTCATAGAATTATGAAGAAAACCCGACCAGATTATCCAGATTTTATTAGTTGGCAAAATCTCTCAGAAACAGAAGACGATCCTATGGTTTTATTGTCTCGTAGCGGAGGTAAAAAAGTAACAGATAATTATGAAATTTTTCCTTACCCAGAACAAGATAAAAATGGTGTTTATCATCTATATTTCTTTACTCATGGTTTCCGATATATGGCATCTGAAACTATTGACAGAATCAAAAAATTAGAGGTAGGAGAAACTTTGTATTTAATGCACGATGCACAAAACGATTTTGACTCAAATGCTTTAATGCTACGCACGAAAGATTTTTACCTTTTAGGTTTTTGCCCTCGATATTTATTAAATGATGTTTTTCCCCTAGTAAAAAAGTCTCCTGATGCAGTTAAAGTAATATTAGAACGGGTAAATCTACCACCAGCACCGTTACAAATGAGATTGCTTTGTCATTTAATAGTCAAACATGATGATTTTCAACCTTTTGCTAGTGAAATGTATGAATCTTTAGCTGTACCAATTTTTAGTTAAATTTAAGTTAGCTTTGCTCTGTAAGATACATTTTCATCTTTGAGGTTCGGTAAAACAAATAAAAGGAATATAACTTGTAACAGGAGTAATAACAATATGTCTGTATATATAAAGCACCTTGAAGCTAAAGGAATTTATGGAATTTTTGATATTAATTTAGATTTTCACCAAGGAGTTAATGTTTTATTTGCTAAAAATGGCCAAGGGAAAACTACTTTGCTACATATTATTGCTAATTTACTCAATGAAGACTATGAAAGATTCGCCTTTATTGATTTTGATTATATTAATCTGAGGATGAGTGATGAAAATCAAGTCGAGTTAAAAAAAATTAGAAACGAGCGAGAGATTATTCAATTATTTTTGAATGGAGTAGAAGCAACAAAAATTCCTGTAAAGGAAATTCTAAAAAATCGTTATATTAGAAGTGAATTATTGCGTCCAATTATCCAACGGGTGTCAAAAGAAATTCCAGAACCAGTTCAAAAAATAATTGGAGATAATTTTATTTCAGAGTTAAAAAAGGCAAGTTTAACTATAAACATTGAAGCCTCAGAATCATCAGACAAAAAACTGAGAGCTGCTTATTTTCCTGCTTTTAGAAGTATGATAGAAGCTTGGGCATCAACAGAGGAAAAAAGTGGCAAACTAAGAGACGCTTCTGATGAAGAAAAGCAGCGACAAAAAACAGATTTTGCACGTCAAATTTTTGGAAATTTTGTTCCGTTACTTAACTATCCATCTCTTCTAGAAATAGAACAAGTATTAAACCAAGAAATTTCTCAGGCTTTTTATGAAGTAAAACAAGCAGAACAAAAATATTTAGGTGGTATCCTACCTCAGATATTTAATACCCTTTCCAAAAATTCAAAACCTGTAGAAGAAGATTCAAATTCAGTTCTAGAAGAAATTAAAAAGCTGAGTGACGACCTGAAATTACCAATGGTTGAAGACCTTCGTAGTGCTGTTGAATCATTTCAAGCTGATGAAGCATCGAAAAAAGCTTCTGTCAGGATTTTAATTACCTACAGAGAAGCACTTAAAAATATACTTGCTCTACAAAAAAGCTATTTTGAAGATATCAGAAAATATCTAGCTGCTGTTAACTCATTTTTAGAAAGTAAAGAGATAGAAATTATCTTCAAAAACTTACCAACTTTAGGCATCAATTTTCATAACGGTATGCCTACTATTCCTGGAATAAGTAAAGCATTATCATCAGGAGAACGTCAAATTTTAACTATGATATATGCAGCTTCTCAGATGAGCGAACAAGAAATAGTTTTAATTGATGAACCTGAAATTTCTCTTCATGTTGACTGGCAACGTAAATTACTAGAAAAAATATCTCAACAGTTAGGCAAAAAACAAATTCTTGCTTGTACTCATTCTCCAGTAGTGGGAGCTGACTATGAAGATGAAATAATAATATTTGAACCTCAAATAACTCAACATCCTCAAATAGTTTCCACAGCAATAGTAGATGAGTAAAATCAAAATTAAAAAGCAGATAAAAAATAGTAATAATGGCAAAAAATACTCCCAAATTTACTCCACAAGAGTATCGAATCTACTTGATGAGTAGTAGTGAAAAACATATTTTAGTTGAGGGCAAAAATGATAAATATTTTATAGAAAGAATATTGTATTATCTGGCAAATAAAATAGATAAACCAGAACTCAAAGAACAGGTTCGTGTAGATTCAGCAGAATCTTTAATTAAAGCTGATTCAGGAACAGGTAGTAATAAAGAAAAAGTTGAGGAAATTGCAAATAGTGTAGTAGATAAACCTTACAGTCAGAGATTTATCGCTTTCATAGACCGGGAGTTGTATTTGTTTGATTGGGATTATGAAAAAACTCAAATACTGCAAGACAATTTTCCCGGACATAATATAGAAGAACGAATTATTAGAACACGAGGACATTCATTAGAAAACTATTTATTTGAACTCGCTCTAGTTAGTAATTTTTTTGACATAAATACAACAATACCTAATCCCCAAACAGCCACAAATTTATTTAGACAAATTTTTAAATCGGTAATATATTCAGCTTGTACTATTGGTTTAGCTGCTACTAAAAGTAGCCTGTTACAAAGAATAGAATCTGGCGTTCCTTGGAGAAATTTCATTGAGTTAACCTCTGGGGAAATATTTTTTTTATTAGAAGATTGGTTAATTTTTTTGACCGATAAACGTGGTATACCCGAGGGCAAAATTTTAGAAATTAAGCAAAATTATAAAATTTATATTCAACCTATTAATCAAACATCTTTTGAGGTCGTGAAATGGCTATGTCATGGTCATATTGGTTATGATTTTTTGAGAGAAGCATATATTAAATGTGTTATGCAAGTTAACAAAGAAGCCGATAGTAACGTTAACTGGACCACAAAAGATAAGATGTTTCAGCAATTGATTAATTATTGGGTTCAGGAAATATTAAGCAATAACAGGATATATTTTCAAGAAATATTTGAAATGCTAAATTTAATCCTCTGAACTTTTCGGAAAAATTCCCTGCTGATAAACAGTAATTTGCTCGTCACTCAACAAGTCCATAAAATCTGCTAACTCACTATAAGTAACACATCGAACTTCTGGTAAACCACAGACAGACTCAGCAAACCGAAACATTGCTCTCCAGTAAGCACCGTTATTCCAAGCTGAAAAATGATGCCCAATATCTATAGGAGCGCGGTTGCCATTGTAGTTCTTCTGGAAATACTTCATGTAAGTTTTCAGAGTATCCTCCTCATAACGTTTAGCATTACGAGGGTTTGGTTTTGCCTTAGAATGCAAGTAATAAAAATTGTAATCCATTGACAGAACGTTTTTTCCACGAGAGTTAGTCAGACTAGCTAACGGAAAGTTCCAAATACCATTTTCCTTTCGCGGCCAATAGTTAGATAATGCTACTTTGCTAGTGTCATAGCGGAAACCATTTTTGGCTAACACTTTATACAAACCAGGACTTCGAGCTAATAGTGGTGCGCGAAAACCTTCGATGGCAGTGCGATCGAATACTAGAGAACCTGGCAAATCATTAATTTTATGCGCTCCCAAGAAAAATTGCTCGAAATATTTAAACTCTTCGCTCCAGTCTTGCTCGCTCCATTTACTACCATCAAAATGACCCACTGCATGAGACCCGATCTCGTGACCTTCTTGATAAGCGAGGTTAACCTGTTCCAGTCTGAGAGCAATATCTTCCGCTGTACCACCCCAACCAATATCCGACCGACCTTTTCCTTTCCCACCGGGAGCATCGTAAAGTTTTCGTTTGTCTTTGCTGACAAAATATACTGCACTGACAAAATAAGTGAACCGCAGGTTAATACCTTTTTTCTCCATTTCTTGAGCAAAGTTGCGCGATCTTTTCCAAGCATCTAGGGAACTGGAACCATCAAATGCTAACATCACAAACTGTGGCGGTTTATTTATTTTGCTCACTATACCTTCATCTTGCATTAGTTTGTAGAGGAAACGTGCATTCCAAAGGTTCAACTGACAGCTATTTCCACCATTAGCTTTGATACAAGCAGTGATTAATTCTTGAGGAAAAGGACCCATAACTTGGTTATTTTCGACGCAATAACCGATAATTTTGTTGAGGGTAGCTCCCTCCGGACATCTTCTGTTTCCATAAGCTTGGAGAAATAATTTTTCTGACCATTGGTTACTATTGCAACTGCCACCACCTCCCCATTCTTGGCATTTTTTGATCATTGTTGGAGTGAATGGTCCAAGAGCGTATTCGCCGTTAGTATAGAAGTATCCACCTTTGTCGTTAATGGGTTTTTTTTCAAATTTTAATGTCTCTAATTTAGCAGTTTTATTGTTAGTGGGTGTAGGGTTGTCCGAAATATTTGATGTGTTGCTGCAAGCAGATATTAAGATTAAAATACTGTAGATAAAAAGGCTATGGTATGATTTTAGTTTTTTTAGCACTTTAATATTTTTCACTCCTTTGGTTATTAACGTAAGCATTCAGCTATTAGCTCTCAGCTCTTCCTACGGAATGCTACGCAAACAGCTTTTTAATGAATGAAGTAAAAATTAGTTTAATTTATACTACATTTTCCACCCATAAATTGAAGCACCAGAAAGACTTGTTTTGAGTTTTTAACTCATACAATTCAAGCTAATAAAGCTGATAGCTGATAGCTGACCGCTGAATGCTTACTTATTATAATGGAAGCGATCGCTTTTTTAATAGATACCCTACTTATTCTTCCTACCAAATTTCCAATCTTCCCCACCAGGTAATAAAGTCAAATTATCGTTAATAACAGCCAACAAATCTTTAGTAGAATAAGCGTAAGTTAAGGCTAAAAAACTCTTAGCAGTTGTGATAACAGAATTTTTATCTACCATTTTCTCCAGTTGAAACGGACTGTAAGCACCATTTTCAACCTCCACGCTTGCATCGCCAATAGCAAACTCGATCGCCTCTTCTAATATCTCATCCCATTCTTCTTCTTTAATGTAATAAGAAGTTTGATTTTCCTTTAAATTTAAGTCTTTAATTTTTCTAATTGAAGCCCGAATTGATGCTGCCCAGGAATTAGTTAATCGCCCTTCTACCTGATTTTTAATTAAGTGAATTAACACCACAATTAAATAAGAATCTATCTTGAAAAGCGTGTCTTTTTTACTCATGGCATCCAGTTCGTCAATAATTGCTAAGGCATCGTTATTTCTACCTTCCATAATGCAAGTCCTTAAATCAATTAATTCTTGAGTTGTCATCAGTTATTTTCCTCCTGAGATTAACAATTAATATACAAATTAACTTTAAATATGTCACAAATAGTTTCAAACTTTAAATGTGAAATAATTTATGGAAATTACTGTATCATCAAAGTTATCAGCTTATAAATTCTTACTTTTGACTTTTGACTTTTGACTTTTGAATTTTGAATTCCGTGAAACGGTACAATGCTACTTATTTATCCTGCCAAATTTCCAATCTTCTCCACCAGGTAATAAAGTCAAATTATGCTTAATAACTGCTGACAAATCATTAGCAGAATAACTGTAAGTTAAGGCTAAAAAACTCTTAGCAGTTGCGGTCGCAGAATTTATATCCACCATTTCTTCCAGTTGAAACGGACTGTAAACACCATTTTTAACCTCTGCGCTGGCATTATCAATAGCAGATTCTATAGCATTTTCTAACATTTCGTCCCATTCATCTTCTTTGATAAAATAAGAGGTTTTATTTGGCCTCAAATTCAAGTCTTGAATTTCAATAATTGCATAACGGATGGATGCTGCCCAGGAATTGGTTAAACGTCCTTCTACCTGATTTTTAATTAAGTGAATTAACATCACAATTAAATAGGATTTTATTTTTCTAATGATGTCTTTTTTACTCATGGCATCCAGTTCGTCAATAATTGCTAAAGCATCGTGATTTCTACCTTCCATAATGCAAGTCCTTAAATCAATTAATTCTTGAGTTGTCATCAGTTATTTTTCTCCTAAAATTAATAATTAATATACCAACTCACTTTAAATGTGTCACAAATAGTTTCAAACTTTAAATGTGAAATAATTTATGGAAATTACTGTACCATCAAAGTTATAAGCTTATAAAATCTTACTTTTTACTTTTGAATTCCGTTAAACGGTATAATGCTATTTATTTCTCCTACCAAATTTCCAATCTTCCCCACCGGGTAATAATGCCAAATTATCGTCAATAATTGCGGCTATAATCTCCGGTTGATGTGCGTAAATTAAGGACAATAAACTCAAAGCATTTTCGGTAACTTGAGTTGTTTCCACCATTTCTTTTAGTTGAAACGGACTGCAATTACCATCTAATGCTTCTACGCTTGCATCTCGAATTGCTGCTTCTATAACTTGCGCGATCGCCTTTCCCCATTCATCTTCTTTGATGTAATAAGAGGTTTTATTTGGCCTCAAATTCAAGACTTGAATTTTTATAATCGAAGCCCGAATTGATGCTGCCCAGGAATTAGTTGATCGCCCTTCTACCTGATTTTTTATTAAGTGAATTAATACCACAGTTAAATAAGAATCTATCTTGATAAGCGTGTCTTTTTTACTCATGGCATCCAGTTCGTCAACAATTGCTAAGGCATCGCGATTTCTGCCTTCCATAATGCAAGTCCTTAAATCTATTAATTCTTGAGTTGTCATCAGTTATTTTCCTATAAATTATTGGTGGTTATAAGGGGAGTATTTGCTGCATGAATATTTTTTCTAGTTATTAACTGATTATATCATAAAGGTGTAGTAAATAAAATTAAGCAAGTAAATGAGAATAACTCTATGATGAAACTTACACCAGAAGAAATTGAGAATTTTCGTTCTCAATTGGCAGATTATCCAGAGGCTTTGGCTGCACTGGACGAGATAGAAGAAGATGAAGGAGATTTGGAGTATGCTACTGAAATTATCGCTTTGGAAGCAGGGGTAGAAAAAAGTAGAAAAGAGAGTTGGTTGGAAGATTTATCCAAGCACTCTCGCAATGTAATCTGTCAAGACGAATTTAAAGACGACCTACTCGCAGGAGCAGTTACTGCTTTAGTTGCATCTCTGGCTGCTTCTGGTAATTTACCCGTGGCATTGGCGACTCCGGTGGCTATTTATATAGTTAAGGTTGGGGTCAAGAGTTTTTGCAATGCCACAGGCGATGAGTCCTAAAATCCGGTGGCTGTGAAAGCTGCCCAATAGTAGGGATTGGCAAAAGGACGGGGGCTGCGTTCGAGTATTTGCTTGCGGACCCCTCTTATTGCGGCTTTGATTCGCTTTCCTTCTCTTTTTGGTAGCTTGGCAATAATAGAATCCCATTGTGGTTGGAGGAAGTCGAGAAATGTTTGGCAATCTTCGCTGGTTAAATTCCGCAACCATTTTTGGGCTTTGTTGAGGGCGAGGGCAACACTTCCACTTTCTCGTTGGGGAAACTGTTGCAAGTTTTCGTAGAATTTCATCATCAGGAAGGATGTGGAAATATCGCTGACTTCCCACAGACTGCTGACAACGCTAGGACTGCCAGCAAACAAGAAGCCACTGGGCAAACTAACATATTCATCGCTAATACTATTGGGATCTGCAATACCAGTTTCGCAGGCAGAGAGTGTGACGAGACGAGATTGAGTTATGTCAAGGGCGAATATTTCTGCTAGGGTTAGGAGTCCGTCTTCGGTATTTTCGGAGTTGGGCTGTTTGGTTTCTGCCAAACGCAATGCGGATTTTAGGGGAGATTCTAGGTTAAACTCTCCATGACAGGAGAAGTGGTTGCAGTGGGCGAGGGATAATTCTGGATGGGTTTTAACTTTTGCTTCCAGGGCGGCTTTGGTTGCTAAAACTGTCGCGGGGGAGAAGAAAGAACGGACGGTTTCGACTTCCAGATTTGTAAAAACTAAGTCCTCTGTAGGGTTTTGGATGGCAAACAAACGATTAAAATCAGGGCGATCGCGTTTTTGAGTGAGTTGCAATAACTGACAACTGGGGGCATAACCGACTCCTTGGGGAAATTTATCGGAGACTAAATCTCCATTACACAACGGTAAAGCATGGAGTGGCAGCAGGTGTAAAAAACGATGGGGAACGAGGATGAGGCGATCGCATTTAATTCCTTGGCGAGCAAAAATGCTGTCAATCTCGGCAAGGGTTAGGTCAATTTTGAGAATTTTGGCAAGTTCGGCAAGGTGAGAGGATAGATCGTTTTGCCATTCTTGGTTATGTTGGTAGTATGCATCCAGATACTTGCTTACCCAGTTAGCAAAGGCTTCTTGTTCTTCTGCTGAAGAGCTAACAATAGTTGGTTGCGAACTGTGGCGGGTAATAATTGAGGTGATGATGGAATTGTCTGTGAAGTACCACTGAATCGTGGCAGTTTGTTCGCCAATAAGATTTTGAATTTCCTCAAACCGAATAGTTTCTACTTTTTGAGTCAAGCTGAAACTGGAATCGAAGGGTTTGATTTGATTCAAGACTTCATCTAACTGCTGCCGCGACTGCTGTAATTCTTGCTGTAGTCGTTTCTGGAACTCCTCTAATGAGGGTGGTTGTTGCTCGTCGCTATTTCCCGGTAGTTGGTCTGTAGCTACTTGTAACTGTCTTTCCAATGATGGAATGTTTCGTCGCAGTTCGTCCAACTGGTCGATTATCTTTTGGGGAACGTTGCCTTTGGGATAGAGGTCGCGGTTGGTAAGGAGTTCCACTAAGTTGCGGGCTTTGCTGCGTTCGACTGTTTCTATGGCTCTATCCCACTGTTTTGTCTTGATATAGGCTTGTACGAGTTTTTGATAAACTTCTATTGCTTCTGCCATAATCTGTTGGCGGCGATCGTCGTTGCTTGCCCAACTGCGACTGAGTTCAACTGCAGTTATGGCGTTTTCATAGGCATCTATAGCGGATTGCCAGTTGCCTTCGGTTAAGTGGAGGTTGCCTAAGTTGCGGGAAGTTTCGAGACATTTAATTGGATCGGCTTCTGGGTTGAAAACTTGCAAAGCTTTTTTGTAGGCAGCGATGGCTAATTCCTGATTTTCTGCGGTGTCTCCTTTGATTCTTTTCCAGTAGGCATTGCCCAAATTATTTTGAGTCGTTGCCCAGTTGGTGGGGAAAGCTTCTTTTGTGTAAACTTCCAGAGCATTTTGGTAGGCAGCGATGGCTAATTCCTGATTTTCTGCGGTGTCTCCTTTGATTCTGTTAAGGTAGGCATTGCCCAAATCAATCTGAGTCAGAGCCCAGTAGGTGGGCAATGCTTCTTTAGTGAGAACTTTCAGAGCTTTTTGGATAGCAGCGATGGCTAATTCCTGATTTTCTGCGGTGTCTCCTTTGATTCTGTCACTGTAGGCAGCGCCCAAATCATTTTGAGTCGTTGCCCAGTAGGTGGGGAATGCTTCTTTAGTGTAAACTTCCAGAGCATTTTGGTAGGCAGCGATGGCTAATTCCTGATTTTCTGCGGCGTCTCCTTTGATTCTTTTCCAGTAGGCATTGCCCAAATTATTTTGAGTCATTGCCCAGTTGGTGGGGAATGCTTCTTTTGTGTAAACTTTCACAGCATTTTGGGAGGCAGCGATGGCTAATTCCTGATTTTCTGCCGTGTCTCCTTTGATTCTCTTACTGTAGACATTGCCCAAATTATTTTGAATCATTGCCCAGTAGGTGGGGAAAGCTTCTTTAGTGCAAACTTCCAGAGCATTTTGGAAGGCAGCGATGGCTAATTCCAGATTTTCTGCCCTGTCTCCTTTGATTCTGTCTCTGTAGGCAGTGCCCAAATTATTTTGAGTCGTTGCCCAGTTGGTGGGGAAAGCATCTTTTGTGCGAACTTCCAGAGCATTTTGGAAGGCAGCGATGGCTAATTCCAGATTTTCTGCGGCGTCTCCTTTGATTCTGTTATTGTAGGCATTGCCCAAATTATTTTGAGTCATTGCCCAGTTGGTGGGGAAAGCATCTTTTGTGCGAACTTCCAGAGCATTTTGGAAGGCAGCGATGGCTAATTCCAGATTTTCTGCCCTGTCTCCTTTGATTCTGTTTCTGTAGGCAATGCCCAAATTATTTTGAGTCATTGCCCAAGTTTCGGCGTGACTGTGGCGGGTGAAGACTGTCAGGATGATTTCGTAACAGGCGAGGCTAATTTCCATGTTCGCCGCTTTGTTGCCGAGGGGAAAATCGCTAATGAGGTTGCCGAAGTTGCTGATATCGATGGCGATGTCTTCTGCTTCGGATGCTTCTACTTCGGGGAGTGTCGCTTTTGCCCAGGCTTGCAAGATAGCAATAAAATTGTCGTCGAGTTTGTCTTGGTTTGCTACCAGGAGGGGATAGACGACTTGGGGGTTGCCTTTGCTGTCGTTGGTTGCTCGCAATATCTCCATCAGGAAATCCTGGTAGTCTTCCGATGGAGAGTTAGCCGAGGTAGGAGTTTCTGAGATTCCCAGGGCTTCCACTAGCTGACTGCCGAGGCGGCGGAGGAAGTCGGCGGCGTTTTGGTTGTCGTTTGCTTCGAGTTGTTCTGCCACTTGTGCCATTGTCAGCAAGAACTCCTTGTCTAATAGTTCGCGGTTGGCGTTGAGGATTTGGGGTGCGTCGCCGTTGGGGCAGGTTAGCAGTTGGTTGATTAGGTTGAGGTATGCCTCGATACCTTGTTCGTCCATTGTTTTAGTACCTCGTTTATAGCTACTCAAATTAATACCAATCCGTAGTTGGCTTTTCCGGAGTAATTGACGCTCTTCCGAGACTCGTTATCTTGCCCCTCCGAATGTCAACTTTGACCCTCTTAGACTCATTGACACTAAAAAACGTTACCCCACCAACAACCCATCCGCTACATCCGCTACAAAATCCGCTGCTAACCAATTCATCTATGCTACAATACCCACAAAACCCTATCTAATAGGAGGCCAACATCGTGCCAACCAACCTCACCATCAAAGGCTTAGAAATAGGCGTAGGTTGGGTTGAGGCACCGTTAGCGGAGCTTATCCGTTAGGATAAACCCAACAAATTTTTACTATTGTTTGGTTTCACTTGTCGTACCGCTACGGGTCAGCAAGCTACAACCCAACCTACATTTTTAGTCCGGTAGTGGCGTGTCAAGACTAAAATTGTGCTTTAGAAGCAAGCAACAAGCGAAGACCTCTCCCCCAACCCCTCTCCTCGCAGGGAAGGGGGTTGGGGAGTTAGGTTTTTTAATCCACATTTTCAAGCTTGACACGGCAGTAGGGTGGGTTACGACGGCATTGTTGAATCCTTTTCATAGTCTAAATTTTAGCCGTCTAACGCACTTTAATAGACTGACTTTGTTGGGTTTATCCTAACGGATAAGCTCCGCTAACGTTCCTCAACCCAACCTACTAAACTGATACCTGAAATTTATGATTGCCCAAGAAAAAGAACAACCCAAAATTAATCATATCCTTACCTTAACTATCTTATGGCTTTTGGCAGCAGTAAGCGATCGCCTCTGGTTTGCTTTTGATAAGTCTGTACCTACTTGGGATCGAGCTGACTATCTCACAGGTTCCCTGACTTACTGGCGTGCTTTTCAAAATGTGCAACTGTTTTCTGGGGAATGGTGGCAGCATTTTTGGGAGCTTTCGCCGAAGGTTCCGCCGTTGACTTATATTCTTACTGTTCCATTTCAAGTGATTTTTGGTAGGGGTGCTGACCAAGCAACTTTAGTACATCTATTTTTTAGTGCTATTTTATTAGCTTCAGTTTATAGTTTGGGTAAAAAATTATTTAATCAAAAAGTGGCTTTTTGGGCAGCAGTTTTATGTATATTATTTCCAGGTTTATATAGATATCGTTTACAGTATTTGCTCGACTATCCTCTCACGGCAATGGTGACTTTAAGTTTCTGTTGTTTAACGTTTTGGTATTGGGATAGGGAACAGGGAATAGGGAACAGGCAACAGGGAATAGGCAACAGGGAACAAGCAATAGACAACAGAGAAAATAAAACGGGAAAATTTGACAAAGAAAATTTTAATTTTAATAGGCAACAGGGAATAGGCAACAGGGAACAAGCAATAGACAACAGAGAAAATAAAACGGGAAAATTTGACAAAGAAAATTTTAATTTTAATAGGGAAACTGAGGGCGAATGCCATTCGCCCCTACATATCGCGTTTTTAAGGTTAATTTGCGTAAAAAATTGGCTTTGGGCGATTGCTTTTGGTTTGGCTTTTGGTGCGGCAATTTTAGTTAAACAAACTACGATATTTTTTCTCTTCATTCCATTACTTTCAATAGGGGTAAATATTCTCAGAAAACGGCAGTGGCAAAAGTTAATTCAACTAATTTTTTCTCTGTGTTTATCTGTAGCAATTTTTTACCCTTGGGCGAGAACAAATTGGTTATTAATGTTAACTGCTGGTAAGCGGGCAACTGTAGATTCTGCTATAGCTGAAGGCGACCCCAATTTATTGAGTTTGGATGCTTGGCTTTATTATTGGAAACTGCTGCCTTATCATATTTCTTTGCCTCTATTAATTATTCCCATTGGCGGATTAATTTTTTACCTAATTCGGTCGTTCAAAAAACAGGATAAATTATCATCAAATTACTTTCACTCTTGCCGATGGCTAGCTATTTTTTTAATAGGCGGTTATCTCATTTGCTCTCTCAATATCAATAAAGATTTCCGCTACACTCTGCCATTATTGCCAGTTTTATCAATTTTATTAGCCTTTGGTTTAATGCAGTTTCCCAGAAAAGTAGGAAAACAAATTCGCTGGTTTACTATTGGTTTAGCTATTATTTTAATGCTATTAAATATCTGGCCTGTAGGTGGAATTTTCTCCAGAAAAATTTCTGCTTGGTTAAGTCCTGGCGGTGTTTATTATGCTCATTTAGGCAAAGAATGGCCTCATCAAAAAGTAATTGCTGAAATTGTCAAAACTGACCCCTATTTACGGTCTACTTTAGGAGTTTTACCCTCCACTCCAGAAATTAATCAACATAACTTAAATTATTACGGTGCTTTGCAAAATTTACAGGTTTACGGTAGACAAGTAGGAACTAATTTAAAACAAGTACCTCAAGATGTGCGATCGCTCTCTTGGTTTGTCACGAAAACTAATGACCAAGGTTCGGTAAAAAGAATTAAAAAAGCTCAAGCTGCTATTGTTAATACCATCGAACAAAACCCAAATTTCCAACTACAAAAAACTTGGCTTTTGCCAGATAATAGCAACTTAAATCTTTATCATAATCAGTTTTTACCTGTAGAAGTTCATCCTCTGAATAAACCACAGGAAAAAGTCAAATTAGACTATGTGATTTTATCGCCAAAAATTCGACCGGGAGTGCCAATTCCTATTACCTATAAATGGTCTGGTTCTTGGCAAGAATTACAGTCAGGTTTAGTGTTGTTAACTTATCGCCACGAAAATATAGCAATTCCCACAGTTACGAAGTACATTTACAATCCCCCTAAATCCCCCTTAGAAAGGGGGACTTTGAACGTTCCCCCGGTGGTAAATGGGGAATATAAAACTGTACCTCATAGATTAAAGAACTGCTATATTAATCGATCGCAATTTCAGCAATTAGTTTCTGACAATAATATCTCAGAAAAACCTGTAACCCAATTCATTCACGATCGCGCTATTGGAATGGGAAGTTTATACCCTGGTCTGTCTCCAGCAAAAAAGTCTGAAGTCGGGTTTGAAATTATTGAAAGAATAGGAATGTTACCCCCTGCCAATATTTCATCGGGAAATTACATATTAGAAGCGACTTACCTTAACCGGAAAACTGGAGAAACTTATCCTATTCCTATACAACCCCCTGTGCGTGTCCAAGTTGACCCCCAGGCCGAAATATTACCAGCACCAGAATTAGATTTAGTGACACAGTTGCGGATGTGGGGGCAAAAATTACCCCTGGGAATAAAAGGTTTAGAAACTGTATTTGAGGAAGTAGGGCGAGTTAACCAATACGATCCAGTCCAAGATTATACCAAACAAGCAGAACAAACTTTGGCATATCGTTTGCAGCAAGACCCCAATAATTTAGAGTTGCTTTATGGGTTGAGTTTGGCCAGAGTTTTACAACAGGATGCAGATGGAGCGATCGCTGCTTTGACTAGAGTAACTGAGTTAGATTCTCAAAACCCCTTTGCCTATGCTTATTTAGCTTTTGTTTATCTATATAACTTAAATCCAGGGGCGGCAGAAATAGTTTTGAAATCTGCTTTAGAGCTTGAGCCCACTCAGCCAGAAATTAGAGCTTTAAATGGAGTTGCTGCTTTGATGCAAGGGAATGTAATTAAGGCGTGGCGTTATCTTAAATAGGCAGTAGGGAATTTGGGAAAGTGGGACTATCTAAACTTTAGCGTCAATAATAGTGATGATTAAAGCTCGTAGTTGGGCTTTAGCCCCAATTATAGATATTTCATGGGCTAAAGCCCAACTACAAACAAAAGTTTTTTTATCACTAATTATCAGGAAATGTCAATACTTAATAGCTGTGGATTTCCACATTTTTTTAGAGAGTTTACCGTAAATTATCCTAACTTGACACTTACCGCAATAAATTGTTACATTAGTTTACATAAAGATAAATAAATGTAAAGGAAAAAAATTATGGTTATTTTAATCTCACTATTCGTTATCGGTTGGGTAGCTGCAGCAGTAATAGGAAGCCAAGCTTATTTATTGGGCGAACAAACTAAGCCTATCCACGAGCGCAACTGGAGTTCTAAGTCTTTTGAAAATTTATCTGAATCTTTAACAGGCAATAGATTGGACTACAATCAGCGAATTCCGGCCTATAGTATGGACGCCTACGCTAGTCAGCGTCTTGCTGATGGTTCAAATAACTAGGCATAGCAGAAGGAAGAAGGAAGAAGGAAAAATATTGCTTTGTCTAATTTTTAAGCTTTTTATCTGTCCTCACCTTATCCTTCGACTGCTGTAAAGATTTATGGTTTGATTTTTCGCTGACTCCTCTCTTTGAAACTTAACTGAACTATTCTCATCCCAAGCAGATATTCTGTTGGGGTGATTTTTTTTTGATTCAGAGGCTGTTTTTAACGAAGTCAGAAGTCAGAAGTCAGGGGTTAGGGGTGGGTTAACTCCTGACTCCTGACTCCTGACTCCTTCTTCAAACAGAACACATAGCCATCAAAGTACATTCCCAAACTAATCTAGGTTGGACATAAGAGAGTAAATATTTTCTAGCTGCCTCCAGATGTTTGAGACATTCCACTTTGTCAAACTGCTGCTGTTGTTTAGCCCAATAACTATGCTGTAGATAATCTATCAACCATAACTGCGCCTCCATATCCAAATTTTTACTAATATCTCGCCCTACTTCTAGTGCTTGACGAATAGTCTTAATACCCTGAGTTACCGTTTCCAAAATATCCGCAGGAATTTCTTGTAGTTGTTGCCAAGCAGCGATCGCCTCTCCCGGACTACCTTGAGCCATCATCATCACTTCTTTATGCCTCAAAATTTCTTCATGGCCAGCTTTTTCCAATACGAGCTTCATATTTTCGTTGGCCAAGCGATAAAAAGGAATGCGCTGACATCGAGACACCAAAGTGGGCAATAATGAATCAATTCCAGGAGCAATTAAAATTAAAGTCGCTCGTTTGCCTGGTTCTTCCAAAGTTTTCAACAAACCATTTGCAGCACTTTCTCTCATAGTTTCAGCTTGTTGCAAAACTACTACCGATCTTGCAGTTTCTAGGGGGGGGCGACCCAGAAATTCACTAATTTCCCGTACCTGTTCGAGACGAATTTGAGGTGGTGACTTGCGTTTGACTCCTGCATCTGTTGCTTCTTTTGCTGAGAGTAGTTTTCCTTGGTGTAAATATGTGGGTTCTACCCATAATAGGTCTGGATGGTTTCTTTTGTGAATGCGATTTTTTAGAGATGGGTTAGCAGGGGAGTTGTTATTGGAAAATAGGAGTTCAATAAAACATTGGGCAGTTAAACCGCGTCCTATTCCTGGAGTGCCTACAAATAAATAGGCAGGGGCAATACGTTGATGGGCAACTGCTTGAGTTAATAATTCTATGGCTTGGTTTTGTCCGATAATTGGGGTAAATAAAGTCAAAAGTCAAAAGTTAAAAGTTAAAAGTTAAAAGTTAAAAGTTACAGCATATTTCGGGCAAATGATGTACAGGGTAAATGGTGAAAACATTGTAGTCAGGCAATCTAGCCATCTTCGGGGTGTACCTCATCGAGTCCCAAAGTGCTGTAAAAGTTAAAAGTTATAAGAATACGGAAGATGAGATTTTCATTCCTTACCTACAACCTACAACTAAGAAGGAGTCAGGAGTTACAAGAAAGTTTTTAGTGAATGCTATGAAAAGGAGTCAGGATGGTAATTGCTATATTATAATTTCGGCTTTGTTGCATGAAAGTAGCGTTCTTAACATCCATTCGGCAGTTATATCGCCCTGCGACTGCAATGATTACTATTGGACAATAGTTATTGCTGTGCTGATTCGCTATCGCTTTCTTTGGCAATGATTACTATTGGACAATAGTTATTGCTGTGCTGATTCGCTATCGCTTTCTTTGGCAATGATTACTATTGGACAATAGTTATTGCTGTGCTGATTCGCTATCGCTTTCTTTGGCAAT
>JAXHSW010000007.1:0-264 GCA_034190295.1 Cyanobacteriota bacterium | reverse complement strand
GATTACTGTTGGACAATAGTTATTGCTGTGCTGATTCGCTATCGCTTTCTTTGGCAATTATTACTGTTGGACAATAGTTATTGCTGTGCTGATGAGCGCCATTCGGCAGCTTTGCGGCAGCTTAATCGCTTTCTTTGGCAATGATTACTATTGGACAATAGTTATTGCTGTGCTGATGAGCGCCATTCGGCAGCTTTGCGGCAGCTTAATCGCTTTCTTTGGCAATTATTACTATTGGACAATAGTTATTGCTGTGCTGATGAG
>JAXHSW010000069.1:1217-39720 GCA_034190295.1 Cyanobacteriota bacterium | reverse complement strand
ATTTTTTCTGAGTTCTTTTGCTTGTGCTTTGAATAATGGATAAGTTTCGACCATACTATTTTCTAGTTGATGATTTGTTGTGAGATTTTGAGCAGTCATAAATAATTTCTCCTCTGTGAGTCAGGTGAGATGCTGATGCTGAAAAATTTGCTGTTCCTAGGTTAGTTAGAGTTAAAAAAAGCCTAGATATTTTGATAATTCTGAGGTGAAGATTTAACTACTGTATAGAATTTTTTCTGAGTTCTTTTGCTTGTGCTTTGAATAATGGATAAGTTTCGACCATACTATTTTCTAGTTGATGATTTGTTGTGAGATTTTGAGTAGTCATAAATAATTTCTCCTCTGTGAGTCAGGTTTAGATGTTAATACTGAAAAATTTACTGTCTCTCGGTTGGTCAGAGTCAAAAAAAGCCTAGATATTTTGATAATTCTGAGGCAAATATTCAACTACTGTATAGAATTTTTTCTGAGTTCTTTTGTTTGTGCTTTGAATAATGGATAAGTTTCGACCATACTATTTTCTAGTTGATGATTTGTTGTGAGATTTTGAGCAGTCATAAATAATTTCTCCTCTGTGAGTCAGGTTTAGATGTTAATACTGAAAAATTAGGTTGGGTCAAGTCAAAAAAAGCCTAGATATTTTGATAATTCTGAGGTGAATATTTAACTACTGTATAGATTTTCTGATTGTCCTGCTTTTGCTTGTGCTTTGAGTAATGAATAAGTTTCGACCAGATTATTTTCTAATTGATTATTTGTTGTGAGATTTTGAGCAGTCATAAATAATTTCTCCTCTGTGAGTCAGGTTTAGATGTTAATACTGAAAAATTAGGTTGGGTCAAGTCAAAAAAAGCCTAGATATTTTGATAATTCTGAGGTGAAGATTTAACTACTGTATAGATTTTCTGATTGTCCTGCTTTTGCTTGTGCTTTGAATAATGGATAAGTTTCGACCATACTATTTTCTAGTTGATGATTAGTTGTGAGATTTTGAGCAGTCATAAATAATTTCTCCTCTGTGAGTCAGGTTTAGATGTTAATACTGAAAAATTTACTGTCTCTCGGTTGGTCAGAGTAAAAAAAAGACTAGATATTTTGATAATTCTGAGGTGAATATTTAACTTCTGTATAGATTTTTTGATTGTTCTGTTGCTGAAACAAGTTGATAGTATGAGAATTTTTTCTGAGTTCTTTTGCTTGTGCTTTGAGTAGTGGATAAGTTTCGACCATACTATTTTCTAATTGATGATTTGTTGTGAGATTTTGAGCAGTCATAAATAATTTCTCCTCTTTGAGCAAGGTTTAGATGTTAATACTGAAAAATTTACTGTCTCTCAGTTGGGTCAAGTCAAAAAAAGCCTAGATATTTTGATAATTCTGAGGTGAATATTTAACTTCTGTATAGATTTTTTGATTGTTCTGTTGTGGAAACAAGTTGATAGTATGAGAATTTTTTCTGAGTTCTTTTGCTTGTGCTTTGAGTAATGAATAAGTTTCGACCAGATTATTTTCTAGTTGATGATTTGTTGTGAGATTTTGAGTAGTCATAAATAATTTCTCCTCTTTAAGTAAGGTGAATAGATTTTTTGATTGTCCTGTTGCTTAACCAACCCTCATCTTTCTTGCAGGAGATAGTGATAACTGATAACTGAAATGACTTTGGTATTAACTCATGGAATTAATGTTGAACTAACTAATTTTTGAGTATAAGAATGTTGAGGGTCATCTAATACTTGGTCAGTTAAACCAGACTCAACAATTTGCCCATTTTTAATTACTAATAAACGGTGAGCAAGTAATCTAATTACCCCTAAATCATGGGTAACTAAAATTACACTTAAACTCAGAGTTCGCACCAGAGAACGAATTAAATCTAATAAACGAGCTTGTACCGAAACATCCAAACCCCCGGTAGGTTCATCCATTAATATTAACCTGGGTTTTGTGACTAAAACACGAGCTAATTGTAAACGTTGTTGCATCCCTCCAGAAAACATTTTTGGTAAGTCATCTATTCTATTAATATCTATTTCTACTTGCCTTAACCAATAAGCTGCTTCTTCCCGAATTTTTCCATAATTTTTTACTCCTATATTCATTAAACGTTCGCCAATATTTGCTCCGGCAGTTACATTCATTCGTAAACCATCACGAGGATTTTGTTGAACAAACCCCCATTCATTTCGCCTTAATAAACGGCGACGGGTTTCTGATAGTTTCGGGAGTGTTAATATTTCTCCACTAGAGGTAGTATAGGTGATATTTCCCTCCTCAATTGGTATATATCCTCCAATAGCATTTAATAAAGTAGATTTACCTGAACCTGATTCTCCTACTATTCCTAAAACTTGGGCAGGATATAGATTAAAAGAAACACGGTCACAAGCTTTTATATTTCTATAAAACTTACTCAATTTTTCAACATTTAATAACGGTTCCATAATTCACCATGATTTAGTTTTAATTTGGCTTTTATACTTCTTTTTAATCTGGACTTTTGGGTTGAATACCCAGCCATCTACACGGTGCTTACCGAGTAATTAATAATTAATAATTGTTAATTAAATAATTCAGCTTTATTAGCCTCCTCTTTCAAGGGGAAAAAAAAGAAATAATATTTCCTTATATTCAATCAATAACTGTTTTAACCAAAGTTCAAGAATGCGCGAATTTAGAATGCGCGAATTACCTCTCCTTTAAAACGGATAGGATTGACTAATCATAAAAATTTTTCTTTTTATCCTCTTAAAAGAGGAGGCTTTAAACCACAATTTTTCGGTAATTATCTATTATCCATTATCCATTATCCATTAATGAAAATTGGTTGGGGTCATCAGACACGAAGTGGCGTGTCATTTCAGTTATCAGTTATCAGTACCTCTACCTGTTTGCGCAGCATGACCTAGGAAAGTAAAGTGAATTGAAATATTGAAGTTTATTTTTTTTAATCCCCTTGAAAGGGGAGGTTTGAGACCTTATTTCTTGGTCAAAGACTATCCCCATCCACTTTTTCCTTTTTCCTTTTTCCTTTTTCCTTCTTCCTTCTTCCTTCTTTAAGTTTTATTTGCTGTTGATGACAATAATCTGTATCAGAACAAACCCACATTTTATTTCCTCGATCGTCTATCAAAATCTCATCCAAAAAACTTTCTGTAGAACCGCACAACTCACAAGTTTTATTCCATTTTTCCACAGTAAAAGGATAGTCTTCAAAATCTAAACTTTTCACCCGAGTATAAGGAGGTATTGCATAAATTCGCTTCTCCCTTCCCGCGCCAAAAAGTTGCAAAGCAGGTAAATAATTCATTTTAGGATTATCAAATCGTGGGATAGGAGTCGGACTCATTATATAACGGTCATTTACCATTACTGGATAATCATGGGTCGTAGCAAAATCTCCTAATCTCGTAATATCCTCATACAATTTTACATACATTGCTCCATAATCTTCTAAAGCGTGCATTTTTCTAGTTTCTCTTTCAGAGGGTTCTAACCATCTCAAAGGTTCCGGGATAGGCACTTGATAAACAATAATTTGACTTTCGTGAAGTGGAGTTTCTGGAATCCGATGGCGACTTTGAATAATTGTTGCTTCTGTGGTTTTTTCTGTTGTTTCTATCCCACAAACTTTTACAAAAAAGCGACGAATATTCACTGCATTTGTTGTATCATCTGAACCTTGGTCAATTACTTTTAAAATGTCTTTTTTTCCAATGATTGAAGCTGTAACTTGAATACCACCTGTACCCCATCCATAGGACATTGGCATTTCTCTGGAACCAAAAGGTATTTGATGACCAGGAATGGCGACTGCTTTGAGTAAAGTACGGCGAATAGAACGTTTTGTTTGTTCGTCTAAATAGGCAAAGTTAAAACCTTTTTCTGGTAAGTTATTTACTTTGCCATTTGAGCTTTCTAGATTTTGGTTATTTGACATATACAGAATTTATATTAATAGGGAATAGTTCATTAATGGATAATGGATAATTACCTCTGGTTAAAACTAAGACGATTGAATGTAAGGAAATATTATTTCTTCTCTTAGTCCATTGGATATGGCTCCGAGACCCGTTCTTGCAGACCCGCTCCGAATTGCGCCATCCCACCCTACGGGAAGCTCTGAATATCGACCGCTTTTTTCCCTTGAAAGGGGAGGCAGATTCAACAATTAATAATTAATAATGAATAATTAATTATTAACAATTACTTCTCCTTGAAAAGAAGAGGATTGACTAATAATGAAAAATTTTATTTATCAAAATCATAAGGGTCTAAAACCCCGCCTTTTAAGGCGAAATATTTTTGGAGCGAGGCTTAAATCCCCGTTACAAAAATAACTTCTGACTTCTGACTTCTGACTTCTGACTTCGTTAATATCCCCTTAAAAGGGGAGGCTTTAAACCACAATTTTTCGGTAAGCTGAATTATTTAATTAATAATTATTAATTTTTCGGTAATAGGTCATTTCAGTTATCAGTTATCAGTTATCAGTTATCAGTTCCTCCGGCTTTAGTGGGAGGCTTAAAATATTAAAATGAATATTGTCTTGGTCGATTGGAGATGCTTAGGAAATCCATCCATCCCTCGACCGCTTTTCATCCCCTGAAAAGGGGAGGTTTTGGAGTTCATTTTTTGGTAATAGAAATTCGTAGCAAACATTTATCAAATTGTTACTAGGACTCATAAGTCAGGAGTCAGAATAAATAACTTAAATATCAGGTGGTGATCTATTGTAATGGTCGTGCATTTTCATTATTTTTGTTACGAGAACAGTGGGAGAATCTTGCTCCCGTGCCAGGTATTCCTTTCTATTCTTGGCTATATTTATCTCCGAAAAAAAATATCAATACCACTTACCGAATATTATGATTTAAAGCATCTCCTTTAAAGGAGAAAAAAGAAAAAATTTTTATGATTAGTCAATCCTCTTCTTTTCAAGGATAGATAATTGTTAATTATTCATTATTCATTATTCATTGTTGAACACCTAATACTAAGAGTGAAAAAAAAATGCTTAAGTTAGACAAAACTTCAATTATTAAGTAATTAATACTAGGGAATAAAATTAGGTAATTAATTTTGCCTAAGCAATTAATTGTTAATTATTAATTATTCATTATTCATTATTAATTATTAAATGTGTTCCTTCCGCAGCTTTCTAATTAAATTTATTTCTGCTTGAAAATCAATATAGTGAGGTAATTTTGAATGTTGTACAAACCCTTGAGCTTGAACATTATCTGAGTGATACAAAACAAACTCTGGGTCTTGAGCAGGTCCTTGTATTTCTTCCCCCAATTCTTTAGCTTGCATAGCACGGTCCACTAACGCCATTGACATTGCTTTACGTTCGTTATAGCCAAAAGTTAAACCATAACCACGAGTAAGTTGTGGTGCTGCTTCCTTACTACCTGTAAACATATTTACATTTTCAGCTTCAGTAATAGTAATCTCAGCGATCGCTATTTCAAAACCCAATTCTTCTGGCAAAATAAACACCTCAACTTCGCCCATTTTTATTTCTCCAGCGAAGGGATGGGTACGACCATAACCCCTTTGAGTTGAATACCCTAAACTAAGTAAAAAACCCTCATCTGCACGAGCTAAATTTTGTAATCTCGCATCTCTTTCAGCAGGTAATTTTAGAGGTTTTCTTGTTAAGTCATAAGGTTGTTTCTCATCTTCTGCTTTTTCCTGATAAACTAATCCTTCTTTTTCTAGAATATTCATTACTCTGGGAAGGTTTTCATCTAAGTTTAAATTTTGACTTTGAGGTGCAGTAAAACTATTTCCTTCCGCAGCTAATTTAAAGTCTAATAGTCGATGAATATAATCAAAAGTTGGTCCTAAATATTGACCTCCGGGAATATCTTTAAATATTGCAGAAATTCGCCGTCGAATCTTCATTTTGCTTGTATCCAATGGTTGACTATAATAAAGTCTTGGTAAAGTAGTTCGATATGCTCTTAATAAAAATATTGCTTCAACTAGATCGCCCCATGATTGTTTAATTGCTAAAGCAGCTAAGTCTGCATCGTATAGGGTGCCTTCGCACATTACTCTATCTACTGCGAGGGTAAGTTGTTGTTTAATTTGCTCTAAACTTAGTTCAGAAATATTGGGGTCTCCCCGCCGTAAAGCTTGCAATAATGCTTCGGCATTTTTGATTGCTTTTTCTCCACCTTTTACTGCTACATAAGCCATGTTTTTTACCTCAATTTTTGTAAGCCGTCAGCTATCAGCTATCAGCTATTGCTTTTATTTTATGATAAAAACTTGATTAATTAGTTTAAATACTGTCTAGTATTGTTGCCCTTTAGCTGAAAGATAATTTTGTAATTGTAAGCAATCAGCCGTCAGCTATCAGCTATCAGCTATTGCTTTTATTTTACGATAAAAACTTGATTAATTAGTTTAAATACTGTCTTTAAGGAGAGAGTATTGTTGCCCTTTAGCTGAAAAATAATAGCTGTTTTTGCAGCATTTCGCAGGAGATGCTTATCATTTTTTTTTCTTACTTTACCGTTTTTTTATAAGTATTCATAGAACGCTATTCCGCGCTTAAACTATCAGTTTTATTGCCTTTAATTGACGACTAAATATCGTAGTTATTGTGCTTCAATTTTCTAGTTAAAAATGTAGTATGACTTAAGCGAATACTTGCTTGATTCGTTAAAGATATAGCGTTTATCAGTAAGTGTGAGATACATTCTTATCTTTACTTTACTGTTGCCTGTTGCCTGTTGCCTAGAGTTTTTTACCGAATAATTAATAATTAATATTTAAATAATTCTGGTTTAAAGCCGACCCTTTTAAGGGAAAAAAAAGAAATAATATTTCCTTATATTCAATTCCGTAACGGTTTTAACCAGAGGTAATTATCAATTATCCATTATCAATTATCAATTAATGAACTCACCAGTATGGGAATTGCTATATCAGAGCTAACTTCTAATAGCTGTTTACCGAAGAATTAATTATTAATAATTAAATAATTCGCGCCTTGAAGCCTCCCTTTACCAATGGATAATTGACAATTTATAATTGGTAATTAAAGACTTAGAAAGTTAGAGAGGAGCGAGAATTCTTTCATTATCCATTATCCATTAATACTATTTCCTTATATTCAATTCCGTAACGGTTTTAACCAGAGGTAATTATCAATTATCCACGATCAATTATCAATTAATGAAGCAGCATTCCGCAGGAAATACTTACGTTTTTACCAATCTACTTTTAGTTGTTCTTGGTAAACCAATAACTGTATTTTGAGCAAAGAAAAATATATCTACTCCTAAAGGATAATTGTTAAAGTTAACCTCCCATTCTGACCAGAAAAATTCCGGTAATTTCGGAATTGAAATTGCTATTTCTTCTAAAATTCCTGGTCCTCTCAATATTACTTTATCGCCTGATTCTAAATTCGCTCCTTGCACAAATAAAGTAGTTGAATTTTCTGGTTCTTCTGCCGTACCATGATGAAAATTTGATAGTTTGGGAATAGTTTCAATATTCTTAATTACAGCAAAGTCAGCAATTTGAGAATTTTCGGTAAAATGACAACCTGTATGAAACAATAACCAAGCTTTTACATCTTGATTAAAATCTGAACTTAACCATACTTTTGTTTCCAAATCTAACATTGTTAAACAGGCAGCAGCACAAGCTATATTCAAGTCAGATGGTGGTGTTAATTTCGCATCTATTTGTTGCTCCTTTCCTGGATAAGATAAGGCATTTAGTAGATTGAGAAAGGTTCTTTGAGAATCATGTACAATATCCGATAATCCTGGTAGTTTAGTAATCATAAAAAGGAAGAAGAAAGAAGGAAGAAGAAAGAAGGAAAAATCTTAGCTTTGTGTTAGTTTTAAGTTTTTGATTTGTCCTAACCTTTCCTTCGACTGCTATAAAATTTGATTTTGGATAATTGCTGTATACCGCCTCTAGGTTTTAATGTAAGCATTTCCTCCGGAATGCTGCGCAAACAGCTGTCAGCTATCAGCTATCAGCTATTGCTTTTAATTTTAGATAAAAGCTTTACTAATTGAGTCAGAATTTATATTTACGGCTAAAAGCTGGCTAAAACAGTCTATTTTCATTAAAATCCCCTTTTTTTGCTGTTTGCTCCGCATTCCGTACCGAAAAGCTGACTGCTAATAGCTGTTTGCGCAGCAGTCCGCAGGAAATGCTTACGTTTTAATTACTTAGAAAGCAAATAATATTCTAGGTTTCGTGGTTGAAATTTTTCAGTGTTACTCTTTTTCTTTTTCAGAATAAAGCTTGAATTTGTAACTTGATATCTTCATCAAAAAATCATAATTAACAACAGAAATAACGCTAATAATACACCTCCCACAACAATTGATTAATCCCCTCTTGCAATAGTAAAAAAATTAACTTTCGTAGCTTCTGTTTGTAATTGTTGAACTTCTGTTTGCTGATTAGCTTCTGCTTCAATAAACTCAAGAACGACAGACTGTACAACATCATGCCATTTAGGCAGTTGCATTAAACCATCGCACAAAGCAGCAAGTTCAGCATGACGATGCGATCGCCCTGCCACATAACCAAAACCCACAATATCCTCTATTTTTACTGCACAACGAGTAATAGTTATTTCGCCCAGATTAAAAATTTGTCCCGTCCCACCAGCGCGACCTCGTACCATTGTCAGACCTATTTCTGGTGGCCTTATAAAGCTGTATGGAGGCAATCTGCCTATCTCTGCTACTTTTGTCTCTAAGTGCTTCAAATTAGATTTGGCTAAGGTTTTCATCCATCCCTGTCGCATTTCCGTTTGAATGTCCATAGATTGGTTTTCCAGTCCAATTAACCAGAGCAATATTTGTCTATACATATTCTAATATAGCAGTTCCCAAGAAGTATTAGGTACATTAACGGAGTCAGGAGTCAGGAGTCAGGAGTTAGAAGTTAGAAGTTAACCCACCCCTAACCCTACCCACCCCCACCCCGACCGTGGAGGGGAGCCAGCAGGGGTAGGGGATTTGAGCAACGCTCCAAAAATATTTCGCCTTAAAAGACGGGGTTGCGGGACCCAATCCTGTTTGATAAGTGGACTTTTGACAGGGTAAATATTTTTTGCTTGTTTCCCTACTCCTTATTTCCCCTACTCCCATACTCCCTAAAACTGTCAATATTCTGTGCCACTTCACATAAAATTGGTATAATACCCAACACCTACTACCTACGACCTACGACCTACGACCTATCAACCGGACATGATATTATTCATATTTCTGTAGCTATTGCTCTCGATCATTGTTGGCAACCCCACTATTTGATCTAAAATAGAAAAATATTAAAAATAATATATATAAGTATATTCAAGGTGCCATGGTCCGTGAAGTATTACCAGTTTATAGTCGAATTGCTGAAGAATTACGCCGAAATATTCATCAAGAAATTTATAAAGTAGGAGATAAGTTGCCAACTGAAGCTCAACTGAGCGAATATTTTTCTGTTAACCGTCATACATTACGCAGGGCGATCGCCATTCTCAAAAGTGAAGGGTTAGTGAGAGTCGATCGAGGTCGTGGGACTTTTGTCGTTGGTAGACCCATTAAGTATTTTATTGGTAAAAGGGTACGCTATAATCAAACTCTCATGGCCCAAGGCCAAAAACCTAGTTTTAGATTACTGCAAATGATTGAAATACCTGCTGATGCTTATATTGCTCAAGGATTAGAAGTAGAAGTAGGTACTCCTGTAGCTTTAATTAAACGTTTAGCATTTGCAGACGATCAACCTATTAATATTTCTAGCAGTCATTTTCCTTTAGATCGTTTTCCAGGAATTTTACAGGAGAAAGCAATTGAGTTTTTGCGAGAGAAAGGTTCAATTACTCAGTTGTTAAGGGAAAAATATAATAGCGATCATATTCGTCGTACAACTAATGTTTATGCTCGTATAGTTAGGCATGAAGATGCTTCTCTGTTGGAAGTTCCTCTGAATCACCCTATTTTGTTAGCAGAATCGGTCAATGTCAATCAGGATGGCAATATTATTGAATATGGGGTGACTAGATTTAGGGGCGATCGGATGGAGTTGGTTTTTCAAAGTGAATGATTGTATGGTGTTGCTGAAGCGCGTGTATGATATTATTACTGAGGACTCAGGTGTCAGGTGTCAGGACTCAGGTTTCAGGTTTCAGGACTCAGGAGTCAACCCACCCCTAACCCCTCCCAGGAGGGGAAGAAAGAAGAAGAAACAGGAGTAGAAGGAGAAAGTTTTTTGCTTGCGCTCTTATCCCGACATGATATCGTACCTCAAATCAGCAATGCAGATTTTATTAGACATTTTTTCCAAAAGAGGGAGTAGGGGAGTAGGGGAGTGGGGGAGTAGGGGCGAATGGCATTCGCCCGTAGAGGAGTGGGGGAGTGGGGCAGTAGGGGCGAATGGCATTCGCCCGTAGAGGAGTGGGGGAGTGGGGGAGATTGAAGGCTTGAAGTAGTTATAGAATTATCAACATATATTATATAACCGGATTCTATATAAGAGCTGATAGCTGTTTGCTCCGCATTCCGGAGGAAATGCTTACAGCTATAATGGACTTGAATATTTAAGATTGTTGAGAAAAACCTGAATCTTTCTTGATTTTTTCAAGCTGTTCCCATAGTTCCTGAATCTGTAGATAAGCAGAGCTTATTGAAATTTTTCCTGATGTTTGTAAAGCACTGATATAACTTATTTTATGAGAAAATTCTTGTAATTTCGTATTAAAATTGATATTTGCTGGAGTTGCTTGTCCATAATAGTGACTTTGTGGATATAGAAATTCACCCTTTTTCATTTCAGCTTTTCCTTAGTTTATTTCAAAAATTTTAAGTTTATTTTTTTTCTTTTCTTATATAGATATATAGAGAAGATTATATCATTTTTGATTTGTCAATCTTGAATGTATTTAATTTTAGTTAACAAGTATTAACTTTTTGTCAAATTAAATAGACATCTCTACCATGCATAGGGAACAGGGAACAGGGAGAAATAATTGACAATTCAATTTATGGATAATAATTGATTTGATTTTGAATTTTAGCAGACGTTAATGGTAGTATATGCGATAATTATAAATAAATTCCCAGAGACATTTAGTGCTGAGGGAATAGTGAGCTGCACCGAGAGCGCCTGTATTAGTTAATAAAATATTAATAATTTAACTTTCACGATTTTCTACAGTTTTATTCTTATGGTTGTATTTATTATGTTCTAAAAACATTAGATCAAACTCCTTTATTAATCGATCGATATTTAAGTAGGGTTTACCGATCTAATCTAAAAGCACTGACATTTAACGAAGTCAGAAGCCAGAAGTCAGTAGGGGCGAACGGCCGTTTGCTTCGCATAACTATCGAAGGGCGCCCGTACAGAAGTTAACCCACCCCTAACCCCTCCCAGGAGGGGAAGTAGGAGATTTGAGCAACTCTCCAAAAATATTTCGCCTTAAAAGGCGGGGGTTTTAGACCCATGTTATTTTGATAAAAATTTGTGCCTTTTTGGAGCGAAAAAAAGTGCCAATTTTTCAGCTTGAGTGACCAAAAAGTTAAGATAAAAAGACAGAATTGCACAGAAAGATAGAGGTACAATTAGGGAATGCTCTTAAAAGTCTTTTTCAGGAGTAGGGGACCTACCCCTAACCCCGACCGTGGAGGAGAAAAGGGGAGTGGGGGAGTGGGGGAGCAGAGAGTAGTTAGGAGAAACGAGGAATTAACTAGCTATCAGCTTTTCGTGATAGTCATGCTCCGCAAACAGCATTTAGCTGGAGCGCTAAAAATTCGAGGGTTTAAGTCCCCCACAAGAGCTTGAAAAAATTAGTGGTGCGTCTTTTATGGGGATTAAAACCCCATTATACACCTTGAAAAGCTGACTGCTGATAGCTGAGTGCTGACTGCTACTTCAATTAGGAGATAGTCGGATATATTTGTTCCTTGATTTTTCTGCTAAAATTTATGCTTTTTCTGCTAAGTTTTTGAGGGTTTTCAACTGAAAACCAGGTACTTTTTTCGCTCCTTTAAAGACTGAATCCTTTATCAATAGAGTGCTTTTAGATTTATTCAGCAGAGCAATAATTATTCCTCCTACTTTCCCCTCCACGGTCGGGGCCCGCGGGTGGGTCTCCACACTCTGCTTTTTTCCGCAAACCCTAAGTAAATTCGATCTGATTACCCGATTAAATATTTTTCCGGTCTGAATTATCTTCCGGGTCTGTACCTATTCCTAAATTTTTCTTAGAATTTTTCAACCGTTTCCACAGTTGTTTTATTTGCTCGTAAGCTTCTTCAGGAGGAATTTTTCCACCAGTTTCTAAGCCACAAATTATACTCACTCGTTGAGCAAATTCTTGCAGATTTGAATTAAATACTAAGTTTTCTGGGGTGAAATCACCTTGATATCGACTGCGGGGGTACAAAAAATCATCATCAATTGCCATTGTTTTTTCCTCATAAATATCCTAAAAGGGAACAGGGAACACCGGAGCTGGGAACAGGGAACAGGAAATGTAAGAATAATCCTACAAGTGTACCTGACTATCCTCAAAAGTGCTATAATTTATATTGTATATTAGACCAATTTCCAAAAATAATGCTATACTTAATTAAGATTTCAGTTATTAAGTAATAATAATAGTTCAGTAATGTTTGTAACGATTATCGACATTAAGCCAAGATATCTTATGTCTTTTAACTCTACTGCCTACTCCCAAATTTTCCTCCTGGGAGGGGTTAGGGGTGGGTCTCTACTCTCAAGGAGATGTAGCAATACTTTTGATATTTGGTATTACTTATATCAAATCCGCTTAATTCGGCATAAAAAAATGTTCCATCTCCCCATCTCCCCACCCTCTCGATCTAATTACCGAAAAATTGTGGGTATGCGACTCCCTTTTTAAAGGGATCGGGACTTACGCACAGACTCTACATATAGCGAGGGCGAATGCCATTCGCCCCTACAGATGGTGCTTTAAATGTTAATTTGCGTAAGTCCTGGGGATAAAAAAAGAGACTATTCGCCAAGGTAAAACCTCCT
Source organism: Cyanobacteriota bacterium (assembly GCA_034190295.1). Classification (GTDB taxonomy): domain Bacteria; phylum Cyanobacteriota; class Cyanobacteriia; order Cyanobacteriales; family Microcoleaceae; genus Okeania. The sequence continues at coordinate 26,676 of JAXHSW010000069.1, read as the reverse complement.
TATTGCAGAGGTACTGATAACTGATAACTGATAACTGATAACTGAAATTACCCGACCCTACCGAAGAGGATAATATCTAGCCAAAAACTTCTCAGCATCAGAGCGATCGCTTACCACATCATCCAAAGTTGCAGTCAAAATATCGGCCAACATCAACTTAAACTCACGCCCCGGTTTATACCCCATTTCCTTCAAATCATTTCCATTCAAAACAGGTTTAACATTTGCCCACTGAGTCAAATATTGCCAAACCCTACGTCGCACCCAACGCTCGCATTGCACCGCAATCAAAATCAACATCGGTAGATCGTACTCCCTTAACAACCACACCACCTGACTCGGAGTATCGCATTTTGGCAAACTCTCCATCACCTTACCCTTTGCCAACTCCAACTGTTCCAGTCGCTTCACACTATCCACAGGCAACTGTAAATTTTTTCCCACCAAACCACGATAGTCAGACTCCAAATAAGCAATCAAAACCTCCAACCGCATTTGCCAGTGAGATAAACTTTTCTCAGCATCAAAACGTTGCAAACACCTATCCATCAAACATACCTGTCGCCACAACTTCCGGTCTAGCTCCAAAGTCGGATGCAGACAACGCAACGCTCCCAAATTTCCCAATAACCCTAAAGCAGGTTTCCAATAATTAGCTTCCAGAATATATTTCAACTCACTTTTTAGTCGAGTTTCCAAAGCAGGCACCCTTCTATTTTTTTTCGCCTTCCCAAAATTTTCGCGGTCATACACCCCACTATTAATAGCGTAATGAATATATTCCTCCGTTTTCCCTTCAATCTCAAACCCCAATCTCACCGCAAACCGTACCGCTCGATAAATACGAGTCGGGTCTTCAATAAAACTATTAGCGTGCAACACCCGCATTTGTTTCGCCAGCAAATCTGACAACCCACCAAAAAAATCAAGCAACTCTCCCGCACGAGGTTGAGTCAGTCGCACTGCCAAAGCATTAATGGTAAAATCCCGACGATACAAATCTTGGCGAATCGAACTTGCTTCAACTTCTGGGTTAGCTGCGGGATAGGGATAAAATTCTGTGCGAGCAGTAGCAATATCTATCCACAAGGACTCTAACACCAGGTCGTTGTGCCAAAGTAGGGCAGCAGTTTGAAATTGACCGTGAACTTCCAAACGTGCTGTCGGGTAAATTTTTTGCAGTGCTTTTGCCAACTCCACCGCAGGAGCTTTTTCTGTTGACTCGGAGTGACAACCATCTACAACTAAGTCGATATCTGTTAACAGTAGAGTCTCATCAAATTTTGATAATAATAAATCTCGTACCCCTCCACCAATTAGATATAGTTGCCAACCTCGTTTTTCTGCCAACTCAGCAACACAGGTGAGTAGTTGCCACAGTTGAGGTGCAAGACGTTCTTGTAAAAGTTGTGCAATAGATTTACAAGTTTCACCAGGTATACAACCAAGTTGTTCGTTTTGAGGACGTTGTTGTTGATGCAATTCTCGTAAAACGTCGGTGCGGGTAACTATTCCTACTAAACGGTTATTTTCCAATACTGGCAACCGCCCAATATCGTATGTAACCATCAATTCTTCAATTTCTGGGAGAGTGGTTTCTGGATAAATGGTTTTGAGTTGGGGTGTCATGTAACCTTTGACTGGAGCATGACGAAAACCATGATGGAGGGCAATATCAATATCTCGCCGAGAAATAATTCCTACTAATTTCTCAGATGAGTCTACTACTGATAGACCAGAATGACCGTAACGTAATAGTATTCGGTGAGCTTCTTCTATAGATGTCTCAGGAGGAACTGTGCGAACTGGAGATGACATCAAATCTCTGGCGGTGGGAGGTTGGGGAATTTGAGCTGTTAGTTGCTCTACCAGTTTGTCTAATGTTATTTCAGGGTTACTATCTCGAAGACTTGCTGCTGCTGCTCGTTGATGACCTCCACCACCGAGGGGTTGTAATAGTTCGCTGAGGTTGGTGTCTGGAATTCGCGATCGCCCAATAATAGTGAGGCTTTTTTCTGTTGTGTTTTTGAGGGAGTGGGTATGAGCTAGGAGGAGAGCGTCTATTTCGGTCAGGTCAATTAGTCTGGAAGTTAGACTAGATAAACCGGGAATATATTCTTCTGTGTGTAACAGTATCCATCCTATTTGATATGTTCTGACGGTGGAGCGTTGGATATTTTCCAGAGCTATTTTCAACAAATCTTGCAGTTGGGGAGATAAACCAGGTTCTACATATTCGGCAATTACAGGTAAACTTGCCCCCTGTTGCATCAACCATGCTAAAGCTGCTGCATCTCGTGGTGTTGTGTGGTCGAAGGTTAGGGAACCAGTATCAGCGTGGATACCAAGGGCCATAATTGTTGCTTCTGCTGGAGTTAAGATAGGGGTAGAATTGTTTTGGAGAGTCTGGAGTTTTTCTGCGATGAGGGTTGTGGTTGCTCCTACTGCTTCTATATAAGTTTGGGTAGCTGGAATATCACTTTCAGTTTCGCAGTGATGGTCGTAGATGATAATTTCTGATAGGTGGGGTAAGTCTAACCATTGGGCACTTTTTCCGAGTCGGGAGCGTGTCTGACTATCGACGATAAATATGGAGCGGATTTGTTTTGGGTTGACGGAGCGACGTTCGATAATGGCAAATTCGTCTCGATGGAGGGCGAGGAATTGTTTGACGGTGGGATGACAACCCCCTGTTAATAGGAGGCGACTACCTGGGTGGAGATGGGTTAGTCCGACGGCGGCGCCGAGGGCGTCGAAGTCTGCTGTTGTGTGGCACAGAATTAGGTTCATTTTTTGGCGTTGGTGAATTAGTGTATTATATTAATTTTAACTAGCTATCAGCTTGAGCGCATTTAGCTGGAGCGCTAAAAATTCGAGGGTTTAAGTCCCCCACGCTTATTTGAAAAAATTAGTGGTGCGCCTTTTTTTGTGGATTAAAACCCCCATTATACACGCCAGAAAAGCTGACTGCTGATAGCTGAGTGCTGACTGCTACTTCAATAATTAATAATTAAATAATTCAGATTAAAACCCTCTCCTTTCAAGGGCAAAAAAATAAATTTTTTCCTTAAGGAAGGATCGATCCTCTCCCTAAAAGCGAGAAGTAATTATCCATTATCCATTATTCATTATCCATTAATTACTGAAGTCGTGCTTTTTCCATGACAGACTTAATATAATCCGTTTTTCCTGTTGTGTATGCTTCTCGATCGCTCGAAAAGCGTTGAGCAAGATTACGTTTTAATTGTGCATAACGTGCTGCTTCATCTGGATGCTGACAAAGATAGTCTCGAAATATTAAACACTCCCATAATATACTATCTGCTTCGACTATATGGACATGATGAGTGCGTGGACTGTTAGGTGGTAGACCTTTGACAAAAAACATCCGCTTTGGATCGGGATTATCAAACCAATATTCATATCCCAAGAGTTTTAACTGAGGAATAGCTATTTGTTTTGCTTCTTCAAGTGAAGATACTTCAATCAATAAATCAATAATAGGTTTTGCAGCTAAACCTGGTACTGATGTGCTGCCGAAATGTTCGATACGATGAATAAAAGATGCTCCTAAAACTTCACAAATGTGTGTAGCTTCTTGCTGAAACATATATTTCCAATGTGGATTATATTCGACGATAATAACTTCATCCATTGGTCTATAAAATATTAATAAGGGACAAGATTAACTTAACATCATGTCCGGTTGAATATTTATTATTAAGATAGTAGGAGACCCACCCCTAACCCCTCCCAGGAGGGGAAGAGGGGAGTAGGGGAGTAGGGGAGGCAGGAATTATAGAAAGATTTACTGTTTAAGCACTCATGATAAGTTTTTTCATCACTAATTATCCGAACATGATATAACACGAATTGTTCAATTATTCGGGTGCATCTCAATGCATGAATAAAGCCAAAAATTTATGGTTTTTAGCCAACAGGGAATATATAGGAAAAAAGTTTTTTTGCACAGAATAAATGCACCCAATTATTTTGGTTGCTATCTTGTTTTATTGCTGAGTTTAATTGCTATTTTATTGTAAGCATTCAGCCGTCAGCACTTCAGTCATCAGCTATTGCTTTTAATTTTAGATAAAAGCTTTACTAATTGAATCATAATTTCTATTTACTATAAATATGGGTTTAAAGTCTATATTCATTAAAGCCCCTTCATGAGAGCTGAGAGCTGACAGCTAATAGCTGTTTGCGCAGCAGTCCGCAGGAAATGCTTACATTTTATTCAAACATATTTCATCAATTTTCACGATAATATAATATAGATAGATAAAATTTCAATTTGTTTAGCGCTCTCTCTATACCCATTTTATGAAGCAACTTTACTGTTAGGGAATTTGGCAACTAACCCTACACAATTAGATACCTATTTTACTAAAATTATGAATATTAATTATTCCCCAAAACAAGCATTTGAATATTTGGCAAAAGATGACTATAGTCAGGCAATAAATTTATATGAAACTTGCATTCAGGTTAATCCAACTATTAAGTCAAATTATTGGTATTTGGGATTAGCTTTACTTTTGCAAGGAGAAGAATTTGCTGCTCAAACTGTTTGGTTATCGGCAATGACGGAGGCAACTCCAGATGAATTTGATATCTGGATGGCAGAGTTAATTGAAATATTAGAAACTACAGCAATTCAATACCTTAATTCGGGAAAGTTACAACTGGCAGAAAAAATTTATTGGCAAATTATTGAAGTTAATAATACTGAAGCAGAAACTTATTACAATTTGGGTAATGCTATTGCTTATCAAGGCAGAGAAGAGGAGGCAATAGAATGTTGGGAAAAAGCAGTCGAACTCCAGCCCAAATTTTTAGCTGCTTATCAAAATTTGGCAAGTTTATTTCAGAGACTCAGGGAATTTCAGAAAGCTATCTCTTATTATTTAAAGATGCTGGAAATTCAACCAAATAGTCTCGAAGCTTATGAAAATTTAGGGTTGTGTTTTTCTGCAATGAATCAATTAGAAGAAGCAAAAACTTGTTTCGAGTTATGTCTAAAAATTAAAACAGACTATTCACCTGCTTGGGGAAATTGGGGAATTATTCTGTTAAAACAGGGGAAGCTGGAAGAAGCGATCGCTCGATTAAAAACGGCTATTGAAGCACAACCAAATTTTATTCAAACTTATTTAAACTTCGATGGAAAAATTACTTCTCATGCCAACTTATTTATGGTTTTACAAAATCATCAGGATGGGGAAATTTATTTGGAGTTAGGTAAAATTTTAGTTGCCAATAAAAGTTTTCAATTAGTAGTGAAAGACCAAATATTAGATATAGGTTATTTATGTCTGCAAAAAGCTAGGGAAGTAAAACCAGAATTAGGGGTAAAAATTGATAGTATTCTCAACCAAAAACAACCACCTACAACTAATCCTCAGCAAAATATTTATCAAGTCAAACCACCCACAGGATTTTATCAATCAACTTGGGAATGGGCAGTTACTCAAGGTTTAGAAACAACTAACTACATCAAAATTTATCCTGAAAATTTCCTACAACTTAAACCACCCATTACACCAGATAATTCAGTACATTTTAGTTTTAGATTTGGCAATCAAATTAAATTACCTGCAACGTTTGTAGCAATTATTCCAGAGGGCAGATTTTGGATAGATGAAAGGAATTTTAAAACCGCCATTATTACATCAGAAAATCCAGAAAACTAAGAAAGTAAAATATTAGGAGATGTCTCGCCACAATTTCCTATTTTCAGCCCAAACTCCCCAGAAAATCATCCGAGTAAACATTCTATTTTTTCCTTGAAAACTTTACCTCCGATTCAGAATATTGAAGGCACAGTAGCAGTTTTATCCGGAATATTTAATCATAACTACTTTCACTGGATGTTTGATATTTTGCCCAGAATTGAATTATTGCGTCAGAGTAGAATAAATTTTCACGAGATAGATAAATTTTTAATTAACCATCAGCTTCCATTCCAGAAAGAAACTTTAAAAATTCTAGATATTCCAGAAACGAAAATTATCGATACTGAAAAACATCAACATATTCAAGCCACAAAATTAATCGTTCCTTCCTTTCCTGGTTCTGTCGCTTGGATGCCAAAATGGGCTGGTAATTTTCTCAGAAAAGAATTTTTTACAGCTTCAGAAAATGTTGAGAAAATAGACCGGATATATATAAGTAGGAAACAAGCAAATAATCGCCGAATTATTAACGAGGATGAAATTATTGATTTATTGACTAAATTCGGCTTTCAAAGCGTAATATTAGAATCAATGTCTGTTAAAAAACAAGCATCATTATTAGCCAATGCAAAAGTAGTAATTTCTGCTCATGGAGGCGGTTTAACTAACTTAGTATTTTGCCATCCAGGAACCAAAGTAATCGAAATATTTTCCCCTAACTATATATATTCTTGTTATTGGTTAATTTCCAACTTAGTTGGTTTAGAATATTACTATCTATTAGGAGAAAATACACTCGGTTTTTCCTTCCATGAACTTCTTTCACCAAACCATCGTCTAGAGGATATTTTTGTCAATATAAATCATTTATTAGAATTGATGAAATTTGTGGGAATAGTGCCGCTACGCGGAAGTTAAAAGTCGTAGGGGCGAATGGCATTCGCCCGTACAAAAGTCAATCATTTTTGATTTGTAATTGTTTGAGGATTTTGTAATATCAAATCCGGTTAATTGCACATAGAATCCGATTATATAATATCTGTTTATAATTTCTTAAATTACTTCAATATTAGACATATCCACAAAAAAAGGGAGTAGGGATTAGGGAGAAATAATTAATAATTTCTGTACGATAATTGATTTTATTTTTTATTATTGGAGATGTCTATTTAATCTCCCCTACTCCCCCACTCCTCAAATTCTCCTCCTGGAAGGGGTTAGGGGTGGGTCCCCTACTCTCAACTATATAATAAGTATTCAACACTACAGGGAAATAATTGATTTTATTTTTTATTATTGGAGATGTATAATAGACATTTACGAAAAAGAATATCGGCATACTAATTAACAATTATGAACAAATTTTGGAGTATTATAGCTATTATTTTCAGCTCTATTAGCTGTCAAATTTTTATCCATAATTTAGTCATATCAAAACCTATTATTTTTTCGCAAAATTTAGCTATAGCTAGTCAGAAAAACAGTAGGGTATGTGGCAACACACCTAAACAAAATATAGGAGACAATAAAGAACTTTGCATAAGTCCTGAAATTGTCGAAAATACTACTCATAAATCCAGAAAAATTGGAGCCATCGTAGAATTAGAAGGTCTAAATTTACCCCGCCCAAAAGTCACAGGTAAGGCAACTATCCCTTTTCAATTTTTAACAGGAGGAAAAGCTTTTACTTTAACAGCAACTCTGGGAAAAAAATCGGGTAATTTCTTATTAGATACGGGTGCTTCTACTTCCATTATTGCCATAGAAACTGTAAAAAAATTAGGTTTAATAGGAAAACCAGTACCGCAAGAACTTTTAACTTATGCCGTAGCGGGAGATGAATGCCCAGAAATGAAAGCTAATTTGCATAGTTTACCAGTGTTAAAAATTGATAATGTCAAAGTAGAAGAGTTAACAGTTTTAGAATTTACTACTACTGTCATGCCAGATGGATTATCGGGAGTTTTAGGAATGGATATTTTGAGTAATTTTGATGTAGAAATTCATCCTCAAATTCAAGAATTAAAATTATTACCTCCTACTCCAATACCTAATACAAAAATCGATGATGCTATTCCACTTAAAACTAAATTAGGTGTGATGTTAGCCGAGGTAGAAATTAATGGCAAAGGTCCGTTTATTTTCATGTTAGATACGGGGGCAGAAAGTATTTTTATTTCTCAAAAATTAGCCAGTCAGTTAAATATTTCTGTTGCTGAGAGACAGGAAATTCGAGTGCAAGGTTTTTGTGGCATAGAAATGGCAGAATATGCCTCTTTAGCTAAAGTAAAAATGGGAAATTATCAACTCACAAATTTAGAAACAGTAATTTTATCTTCCCCTGTATTGAAATTATTAGAAGTTGATGGAATTTTAGGGCAAAACTTTTTAAATAATTATCAGCAATATTGGCGGTTTAATCAAAAAAATCCTGAAAAATTTCCGGCGGATGGAAGTTTATTATTAACTCCTTTATCTGCCAACTAGGTGGGTTCAACAATTAATAATTAATAATTAATAATTAATAATTATTTCCAGATGAAGTGTATTATTAATACCTTTATCTGTAAAGTAGCTAAGTAGGTGGGTTCAACAATTAATAATTAATAATTAATAATTACCTCCAGATGAAGTTTATGATTAATTCCTTTATCTGCAAAGTAGCCAAGTAGGTTGGGTAGAGCCGGAGCGAAACCCAACATTTTTTAATAATTATAGCAGTCGAATTCCTTCTTCCCTCTTCCTTCTACTATGTTAAAAATTAAAATTTATTCTTTGAGCAATTCTCAAACATTTATAAAAAGTAGTAATCAAAAATACTTCAGCAAAAACTTTAAATACAGCGTTTCCCGTTGTTATGAAGTACAAAATTTTAGGTTTGAGGCAACAGGCAACAGGCAACAGGCAACAGGCAACAGAAAAGAATAAAAACAAGTGTACCTCATAGCTTCGGAAACTGCTGTATTTCCTCAATACTCCTAAGCCATTCCCTTTGCATTTCTTGAGTTTCATTCAACAAATTCGATGTTTCTTGACCTTGAGTAAAAAAATCAAGCGCAATAGAACAACAAGCTAAAATCAAAGCAATCTTAAAATAACTAAAAGACTCCCGATACCGATAAAACTCCTGACGAAAATAATAAATTACCAACAAACCAATAATCCCGTAAATCACAATAATTGTAAGCATTTCCTCCGGAATGCTGCGCAAACAGCCGTCAGCTATCAGCTATCAGCTATTGCTTTTAGTTTACGATTAAAGCTTTATTTATTGTCTTACTAGAAAAGTTGGTTTCCTTGACTTTAAAGTCTATATTAATTTAAACACTGTTCTTAAAGAGAAAGTCTTGTTGCGCTCAAGCTGAATGCTGAATGCTTACCAATAATTAAATCGTCAATACTATCCGTCAAAGCAGTTTCCTGAATTTGAAATATCCAATGAATAAATTTATCTAACTTTTCATGGATTTGAATTAGTTCATCCACAGCGCAGAACACAAAACCAAAAGTCAAAAACTGCCAAAGTCTTTGATAATTATTTCCAGACTGAGATACCTCTTTTCTGCCAACTCTTAAACGATAAACTTTCCAGTTAATTCCAGCAATAATTAATAACTGAATACCCGACAACCAATTAATCAAAGACCCCTCATCAAAATATCGATATGGTCCTTTATCCAGTATTATTGCCCGGAAGATAACAACAGCGATCGCCACAAAATTCACAAATAATGCGATCGATAATATTTTTTTAGTAGAAAGTCCTGACATCAAAATTATTATTTAGCTTGTATAGCGCTAGGGAATAGGGAATAGGGAATAGGGAATAGAGTTTTCGGTGCGGCATCCGTCAGGAAACAGGATTTAGAAATGTCAAACACCTTACGATTGGTGGGCGGTTCAAGTCCCTACCATATCGGTGTCTGGTGCGTCTCCCCTTCTGGTGCGTCTGATGCGTCTCTTCTTGACTTTATTCCTCCTCCTGACTCCTGACTCCTGACTCCTGACTCCTGCTTCAATTATAAGTTAAACTTATAATTTAATTAAATATAAATATTTATATTTTTTTCAATATTTGTTTACAAACATTTACAAAGTTTAGTAATATAGAAATGACCAAAGGTAAGTATTTGTTCTCACTGTTATGGCAACTCAATTTCCCTGGCTAACCACAATCGTCCTACTGCCACTTCTGGCCGCCCTACTCATACCCGTCATCCCCGATAAAAACGGAAAAACCATGAGATGGTACGCCCTTGGTGTAGGAATTACTGATTTTGCACTGATGTGCTACGCCTTCTGGAATAACTACAATGCCAGCGACTCAGCTTTTCAACTCGTAGAAAAATATGCCTGGCTCCCTCAAATAGGTCTAAGTTGGGCAGTATCAGTAGACGGTTTATCTATGCCACTGGTACTTTTAGCTGGCCTGGTAACAACACTCTCAATATTCTCAGCGTGGCAAGTAGACTACAAACCACGTCTTTTTTACTTTCTAATGCTGGTGCTATACTCCGCCCAGATAGGAGTATTCGTAGCCCAAGACATGATGCTACTGTTCATTATGTGGGAACTAGAGCTAGTTCCTGTCTACCTGCTCATTTCCATCTGGGGTGGCCAAAAGCGTCGCTACGCTGCAACAAAATTCTTGCTCTACACAGCAGCAGCTTCTATATTTATTCTCGTGGCAGCTTTGGGAATGGCCCTATACGGTGGCGGCAATATTACCTTCGACATGGTCGAACTAGGTCTGAAAGATTATCCACTGACCCTAGAGCTTCTACTTTACGCAGGATTATTAATCGCATTTGGAGTAAAGCTGGCCATTTTCCCTCTACATACATGGCTACCTGATGCTCACGGCGAAGCTTCTTCACCTGTATCAATGGTTTTGGCAGGTGTATTGCTCAAAATGGGTGGATATGGATTAATTCGCCTCAACTTAGAAATGCTCTCTGATGCTCATGTTTACTTTGCTCCAGTACTAGCAATTCTCGGTGTCGTTAATATTGTGTATGGCGGGTTGAACTCTTTTGGCCAGTCTAATATGAAGCGCCGTTTGGCTTATTCATCTGTGGCTCACATGGGCTTTGTTTTGTTAGGTATCGCTTCCTTCACTGACTTGGGTGTGAGTGGTGCTTTACTACAGATGATTTCCCACGGTTTAATTGCTGCGGTATTATTCTTCCTCGCGGGTATAACTTACGATCGCCTCCACACTCTGAAGTTGGAAGAAATGGGTGGTCTTGGCCAAGTGATGCCAAAAGTATTTGCTCTATTTACAGTTAGTGCCATGGCATCTTTAGCACTTCCTGGAATGAGTGGGTTTGCTAGCGAACTTATGGTATTTGTCGGAGTAACTAGCAGCGATGTTTATAGTTCGACTTTCCGTACCGTAACAGTTTTCCTCGCAGCAGTTGGTTTGATTTTGACACCTATTTATCTGCTTTCCATGTTGCGTCAAATGTTCTACAGTACTGGTAAAGCACCTACTTGTATCCTCAAAGATACTCCTTATGAAAATGAAGTTTTAGATGAAGCAGTTTGTTACGGTACTAACTGTGTGTTACCTGCTAATGCTATCTATACTGATGCCAGACCACGAGAAGTCGCGATCGCAGCTTGTTTCTTGGTTTTGATTATTGGTATTGGTTTATATCCTAAAATGGCAACTCGGATGTACGATGCGAAAACAGTGGCAGTAAATAGTCAGGTTCGTCAATCATACACTTTTGCTAAAGCTAATCCTCAACTCTTTGCAGAAGGACCATTCTTCCCGAAGATGCCTGAGTCTGAAGTATTGTCAATTTCCAGTGTCTTCAAATAATATAGCGATCGGCAATTAGCTTTTAGCTTGGCTTCAAAGTATTACTTTTAGCTTGTTTACGGTAGGGATGTTGCATACAATATCCCTACTATTTTTTTGTCAAAATTTTCTGCAATATAGCACTACGCAAATAGTTTAGGATGGGGAGATAGGAAGGTGGGGAGAATTTTTCTACCTTTTTCCCTATTAGACATCTCCAAAAATCAAAAATAAAATCAATTATTACCCATAAATTATCAATTGTTCCTCCCTGTTCCATATTCCCTAGCGCTATAGTGTTACTTTATAGTAAAATTTTGGTAGAAACATTGAAAAAAAATAAAATGAGTAAAAAAAAATAAAATGAGTAAAAAAAAATAAAAAGATTACGAGAGAATGCCCAAACTGCAAAAATAAATTTAAACTGCCTTCCCTATCTTTTCCTTTCATGTTGCCACCAACAGATAAAGATTATGATTGGGTAGATAGTAGTGCAACACTTACTTGCCCCCATTGCAATGCTAATCTAATAGTATGGGCTCGCCAATATATTTATGAAGACAAACAAGAGATAGGTGAATTAAAATTGCATTAAAATTATCCTCACTCAAAAATTTTTAGTAAGGTTGAAATTTTACTTATCAAAATAATATGAGTCTAAAACCCCGCCTTTTAAGGCGCAATATTTTTGGAGCGGATCTCAAATCTCCTACTTCCCCTCCTGGTAGGGGTTAGGGGTGGGTTGACTTCTGACTTGCAGACTTGCTGACTTCTAACTTCGTTAAGGTGCATCTACTAATAGATATCTTTAGAAAAGAGGGAGTAGGAAGTAGGGAGTAAGCGGAAATAATTAATGATTTATGTACGAGAATTAATTTTATTTTTTATTGTTAGAGAACTATAATGGTTCGCGATCGCCAGTTATAAATTTAAACAATTTATTCAGAAAATTTGTAAAATATATCACAGTAAAATATCAATTTTTCTTCTAAAAACCTACAATTCAACCCACTAGAGAAAGCTTTATATTTTCCTTATTATTTTAGCAGCAACTCTGGCTATATAATATGTAAGTATTTTTAGTAAATTATCGCAACTTATAGTTAACTAAAGCATCAGCAATACCAGAGGAGAAACAAGATGAAAAATCGAGATTGGTTTTTGACTGAAGAGGGTCAATGTCAACCTTGTGAAACTGTGAATGAATGGAAATTATTAAGAGAAAATTATCGGTTGTATAGATTCTTAACAGAACTAGAAGATACCCTCAAAGATGCCATAGATGAAGCGAGTTCTCTACAGAAAATTCGACTTTTAGTTCGACAATTTATTACTAATTCATATTGGCTGCAAAGTCAAGAACCAGAACTTTGCGAAAAAACAGGAACTTCCGTTATTTTATTATACGATGAATTAGGATTTCCCTTAACAGTACAAACAGTAAAATTCATGCCAGGAACAATTTCAACAATTCATAATCATGGTACCTGGGGAATAGTAGCAGTATTAAAAGGCCAGGAAAAAAATACATTTTGGAAACGTAGTCCTGACCCAGAAAATAAATATAAAATTGAAAGAGTCGGAGAAAAAATATTACAACCAGGAGACTTAATTAGTTTCACTTCTAATGCTATTCATAATATAGAAGTAATCGGAGATGAACCTACATTTACTTTTAATATTTATGGTGAAACAAAATCTTCTGAAAGGTTTGAATTTGACCCAGTTGCACAAACAGCTAAGAAATTCTGAACAGGGAATAGGAAGAAGGAAAATATATTAAACCTAGGCGTGAAAAAGATATAGATTTTTTCTAGGAATAGGCAACAGCTCCGAAAAGCAACAGGTAAGATATTTTTACAAAAAAGGCACGAAAAAGGATTTTTTAGGGCGAATTTTTCGTATCCTTAGCTTGCTCTAATTAAAAGGTTTATTTATTTTCCACGCATAAGTCTATTGGCAATAATTTCTAGCAAATCATCAATTATTGCAGTATCTTGATTAAGTTTACTTTTGACTTATAACTTCCATAGTTTTGAGCTGATAAAATCTTACTTTTGACTTTTGACTTTTGACTTATAACTTCCATAGTTTTAAGCTGATAAAATCCTACTTTTGACTTATAACTTATAACTTATAACTTTTGACTTCCATAGTTTTGAGCTGATAAAATCCTACTTTTGACTTATAACTTATAACTTATAACTTTTGACTTTTGACTTTAAACTTTTGACTTCCATAGTTTTGAGCTGATAAAATCCTACTTTTGACTTATAATACCAATTTGAAAAAAGAATGTTACGAATAATAAGTGCAATAAAAATATTTTTTAGAAAATGTTTCTTTGACAAAAAAGAGAACTTGCGACCTGAAAACTGGTATTAAATCTATTCATTGTGGATTCTGAATTGCAGGATTGCTGTTTGCGGAGCATTCCTCCAGAAATTCTAATAAATACCCTAACTATTTGTAGCAAACATTTATCAAATTGGTATAACTTTTGACTTTTGACTTTTGACTTTTGACTTATAACTTTTGACTGGGAAAACAATGTCTAATCCTCTCCTTTCGCTCAACTATGAACCTGCCATCCAAACTTTAGGTGGTGACTATTATGATGAAGTATTTGCTGCTGAATTTCCTCAACATATTTTGCGGTTTCGTAATAACAAATTGCTGCCTAAAATAGGACTAACTCCTGAAGATGTTAAAGATGAACATTTTATTGAAGCTTTTGGTAAATTTCATTGTGTCGGACCTTTTTTAGCTCTACGTTATCACGGTTATCAATTTGGTGAATATAATCCTTATTTAGGAGATGGTAGGGGTTTTCTTTATGGTCAAGTGCGTGGGGTAAATGGTGAATTATATGATTTTGGCACAAAGGGTTCCGGTAGAACACCTTATTCTCGCAGTGCAGATGGTAGACTGACTCTCAAGGGGGGGGTCAGAGAGGTATTAGCCGCCGAAATGTTACATCGTCATGGGGTTCGTACTTCTCGATGTTTTAGTTTAGTTGAAACTGGGGAAGGATTATGGCGTGGAGATGAACCTTCTCCTACTCGCTCATCGGTGATGGTACGTTTTAGTCGGTCCCACATCCGGTTTGGTAATTTTGAAAGATTGTATTATTTCAAACGTCCAGACCTAACTAAAAAACTATTAGATCATGTAATTGATTATTATTATTCTGAATTAAAAGAACAGAGCGATTCCGAAACGGATAGCTTCGCTAATCGCTATTTTTTATTCTACTCAGAATTAGTAAAAAGAGTTGCAAAATTAGTTGCTCAATGGATGGCTGCGGGATTTTGTCATGGTGTATTAAATACTGATAATATGTCAATTACTGGGGAAAGTTTTGATTATGGTCCTTATGGTTTTATTCCCACTTATGACCCCAAATTTACAGCAGCTTATTTTGATTATTCTGGTCTTTATCGTTACAGTCATCAACCATTAGTTTGTAAGTCAAATTTACACTTACTTCAAGACGCATTAGCTTCAGTTATTGATCGAGAAAATATGAGGGCAAGTTTAGATAAATTTGATGATGTTTATCTGCTTGAATATCGGAAATTAATGATTAATAGGTTAGGGTTTGAGCAGTTGCCAGAAACAGATGCAGAAAAGTTACTTCAACTAACTATTAAACTGCTGGAAGATTCTCAGGTTGGCTATCACGATTTCTTTTTAGGATTGAGAAAACAATTTTCTCTACATTGGCGTGATGATGTTAATCAAATTTTTGCTGATTTTGAACAATCAGAATTAATTGAACCGTGGCGACAATATTATTATCATTTATTACAGACTTATTCTAATGATGAATTAAAAGCAATGGCGGAAAGGTTGAAACAATATAATCCTCAACAAAGTTTAATTCGACCTATCATTGAATCAGTATGGGAATCAATTACAGTAGAGGATAATTGGCAGCCATTTTATGATTTACTGAAGCAAATATCTGATTGAAGAAGGCAGCTATGCTGCTATGCTGAAGGTCTAATTAGGGTTTGCTGAAAAAGTCTTATGTGCGAGGGTAGGAGTCAACCCACCCCTAGCCCCTCCTGGGAGGGAAAGTCAGGATAAATGGGAATTATAGAGGAGGTAGTCGGATATATTTGTAATATCATGTCCGGATAAGGAGAGCGATCGCTCTATTTAGATTCCAAGTTAATAATATCAGGACTTACGCAGAGACTCTATACATAGCGAGGGATAATATCATTCGCCCCTACAGATGGTGGTTTAACAGTGGATTTGTGTAAGTCCTGCAAATCAATTATCACAGATAAATTATCAATTATTTCCCCCTACTCCCTCTTTTGATAATTTCTCCACAAAATTTTGATGTTCTGCTGTAGCTAACCCAAGTTGTACAACTTCAATTACTTTAATTAAATTTCCTGTTAATAAAGCTGTTTTATCTAACCATAAACCAGGAAAATTTTCACTACAAATTATGCCCTCGGAATTAGGTTTAAGCTGAATATATTCCCCTTCTTTTAAGTTAAACCAATCAATTTCTCCATCTTCGACGCGCCAAACCAGATATTCTTGAACTTGATTACGACGATATATTTTCTTTTTTTCATGCACGTCAATAGAAACAGTACTAGCAGCAATTTCTACTATTAATTCCGGCGCTCCTTCTACATAACCATCCTCGCTAATAATTGACTGTCCACCATTTTCAATTCGCAGTAAAGCATCGGGTTGAGGTTCATTATCTCCATCCAAACGAATAGTAGAATTATCACCAAGTTCTATACCTGGAGTTGCTGACCAATAAATACCTAACCAAGTCATAATTCGTGCATGAGGATTACCATGTTTTGTAATTCGTAAAGGAGATGCCATATAAACTATTCCCTCAATTAATTCTGCGGTTTTAACATTTGATTTACTGTAACGATTTTCAAATTCAATTCGAGTTAAGCGATCGCCATTTTCTAGGGTAGGAATTGTTGGTTTTAATACTTTATTTTCTAATCCACTTGTCATAACTATTTGGCCTCAATATGTTAGATTTTGTGTAAGCATTCAGCTCTTACAGAATATGTATTGTATTTTCATTGCTCTAGGAATTGTCGAGAAGCATGACGAACATGGAGAATGTAAACAATTGGTTCTGAAATTGTCAAAAGTATGCGATAAGTGTTACGTCCTTTTCCATATAAAAGTTGACGTATTTCTTCGGGAAAAAAGTCATTTTCTGGTGCAAGGGAACATCTTTTTGGACTTTTGTTTAAAGATTCAATCGCGTTAATCAAACCATCAAACCACTTTTCTGCACTCTCTGGGGATACCTGCTCTACGATCCACAAATAAGCTTCTTCTGTTTCTGCTAAAGCTACATCGGTAATTTCAATTTGATATTCCATGTTTCTGTTTGAGCTTGGTTAATGCTTGCTTGGCTGGAAAAGTGCGTCCCTCTTGCACTGAATTTAAACCTGCCTGAATACCTTCTATTGCTTGTATGCGGTCTACTAATTCTAGTAATTTTTGGTATGACTCGGCATCCTGAACTACTACTTCAGCTTTACCATTAACTGTGAGGATGAGTGGGTTTCCGCTTTCCTTAATTTGCTGCAAGTATTGAGTAGTATTACGTTTGAAGTTAGTGAGGGAGTCAATGTCTTTGGTTATGTCTAGCATCTTGTTACTTAGATAGGTGTTTAGCATCATATTAGCATTTTTTTAGATGCTTGCTAAGTAAGCTACGGTCAACAATGAATAATTAATAATGAATAATTAATAATTACCTCTTCTTTTCAAGGAGAGGATTGACTAATCATGAAAATTTTTATTTATTATCCCCTTAAAAGGGGAGGCTTTAAACTACAATTTTTCGGTAATTAATTTTGCATGACTACTTACCAACAATAATAATTTGTTAGGTTGTTTCAACTAAAGAACGAACAGACAAAATTTCATTCTGTTTTAAAGGTTCAACAGCAGACATAGGCACTATAATTACATTAATAGATTTTCCTATGGCATTAAATACTTCTAAAACATAACCATTTTCTCCTCCTTCTGGGTGAGTTGCTGTATCAATTAACATGGCAATATCACCTTTTTTCAGATTATATTCTGGGAAGTCTTTGGTTAAAGAAATACGTTGGTATAATTCAAGCATTGATGGTTTTATCTTTTGTTGTTCTGGAAATATATTGAGGAATTGCTTCATTTGTCACAATAGAATACAAAACATCTGGATCTAAATCTGCGCCATTTTCCCAGTAAATTGTTCCCCATTCAGGATTAAGTTTAACAGTTTGAAAATAATTTATATCTTGTAATTTGGCAAAAATTCCCGTAAATTCTATTAGCTGACTAATATCTACAATTCCCTCTTTCCCATCTTCAAATTTAACATGAAGTAGATAGTTTTCTTGATGATTAACTTCGATAATGTCTTTTAACATGATTTACTCCAAAGGTTCAATTTTTTCCAAAGGATTTTGTTCTCTTGCTCGTTGCCAGTTTTCTAGAAGTTCTCTTTGATGAATTGCTGCCCATTCGATTACTAAACCAAGAATTCTAGGTGTTAATTTACCTTCAAGAATAGAAAGATTTTCTATATCAATTAAAGCTTTTTGTTGGTTATAACGAACGTGAAAATGAGGAGGTGGATGGTCGTTATAATACATGGTAATAATAATTCCTAAAAAACGACTTATTTCGGGCATTAATTTTAGTAAACTAACTCTACTTTTAAACTAAGACTATCAAATGGAGTTGATGATTCATTGCCAGTTTTCATCAGGAATAATTACAGGTTGAGGTAGTTTCATTAAACCTACATTCCGCACGACAAAACGTAGCATGAAAATATAAGTCAAAAGTCAAAAGTCAAAAGTCAAAAGTAAGAAGTAAGAAGTAAGAAGTAAGAAGTAAGAAGTCAAAACTCAAAACTCAAAAGTAAGAAGTAAGAAGTCAAAACTCAAAACTCAAAACTCAAAAGTAAGAAGTCAAAACTCAAAACTCAAAAGTAAGAAGTCAAAAGTCAAAAGTAAATTATAGTGGTCAATAAGAATCAATAATTCAGTAAGTATTTATGCTTAATATTTAACTGAGAATTTGACTATTGAGAAGTAATTTATACAGTATCAATATTTACCAATAATAGAAATTGTATACTACTTTTAATGTTACAAATTGACGTGCGGAATGTGGGATTAAACTTTAAATCTCTTACTGATAACTGATAACTGAAATGAAAGGTTGGGGTAATTTCATTACTTAAGGAGCGGAAATAATAAATTTTTGAGATGAATGCTACAGTTATTTTGTTAACTTAATTCATAACAATAAACTTTCAATCTTTTACTGTTAACTGAAACATTGACTGCTGAAATGCCTATATCTTAAAGTTTACAATTATCTGTGCGAGAGAAAAGATTGACACAAAATTCACATACCACCTTTTCCCAGGATGACTGATGCCCAAAGGCGGGGAGATGCCCCATATAAGGCGTATTGATGTTAAATGTTAATTCATTGTACTTCAACCAAGTTCCTAATTTTCTCCATCCTACTTTATCTCCAAACTCTATCCATACCTCATCCTTATATTTTTCTGTTCCACCCAAACTCTCATAAATTTCCTTCTGTACAGAAAAGCCAAATTTATTATTACTATATTTTAACCAAAGTTCGTCTATTTTCCTGAGTTCTGAACATGGAAAATTTTTAATTGATTCTACATCTAGCGAAATTCCTTTTTCTTTATTACTAACTTTTTCCATAGTGTTTAAAGTTTCTTCATCGGCTTTTTTCCATTGTTCTTTTTTTAGTAAATTTTCTAACATTGAATAGTCTACATTATTGTGTTTTTGTGTTGTTATATTGTTAATTTTTTCTTGTTGTTGTTTTGTCTGAATATTTATGTGTTTTTCCAGTATTGAACCAATAATTGCGACCAAAATTCCCGTAAAAATCAATGAGAATAAAAGACTTACATAAGGAAGAGTTTTAATTAATTTATTTTTAGCTACCTTGGGCGATGATGATTTTTTTCCTCGATCATTGAATGAACTATTATTATCTGGTTTTGAATAATCTGTCGAGTTACTCAATCTGCCAATGGCATTAATAGCTTCCATATCTGAACCGGAAGCAGCCATATTAACTCGAATCCATAATTGTCTAGCTAGTTCAATATTTTTCTCTACCTCAGCTCGATAAGCATCATTTTTAAGTATGACAATATCACTCAAATTTGCCTGCTTTTCTAATAAAATTAAATGATATTTAGTAGCTGGTTCAACAATAGCATAGGGAGTTTGCCGAGGCTTTCTAAACTGACGATTAATATCGGCAACTCGATAATGTAAACGATTATATAATCTTTCAACAGTGGCACAATTACCTTCACCTTGAATTCTTAAAGATTCTAATAAAGCATAAGTAAAAGCACCCTGTTTTATCCTTTCATCCTCAATTTCATAAGACCTTTCATTAGGACTACAAGAAGCAATTGTAATTACTCCTTTCTGCTTTTCTTCACCTATACTTAAACCTTTTGAACTTTCCTGACTACGACAAGCATCCAAAAGTAAAATCACATTATCTGCTCCACATCGCCTTAATCTTTCTGTCACAAAATAAAGGGGAATAGCAGTATCTTCTACCCCATCTGGATGAGGATCGGCATCAGTAGGCATTAAATAATCTCGGTCATTAAAACGCATTCCATGACCGCTATAAAAAAACCAAAAATTATCACCAGGAGATAAAAATTCGTTGTTAAATCTTACCCGTAAAAATCTTTTGAGCGCTCCATAAGTTGGTTGAGAATTAAAAGGTTTGCCTGCATCATGAATTGGAGGTGAATTATCAGTAAATAAATAAACTTTCTCAAAACCAGCTTCATTGAGAAAATAATCTCGCATTAATTCAGCATCTCTCTGAGCATATTGAAGGGCTTGATGTATCTGCTTAAGCCAACCTAAAGTATACTAGCCCGTGTAGGTTGGATTAAGGAAGATTAGCGTAACCGCTCCGCAGAATACCCAATATATATTAGGTTAAAAATATAGGTTTTTGTTGGGTTGCGCTGCCGCTTAACCCAACCTACATAACTAAAAGTCCCCCAATTTTGGGGGATGCGCGGGGGCTAAAAGTTTTGTCAATTTTTCTCTATTCAACTAACTCTATTCCACCACTTTTTTCTCCTCTTCATTTAAACTGATTTTTGTCTCTTCATCAGATTTTTCTGCAGCTTTTGTCAATTCAAATATTGGTGGTTCTAAGTTATGAACGGTTTTACCTGGTTTTACCGGGAATTGCCGGGCTTGATGTATCTGCTTAAGCAAACCTAAAGTATACTAGCCCGTGTAGGTTGGGTTAAGGAGGGTTAGCGTAACCGATCCGCAGTATACCCAATATATATTAGGTTAAAAATATAGGTTTTTGTTGGGTTGCGCTGCCGCTTAACCCAACCTACAGAACTAAAAGTCCCCCAATTTTGGGGGATGCGCGGGGGCTAAAAGTTTTGTCAATTTTTCTCTATTCAACTAACTCTATTCCACCACTTTTTTCTCCTCTTCATTTAAACTGATTTTTGTCTCTTCATCAGATTTTTCTGCAGCTTTTGTCAATTCAAATATTGGTGGTTCTAAGTTATGAACGGTTTTACCTGGTTTTACCGGGAATTGCCGGGCTTGATGTATCTGCTTAAGCAAACCTAAAGTATACTAGCCCGTGTAGGTTGGGTTAAGGAGGGTTAGCGTAACCGATCCGCAGTATACCCAATATATATTAGGTTAAAAATATAGGTTTTTGTTGGGTTGCGCTGCCGCTTAACCCAACCTACATAACTAAAAGTCCCCCAATTTTGGGGGATGCGCGGGGGCTTGGAGTTTTGTCAATTTTTCCCGATTCAACTAACTTTATTCCACCACTTTTTTCTCCTCTTCATTTAAACTAATTTTTGTATCTTCATCAGACTTTTCCGCAGCTTTTGTCAATTCAAATATTGGTGGTTCTAAGTCAGGAATAGGTACTTCAAAACCAGGTGGTAAAGGTGGCAGTTGTGGTACACCAGAATCTAATTCTTTAGTTTGTTTCACTAACTCATTAATACTTATTTCCGGTACGGGTGGTATTTCAGTAACTTTCAACGCTGTCATCAAATTTACTAAGGCAAACTGAACATGAGTATCTGGGTTTTTCGCAACCCACCCATCCTTGGTTAACTGTCGCATTTCAAAATGTAAGTGGGGACCTGTAGACATTCCCGTATTACCAACTCGCCCAATAACTTCACCTTGTTTGACAACTTCTCCTGGTTTCACAAAAATTTCTGATAAGTGACCGTAGAGAGTTTCCAATGATTTTTTCTGGTGGTCTAATACAACAGTTACACCATAACCTCCTAACCAGTCAGCGATCGCTACTTGACCTGCATAAGTTGCAACTACGGGGGTTCCTGTTGGCGCTCCTAAGTCTGTACCTGTATGAAATTTCTTATAACCTAATACTGGATGTTGTCTCCAACCGAAAAATGAAGTTATCGGTGCGGGGATAGATAGAGGAAATATTATTCTAGTGTTGCCATTTCCAGGTACTGCTGGCGGTCGCATGGTGCGGTTGTAATATGCTAAACCTGACTGAGTAATGGGGTTATCAAATAAACCTTGCACTTGAGCGGGCAAAACTGCAGCGACTTCTACTCCTTGTGAAGACCCTGAGTAATAACTTGGAGTATAGGAAGTGCTGGAGTAATAACTGTTTTGACTGGAGGATGAATTTGAGTAGTAGCTAGTTTGACTATAACTGGAAGTTTCTGAATAATAATTGTTGTTGGAGGAGTAATAGTTGTTATTGTAGGATGAGTCTTGATAGTTATTTTGAGGATAGTAATTTTGTTGAGTTTCTCCACTCCATGAATTGTTGGATGCTGTTTGAGCAGGTGCGCTCCAGTTATTTGTCTGAGCAGGGGTACTCCAATTATTTGTTGTGGTGGAAGCACTCCAGTTATTTGTCTGAGTAGGAGCGCTCCAATTGTTATTTTCGGCGACAGTATTCCAATTTTTGTTAGTTGTTGGATATTCGGCGATGTTATCTGTGGAACGTTCTGAGAAAACTACTGTGTTTGGTGCTTCATAATTTTCTGTTGCGCCAGTTTTGTATTCTGTATTATCTATATAAGCGTTGGTTGAACCGTCATAGTAATAAAGTTTTTCAGGTTTTGGTAATGTTAGGGGTGGCAACTCCTGATATTTTGGTTGTTTTGATAGGTTGAGTCCTGTATTTGTCGGAGGTGCGACATACAAATTTTTCGGCAGATAAATACCGCTGTCTGGTTCTGGTTCTGGTTCTGGTTGGGAATAATAATAAGGTTCTGGTTCGTAATAACTTGGTGCTGGTTGGGAATAATAAGGTTCGGGTTCGTAATAACTTGGCGCTGGTTGAGAATAATATGGTTCTGGTTCGTAATAGCTTGGTGCTGGTTGAGAATAATAATAAGGTTCGGGTTCGTAATAACTTGGTGCTGGTTGAGAATAATATGGTTCTGGTTCTGGTTCGTAATAGTATGGTTCCGAATAGTATGGTTCCGAATAGCTTGGTGAAGCAGAATAATATGGTTCGGGTTCGTAATATGGTTGTGAATAATATGGTTCTGGTTCTGGTTCGTAATATGGTTCTGGTGAATAGGATGGTTCCGAATAATATGGTTCTGGTGAATAGGATGGTTCTGAATAGGATGTTTGGGGATAATAGTTATCTACTGGAGCAGGTTGATATGATGGCTCATAGTCATATACTTCTATTTCTAAAACTGCTTCGGCTAAAACTATACCTCTACTCAACATTCCTAGACTTGCTAGACAACAACCAAGCTGCATAAGAGACTTATGAGTTAGAAGTTTGGTCTGAATAATATTTTGGTTTTGCTTTTTGGTTGTTTCCTGTAGTTCAGTTTTAGACTCTACTGAAAAGTTTTGCTTCTCTGATACCATCATTTCCTCACACTATACTTATTACTTTGAATTGACAATTAATGCAGTTTAATAAAAATTAACTTTAACATTGAAGAAGGCATAAGGCAGAAGGGAAAATTGCTTATGGATAGTCAACGACCGAAATTATTTAGTAATTAACATCCGAGTTATTGTTAATTATTCTGATGTTTACTTCTCTGTAGGGGCGTTCGCCCCTACTCCCCTACTCCCCCACTCCCTGACCTATCCGTATATCCGTGCCTTAACGCGCGTCAGCAAGTCTGCAAGGTGTGCAAGTCAGCAAGTGTACCCACCCCTAACCCCTCCCAGGAGGGGAACTAGGGGATTTGAGCCCCGCTCCAAAAACCCTATCGCCTTAAAAGGCGGGGTTGCGCGACCCATGTTATTTTGATAATCCGTGTGAGCCACTCCCCTACTCCCTGACCTATCCGTATATCCGTGCCATAATCCGTGTGAGCAAGTCTACAAGGTGTGCAAGTCAGCAAGTGTACCCACCCCTAACCCCTCCCAGGAGGGGAACTAGGGGATTTGAGCCCCGCTCCAAAAACCCTATCGCCTTAAAAGGCGGGGTTGCGCGACCCATGTTATTTTGATAATCCGTGTGAGCCACTCCCCTACTCCCTGACCTATCCGTATATCCGTGCCATAATCCGTGTGAGCCACTCCCCCACTCCCTGACCTATCCGTGTATCCGTGCCATAATCCGTGTGAGCCACTCCCTCACTCCTGACTTCCGGACAGCGGTTGGCCATAACCCAGATTGATTGTACCGGGTTTTAATAAAATTTCTGAGGAAGATATTTGAGGCTGAGTTAGCGGACTAGCTGAGTCTGGGTTAAACTTGACCCTTAATTCCCCATTGGTCGTTACTCCCACAATTGTGCCAATACGATCTTCTACTACTATTTGCTGCCCAATATTTATTAGTAGTTGCTGATAGGAAGGTAAGATACTTTCTATTCCTGACTCTAAAAGTTGTTTAATGCCAAAATCTAGCCCATGAAGGACTATAGCAGCTAACATTTCTAGAGAGAATATTTCTGACTTAGACCGTTTCCTATAATAGCTCTGCAAATTAATTCCTGTGTCTGGTACAGAATTAGCCCAATTAATCCCTACGCCAATTACTGCTTGAGAAATTTTTTTCTTGTGTATCCTGGTCTCTGTTAAGATACCACCTAATTTTTTGTGTTCTAATATTAAGTCGTTGGGCCACTTAACCCGAACTGGTACGCCATAATCCCTAAAACTAGAGGCTATACCCCAAGCACTTGATAAAGTTAGCTGGGGAGTTTGAGATATAGATATATTCGGAGCGATGGTATTTCTATATTCCTTGGCGATCGCTATTGACATATATAGGCCACCGACTGTTGATTCCCAATTTCTTCCCCATTGACCGCGTCCTGCTGTTTGTTGGCTGGCAATAACAATGCTTGCTGATGTCCCGGAGTCGATTAACTGCCAAAGAGTTTGATTTGTTGAGGGGAGGCTCAGAAAAATATGGAGATTGGCGAATGTTGAAGCGGTGAATTTATCTGAAACTCCTTGAATATTTGACAAGCAGTCTATAAATTTTTCTTTGTTAAATTCTGCTACTGACAATTTTCTACTATTGGGTCAAAGTTTAGAGATACTAACAGTTTATAGCAGAAGGAACAAGGAAGAAGGAAAAGTCTTACTTTATCTGAGTTTTAAACTTTTTAACTGTCAAACACCTTTCCTTGAGTTGATGACTCAATGATTTGTTCTCTCTACTTCTATTGCGAGCAATAGTCATTTCATTCTCTGAAGCACTCGGATTGGAGGTATGATTTCTACTTCTGTTGCGGATGTCGCAATAGTCATTTCATTTTCTGAAGCACTCAGATTAGAGGTATGATTTCTACTTTTGTTGCGGATATAGCAATAGTCATTTCATTTTCTGAAGCACTCGAATTGGAGGTATGAATTCTACTTCTGTTGCGGATATAGCAATAGTCAATTTATTTTCTGAA
>JAXHSW010000069.1:0-1117 GCA_034190295.1 Cyanobacteriota bacterium | reverse complement strand
GCACTCGGATTAGAGGTATGAATTCTGCTTCTGTTGCGGATATAGCAATAGTCAATTCATTTTCTGAAGCACTCGGATTAGAGGTATGAATTCTGCTTCTGTTGCGGATATAGCAATAGTCAATTCATTTTCTGAAGCACTCGGATTAGAGGTATGAATTCTGCTTCTGTTGCGGATATAGCAATAGTCGTTTCATTTTATGAAGCACTCGGATTAGAGGTGTGACTTCTGCTTCTGTTGCGGATGCCGCAATAGTCATTTCATTTTATTGAGCACTTGGATTAGAGGTATGAATTCTGCTTCTGTTGCGGATATAGCAATAGTCGTTTCATTTTATGAAGCACTCGGATTAGAGGTGTGACTTCTGCTTCTGTTGCGGATGTAGCAATAGTCATTTCATTTTGTGAAGCACTCGGATTAGAGGTATGATTTCTACTTCTGTTGCGGATGTAGCAATAGTCATTTCATTTTGTGAAGCACTCGGATTAGAGGTATGATTTCTACTTCTGTTGCGGATGTAGCAATAGTCATTTCATTCTGTGAAGCACTCGGATTAGAGGTATGATTTCTACTTCTGTTGCGGATGTAGCAATAGTCATTTCATTCTGTGAAGCACTCGGATTAGAGGTATGATTTCTACTTCTGTTGCGGATGTAGCAATAGTCATTTCATTCTGTGAAGCACTCGGATTAGAGGTGTGACTTCTACTTCTGTTGCGGATATAGCAATAGTTATTTCATTTTATGAAGCACTCGGATTAGAGGTGTGACTTATACTTTTGTTGCGGATGTCGCAATAGTCATTTCATTTTGTGAAGCACTCGGATTAGAGGTGTGACTTCTACTTCTGTTGCGGATATATCTGCCCTAGATCTTGAGCAACCAATTAAACATGAAACTTATGGTGGTAAACGAGTCAAACGTGGTTTATTCAGGAGTGGAACTGGTATAGTCATTAATGCCGATATCAACGGCAGTCTTCAAATATAAGATAAGAAATTCCCAGAGGCATTTACTGCCGAGGGAATAGTGAGCTGTGCCGTACAGCCAGTATTGGTTAATCCAATATCAAGATATTAAGCTGTCACGATTTTCTACAGTTTAGTTCGTACGGTAGA
>JAXHSW010000068.1:38403-40369 GCA_034190295.1 Cyanobacteriota bacterium | reverse complement strand
ACTCCCCTACTCCCCCTACTCCCCTACTCCCCCTACTCCCCTACTCCCCTACTCCCCACCCCCTAATATATGAATGATAAGTATTCAACCGGATTTGATACAAGCAGACTAACGCCAATAATCTCCCTGAATCAGAGTATGCAATTGCCAATCAGCAGAAGTATGAGGATAATCGCTGCGGTAATGTCCACCTCTACTTTCGGTGCGCCAAGCAGCACTTTTCAACATTAAATAAGCAACATCAGTCAAATTGAGAGTTTCCGCAGCTAGCTTCAGGTTTTGTTCAACCCGATCGGAATTTAATTGCACTGTTTGGTTGGGCGTCGCCTCGAGTAAGTATCCCATAATATTCAAATCAGTTAGTTGAGAACGCCAAATATTCAGTTGTGATATTCCATCTTCAAGTATTGCTTGAGAGCGAGAAATACCCGCACTTTGCCACATCAGTTTAGGTAAATTTTCTCTGATTGAGTTAACTTTCTCCATCTCGTTATCCCAATCCTGTTGTTCCCTCTTCACAGGGAGAGACGAATATCCAGGATCGTCATCACCATGAATCTTCGAGTCAACCGTTAGCTGAGACAATTGAGCAGCAAAAACAATACATTCTAGTAGAGAATTACTCGCTAAACGATTAGCACCATGCACCCCTGTACTCGCAGTCTCACCGATAGCATATAGGCCGTCGATCGAGGTACAACTATCCAAATTCGTAGCAACTCCCCCCATAAAATAATGAGCCACAGGAGCGATAGGAATAGGTTCTGTAAACAAATCAATCCCCCACTGTTGACACGCTTGAATAATACTAGGAAAACGCTCTCGCATCTTCTGGGCTTTTATAGGTCGAAAATCCAGGTAAACACAATAGGGTTCGGGTTTCGTTTTCTGTAAGTGACTGAAAATCGCCCTACTGACTACGTCCCTCGGTGCCAATTCTCCACTAGGATGATAATCAAAAGCAAAACGCTTTCCTTGAGAATCGACTAAATGCGCTCCTTCTCCCCGTACAACCTCAGTAATTAAGAAACGAGGAAGTCCGTTCACTGTTAATGCTGTCGGATGAAATTGAAAAAACTCTGGGTCTCGGATTAAAGCTCCTGCACGCCAAGCTAGGGCAATACCATCTCCAGTACTGACTGTAGGGTTTGTGGTGTGGGAAAAAACTTGACCGCAGCCACCAGTAGCTAAGACCACTGCAGCAGATCTAATCCAGCGTATATACCCCTGATTGAGGACACTTACCCCCTGACAATTCCCTGTCACTTCATTCAACCACAAACTCAAGGCAAACGCCTGGGAAAACACCTGGATGTTTTCGCGTTCCAAAACTTGAGACGTAAGTGTATCAATCAGCACTTTTCCAGTAGTTTCACCAGAATGGAGGACACGGGGGCGTGAGTGTGCTGCTTCTAGCTCTTGGACAAGTTTCTCACCGTGGCGGTCAAAAGTTACTCCTATCTCTAGAAGGGACTCGATCGCAGCAGGAGCATTATCAGTTAAAAGTTTAACTGCTTCTGGTTCGCAAAGACCTGCACCAGCTTTGAGGGTATCTTCCCAATGGGACAGGGGTGTATCGGCAGGATCGATCGCTGCAGCAATACCTCGTGCCCAGCTACTTGCTCCTGTTTCCAGAGTATCTTTGGTTATTAAGCCAACTTGGAGGTGGTTAGGCAAACACAAAGCAGCATAAAGTCCTGCTGCACCAGAACCAATAATTAGGACATCAAACTTGGAAGGAATACTTGGCATTGTGAGAATTTATATAGCTTTCTTTGGCAATTATTACTATTTAACTATTGGACAATAGTTATTCCTGTACCGATCGGCGATCGCTTTCTTTGGCAATTATTACTATTTAACTATTGGACAATAGTTATTCCTGTACCGATCGGCGATCGCTTTCTTTGGCAATTATTACTATTTAACTATTTAACTATTGGACAATAGTTATTGCTGTGCTGAT
>JAXHSW010000068.1:0-38303 GCA_034190295.1 Cyanobacteriota bacterium | reverse complement strand
GAGCGATCGCTTTCTTTGGCAATTATTACTATTGGACAATAGTTATTGCTGTGCTGATGAGCGATCGCTTTCTTTGGCAATTATTACTATTGGACAATAGTTATTGCTGTGCTGATGAGCGATCGCTTTCTTTGGCAATTATTACTATTGGACAATAGTTATTGCTGTGCTGATGAGCGCCATTCGGAGCAAGTGCGGCAGCTATATACTTTCATGCAACAAAGCCATTAATAATTAATAATTAATAATTAAGCATTCAGCTATTAGCAGTCAGCTTTCAGCAACAAGACTTTCTCTTTAAGAACAGTGTTTAAATTAACAACCGACTTTAAGGTCAAGGGAACCAACTTTTGTAGTAAGACAATTAATAAAGCTTTGCTCGTAAACTAAAAGCAATAGCTGATAGCTGAAGTCCGCAGTTCCGACCTTATGAGGCTGGCTGACGGCTGTTTCCGCAGCATTCCGGAGGAAATACTTACATTAACAGGACTTACGCAGAGACTCTACATATAGGGAGGGCAAATGCCATTCGCCCCTACAAATAGTGCTTTAAAAGTCAATTTGCGTAAGTCCTGATTAACTAGCTATCAGCTCTCAGCACTTAGCTGGAGCGCTAAAAATTCGAGGGTTTAAGTCCCCCACGCTTATTTGAAAAAATTAGCGGTGCACCTTTTATGGTGGATTAAAACCCCATTATACACCTTGAGAAGCTGATAGCTGACCGCTGAGGTGCTGACTGCTATTTCAAAACCAGAGGTAATTATCAATTATCAATTATCAATTATCAATTAATGAACTTCTGCCTTCTTCAAGCAATTGTACCAAAACAAGATTCTCTTAAGCAAACTCCTTTGCTTACTTCTCGATCGTCTATTGTTAAAATCGCCTCCCTATATTCCAAACTGAGGTTACTTTCCATCGCCGATCTTCGATTTCGCAGAATGGTAGACCAAGTTGCAAATGCTATCTCAAAGTTCAGGTCATACATTTTGTTTTGAATGCACCCATGAACACTTGTTTTGCCATGATAAGACTTTTCTCCACGCAACCATTTTTCTTTTTGGTAAGCATTTAAGAAGTTGAAATGATTGTTTCTTTCTTGACCAAATGTACCATCCGCACTCCAGATAATCCCGTAATCTGGGAAAAACGCATAAACAAAATGGTAACCCCAGAACCTGGGATAATTACCCTCATAAATTTTGCAATACCCTTCTGCTTTTTGAGTACCATTTTCTGTATGGACTGTGCATTGAAGTTGTGGTTGATGGATAACAGAACGCTGATTTTCTTCACCAGGAACCCCCCAAGTGAATTGAGCTGTAACTTCAAATTGCACTTCTAGATTAGCTTCTGGCAAACAAATCCTTCCGGTTTGATTATTTTTTTCGATAGAGATATGGGGATTTGAGCTTCTTTGTTCCGAGGTATTAATCAGCTCCCGGGAATTACCCTTAGTGTCACTCCACCAGGCTGAGTAATGCTCTAGGGTTTTGGTTTTGAAATGTCTAAGAGCAAGGAGAGAACCATCTTCGAGAAAGAAATGGTATTGCTCATTGTAAACAGAAGTGAAAACAGAAAAATAGGTTTCAGGTACTAGATGTATCTGTGCAGCACTAGGTTTTTTTGCCACGATCAATGCTCCACCAATGCTACCTCCTTGAAACATATCCCTACCAACTCGATACAATCGACTGCGATGTTCAAAAATGTCTTCACCGAAGATTTTGACTGATTCTTCTTTGGAGTCAATAAATTTTTGATAGCGTTCTGCTTTAAAACGTTTCCATCCGGTTGTTAAATCAATAAAACAAATGTCAGTAAACCCTGCACGTTCAAAGTGATTTCGGTAGGTTTCACGGGTTGGCACATAAGCAGATTTAAACACTTCTCTTAGAGTGGTTTTTACTTCTGGTGCCAAGGTGCAATTGGCAACGTAATCTTCAACATAAATATAACCATTTTCTTTCAAAGCTCGAAAACAAATTTCCAGCACTTTGTCACGCTCTTCAATGTGTAATAAGCATAGAAAGGAAATGATGTTGTCAAATGAATTGGGTAATAGGGAATCAATGATTTGGGAACTGAGAACATTGCCAGTGAGGTATTGGATACGCCGATCTAGTCCCATCCGTTGGGTTAGTTCTTGGGCAATTTCACTAAAGTCCTGTCTTAATTCCACACATTGGAGCTGACATCCCGTTTTATAACTAATATATCGAGCTGGCCCACCCACACCACTTCCTATATCCAAAACGCGAGAGTTGGGATTTAGCGATAAATAATTGATGGCGCGATCGCAAGCTTGACTACCAAAGTAGTGATATTGATCCAGATGACCCAAATCTAGCAAGTCTTGAATTTCTAAAGTTCCGGTAGCTTTTCCTTTTTGCTTAAGGGCTTGACGAATACTGTAAATGCGCCAATTGTAAAGTAAAGCTGCGTCTTTTGAGGAAGAAGATTGATTCTCCGATTGTGGTAATGTCATAGTTATTTTAGCATTGCTGAATTAAGGTATGAAAGTAGGTTTATAGGGAATAGGGAACAGGTAACAGTGAGTCTTAACAAGTCGTTAAAATCATCCAAAACAAAAAATCCCAAATACAAAATCATCAAATCATACCCAGAATCAGCAACGCTGTTATTTTAAGGCAAGAGTATATTTAAACCCGTTTGTAGTTCTGTTCGTGTAAACATACCGCGAAACTGCTCTATAAAACTGATACAAAGCGTCACATAACGTGACTAATTGATGTTTACTTCCTGCTTTCCTACGGAATGCTACGCAAACGACCGGAACTGTCAGCAGCACTCCGTCCACAGGCATCAACGGTCAAGCCGACCGCATTTCTTAAATTTATACTTGCGTTTAAATCGCGTTCTATTGAAAAGCCACATGACTGACAGTCATAAGTTCGATTATTTAACGGCATATCTTGAACATGACCGCAGTTTGAGCAAGTCGAGCGAAGATGGAAAAAACCTGTCAACTACTACTAGCTCAGAACCGTACCATCGGCACTTATATTCTAGCTGTCGTCTAAACTCATAAAATCACTATCTGCTAATTTATTTAGCTAGCTTGTGGTTAGCTAACATACCGCTAACGTTCAAATCTTCTATGACAACAACGCTGTGGTTTTTAGCTAAATATGTTGTCAATTTATGAAGTGCATCTTTGCGGATGTTAGCCACTCTTCTATGGAGCCTAGCTATCTTTAGTTGTGCTGCCCGACCGTTAGCAGAGCCTACCTTTTTATGACGATGTAGGTATTGCAGCCGAGACAACTTAGCTTCAAATCTTTGATACGATTTTACACTTTTAAATACTTTCCCATCACTCAAAGTGGCTAATGTTTTCACTCCCAAATCTACACCTATAACATCAGTTATTTTGGGTGTGGTACAAGGGGAAAATTCATAGCTACAGCTTATATACCATGAACCCGCTTGTCTACTGATGGTGATTTTTTGAGTTGTAGCCTCAATGGGTTCATAAGTTTTGACCATACCAATAAAAGGTAACTTGTGATTCCATCCATTTAATTCTATGGGTTTTCCACAATTATCAATCGTGTTTGCGTTTGCGTAGCATCCCGTAGGGAAGCATCTCCGTTGGAAAGGAATCAGACTTACCTTTCTTCTTAAACCGTGGGCGTTTACCCAATCCTTGTTTGCGCAGCATTCCGCAGGAAAAAAACCTCTTAAATGCTTAACTCAAGTTGATGTTTGCGCAGCATTCCGTAGGAAAAGCATATTGATAAACTTTAGATGACAAGTTTTTCATCCAAGGATCAAGAGGTTTTGTATGATTGGTAAAAACCTCTCTCAGCTTACGTTTGCGCAGCATTCCGCAGGAAGCGTTTGGCTGATAACCATCTCTGTAAGCAGCATTCCATAGACTTAAACCCCAGTTATAACACCAGCGTGAATAGCCAGCGTGTTGAGCCATCAGAGTCTTGTGTTTATTATTAAGTTTCAGCTTTGTTCTCATGGATTTCATTTATGAGCGAGTGCTGCCTGTCTAAAAGTATGCTTATTAGCGTATTATATCGTTATTCTCTGATTAAGTCAATGCTCCACTTCTCAAACTGAACAAAATATATTCCATAACGAAAAGTTACGCTGACATTTCCAACATTCGTTGTAATGGCTTGAGTGCAGCAACCCGAATCTCCTCTGGCAGGGTAATTTCCGGTGCCCGATTCTTCATTGCCAAATATAACTTTTCCAAAGTATTCAGTCGCATATGGGGACATTCATTACAAGCACAGTTCCCCGTTGCTGGTGCAGCAATAAACTGTTTTCCTGGTATTTGCTTTTCCATTTGATGAAGAATTCCGGGTTCAGTGCCAATGATAAATTTCTCCGCTGCACTTTGCTTACTATACTCAAACAAAGCTCTTGTTGAGCCAATGAAATCGGCATGACGCAACACTTGCTCTTCACATTCTGGATGGGCAATAAATTCTGCTTGAGGATGTTCCATTTTCAGTTGTACGATCTTCTTTTCAGAAAAAATTTCATGAACCATACAACTCCCGTCCCAAAGTACTAAATCTCTTCCTGTTTGTTCGCTGACATAGCGACCAAGGTTTTTATCGGGAGCAAAAATAATTGGTCGATCTTCCGGGATTTGATTAACAATTTTCACCGCATTAGAGCTGGTGCAAATAATATCACTCATTGCTTTAACCGCAGCAGAGCAATTAACGTAACACACCACTAAATGATCGGGATGGGCAGCTTTGAAAGCAGCAAATTCTTCAGCAGGACAGCCATCAGCCATAGAGCAACCCGCATCTAGATCGGGTAATAATACTAACTTGTTAGGGTTAAGGATTTTGGCTGTTTCTGCCATGAAATGGACTCCAGCAAAGACAATTACATCAGCATCTGTAGTAGCAGCTTGCTGAGATAAACTTAAAGAGTCACCCAAAAAGTCCGCAATATCCTGAATATCTGCCTCTTGATAGTAGTGAACTAAAATAACAGCATTTAGCTCTTTTTTGAGGTCTTCAATAGCTGCGAATAAGTCATCTGGGATAGAGTTAAAATATGTGTTTGTTTTTTTTGATTCTGTTATAAACATAGTTAGGTATCTTGATAAACTATTTGTCAAATAAATATTAGGATGTTTCGGGCTTTTGAGCGCAAAGCCTTTGCTCACGAAAAATTACAGCATAAATCAGAACTTGACTCTAGCTACTTAAACAAGGATTTTTTTTATTTTGTATTTAAATAGGATACTATAATAACAAATTTATTTGGCATTTACACTACTTTTCTTTAGCTTTTTTTTATAAACAATCAGGGCTAAATTCCTCAGAATATAGAAAAGTGCTAAATTTGGGTTTAAATGTAAAGATGATTTAGTCTTCAATCCCAAGAGATGAAGTGTTAATTTTTTTGTTGGTGTTAGGCAGTGGTGAAAGTTCCAAGATTTACTGAACTTATTGGAAATACCCCTTTAATTGACTTGACTAAAATGGTCGGCGAAAACTCAGCATACCTCTATGCTAAATGCGAGTTTATGAATCCAGGTTTAAGCTTGAAGGATCGAATGGCCAACCATATTCTGGATATTGCAAAAGCACAAGGCCAATTAAAGAGAGGAGATGTTATTGTTTGTTCTTCTAGTGGTAATACAGGTTGCAGCTTTGCCATCTTAGGTAAAATTAGAGGTGATCGGGTTGTTATTGTTACATCAGAAAAATGCAGCATTGAAAAGCAAAACCATATAAAAGCTCTCAATGCGGAGGTGATTGTAGTCGATTATGATAGCTATATGAGTTACGGAACAGATTTAGCTAAAAAAAATGGATACTTTGATGTAGATCAATATAACAATATCTATAATCCAGAGGCATATTATAAAACTTTAGGACCAGAAATATGGAAAGACACAAATGGAGAGATTACCCACTTTGTGATGACTGGTTCTACCTTTGGTTGTATATCAGGTACAGGACGCTTTTTAAAGGAGTGCAACCCAAAAATTCAAGTTATATTGGCAGACCCTGTATGTTCAAATATTTATAATTACTACTACAGCAATGTTAAAAATGATTTGAGTTTTAACTTAGCTTCTGAGGAATACTCAATTATTGAGGGTAATTAACAGCTTGACATAATCTATGATTATCTAGTATAATATATGATTATCTATATTTGATTTTATGCTACTAGGATTCACGCGCCGAGTTGCACCCCACAAATAAACAAAAAACCTTGCTGGCTAAACACGCGCTTTGTAGCTCGTCATGCTTACAATTGGGGCTTGTGGTTAACTAAAAACATCCTCAATCACAATTCAAATAATCCTGATAGTAAACTTAAATTTCCTACTGCAAACGAATACGCATAAACTTTTAGTAGCAATGGTTAAACCTAATAACTTTTGGTACTACGAAGTGTCTAAAACAGCACCGTATGGATGCTTTGAGGTATTTATCACAAGCCTGGAAGCGTTGTTTTAGTAAAGTCTCAGGACAACCTAAATTCAAGAAAAAAGGTAGAGATGATAGTTTTACTTTAGATGGTTCAATATCGGTAGGTTTTAATCATATAAAACTGCCTCGAATTGGATGGGTTAAAACATTTGAAATCTTGCCCGGTAAAGTCATTCCTAAATCTGTGAGTGTTAGCAAAACAGCAGATAGATGGTTTGTTAGTTTCAAGGTAGAAGCAGAGCCTCAAATTACTGAAAAGTCTGTAGATGTAGTTGGTGTAGACTTAGGAGTAAAATCATTAGCTACGTTATCTACGCTCTGAAGTTTTTGTTGGTGCTAAGTCTTACCGAAAGTTAGAATCATTACTATCACGACTGCAATACTTAAACAGGCATAAAACTAAGTTCTCGAACAACTGGAAAAAAGCACAGCTAAAAGTAGCTAGACTACACAGTAGGATAGCCAACATCAGAAAAGATACATTGCATAAACTGACTACTTATTTGGCTAAAAACCACAGCCAGATAGTAATAGAAGACCTTAATGTATCAGGAATGATGGCAAATCACAAACTAGCGGCAGCTGTTGCAGATATGGGGTTTTATGAATTTAGAAGACAGCTAGAATACAAGTGTGAGTTATATGGCTCTCAACTAACCGTTGTGGATAGATGGTTTCCTAGTTCTAAAACTTGCTCCTTGTGTGGAACTGTTAAACAGTCTCTGTCTTTATCGGATCGCGTTTTCAATTGCGAACATTGCGGTTTCAGTTGCGATTGCTCCGCAACTAAGATCGCGAACGAGACTTGTTTGCGTTTGCGTAGCATCCCGTAGGGAAGCATTCCGTAGGAAATGCAGCATTAAATTTAGCTATGGCGGGCAGTTTGCTCCGCAACTAAGATCGCGAACGCCCGTGACAGCTTGTGGACTGGATAACGCCGACGTTGCCAGGTAGAAGCAAGAATAGAACTGATTATTTAGAGAAAATCATAGATTTATATAGATAATCGTAGGTTTCTAAGAACGGAGCTGGAAAATCTAAACCTACAAAATGCTTAGATTTTTCTGTCATTGATGAGGTTATAAAGATTTCAGATTAAGAAGCAATTTCTACTTGCCATCAATTAGCTAATGATGAGGGTTTGCTTGTCGGTGGTAGTAGTGGTCTCAATGTTTTTGCAGCTAAATTTATTGCTAATCGTTTAAATAAAAAAGGTGTTGTAGTTACAGTACTCTGTGATAGTGGTATTAAGTATATATCCAAAATTTACAATAAAGAGTTTATCCGAAAGTATCTTTGAAGAAGGAGTCAGTCCTCAGTCCTCAGGAGTCAACCCACCCGCGGGCCCCTCCCAGGAGGGGAAGAAGGAAGAAGGGAGAAGAAGAACAGGAAAAGAAGAAGAACAGGAAAAGAAGGAGAACAGGAAAAGAAGGATAAAGTTTTTTTATCACTAATTATCCGGACATGATATTATTCAGTATTTAAAGATAAGAGTCCATATTGTAGGGACGCCATTCGGAGCTTTGCGGAACGCAAATGGCATTCGCCCCTAACCATTCTATGACGACGACAGAATTATATTACTCCGAAGCCAACGGATTTGATATGACAACTGATAACTGATAACTGATAACTGATAACTGAAAAGACTCACCTTAAAAATTCAGAGACCACAACAATACTCGATTATTACCAGAATCAGCAATAACAACAGTATTGCCACAAACAGAAATCCCATAAGGCCAACACAAACTTTGCCGAGTTGGATGCAAACTCAAAGCATTTTCACCCTTGCTCTGAAAATCTGACTGACCAATTAATGCAACTGCCGGAGTACCAATATCCACAGTATCCTGCCAACCCAATAACCGAGAATTAGCAGTATCAGCAACAATCAACCAATTAGCAACCGCAGCTACACCATAAGGCATACTCAAACTAGCAGCAGAAGGAAAATAAACCCCCTGATTTAACTGTACTGTATTAAATTGAGACTGACCCAGAACTACAGAACAAGGTTGATTATTCTCAGTAGGGATAGTATCCCAAATCATTACCCGATTATTTCCAGCATCAGTCACAACCAAGCGATCGCCATACTGTTGCGGAACATTATTACCCCAAAAAGTAATTGCATGAGGCCAACGCATACTCGCCGCCGTTGCTTCACTCCCTCCATTTTCATCCCGACAACTCTTATGTGCCTGCCCCAAAACTAGATCGGCAGGTTGTCCGTTAACCTCTGGCAACTGCTGCCACATCAACACCCGACGGTTGCCCGTATCTGCTACCCAGAGTTTTCCTTGATGGTAGGCGACACCATAAGGCCAGTGCATTCGGTCTGCAGCAGTTTCTGAGTGACCCCGGTTAGATTCATTTTGAGAAAAATCTGCCTGACCTAAAACGATATCGGCAGGAACATTATTATCTTCGGGTAACTGCTTCCAAATTAATACCCGATGATTCCAGGCGTCAGCTACTGCTAACCCTTCTCCACAAGCACAGATACCAGTGGGGACGCTTACTGTTGCTGCAGTGGTTGTACTATTGGCATTTTGTCCTTCTTGGGAGAAGTCAGATTGTCCGATTACCCAGTCAGCAGGTTGCGTATCAACTTCAGGACATTTTCGCCATCCCAATAATCGATGATGTCCGGTGTCAGCAACCCACAGAGGTCCTGTTTCTGAGATTAAGCAAGCTCCACGGGGTCCGAACATTGTGGTTGCACTGGGTGCGAGTGGTACGACTAGGGAATTAGAGGATGGTGTACCGAGAATGATTTTTGCACCATTAGGGTTAAGCATTTCAGTTATCAGTTATCAGTTATAGCGCTGTGCGCAGGCAACAGCTCCGGAAGGGGGAATAGAAAACCGTTTGCGCAAGCATGACCTAGGAATAATATAATACCATTTATCAAAAAGAATGCTATACTTAAATGGACATGAAAACAGTAAATAGCATGGTGTGTCTTGTTAAACTAGAGATTCTTGAATCAGCCGAGGAACTCAAAGAAATATTATCTCGACAAACAGAATTGAAACTCAAGCAAAAAGTACAGGCATTATATTGGCTAAAAATAGAAGCAGCAGATACTATTGAATATATATCAACATTATTAGGATGTCATCGTACAACTGTATCACGATGGTTTGCTAAATACAGAAAGTGTGGTATGGAAGGTTTATTAAACAAGAAGAAAATTGTTGGTAGACCTAGAAAAATGTCATCAATAATAGAAAATAAACTCATAGCTGAACTAGAAGAAATAGAGGGTTTTAATAGTTATAATGAAGTACAGAAATGGTTAAAAGCAGTGTGTGATATTCATTTACCATACTCAACAGTACATAGGTATGTTTATTATCATTTAAAGGCCAAATTAAAAGTACCTCGTCCAGTAAGTAGTAAACAGAAACCTAGAGATGTTGAACAGTTTAAAAAAAAATGCCAGAACTGCTAGAAAAAGCTATTAAAAAATATAAATTCCAGGGTCAATCCTGGAAAAAAATTAGGTTCTGGTGTAGTGATGAAACGAGAATTGGGTTAAAAACTATCACGGGAAAAGTAATAACTCTCAAAGGTATAAAACCTAAAGGAACTCAAAAATGGGAGTATAAATATTTGTGGTTATATGGGTTTGTTTCACCAAATTCAGGAGAAAGTTTTTTCTATGAGTTTAGTCATTTAGATACAGTATGTTTTGAAAGATTCTTAGAGATATTTTCAGAGAATTACCATGATGATTTACATATCATTCAAGTAGATAATGCTGGATGTCATCAATCATTGAACTTAACAATTCCTGATAATATTATTCTCATATTTCAACCAAGTTATTGTCCAGAAGTTAATCCCATAGAGAGGCTATGGTTAGCAATAAAACAAAAACTTAAGTGGATAATATTTGGAGATTTATCAGACTTAAGAGAATTTCTTAACAAAATCCTGCTAAATATTAACCACGATTTTGTAGCTTCACTAACAGGATGGCAGTTCATCATTGAGGCTTTAGAAAAAGTAGGTATAGTTGAAAATTTTCATTGGCCTGCTCAGACTGGGTAAGCAAGTCGGCAATAATGTTCTGCATAATTTTTGCGATCGCACATATAAATAATTTTTTTACATATATGTGATAGCAGTATCAAGTATAGCATTCTTTTTGAGAAATAATATAAGACTTTAGCTATTGGACAGTTCTGTTCAAGAATGCGCGAATGCGCGAATTACCTCTGCTTGAAAACGGATAGGATTGACTAATCATGAAAAATTTTTCTTGTTTCTCCTTAATAAGGAGAGGCTTTAAACCTTAATTATTCGGTAATTTGTAAATATCTCAGCGCACATTGCTATATTTATCAAAAATGGAGCGAGTGAGGACTCCCGGTATAATCGAGCCATTTACCGGGTTCGGAATCGCGACCAAACAAAAATAAGCACTCCATTGAGATATAATTATCATATAATGAGGACATGATACCACTGAGGTGTCACTGCCGCCGAGTGCATATCGTAGAGCAAATTGACGCTCGTTGGCGTACTGTCGGGGATTGGATACAATCTAGATAAGTGCCATTCAAGCAGTAAACCGCGCCCATGCGAGGTCTGGGAATCTCCCGTTAAATCACGCGATTATAACCGGAGAGGATGTCAAATTTATCAATTATTTCTCTGTACGGACGCCCTTATGCAACGTCCCTACTCCCTCTTTTGTGGAGATGTCTAATAAATTTCCCACCCACACCAAAAATCATGTGAGTGGGGAAAATATTACTACATCACAGAAACAACTTCACTAATTTCAGGAATTTCATCCTTAAGTTTGCGCTCAATACCCATTTTGAGAGTCATAGTAGAACTAGGACAAGAACTACAAGCTCCTTGTAGTCTAAGATTTACTATCGGACCATCAATTTCTACTAATTCCACGTTACCACCATCTGCCGCGAGATAGGGGCGTAATTCATCTAATACATTTTCCACATTATCTTTGGTTAGTGCTTTAGCCATTTTTTCTCCTTGTTTTGTTGAATTTATAAAAAGATGAGAACTATGGTTCTTCTAAATTAATCCTAGCTGAATTAACATCAAAATAGACCAAAAGTTCAGATTATTCCTACACAACTGCTGGTTCTAGCAATTTGATATTGGAGTAGTTAAATTCTGTTGTTGTTACTTGACCTTTTTCTGTAGAATTGACTACTTGATGAATCATTATGTAGTAACTGCCAATTTTTTCATAACTGTCCTCAAACTCTAGTTCTCTGATGACTTCATTGGTTTGAGGGTTGCGGAAGATGGCGTTATAGTGAGTGGCAACAGAACCTTCTCCTGTATCCAAGCTTTTGTGAGTATTAATTACGAAAGCCATTCGGCCCATTACCCGACTAACTAGACAAATTTCTTTATCTCTAATCTTGTAGTTTGACCCCATCGCATCACCTTCGACCAGAATTTCAACTGCACCAGTTTCATCCCGATCGCCTAGACTGAAGTTATTTTTACCGTGGGATGCTTCAAAGGATGAACGTTTGCGGTGAGTCACTATGTCCCGCAGTTGAGTATAAACGCTTTGTTGTACTTCCTCGTCTGATATACCCGTGACTTCTACACTGAAGTCTGGTTTTATCGAAATTTGGCCATTGTACAGTTCTGACCCTTGTTTCAGTTCAATATCGGCAGTATAACCAGGAAAGTTAGGGTCCCAAGTGTAGCGATGTTCGTAGGCAGCTTTAAATAAATCACGAGCATTTTGTTCTGTCATAGAAACCTCATTTTATCGAAATTGTTTTGTATTATTTTACCATAAAAGGGTCATTTTGAAATTTATTAGCACTGTGTTCAACTCACCTTATAATAGGTAGTCATTTCAGTTATCAGTTATCAGTACCTAAGGCTGTTTGCGCAGCATGACAAAGGTCAAGCAAGAGGCTTGACATAAGGAATGCTCTTTTTTTATCCCCTTATATCAAATCCGGTTGAATACTTATTATATAGTTGGGAGATGGGGAGATGGGGAGATGGGGGGATGGGGAGATTGGGAGATTGGGAGATTGGGAGATTGGGAGATTGGGAGATTGAAGTAATTATAGAATTATGAACATACACTGTATAACCGGATTCTATATTAAAAGGGGAGGCGCATACCCACAATTTTTCGGGAAAAAACCGCCTCTCAAGTAGATCTATACTTACTTTAGTATAAAATATACTGTCTTGATGACACATTTATCTTTTTCTTTTGGGTTTAATTCCCCGCCGTCTACAAAGTATTTACCGAATAATTAAGGTTTAAAGCCTCTC
The DNA here is from genome assembly GCA_034190295.1 of Cyanobacteriota bacterium. Lineage (GTDB taxonomy): Bacteria > Cyanobacteriota > Cyanobacteriia > Cyanobacteriales > Microcoleaceae > Okeania. The sequence goes on along the minus strand of JAXHSW010000068.1, from coordinate 25,551 downwards.
CTTTAAAGGAGAAAAAAGAAAAAATTTTCCTTTTAATCAATCCTATTCGTTTTCAAGGAGAGGTAATTGCTAATTAATAATTAATAATTAATAATTATTGAAAATTGGTTGGGGTGATAAGACGACTATCCAAGTCCACTTTTTCCTTCTTTCTTCTTCCTTCTTCAATGTAAATACTGTAGCTATAAAAAGCAATTAATATAGCTCGATAGTGCCACTTATTTTCAGCATAATTAAGCATCAGTATAATCAAGGTTTGTGATTTAACTAAGCAATTAAATAATTTCTGATGTACTTGATTTTTATTTCATCAAAAAAAATTTATCTTTTCTTTTGTACCGTCAACGGGGGTGCTGAAAATTGTTTGGGGCAATCGGACACGAAGTGGCGTGTCGAAGACTATTAGACATCTTCAATAATAAAAAATAAAATCAATTATCGTAAATAAATCATCAATTCTTTCTCTCTACTCCCTACTCCCTATCCATGGAGGAGATGTCTATTCATAAGCAATTAGACCTTCAGCATAGCTGCCTTCTGCCCTCTGCCTTCTTCAAATATTGTAGGCAAAATGAGGAATAGTGGTAATTTGTAATTGCTACTCAATAAAAAATATGATATAATTCCTGAACATAGTTATTGCATTAGCGCCCCATTTACAAGTAGAAAAAAACGGTGGTACTATTAACATGAACCAAGACCTTTCTAGCCACGGCTATCAAATTATCAGAGAAATAGAACGTCACCAACACCAAGGAGAAGTGACATATCAGGGACTAGCTCTCAAACAAGACCAAAAGGTTGTCATTAAAGAATTTCGTTTTGCAGATAGTAATGCAAATTGGTCGGGATTTGAAGCTTATGAACGAGAAGTAGAAATTCTCAAACAACTACAACATCCTCGTATTCCCAATTATGTAGATTCTTTAGAAACGACCGAAGGATTTTGCTTAATTACAAAATATCAAAAAGGCAATTCTTTAGCAGAAAGAAAAAGTTTTACTCCCGAACAAATTAAGCAAATTGCTGTTTCAATTTTAGAAATTTTAGTTTATTTACAAAAGCAAACTCCACCAATTATTCACGGTAATATCAAACCAGAAAATATATTAGTTGATACCCACACCCACGGTGAAAGATTTCCTATTGCACATCTAATTAATTTTGGTTCTGCGCGTATGGGAATAGAAGATATTTTAAGTGATGGTGTAAGTGGTACTTCAGGGTTTATGTCACCAGAACAAGAATTAAATGGTACTGTCACTATAAATTCTGACTTATATAGTTTAGGCGCAACCTTGATCTGCTTGCTAACAGGTACTCCTAGTACAGATATCAAAAACTTAATAGACCGCAACTATAATTTTAACGTCAAAAAATTAATGCCACAACTGAGTACATTATTCACAATGTGGCTAGAAAAAATGGTGTCTCCCAATAGCAAAGACCGTTTTGAAAATGCAGCAGCAGCTTTAGCTGCACTCAAACCAATTCCTATGTTTGGTGATGCTGCTAATTTTCGGAATTTAGCGATGACAATGAAACCTGTAAAAACATCTGCAATAGTAGGAGTCGCTAGTATTGCTGCTCTTGCTATATTAGCTACCAGTTTAACAGTATTTCGACAGCAACGACAACAAACTAATTTCCTAAGAACACAAAGACCTCAACAGGAAATTGTCACCAACAAAATCTTGCGTAAGAGTGCAGTTGAACAATTACGAACAACTGGAGAATGTCAAGGTTGTAACCTTCGTGGTGCCAACTTGGCAGCTATCAAAATTGAAGATGCTTATTTACGAGAGGCAGATTTATTCAAAGCTAATTTGAGAGGTATCGAACTCAGGGAAGCTAGATTGCAAAATGCCAATCTCAAAGGTGCACAAATGCAAGGAGCAAACCTAATTAAGGCTAAACTACAGCAAGCTAATTTGTCTCGCGCTCGTTTAGAGGGGGCGAATTTGATGAATTCTAATTTGCAAAATACCAAGTTGGAAAGAGCTTTCCTTGGTGGAGCAACTTTAATGAGGGCAAAATTAGAGAATGCTAACTTACGACGAGCTAATTTATCTGGCGCAAATTTGATGAGTTCTAATTTGCAAGGTGCTAATTTGCAAGGTGCTAAACTCAAAGATGCTAGACTCACTAGAGCGAATTTCAAAGGAGCGAATTTAAGAGGAGCGAATTTAGGTGGGACAACGATGAGTCGTGCTAGTCTCCGAGGTGTGGATCTCAGGGGGGCAATTTTAAAAGATGCCGATCTCAGGAGAGCAGACTTAGTAGGAGCAAATTTGACTAATGCTAAGTTAATGGGTGTTAACCTCAAGGGAGCTAAACTCAAGGGAGCTAACCTGAAGAATGCAAATTTACAAGGAGCAAATATCGAAAATGCTAATCTGCAAGGGGCAAATTTGCAAGGGGCAATTATGCCTGATGGTAGTTTGAATGAGTAGGTAAATAATTCAGGATTTACGCGTAATATCATGTCCGGTTGAACAGTTATAAATAAATAACGAAGGAGTCCTCAGGAGTCAGTCCTCAGGAGTCAACCCACCCCTAACCCCGACCGTGGAGAACCCACCCCTAACCCCTCCCAGGAGGGGAAGAAAGAAGAAGGAAGAGAAAGTTTTTTTGGTCGCGTAAGCGGAAGGTCGTTCTATCGCGCTCTTATCCGGACATGATATAACTACCATATATAGTAAAATTTGTAGGCTCAGTTAGACGGCTAAAATCTTGACTATGAAAGGCATTTAACAATCCGTCGTAACGCACCATTTTAGATGTGTTAGTCTACTACGCGATCTAATATTTATTTGATAACTGATAACTGATAACTGACAACTGATAACTGATAACTGAAATGACAAACAGTCTTTTAGAACGGGAGCAAGATGCTCCCACTGACTATACTATAACAATGCACCACTACCCAGTTTATCGCTCATTTATTCTCCAGAATTTTTGTTCCCACGTGCAGCATTCTGTCCTTTAAGACCCAGACTTACCCAGATTATTTGCTTGAGAGGTTCAGGTACTTCTGGATGTAATCCCTCTGATATTTCCTCAAAAGTTTTGATTGACCCTGGATAAACGAAAACTTGCCATCCTTCTTTGGCAATGCAGGTAAACAAAGCTGACTCCTCAAGCAGATAGGTTTTTGCCAGATAGTTTTGCCGAAGTTCCAACATTTGCTCTGCTACCACTTGCTCTCCTCGGTTGAGATATTTTTGTGCAAAGGAGTCGATCGTGGTTTGAAAAGATTCGTTTTTTTTATAAAGGTTCTGAAGTTGCTCATAATAAATATTAAAGTCCGGTCGCTTTTCAACTTCTGATATCATCTTGAACTCAAATCGACATATTTGGGAGTATTCCTCAAACAGAAAACTGTTTTCATTGACAAACTTTTCTCCAGTACGAATTGCCTCTAACAAAGCTTCATCACCTTTGATACCCTGCCTCACTTCGATTGTCAGTCTGTGTATACTATCACCAATTAACACTAGACAATTCTTAAAGTTGTCACTAATCCATTTTATACAAGCTTCAATTCGTTCTTTATAAACAAAATTTTTGCTTCCCAGACTGATGGCAAAAACACACTTCTCATGCTTAGATAGGGAGGTACCCATACTCTGAGGAAAGACTTTTGCTAATCTTGCTTTATACTCATAAATTTTACCCAGATTCGCTCTATCTCTATCTTTTGTTAGTTTTTCTTGTATTTTGAGGGCGATCGCCTTACTTAGAGTAGATTGAAGCTTCTTTAGGCGTTCCAGTGAAAGTTGACTCCAGTCAAAATTTTCAAAATCTTTAATTAACTCTTCTGGGTCTTGATGATTGCTCATTGTATTGTATTGTATTGTATTGTACTGTTTTCCTGCTTTGCTTGAAACATCTTCCAGTGTTCTTGTACTATGTCGGCTTTTTAATTTCCACTTGTAGCATTGTCAGTAACTTCTGACTTCTGAGTTTTGACTTGCGCGTAGCGCTATACTCATTCTGTTAGATATCCTGGAGGGCAATCTTGAATGCAATCGCAATATGAGAAAACGATCTATATTATCTGCTGTCAAACTATGAATGCAGTTAGGGTAACTCTGAAACACGGTAGAGGATTTTGATATATTTACCCATAAGGTCAAGAGATCAAAATCCTCTATAAAAAGGTAGGTGTTAAACAGAATTAAACTTCCGTTTCAAATAAAGCAAGTCGTAGTCGCTCGCTTGCTTCTTCCATTTCAGCTAATGACTCAATACTAACAACCATGCTACGCTCAATTCCCAAAAATTCTGCTGCTTTAGCCACAGCAGCTTTTTCCTTTTCTTGATAGGTACCATCAGCTCGACTCATCTTAATCGCTTGGTATAACATGGTTCGGCAAAAATTTATAGAAAAATCGTACTTGATACCATTCAATAGCTCTTCTATGTTAGCGTTTTTCCAATCAAATTTGCGTAGCGCTTCAATGTACTCCGCAGGGTCTACCATCAAAAGTTCTTGTTCATCAATATACCACTGGAATTCTTTTTCTGCTAATTCGCCATCTGCTCCAGCGATCGCCATTAATGCGCCACCATAGTTCATTGCTACATCAAAATCAATTGGTGCAGTGATGTTATACCGATGTTCGGCATATTTTGTTGGCTGGAGACTTTTTCCACTACTCATATTTTACTCCTTTTAATCTATAGTTTTGAGCGTCTTTAACTATATTTGGTATTGATTCATTTTGTCAAGCTTAAATATTCCATAAAATCTAAAAGTTCAACCTTGATATCAAATCCGGTTAAACAGTTATAGAATGGTTAAGTCAGGAGGAGAGAAAATTAGGCGTTGCATATTTACGCATTGGAATTAGTGTGGTCAGGATGGGAGGTGTGGGAGGTGTGGGAGGTGTGGGAGGTGTGGGAGAGCCTTACATAGAGTGCACATTGGAATTATAGTTTTAGGAAAACAGGAAGTAAAAGATGGGTTACCTTTTGCGGCGTGCAAAGATTCATCCCTAACTTCAGCAACGCCTAAAATTACAAAGATTAGCGTAGTTATGACGATTGGAGAATTTTTTTTATCAAAATCATAAGGGTCTAAAACCCCGCCTTTTAAGGCGCAATATTTTTAGAGCGGGGCTTAAATCCCCGTTACAAAAATAACTTCTGACTTCTGACTTCTTACTTCTGACTTCGTTAAGTCCAATCCCCCCGGATTTGATATGATTTATTATGTTCAGGATATAGCGAGGACGCCATTCGGCAGCTGGTGCGGAACGCCAATACCAAAAGCTTGCGCATAACTATCGAATGGCACCCCTACAGATGGTGGTTTAAAAGTCAATTTGCGTAAGTCCTGATGTTTTTCTTTCCCTGTTCCCTGTTCCCTGTATCGTGACTATAGGAATATTTTATGAAATTGGTATGATAGACTGAATATACCTAATGCTAAAATCACATAAGTATTACTTGGTTCCGGAACTTGTTTAGGTCGAGAATTATTGTGGTTTCGTTCTAGCTCATACTGGTAATTTTCAAAACCCCAATCTTTAATTACAGCAACCTCATAGGATTTATCAAAATAGTTTTCTTGTGGTGCAATTGGAGTAATATCGGAACTAACATCGTTGCTATTTGTATTAAAATGAATTGAGTTAAAAGAACGATCTGACTGTATTGTTTCCATTGCCCAGATGGCACCATAAATCCAATTTATATGTGATGAAATACGAGTTGAACCTACAACATCATTGTAACTAGAGTTATTTAGACCGTCGTTTAGTCCCCATCCGAAGGAATGAATGCCAGCAATATGACCGTTAATAAATAATCCACCACCACTATCTCCAGGAGCAATGGCATATTCTAAGTCTAGGGGAATGGTGTCTGGATGGGTAGAATTTGTTGTCCAGGGACGATCGAAATCTGATAATAGCAGGTTGTCGGGTAATCCTAAACTACTACCAAGTTCAACAATATTTTGACCTGCTCGTTTTGTACCTTTTGTATTTGGTAAATAACCTGTTATACCGTTACCCGTAGCACCGAAGCCAACATAGGTTCCTACTTGATGGAGTTCATCAAAACCTGTGAATAGGCGCGTTGATGGTATATCAGTCGCTGGAGTTGCCAGACGCAAAACAGCAATATCATATCCAGCTCCAAAATCTCGGTTGCTAGAAAACCAATTTTGGTGAGCGGTAGCATCTGTAACTGTGTAGGGAATATCATTAACCACAAAGGTTGCATTGAGCAGAGTTTCGTTGTTGAAGTCAATACAATGAGCTGCGGTGAGAATGTAACTGGGAGCTATAAGTGTTCCGGAACATAAATCTTCACCAGAAGAGAATTTTGTGCTGAGATAACCGACACTGGGAAACTGGTTTGCTAGGGAGGTATATTGCTCGTCAGTGCGGTCGTGACGGATAGTGCCAGCATGAACAATATTATTGCAGCAGAAGGTTGCGATTAAAAGTGTGGTTGAATAAATTAGACGATTTATCATTATTCAGAAGGAAGAAAAAGTTTATATTTGAGTGGCGATCGCCCTAAAACTAATACGCACCAGATTTATTTAATACTACCCAGATAGTTTTCCAAATTAATTGGAGGTCGTATGCAATAGACCATTTCTGCTGATATTTCAAATCCATACGCACTACTTCTTCAAAGTCTTTAATATGAGAACGACCATTAGTCTGCCATTCTCCAGTAATACCAGGTTTTACCTCTAATCTATGCCAGTGATGAGTCTGATAAGATTGCACTTCATCAACTGTGGGAGGGCGAGTTCCGACTAAACTCATTTCTCCTTTGAGAACGTTCCAGAATTGAGGTAGTTCGTCTAAGCTAGTTTTGCGCAGAAAATTTCCTATACGGGTGACTCTAGGGTCGTTCTCATTTTTAAAGATATTACCATGAGCCTCATTTTTTACTAGATGTTTCAGGTTTTCTGCATCAACAACCATGGAACGAAATTTTATGATGCGGAAGGTTTTGCCTTGAAAACCACGGCGCACCTGAGTGTAAAATAATGGACCGGGGTTGTCTAATTGCATGAAAATGGCAATGGGAATGGCAACTATTGTGGCGATCGCCAATCCAACTAATGCTCCCAAAATGTCAATCAAACGCTTGGTTTTGCTGCTGACAGATGGATGAGTTGTTTGTTTATATAGATTAGCTGAGTAGTTTTGTTGTGAAATTACTAGAGTATTCATCTTTTTACAGAAGTAAGAAGGAAGAGGGAAGAAGGAAGAAGGAAGAGGGAAGAGGGAAGAAGGAAGAGGGAAGAAGATGGATTATTAATATTTGATTGTTTCTCCTGCGGATAGACTTACGCATGAATGCTATTGGTAGCTATTGGTAGGGTGTGAAGCGCGGTAGCGTAACGCACCTATTGTCAGTGGGGGGGGAGGGGCGGGTTCATCTAAATTTAATGAGCAAGATTAATTTAACGCGGAACCAGCCCCTACAGGCGATCGCTTTATTCAAAATTGATTGGTTTGTTCAATTTTGGAGACGATCGCTTGTAATTGTTGTTGATATTCAAGATTTCCTTGCTGTTGATACAAGTCTGCTGCTTTGCGGAAGTCGGCGATCGCTTGTTGAATTTTTCCCTGTTGATAATAAAGGTTTGCTCGGTTGGAATATATTTGAGGTAGGTCTGGTTGGAGTTTGATGACTTGAGCGTAGTCATTTAAGGCATTTTGGTAATTTTTGACTGCATGATGTATAGTGCCTCTATTTCCATAGATTTTGATTTTAGTAGTTTCGTCGGTAGCAAATTCTAATGCTTTGTCGTAATCTGATAATGCGCCTTTGAGGTCTGCTAGTTGTTGTTTAGCGTAAGCTCGATTATAATAAGCATCTGCCATTTCGGGATTAATTTTTATTGCCTGATTATAGTCTTCGATCGCTTGTTCATAATTTTTGGCTTGGAAATGAGCATTGGCACGGTTATTGTATAAAGTGGCATCATTAGGGTTTTTCTCAATGGCTTTGTTATAATCATTGAGTGCCCCTTGATAGTCTTTTTGGACTACTTTTTCTACGGCGCGATCGTTGATTTTTTGTACTTCGGTTATTTTTTGGCAGGCTATGTTTAAGCCACTGAGGGTAGTAGCAATGCTGAGGATGAGAATAGTTTTACAGATTCTGTTCATAATAGGTGATTAATTGTGATTTTGATGTTTACGGAACAAGACGATCCCCCCAACCCCCCTTAGTAAGGGGGGCTAAAGAATTTTAGAATGAGTGCATAAAAATCTACACTTCGTCTGATTTTTGCCATAGCAGCCATTTTTCACCCAGTCCCCCCCTTTCCAAGGGGGGTTAGGGGGGATCGAATATATTTAATTAACTACGAGGTTGACGTTTATAGCCAAATAAAGCGATCGCTGTCATTCTTAGATGTAGGTTGGGTTAAGCCAGAGCGCAACCCAACAAAAAAGTTGTGTCGGTTGTTGCTAACCAATAAAAAACAGACAAATCAAAGTAGGGGGCGGGTTTACCCGGTTGTGGGTTACACCATTAACTTAACGCGGAACCCGCCTCTACGCAAACATATTGCAGAACACAATGTATGTAATTAACTACGACGTTGGCGTTTGTAACCAAATAAGGCGATCGCTGTCATTCCTAGCATTGCTATTGTGCTTGGTTCGGGAACAGACTCTGGTTGTATGTCACCAGAACCAGAGCCACCGTCACCACCAGAATTACCGGAACCAGAACCACCGGAACCAGAGCCACCGGAACCAGAGCCACCGGAACCAGGGTTACTAGCTACTAACTGAGCATTCACAGGAGAGTTAAAGATGTTATCCGCAGGATTCAAAAATGCACCAGTAATTCCTGTTGTAACTTCTGCAGCAAACTGAGCAATAGGTTCTCCTGTAGAATTAACAGTTTGAGTTGCCAGGGCATTCGTGGCAGACAAACCACTGGCAATAGTCGTGTCATAAGCGACAGGAGAATATTCCGTAACCAAATAAGAATCTTCAGCAAATAATCGCTCGGACTGCTCAACACCAGTATCTTGCTCAAAAATCCGGAAGTCAGCATTAGGATCTTCACCGATAGGTATGCGAACAATATTTGCTGTACCGAAACCATACTCATTTCCAGAATTAGGGGTTCCAATAGGCAGGCCATCAACTCCAAGGAGATTCCAGTTGAAAGAAATTAGTTCTCCTTCGTCGAAATCATCTACTGTAACAACGAAACCATCCAGAACATTATTACCATTATCAACAGTCTCTGGATCAACAACTTTAGGAGTACCAAAGAAAGAGTTGGGACTGCCGCCGACAACTCGACAACCAGGAACTAAAGCACAAGCACCAGGAGTGTTTCTTGGTCCAACACCAAGCAAGTCACGGTTTGGTATAGGTCTGCTAACAAGGGTATTAAAGTTGAACTGATTGGCATCCCATTGAATTGCTGTGTCAGTTGATTCCACTACTTGACCAGTGTTTATAAACAGTTGATTTCCTGGTAGAGGGTCTCCATCAGGACCATTAGGACGACCGTTACTATCAATACCTGCACCAGCAAAAGAGGGTGCTACACCATCAGTGACAAAGGTGTTCGATCCTTCTGTGAGGGCAATACGAACCCCAGCAGCAGGTTGGTTAGACCAGTTGAGAACTTCAAAGGCGAGTTGAAATTTATCTCCTTCTGGGTCGTTTTCCACAGCTTTAATATCAGTGAATCGGAAGGAGTATACTGGAGGTAATTTTGTTGGTGGCGGTGGAGGTGGTGGTGGCGGTGGCGCTGGTGTTGGCGCTGGTTGAGCGAATTGAGCAAAAAAGTTGTCAAATCCTACCCCAATCCTATTATTTGCTGTTCCTGTAAATTCCAACAGAACAGAAGAAATATCTCTCCTGAGATTCTCAAACTTCCAAGGAGTAGCTACTCCATCACCAGTGTTTGGAGAGTTTTTTGAGAAGTTAAGAGATTGTAGCTCATTCCCGAAGCTATCACGCGCTACAACCCTCCATTTTTCTTTTTGTCCCTGTCGGTCAATATCTAAAATCTCGCCTTTAGCAATTGACACGGGCCGATCGTATTCAATGAGCAGAGATTTCGGTGGTCTCTTCCCTCCATCGTCATCGGTTATAAATAAGCGACCGTTTTTACTTTGGCCACTTTTTGTACCTTTAGGAGTGTCCGGGGGTGCTCCATCTTGACGTGTGAACGCAGCACGATCTCCACCAACTTTGGCTAATACAGGAGATCCCACTCTAGTCAGTACATTAGGAAATATCTCATCTACGAGACTAAAAGTCATGCCATAGTCATTTAGAAATTGATTGCTAATTAGTGTCCCCTCAGGCAAGGTAGGTACGCTCTCAAAGGTAAGAGTTGCTGCCTGAGCAGGTTGAGATGTAGCAATTCCCAGAAAAAGGGAAGTAGTTAGTCCAAGATATCTTGAACAAGTATTGAATAATTTCATAACTTTACGTTAATCAACAAAAAATGATTGAGAAGCGATCGCTCTATTTGACTAAAAAAGGCGATCGCTATCAACCCACGGTTAAACCGGGGCAAAGCATGATGAAAATAAATCTTGTCTATCTTCAACAAAAAATGTAGGGACGTTTTCCTGTGGAATACTACGCAAACATATTGCAGAAGAGCAAAATGGCTATTCGCCCCTACATATAATTAACTACGACGTTGGCGTTTGTAACCAAATAAAGCGATCGCTGTCATTCCTAGCATTGCCATTGCGCTTGGCTCTGGAACTCTCTCTGGTTGTATGCCATCGCCTGGTGGGGTAGGTTCAGGACTAGGGTCAGGTTCAGGACTAGGGTCAGGATCGGGAATAGGGTCAGGATCTGGTTCAGGACTAGGTTCCGGAGGATCTGGTTGAGCGAATTGAGCAAAAAAGTTGTCAAATCCTACCCCAATCTGATTATTTTTTGTTCCTGTAAATTCCAAGTCAACATAAGAAATATCTCTACTGAGATTATCAAATGTCCAAAGAGTAGCTACTCCATCACCCGTCTCGGTATGTTGACGGCCGGAGGTGAAGACTTCCGAAGCTAGAAAGTTATCATCAATATCAAATGCTCGAACTGTCCATTCTTCAGTTCTTGAATTTCTATTCCTCTGGTCAATATCTAAAATCTCGCCAGATGCAATTGACACGGGGTTATTGTATTTAACGCGCAGAGTTTTCGGTCTATGATCTCCTCCATCGTCATCGGTTATAAAGAAATTACCGTTTGCTGCGCTTATAGGTCTATCTTTCCGTGTTCCGTTATCTGTTGTGAACGCAGTTTTCTTAGGTCCACCAACTTCAGCCAACACAGGAAACCCTCCCCCTATGAGACTAAAACTAATACCAAGAGAATCTTGAAATTGATTGCCAATGAACATACCCTCAGTGAGCGTACTGCCGGGAATGCTCTCAAAGTTGATAAAAGATGCTGCCTGAGCGGATTGAGATGTGACAATTCCCAGAAAAAGGGAAGTAGTTAGTCCAAGATATATTGGACGAGTATTGGATAATTTCATAACTTTACGTTAATCAACAAAAAATGATTGAGAGGCGATCGCTCTATTTGACTAAAAAAGGCGATCGCTATCAACCCACGGTTAAACCGGGGCAAAGCATGGTGAAAATAAATCTTGTCTATCTTCAACAAAAAATGTAGGGACGTTTTCCTGTGGAATACTACGCAAACATATTGCAGAAGAGCAAAATGGCTATTCGCCCCTACATATACGATTAACTACGACGTTGGCGTTTGTAACCAAATAAGGCGATCGCTGTCATCCCTAACATAGCCATTGCGCTTGGTTCGGGAACTGACTCTGGTTGTGGGTTGGGAACGCTATCATCAGGTGGAGTGGGATTGGGATCGGGACTAGGACTAGGACTTGGATCGGGATCGGGACTAGGACTAGGACTTGGATCGGGATCGGGACTAGGGCTAGGACTTGGATCGGGATCGGGACTAGGGCTAGGACTTGGATCGGGATCGGGACTAGGGCTAGGACTTGGATCGGGAGTAGGAGTTGGTTCAGGATAATCAACTAACTGAGCATTAACAGTAGAACCAAAAATATTATCCTCTGGGTTGAGAAACTGACCGGCGATACCTGCACCAAACTCTGCTGCAAACTTAGCAATAACTTCGCCATCAGCAGCAGTTTCAGTTGCCACCGCATTCAAAGCAGAAAGACCGCCATTAATTTGTGTGTCATAATCAACAGGAGAATATTCCGTAACCATGTGGGAATTTTCAGCGAATAATCTGTTGGAGCGTTCAACACCAGTATTCTGCTCGAAGATCCGGAAGTCACTATCAGGGTCTCCGCTGATAGGTATGCGGGCGATATTAACTGCACCGAAACCATAATCATTCCCAATACCACCAGGCATTCCAATAGGGTTGCCATTAACATCAAGGAGATTCCAGTTAAAAGAAATTACCTCTCCTTCATCAATATCATCTACTGTAACAACGAAACCATCAAGGACATTATTACCATTATCAACGGTTTCCCAGTCAGCAACTACAGGATTGGTAGGTCCTTGGAGTTGGCAACCAGGAACTAAGGCGCAACCACCAGGAGTATTTCTCGGTCCAACACCAAGCAAGTCACGGTTTGGTATTGGTCCGCTAACGAGGGTATTAAAGTTTGACTGAACAGCATCCCATTGAATAGCTGTTTCAGTTGACTGTGTTACTTGACCAGTATTGATAAATTGTTGATTTCCTGGTAGGGGGTCTCCGTCAGGACCATTAGGACGACCGTTACTATCAATTCCTGCTCCTGCAAAAGTGGGTGCTGCACCATCGGTGACAAAGGTGTTTGTTCCTTCGGTCATGGCAATACGGACGCCAGCAGCAGGTTGGTTAGACCAGTTGAGAACTTCAAAGGCGAGTTGAAATTTATCTCCTTCTGGGTCGTCTTCCACTGCTTTAATATCAGTGAACCGGAAACAGAAGACTGGAGGCAATACCGTTAGAGGTGGTGGCTCAGGTGGTGGATCTGCTAGGGCAGTTTTGACTCCGATGCCACAAGTACTAGCGATCGCTACTAATACTGCTTGACTTAAACTGCTGAACCGATGAATGGGAATTTGAGTGACTCTGATTTTTCTGAGTGACATTTATTGTTCCTCATTAGTGTGTCTAAAGCGGTGAATGGCTATAAAAACTAGCCTCTCTTTTCTGCTTCTAATTAACTCTTTAGGAGGGAAACTCAAAACTATGCAAAAGTAGTTAAATATTTTAGATAATTATTTATTATCTTTTTGAGGAGCAAGATGAAATCCGGTTATATAGTTTTGGCACTTTCTACCAATGCAGATATAAAATGCCGGAATATCCCAAGATTTTTCCCATTCTCATCCTTCCTTTCTAATGACTACTGATTTTTCTTAGTGACATTTGTTGTTCCTAGTTAGTAAGTCTGAAGCTGTGAAAAGTAGCTTCTCTTTTCTGCTTCTAATTAACTCTTTAGGAGGGAAACTCAGAATTATGCAAAAGTAGTCAAATCTGTTAGATAATTATTTGTTATATTTTTGACGAGTAACTATTGATGGGTGTAATATGATGGAAAATTTTATCTCTCCAACTCCTCTGGGAAATTGAAGCATTTTGATTAGGCCCATTTCACCAAAAATAACATTACTTACTACCACAATATTTGTTATCTAACTCATTTATTTCACTCTTATCTAGTTGCCCGTCTAAAAATTTCGGCAGAATATTTAAAAGAAATTCTTGTTGATAAGCCTTACAAACTCTTTGATAGAGAGTAGCATCATTTTCTATATATATTACTCCTAGAAAATATCTCATTGTTGGATCTTCTGGGGTAGCTATAATCAATGACAATTCCGGCACAATATTCAGAAATTCATATTTATAATTTTCTGTTTGATTCGGTACTTCTAATATTCCTAAATTACCTGTAAATTCATTTTTCTCCATATAGTAACCAGATTGTATTTTATTAGCACCATTTATAGTCATTCTTGGTTCAGCCTCTTTTGCTTTATTCACTTGATTTAAAAAAGATGGGAGAGCGATCGCTGACAAAATTCCAATAATAATAATCACGACTAACAACTCAATTAAAGTAAATCCTTGAGTGTTTTTTCGGTTGTATAAACGCTGTAAAAAAAAACGAGATAAATTATTCATTGTTCCTCTAATGTAATCGGTATAAAAAAATGTTCCATCTTCGCACCATTGCCAAATTTTTCTCTAATCTCCCCACCCTCCCCACCTCCCTTACTCCCTACTCCCTATTTCTTAAAAAGTAAGTTAATAATTTTTCTACAGCTTCATCCATCAAATTAGCTGCCGGATGTTCGGCAATAATACCTCTTAATATTCTGATGGCTGATTTCACAGAATATTGATTTTCTTGACTGGGAAATTCTCCTAATTCTGCCAATATTTCTACTTGTTTTAAAGCTTCTGTTTTATCTGCTGGGGTTAACCAAGTTTCCGTTTCAATGGCTAATTTTAAATCTGTCAAAATATCAGCAAAATTAGGTTGATAAATCCCATGTAAATCTCGCCAATTAGGAGGAGCTTCTGCGGGATTTTGACAAATTATTGGCAACCAACTCGCACCAGGAAATTTATCTTCCATTACTTGTAATTTTTCCCTTGCTTCTCGCACGGAAATATATAGAGATTTACCACTAGAAAATAATTGCAGAAAATTCTGGAAAAATTCCTGGGCAACTACATCTGGAACTGGTTCTCGCATGACAATAATTGCGGGGATATGTAGTTGAGCAAATTGTCTGGCTAAACCTAATCCATCACAAGAATTAAAAATGGCTAATTTGAGACCCCTACTAATAACTGTTTTTAGGGCATTTTCTAATTCTTCAATTTTGATTTTGGTTTGATTATCTAAATCAAAATATCCGGTACTCCCATCCTTTTCACTTTGACTATGACCGGAAAAACAAATAATATCCCAACCTTTTTCATCCCATAATTTTTGGTCTAATTCTTGTCTGGTTGGTTTGACTAAAGAAAAAGTTTCAGCTTCATCTGGAAGATTTTCTAAATATTGTTTGTCTGCCTGAATATTGAGACCTTCGTCCTGTCCAAAAATTGCTAAGATACGGATTTTTTCCCGAGCAATATTTAACTTTTCAACTCGGTTAGCTTCTGGCAGAGCTATGGCAGTTTCCGCAAATTGATAATCCGAGAAAAAATTCCATAAATGCCAAGGAATACGTTGCATTAAATTATCTTCAGATTGAATAATTAATCGGACTTTATCTGAAGGGTTAATTTTAGTTCGTAGTTGATTTTCTATCCGAGCAAAACTGGGAAAATTTAACCAATTATTGAGAAGCGATCGCCACTTTTTCTCTAATTCTTGAATCTGACTAATTATTTCCTGAGTATCTTTTATAGAAACATTTGTCGCCTGGTCTTTTTTGATTTTGATTCTAGGGGGAAAGTTTAAATGTTGATACAATTCTGTTAATTTTTGATATTTTTGGCTCCACTGTTGATAGAGTTGAGAAATTTCTGAATTTGAGGGTAATTTACTGGTAATATCCATTGGCAAAGGATGACTATCTGACCAGATATAAGCTTTAATTCTGGTAAAACCTTTTGCCAAGTTCCCGCCTTCAAAATTGAGAATAACTAATTTTTCTCTGGTTATGGCATTGGCAGATGTTTGTGTTTTTAATATCTGATTCATAAAGAACATTCGATATTCAGTTTCCTCTGTTTTTCGATGATAGAGACTAACTTGTTTTTCTATTCCTGCCAACTTTTGCTGATATTTTTCTTCTAATGCTATGACAGCTTCATCATAGATTTGTACAAATTCCTGATGAATTTTTTCTTTGTTAGTTTCTGGGGGTACATCGATTTTTACTACTACTACTCCATCGCCTTTATTTTCCATAGATTTAATTTCCATCGGAATACCTTGATTTTCTACTTGCACCTTTTTAAAGGAGGACATAAAGGCTTTGAAGTCTAGACCATTTCGGAATATTAAATCTACAGTATTCAAGACTTCTTCAAATAATTTTGTAAAGTCTCCTGCTTGGAAATATCCACTACTAGGGCGACGTTCTCTATCGTCTGTTTCTGGTTTTGGTTCTTCTAATAAATAGATATATTTTGATTCAATATTATCGAGGATAGTAGTGTGGTCAATATTCCAAGCTTCTAGGCAAGTTCCTGACATTTGAGCGGTGGTAAAATTAGTACCTATTGCTAATGTTTCGGTTAAATTTGCGTTGTTTAAATTGGCAGCTTTGAGAGAAGCTTCCCCTAAGTCTGCTAGTTTGAAATTGGCATTACTTAGGTCGGCACTCATGAGGTTTGCTCCTCTTAAGTTGGCTCCTATATATTGTTGGTCTTTTCCGTATCCAGTTATTAATAATTCTCTGACTTTTATATCTATTAATATAGTTGCTTCGACTCTGGCAAATTTTAAATATTGGCTTTGTCGCCAGAATGTTCTAGTGGTATTAGCAAATCGAAAATCTGTGCTTTTAAGAATGGCATGACTAAAGTCGGCATCGGTTAAATTAGCATTTTTAAAACAGGTGCCTCCTAGAGTGGCAATGGCAACAGCAAATTTAAGGATGAAAAGATTATTTTTGTCTTCGTACAATATCTTTTTTGCGATTTGTCTGGTTATTAATATTAGGGTCAGAGAAAGAGCTATAGCTAGAGCAATTACTATCACTATAATAGGTATAGGTATTAGTTCAAAATTGTCTACCTTATTCTCAGTAATAATTTTTATAGCAATATCATCTATCTCATTCTCAGTAAGAAGTCCTACAGCAATTACAGCAACTATTCCTGCTCCTATTACTGCTATATTTTTTAACAATTTTCCAGCAATAGTTTCAGCTAAAACTACTGCTAAAGTCAGGGTAAAAATCAAAACAAATATAGATGCTATAGACACAATAAAACTGAGAATTATATTCACAACTATTCCCAAATTTTCACTATTATTAGTTAGTCTATGAACAATAATACCTACTCTGAAGGTATTTAAGCCTGAGAAGAAATCAACAACCTGCTGAGGTGGTGTTTCTGGTATTCCTAAGAAACTTAAATATTCAACAAAAAAACTATACCATTTTTCAAATTTTTCTGGAGGTATATTCAGTACTGCAAGTGTTGGAATTATTAGTATCATCAAAGGAATTACAGAAAATAAATATGCTATTGCTTTTTGAACTCCTTGACGGATAGTTACTATTAATAAACCAATATTGACAATTTCTATAAACATAAAAATAGCTACATTGAATAGAAAAGTAGCTAAACTTGGGATGATATATTTGCCTTTTAGTTCTTCTACTACTTCTCCTACTAATTCTTCTAATTTTTCTCCTTCAAAAACAAAATCTACGGGAATATCAACAGCAATAGTTGCGGCTATTCCAGCAATTATAGATAGAATAGCTACAACAATAAATAGTCTAATAACCTGAGATTTTGTTAATCCCGCTAAAGCATAATTGAACTTAGCACCCGTGAGATTTGCTCCTGAAAAATCTGCTCCTCTTATATCAGTAAAAGAAAAGTCTTCACCAGTCAAATCTTGATTTTTAAATGAACGACCTTGATAATTTTTGCGTGGTTGTTTGGATGTATTAATTAGCATTATATTTGCCCCTGAAAGTTTAAGTATAAAATTTATTTATTCAGTCAAAAGAGATCCCCCCTAGCCCCCCTTATAAAGGGGGGAATTATCGGGATAACTACTCTGAGAAAGAGAGGAATTATTAGGAGAGTTTTTTCTTCGTTTTTTTGATGAATGAGTTAGCATTAGATTTACCTCTGAAAAATTAAGTAGAGTCATCTTGAGATGACTTAATATATGAGCCAAAGATTTCAATCCTTGGTAATTTTTTTCATCTGCTGATGATGAATTTTAAACTAGGAAATGTCTTTCCAAATATTCCCTATTCCCTATTCCCTGTTCCCTATTTCCTGCTATAACTGATAACTGAAATAAAGGAGGAACTTCTGCGGAATTTTGACAAATGACTGGCAACCAACTTGCACCAGGAAATTTATCTTCCATTACTTGTAATTTTTCCCTCGCTTCTCGCACGGAAATATATAGAGATTTACCACTAGCAAATAATTGGAGAAAATCCTGGAAAAATTCCTGGGCAACTACATCTGGAACTTCTTTTCGCATAACAATAATTGCCGGAATATGTAACTTGGCAAGTTGTCGAGCTAAACCTAATCCATCACAGGAATTAAATATGGCTAACTGTAGACCTTTCCTAATAGCTTTTGCCAGGGAATTTTCTAATTCCTCAATTGTCATTGTTGTTTCATTTCCTAAATCAAAACATCCGGTACTCCCATCCGTTTCACTTTCACTATGACCAGAAAAACAAATAATATCCCAACCTTTTTCATCCCATAATTTTTCCTCTAGTTCTTGGCGACTTGGTTTAACTAAAGAGATAATTTCTGCTTCATCGGGCAAGTTTTCTAAATATTGTTTGTCTACCTGAATATTGAGACCTTTGTCATTTCCAAAAATTGCTAAGATGCGGATTTTTTCCCGATGGATATTTAACTTTTCTACTCGGTTAGCTTCTGGCAAACCTATAGCAGTTTCGGCAAATTGATAATCTGAGCAAAAATCCCATAAATGCCAAGGAATGTGCTGCATTAAAATATCTTCAGATTGAATAATTAACCTGACTTTATCTGAGAGATTAAATCTAGTTCGTAGCTCCTTTTCTATTTTGTGAAAATTTGGCTCGTTCAACCAGTTATTGAGAAGAAGTCGCCACTCTTTCTCTAAATTCTTAATTTTTTGATATATGTCTTTTTGGGAAAAATTTGTTGTCTGCTCTTTCTTAATTTTGACTCTAGGAAGGAAGCCGGAATTTCCATAGTATTCTATTAATTGTTGATATTTTTGGCTCCAGTCTTGATAGAGTTGATAAATTTCTAAATTTGCAGGTAAATTACCACTTAAAGAAATTGGTAAAGGATGACCGTTTAACCAAATATTCGCTCTAATAACTGGAAAACCTGTTTGAAAATTTCCCCCTTCAAAATTGAGAGTAACTAAATAATTAGCAGAGGTTGATTTTTGAAATATCTGATTGACTAAAGACATCATGTAATTCTTTTGCTCTTCTGAACGAGCATTTTGTTTTTTGATTTCTGCCAACTCTATCTGAGTAATTCTCTCACTTTCCTGAAGATTTTGATTTATCTGTCGTTTGGTTTCTTGTAATTCTTTCTGATATTTTTCATCTAGCACTCTGAGATTTTGATCGTAGAATTGGAGAAACTGTTGATGGATTTTTTCTTTGTTAGTTTCTGGGGGTACATCAATAGTAATTACTACTACCCCATCACCTTTATTTTCCATGCCTCGAATTGTCATGGGAATGTCTTGGTTTTTCCCTTTTACTTCTTGAAAAGATGACATAAAAGCTTTGGCATCTACTCCATTTCGGAATATTAAATCTACAGTATTTAAGACTTCTTGGAATAATTTTGTAAAGTCTCCCTCTTGAAAATATCCACTACTAGGGCGACGTTCTCTATCGTCTGTTTCTGGTTTTGGTTCCTCTAATAAATAGATATATTTTGATTCAATATTATCGAGGATAGTAGTGTGGTCAATATTCCAAGCTTCTAAACAAGTTCCTGACATTTGAGCGCTGGTAAAGTTAGTGCCTATTGCTAATGTTTCGGTTAAATTTGCTCCTTTTAAATTGGCAGCTTTAAGAGAAGCTTCTCCTAAGTCTGCTAGTTTGAAATTGGCATTACTTAGGTCGGCACTCATGAGGTTTGCTCCTCTTAAGTTGGCGCCTATATATTGTTGGTCTTTTCCATATCCAGTTATTAATAATTCTCTGATTTTTATATCTATTAATATAGTTGCTTCGACTCTGGCAAATTTTAAATATTTGGTTTGTCGCCAGAATGTGCGAGTGACATTAACAAATCGAAAATTTGTGCTTTTTAGGATGGCGTGACTAAAGTCGGCATCGGTTAAATTAGCATTTTTAAAACAGGTGCCTCCTAGAGTGGCAATACCAACAGCAAATTTAAGGATGAAAAGATTATTTTTTTCTTCGTATAATATCTTTTTTGCGATTTGTCTGGTTATTAATATTAGGGTGAGAGAAAGAGCTATAGCTAGAGCAATTACTATCACTATAATAGGTATAGGTATTAGTTCAAAATTGTCTACCTCATTCTCAGTAAGAATTCTTATAGCAATATCGTCTACCTCATTCTCAGTAAGAAGTCCTACAGCAATTGCAGCAACTATTCCTGCTCCTGCTACTGCTATATTTCTTAACAATTTACCAGCAATAGTTTCAGCTAAAATTACTGCTAAAGTCAGGGTAAAAATCAAAACAAATATAGATGCTGCAGACACAAGAAAACTGAGAATTATATTCACAACTATTCCCAAATTTACAGTGCCATTATCGGCGAATTTATCAACAATAATGCCAAGCCTGAAGGCTCTTAAGCCTGAGAAGAAATCAACAACCTGTTGAGGTGGTGTTTCTGGTATTCCTAAGAAACTTAAATATTCAACAAAAAAACTATACCATTTTTCAAATTTTTCTGGAGGTATATTCAGTACTGCAAGTGTTGGAATTATTAGTATCATCAAAGGAATTACAGAAAATAAATATGCTATTGCTTTTTGAACTCCTTGACGGATAGTTACTATTAATAAACCAATATTGACAATTTCTATAAACATAAAAATAGCTACATTGAATAGAAAAGTAGCTAAACTTGGGATGATATATTTGCCTTTTAGTTCTTCTACTACTTCTCCTACTAATTCTTCTCCTTCAAAAACAAAATCTACGGGAATATCAACAGCAATAGTTGCGGCTATTCCGGCAGTTATAGATAGGATAGCTGTAATAATAAACAGTCTAATAACCTGAGATTTTGTTAATCCTGCTAAAGCATAATTGAACTTAGCACCTGTGAGATTTGCTCCAGTAAAATCTGCTCCTCTTATATCGGCAAAAGAAAAGTCTTGACCAGTCAAATCTCGATTTTTAAATGAACGACCTTGAAGATTTCTGCGTGGTTGTCTGGATGTATCAATTAACATTAAATTTGCTCCCTGAAAGTTGAAGTAGAGTCATCTTTAGATGACTTAAGCTATTAGCCAAGGATTTCAATCCTTGGTAATTTTTTTTAACTGATAACTGTTAACTGCAAAAGCCATCCATTCCGCCGCCGGATGTTTATCTATTATTTCTCTCAATATATTTATCGCTGACTTAGCTAATTTTTCATTTTCTACTGTAGAAAAATCTTCCATTTTTACCAAAATATCTACTTGCCTAAATGCCTCATCCTTATCTTCCGGAGTTAACCAAACTTCTGCTTCTATTGCTATTCTTAACTCTGCCAAAGCATCGGCCAAACTATACTGATTTATACTCGCAGTTTTCGGCAAAATATGAGGAAGATAAACTAACTCTTGACCAATCAAAATTTGAGAAACTAAAGACATCATATATTCACCATGCTGACGATATATCAAAACTTTTTCCTCCGGACTAAGAGATTTTTCCCGATATTTTTCTGCCAACTTACCCACATCTTCCCGAGAAAACTCAGTCAACTCCTGATGAATTTTTCCCTTACTTGCTTCTGCAGGTACACTAATTTTAATTACCACCATTCCATCCCCCTTATTTTCTATACTTTGAATTGCCATACTAACCCCTTCATTTTCTCTTTGCACCCGTTGAAAAGTAGACATAAAAGCTTTCCAATCAATACCATTACGAAAAATTAAATCCACAGTATGAAAATTTTGAGCAAATAATTTTGTAAAGTCTCCCGGTGCAAAATTTCCACTACTAGGACGACGCTCTCTATCCTTTGTTTGTGGTTTTGCCGACTCTAATAAATAGATATATTCCGACTCAACTTCATCCAAAATAGTCGTGTGATTAATATTCCAAGACTCTAAACAAACTCCTGTCATTTTTGCTTCGGTAAAATTAGTACCTATTGCCAAAACTTCCTTTAAATTTGCTCCATCCAAACAAGCACCTTCCAGAGCAGCTTCACTCAAATCTGCTATTGTTAAATTGCTCCGAGTTAAGTCAGCATTTCTGAGATTTGCTCCTCGAAGATTGACACTTATATATTGTTTATTTATGCCATTTCCGGTCACTAACAATTCTCGAATTTTTGGATCGATTAATATTGTGGTTCCGACTCTGGAAAATGTTAAATCTTCGGCTTTGCGCCAGAGGGTATGAGTCACATTAGCTAATCTAAAATCGGTACTTTTTAGGCAGGCATTACTAAAATTAGTCTCGGTAATATTGGCATTTTTAAAACTGGTTCCTCCTATTGCCCCAATAGCAACGGCAAGTCGGCGAATAGTTAGATTATTTTCGTCTTCTGCTAATATTTTTTTGGCGAGATGACCAGCTATGGAAATTAATAATATAGATAGAATTATTGCTATTACATAAGTGCCAATACCTAGAACAACTCCCTTTGCAGGTTCCGAGCTAAATATAAATGTTCCATAGCGATCGTCTAGATTTTTAACGACAGCTCCAGTAATAATTATTGTGAAAATTCTCGACCAAGCTATTACTGAATTTTTCTGATATTTTTCGGCTATTATTTCAGCTAAAACTACTGCCATACTCAGGGTGGTAATTAATACTAATATTGCTCCGACAGAAATAATTAGACTGACAATTATAGTGACGACTATATTTACAGATTGGTCGTTAGTTAATAGGTTAGTTACTCCCTCAATAAGATTGCCACTTCTGAAAGCTTTTAACTCTTTTGAAAGTTCAATAATTTCTGGGGAGGGAGGTCGATTAATTCGCAAAAACTTAAACAATTTTGAGAGATTTTTTTCACTCATGGCAAAAGCTGCTAATCCGGGAATGATAAACATCATGAGGGGAATGCCAGAGAATAAGTATGCTAAAGCTTTTTTGATTCCTTGCCGAATTGTGACTAATAATATGCCAAAATTTATAAATTCCAGGAGTAAAAAAATTAAGAAACCAATCTGAATGGGAATAAGATTAGAAGATTTAGGAATAACAAATTTTATGGGAATATAAACCGCTGTAAATGTGGCAAATACTGAGGTTGTGCAAAGGAAAATAATCAAAATAGAAAGTATTATTTTCTGAGTTTTTGTTAATCCTGCTAAAGCATAGCTGAAGTTAGCTCCTGTGAGATTGGCATTTGTGAAATTTGCACCTCTAATATCCGAGTAAGAAAAGTCTTCATGGGAGAGGTCTTGATTTTTAAAAGAACGACCTCGGAGATTTATGCGACGATAATTTTCCATAATTTTTTAAGAAAGAAGGAAGAGGGAAGAAGGAAGAAGGAATAAGGAATAAGGAATAAGGAATAAGGAAGAAGGAAGTTGATAATTGTAGTGACATAACACGCCTAAAATATTGCAATAGTAGGGGCGGGTTTCGCGTTAAATTAATTATTCAAGATTAAATTTAGATAAACCCGCCCCATCCCCCTGCTAGATAATTTCCCATGACTTTTTGGCAATCAATTCAATTTTTTTGTGGTAGGAACAAAACGGTCATTTGCCCCTACATTTAGAAGGAAGAAGGAAGAGGAAAAGTTGATAATTGTAGTGACATAACACGCCTAAAATATTGCAATAGTAGGGGCGGGTTCCGCGTTAAATTAATTATTCAAGATTAAATTTAGATAAACCCGCCCCATCCCCCTGCTTTTTGGCAATCGATTCAATTTTTTTGTGGTAGGAACAAAACGGTCATTTGCCCCTACATTTAGATTGATATATCGTTATTTTTTAATTAGGTATGACTACCTGGAATAGTCGCAAGGTGGGCAAAATTTATTCGCATTATATATAAAGATAAATAAAATGTAATTTTCCAACCTTAAACTACTATTCCAAACAAAATTCTTCAATAACTCTCGCCTCTCCTAATGCCACAGCAATACTAAACTTTTCTCCTCTTTCAGCACAGAATTGGAACTGAATAAAATCATCCCCATCGCGAGATTCTACATCCATTAATTCTTCCCCATTTTCATCGATAATTATTAACTTAACTCCCTGTGGTAAATAACTTTTTCCCCCCATGGGATATACTCGAACCCTGATATTATCATCATCATCTTTTAAAACCGATAACCAACTCACAACTAAAGCAACCGACTCCTCAACCAGTCGCATTCCTAGATCGATTTTTTTACCCCGCGATATTCTAACTGAACCGGAAAAAATATTTTCACCACTACGATAACTACTACTACGATAACTAGAAGAAATTACCAGTTGCTCTGGTGTTAAAATTTCGTCTACAGTTTGCCAACCAGTTTCAAATATTCCATCCAACCATTGCCATAAATTTGTAGAAGTTGTAGAAGTCTGGCGATCGCTCCCCAACCTCTGCTCATACAACATCCGCAATAAATTCTGATTTTCTAACAACGCTCCCCATTTTTCAAACTCCGCTTCCAACCTGGGAGAATAAGGAGACGATCGCCCCAACTGTGCCACCAAAGTAGTTGCCTCATCCACAGACAAACTTTCTATTGCCTCAACTGATGGTTTTGCCTGGGGACAAAGTTCCCGCGCTACCCACATAACATTTAAGTCTTCAGTCATAAATTCTTGCCCTAAAGAATAAATACGATCTAATTCGTTATAATTTGCTTTGCTTTTGAGATTTTGATAACTTGTGTAACCCCAAATTCTCATCCGATATTCTTCCGGTTCCACTACCGCTGCTAAATAATAGTCACCCACCAAACTTGGCAAGTCTACCCACTCCTGGGGAATGGCAAATTCTTCTGTATCTAATTCTTCTGTTGGTATGAGAATAATTCTAGTTTCTCCTATGGAAATAGCACTGCCATTTACCACTTCCCAAATTTGATTTAAAGTTTCTAAGTTTAGTGATATTTGTGGTATTTCTTCTGGTTGTGTATCTTCTGTTAAATATTTAATTGTCATATTTAAACAAAGACGATTCAAATAAGCATTCCACCGAGCCGCACCATTAGAATAATTTTGAGATTCTTGCCAGAGTTGTTCGGTTTCTTCTGGGGAAATTTCTAATAATAATTGGTCTGGAAATACTATTGTTAATTCATCTAGAGTTAATGTCATTTTTGATTTCTCCTAATTTACAGCAATTTTCAAATCGATAAGGTACAAAATTTTATGCTTTTAGGGAATAGGGAATAGGGAATAGGGAATACGCAACAGGGAATATTAATCTTAAAATGTACCTCACGATCCTGAAATTTGCTGTAATTGTTTATTGTTGTGTGTTGTATCAATTCGGTCTATAGCAACCGCCAAGTTGGTATTTGACAATTAGTGCGAGCATCTTGCTCGCGTCATGAATCATCATATATTACCCAATGTCCTAACTATAGTGGCGACTGCTATAAAAAAATGTTCCATCCTCCCCACACCTCCCACACCTCCCACCCCTCCCACACCCACAACACCCCCCAAACTCCCCACACCTCCCACAACTCCCCTACTCCCCCA
>JAXHSW010000067.1:0-40914 GCA_034190295.1 Cyanobacteriota bacterium | reverse complement strand
CAAGGGAAGCAACTTTTGTAGTAAGACAATAAATAAAGCTTTTATCCTAAGTTAAAAGCAATAGCTGATAGCTGATGGCTGACGGCTGTTTGCGCAGCAGTCCGCAGGAAATGCTTACATTATAACTATTTAACCAGACATGATATTACTGGTTAAAACTCAACGAAAATAAAGCAAAAAAAAATCCTGGGAATAGAAATTAATATTTAACTAGCTATCAGCTTTTTCTAACAGAATGCTGCGCAAAAATTCAAAGTCAAAAGCATCCCACTCCCACTATAACCTGATTGAAAAATTAGTAGTACCTGTTAAGGGGGATTCAAACCCCCTTAAACACGTTAAAAAGCTGATAGCTGATAGCTGATAGCTGAGTGCTACTTCTTATTAGGTACCAACAGTCCAGGAATTCATATATTCAATTTGTTCTGGAGTCAAAGTATCAATACCAATACCCATTGCTTGTAATTTCAAACGAGCAATTTCCTTATCAACTTCTACAGGAATAGAATGTAAACCTGGTTCTAATTTACCTTTATTTGTAACTAAATATTCACAAGCTAATGCTTGGTTAGCAAAACTCATATCCATAACTGCACTAGGATGACCTTCAGCAGCAGCTAAGTTAATTAAACGACCTTCACCTAATACAATTACAGACTTACCATTTTTGAGTGTGTACTGTTGAGTGAAAGGTCTAACTGTCTTGATATCAGTAGCATTTTTACCCAAAGTATCTAAGTCAATTTCAATATCAAAGTGACCAGAGTTGCAAACTATCGCTCCATCTTTCATCACATCGAAATGTTCGCCACGGATAACGTGCTTATTACCAGTAACAGTGATGAATAGATCCCCTAAAGGAGCAGCTTCTTCCATTGGCATAACGCGGAAACCATCCATTACTGCTTCAATAGCGCGAACTGGATCGATTTCAGTTACAATAACATTTGCACCTAGACCTCTAGCACGGAGAGCTGCACCTTTACCGCACCAACCATAACCTACAACTACAGTATTTTTACCAGCTAATAAAACATTAGTAGCACGGATGATACCATCTAGAGTAGATTGACCTGTACCGTAACGGTTATCAAAGAAGTGCTTAGTATCAGCATCGTTAACGTTCATAGCAGGGAAAGTTAATACCCCATCATTGAACATTGCTCTTAGACGAACAATACCTGTAGTAGTTTCCTCTGTAGTACCAATGAGGTCAGAAAGTTGACTTTGTCTCTCTTTGACCATGGTTGCTACTACGTCGCTACCATCATCAATAATAATATTAGGTCTGTGGTCTAGAGCAATTTCAACGTGACGTAGATAAGTTTCTGCATCCTCTCCTTTCATGGCATATACAGAAATACCATGATCTACTACGAGACTAGCAGCTACATCATCTTGAGTAGATAAAGGGTTACTGGCAATTAATACAGCATCAGCACCAGCATTTTTGAGGGCGATCGCTAAATGAGCAGTTTCGGTTGTAACGTGACAGCAAGCTGCTAATTTAATTCCGCTTAATGGCTTTTCTTTAGCAAAGCGTTCTTGAATCTGACGTAAAACTGGCATTTCTCTACCTGCCCACTCAATTCTTTGTTTTCCTAGAGGGGCTAAGGATTGGTCTTTAACTTCGTGTTTAATTTGGACGGGTGTTGCAACCATTCAGTTGTTTCCTTAAAATTTTATTCTTTGCAAGTATAGCTAATTTTACAGAAGTCGATCAAGAGTGTTAATACGACAAAATTTATTTTGACATTCCTGCTAATATGTGTTATTCACAAAAGTTGCTCATAAAACTGGCCGTGAAGGAGCTGATGTGGATATAATAATTTCTAATTATCATAGTTGGGCGATCGCTCTACGGTAACAATTGACTTGCAGTTAGGCTCACATCAGGAAATACCTAGTCTAGGAACAGGGAATAGAGAAAAGCTGAGTTGGGAGGAGTTCTGATATCCTTACTATTACTATTAGGACTTACCCACGAGGCAGTCATTTCAGTTATCAGTTATCAGTTATCAGTACCGACAACTATTGCCGGAGGCTTGAAATATTGAACTGAATATTTTTTCATCCCCTTAAAAGGGGAGGCGCGTGGACCTCATTTTTTGGTAAAAAGTAGGGTTTGATATCAAATCCGTTTAATTGGACATGAAAAAATTATTCAATCGTCATAACTACGCTCATCTTTGTGATTCTCTCTCCTCCTGACTTCCCCTCCACGGTCGGGGTTAGGGGTGGATTGACTCCTCCTTACTTAAGCAATCTATAACTGTTTAACCGGATTTGATATGAGATTGCTTCCCTGTGGGTCGCTTCGGACGGAAATACGTTCTACTGCGTAAGTCCTAACTATTTTAAGACCATCAAAAATACAACCCTAATTTTTTAACTAATGATTCCATCTACACCTATTAGATATAGCACTACGCATTAAGATATTTGACATTTCCCCATGCTGAAACCCTTTGACAGTCTACTGTTTCCTGTTCCCTATTCCCTATTCAAGTAGCGCCATATCTCCGATAATCAAAAATAAAATCAATTATCGTGCATAAGTCATCAATCCTACAGAGTTATCATTTTTTTAAACAACTCGACACACAAAGTTCATAGTTGCCCAACTATTAATATCTAGAGCATAATCATCAGTTGATAACCCACTTGATTCAATCGCTGATTGACTAGCGCTTTGTAAGTCTCGTAATAATGCTTGTGCTACATTCAAAGGGTTTAATACTTCTTGAATGAGCCGATCGTCTCTAACTTGACGTACTTCTCCATTAAGAGCAGCTATTGTTTCCTTGAATGGTTGATTGCTACAGATAATTAGACTTTCTGCCAACCCTTCAGGACCGATTAGTTTCCATCCAAAAGATTCTGTATCTCTAGGAAAATTACTAACCACAGGAGGCATATTTACACTATCTTCTGGAGAAATAGCTAACCCAGTTTGTGAAGACTCGCTATTATTGAGAGGTTGATTAGATACAGTAGGATCGAGAACAAGAATGCGCCCACTACTGTCTAAACTGAATAACATAAAATAGATTGGGCGATCGCCATCATTATATAATCGACATTGAATTCGACTACCAATTGGTAACGTGAGTAATCCTTCAGAAACTCCAAAGCTACCTACACCTTCTATATTCGTTTTAAATTTCGCCTCATTACTTACCCCTAAAGTTTCCTTACGCATAACGATCTTTGCTTCTGGAGTAATAGTAGCAAAGTTGGCTCTGACTTTCATCTGAGTCGAACCTTCATTGCTGGTTAAGCGTAGTATTTTAGCTGCAAGTAAAGTTTTTAATTGGGAACTTAATCTTTGTACTGCTACTTTTACTGCTTCTCCTCCTTCTCCTGCTTCTCCTACACTATTGGGTATCAGCACCTGGCCTAGAGAAAATAGAGCATAACGACCTTGGTACATCGAAGGTAGAGGAGCAGAGAGACTTTGAGCAATAGTTGTTTCCCGTACTTGACTAAATACATAATCTGCTGCTTGGGTATTTTTGACTACTGTAACTTGTGACTCTGCGGAGAATCCACTGGTAGCATCTACCCGCTCAATTCTTGACAGTTCCGGATCGAGAGCAATAGTCAATTCAGTAGTTTTTGACAAAATGCGAATTTTTTCTCGCACCATTTCTCCTGCCAAAAGTTGAGGACTAGGAAAAGATTTTTGAGTATTTTTTTGTGTTTCGCTGTTTGAATTTTCGACCTTTTCAAACTGCTGTTTTTCCTGCTCTGATAACTCTTGTGAGGTATTAGTTTCAATAATGATAGAAGCTTTAGCTTTTAAACCAGTCCGACTGCGAATTTGTAATTGAAATTGGTAGTTGTTTGAGTTTAAATCTGAAGAAGGTACAGTTATAAATAGGGAATTAGATTTAACTGCATCAAGAACATTAATTGGCAGTCCTCCTAGCCAAAGGTTTGCTATTTTGCCGTTATCTTCTACTGAGGTGACTACACCACTAGCAGGGGGTGATAGGGGGCTCAAGAGATTTTGATAACGCGTAGCTATTGGAGTTATAGTAGCTTCTGGCGTAAATTGAGCTATACTTTGTTTTGTTGCTTCTTTGAGTTCTGGTTGCTGATAAGGTCCAGCGAGTTGTTCGACGAAGCTAGTTGCTCGTGCAAAACTAATTTGTAGTTTCGTTGCAGGAGTTGTATACCATAAATTTTGAGTAAGAGCATAAGTGAATAGACCTGAACTAAAACCATTCCAGTCAGTTTCGGTAGCAGATTGGCTATCTCGACTAGCATTAAGGATCAATCCTGGTATTTGGTTTTCATTAATTGCCTGTCCTTTTGCCAATTTTTGGCGATCGCGTAGCAGTGTTTGCATTGCTTGCTCTTTGGTGTTTATTTGCTCTGTTGTCGAACTAGATCGAGAGCGAACTCTTAGAACACCTTGCAAACTTTGACCAGGATATACATAGCTAGTATCTAATACAGTTACTACTTTTGTCGTCTCAAGCGATCGCACTAATAACCATAGAGTTTCTTCTAGTACGTCATTTACTGCTCTACCCTCATTATTTGGAGGTACACCATCTACTGGCACTAGAGTATTTTGAAACGTTAATTTTGAGGAATTGACATCATTTTGTTCATTCTCATCTATCATTTTGCTGACACGACTACCATAACCACTAAAGTGAAAGAGAACTAGGTCATCGGGTTTAGCTTGATTAGTTAGATGAGTAATAAAAGCTGTTTCTATGTTTTCTCTGGTAGCTTGTTTATTTGTGAGAGTGAGAATATCAGTAGGTAAAAAACCAAACTTATGAACTAGCAATTCTTGCTGCATCTCCACATCTGTAACACACCCAGATAGAGCTGCATCCGGATATTCATTAATACCTATTAGAAGTGCTAATTTACGTCCAGTAGTTTCAGCTAGGGCAGTTGAATAACGACTTTGGAGTCGCCACCAATATGCTTCACTTATTCCCAATGCTCCCAGGGCTAAGCTAGCCCTTTGTAGAAATTCACGCCGCTTTAATCCCATGCTTTTTCCTTAAGGTCCTCACCTGAACTGAGTCAATCAGGACTTTTGATAACAACATTATTAATTTTTTACATAATTGAAGCACTCTGCAGTTAACCAATAGGGGCGATCGTAGCCAACTTTAAACAATTGCTAGTTTAGTTTACTACATCTTTACAGGTCAGCTCTTCAGCAGCCATCAAGTTAAAGCAAATTTAAATAGATAACTTGACCCAATTCTTAGAGGCAGTTGAAAAGCTTACTTTTTGTATAGCTTTTTCAACCTACCTCCAAATTCTGGTACAATTATGCTTCATAATATAAGGAGTGTACCAGAAAAATTTCTGCTAATATCAGCTAGATGCTTTCATTGCCTTAGCCAACTCTTCAGCGACTTCTGGTCGTGAAAATTCTGGTGGTGGTAACTCACCACGACGTAACATTTCTCGTACTTTTGTTCCTGATAGATGAATTCGTTCTTCTGGCAAACTTGGACTTGTTTTGCTTGTGGCCATGCCTTTAGTACGAGTACAGTAGAAAGCGTGTTCAAACTTCATTGGCACAATATCTAATTCTCCGGGCTCAAACTCATCAAAGATATATTGAGCATCATAAGTACCGTAATAATCTCCTACCCCGGCATGATCTCGACCAACGATGAAGTGAGTACAACCATAGTTTTTCCGCACTAAAGCATGAAAGATTGCTTCCCTTGGGCCAGCATAACGCATAGCTGAGGGATTAATGGCCATAATTACTCGGTTTTGAGGAAAGTATTTCTCAAACATAATCTCGTAGCAACGCATCCGGACATCAGCAGGAATATCGTCTGATTTGGTCGCACCTACTAAGGGATGTAGAAATAAACCATCTACTGTTTCTAAAGCACACTTTTGAATATATTCATGGGCACGGTGGATGGGGTTACGAGTTTGGAAACCTACTACTGTTTTCCAATCTCTTTCTAGAAATAGTTTTCTGGACTCGGCTGGATCGATTTGATATTTGGGAAATAATGGGTGAGGATGACGTTCTAATAACCAAACTGGACCTGCTAAGTTAACGGGGCCAGCATCATATAAAACTTTTACTCCTGGATGTTTGATTTCGTCTGTGCGATAAACATTAGTTGCTTCGTGGGCTTTGTTGTAGCGAAACTTTTGAGTTAATTCTAAAACTCCTGCAAATTCTCCATCGGGAGAATCAAGACGCACCCAACTTCCTTCTTTGATTGAATCTGCGACTTCTTCTGATACTGGTAGAGTGACTGGTATACTCCAAGGTAGACCATTTTGAAGACGCATATCAGTAACTACGGTTTCATAGTCTGCCGCTTCCATAAAGCCATTTAGAGGACTAAAGCCTCCTATAGCTATCATTACTAAGTCTGAAAGTGCTCGTTTATCTAGTTGTACTCGTGGTAAGCTTTCAGCTTTTTCCATGAATTCTTGTCGTTCTGCTGGTGTGGCAATCCGATTAATCAGATGGCCACCGTGTGCTGGTATACCATTAGGATGTTGACTCAAAATAATTCCTCTCTTTGTTAACTACAGTAGTCGATCGAAATTAGGTTTTCTCATCTCAATCTTACATCTTTGAGGTACCTCTATCTTCAATTTTAGCGCTCGGAAGTTGACTGAGGTTAAGGTAACTATCAAGGATGCTTTTTTTTTCTAACTTTTTTAGTTGTAATCATAGGACCGGAATTAATCAAATTATATCTAAAGCCCAGAGGGGGTAAAAATCGTGTCGCTATATAAAAACTTTAAATATTTATAAATCACAATTTATTAATATAGCATTTTCATTTAATTAAGCTGTAATTATAAATTTTGAGGAAAAAGCAACAGGGAATCACATTAGAGATATTTGTTCCCTCGGTAAATTCATAAAATCTTACTATCGTAGATAATAGCAATCTGGACAGGATTCGTAAAAAATTATCAATTAATTATAGATAATCAAGTCTGAAATTATTAAAGAGTGTTTTCTGTTCTCTAATTTTTAGATATTTTATACACAACCTAACTAAAACTAAATAGATATAAATAAAGTCAAAATCAGGCAATGTAAAGTTATGTCAAGAAAATGTCGTCTAAAATGTAAATAATTTGACAAAAACTGGTTTGACAAATTAGTACTATCTAAATAATAAGTGGATCAAACTTCAAAATTTAACTAGGTAAACTATTAGCAATCTTTGATAATGAGTGCTAAAAATACACCATTATATTTTGAGGACAAATTAAAGAAAAAGTAAGGGTTTTGCATCTGATGAATTGAGGTCAAGAAATTAGCACTCACCTTGAAAGACTGCTAACTTGAACCTATCTAAAATAGTTATAATGTCAAAAATTATTAGAGAGGAAAAGCAGAAATGCAGTATACTTTTGAACTTTTAGGTATTTCTCCAATCTTACATTTTTTTAATCACCAACAAAAACTGCAAGTAGAAAAAAACTTAACTGTAGAATATCTCGGAAACCATGAATGTTCTCTAGATGTGTTTCTAAAATCTGTAGAAAATGTTTCTACTAACCGTGGTTGGAGAGTAGATAAAGTTGTCGAAACAGTGATTAATTTTTGGATGAATAACGCTGATAGTATTCAGTATTGGAATTCTCGCTTAAAAGATGCTGGGGAGGAAAACCTTTTAGTGGCAAGAGTGGGAGATTTTAAATCTTTAAGGCAATCCTTTGAATTATTACTGCATAATTAGGTGGTATTGATGTGGGTCTGGAGATATTTCATTCGCTAATAAATGCTCTAAAAATACGGGCAAGAAGAAGGAAGAAGGAAGAAGAGAGTTATAAGTCAAAAGTCAAAAATCAAAAGTCAGAAGTTAAAAATCAGAATTCAGAAGTTAGAAGTCAGAAGGAAGAAGGAAGAAGGAAAAATATTACGTTATCTAAGTTTTAAGCTTTTGATATGTCTTAACTTTTCCTTCGACTGCTATAACTAATACAGCAGTTTCCTTTGCTATGAGGTATAGTCCAATCTTCTTAGTTTTTGACTTCTGACTTCTTTCTTAAAACAAGGTGTACCTCATTACATCGGGAAGTGCTTTAAATAATTAATAATTAATAATTAATAATTAATAATTACCTCTCCTTGAAAAGTAGAGGACTGGCTAATTATGAAAATTTTTCTTTATTATTCCCTTAAAAGGAGAGGCTTTAAAGCACAATTTTTAGGTAAATATAGAATCAGTTACTAGCTAATATCATGTCCGGTTGAATACTTATAAATAAACTACTCAGGAGTCATAATTTCCGTTTGTCACCGCGAAGCAAATAGGAGGGAAGAAAGAAGAAGATTATTCCCTTAAAAGGGTAGGCTTTAAACCACAATTTTTCGGTAATTATTACTCATTAAAAAAATTGGTAATTAAGCTAGCAGAATTAGTATCTAAAAATAATGTTGCCTGAGAATTTTGTCGCAAAATAGAAGCAGGACACAATGTACTAATAGAGTGATGTAGCATATCTCGTACAACTTTTGCCTTACGCTTTTCTGGTGCAAGACAGATGATTTTTTTTGCTGAACAAATGGCTGGAATAGTTAGTGTAAATGCGTATTGGGGCACTGCATCAATATGAGGAAAATGACCTTGGTTTACCTGTTGTTGACGGCAGGTTAAATCAAGTTTGACTAATTTAACTGTTCGGAGGTCATTAAAATTAGCTACTGAGGGTTCGTTAAAGGCTAAGTGTCCATTTTCTCCTATACCTAAACAAACTAAATCAATAGGTTGGGTAGATAATAATTGAGTATAGCGATCGCACTCTCTCAACGGTTCATTTGTATCACCTTCTATATAATGAAACTGATAAGGTTTAATTGAAGTTTCGACCCTTTCGCGAAGATAACGACGGAAACTTGCGGAATGAGTGGCAGAAATTCCCAAATATTCGTCTAGATGAAATAAAGTCACTTTAGACCAATCTACACCTCCTAAAGTTATCAAAGCTTCGAGAAATTTAATTTGTGAATTTCCTGTGGCGAGGACGACGGTAACTTGACCCTGTTTAGTAATCAAATATTGCAGATACTCTTGGGCGATCTGTGCAACATCTTGTGCCATTTCTACTTCTCGCTCGTAGATTCTAACTGACAAAGCATCTACTAATAAGGTTTCGACTGGTCTATTCCTAGGAGGTTTACTTGATGTTTCTGGCATAACAATCAACTCTTAATTTCTACTCTTTGATAATATTTATATTTGGGCTAATGATAGTCATATCAAATCCGTTTAATTGAACATAAAAAAAATCTCCAATTGTCATAACTACGCCCATCTTGTCTTATCTTTCTCCTCCTGTTTGCGGAGCATTCGGTAGGAAATTCTGGATTCAGAATTCTGACTCCTAGAAACTTAACCATTCTATAACTGTTTAACCGGATTTGATATCAATTATTACTTACCAAATAATTAGGGTTTAAAGCCTCTCCTTTAAAGGAGAAACAAGAAAAATTTTTCATAATTAGTCAATTTTATCCGTTTTCAAGGAGAAGTAATTATTAATTATTCATTATTAACTGTTGAAAGCAGTTTTCTAGTTGATGAGGTACAAAATTTTATTGCCCTAGGGAACAGGGAACAGGAAATATAAGAATACTCCTAAAAATGTACCTCACTATCCTCAAAAGTGCTGTAATACCAGTAGTTTGATAAATGTTTGCTACGAATTTCTGTTGCCTGACGGAGCTGTTCCCTGTTGCCTATAACTAGAGTTTTGTAACATTCTTTTTTCAAAATGGTATATATAATTAACGAATCCTATTTTCCTTTCTTCCTTATTCAATAATCACAACTTGAGGTGCTAGTAATAAATTTTCTTCGGATTCGATTAACTGCCCAATACCCAGAAATACACCTTCAATATTGTATACCCGTAAAGGACGATCGGTTTTTTCCTCTTCTATTTCCCATGTTTTTTGATAAGGTAAACGTTGACCTTGACACCATCTTTTAGCATCCTCAACAACTAAAGCGATCGCTTGTAAATGTGCTAATGCTACTTCCGGTGATAAGAGACTAAAAGTTTTTTGTTGCAGTTGAGTTTCCATATCCTCAAAGGTAAGACTATCCTTCAAACAAAAACCACTACTTTCTGTTCGAGTTAAAGAAGCTAAAGTTCCTCCTGTATTTAACACTGCACCTAGGTCGCGAGCGATCGCCCGAATATAAGTTCCGGCACCACAAGCGATCGCTAAATCTAGCTCGGGAAAATCTCCACTTCGCCAGTCAAGAACTTCTAAACTAGAAACTTCTACAACCCGAGTCGGAATTTCAACAGTTTTTCCCTGACGAGCTAAATCATAAAGTCGCTTTCCTTCCACCTGTATTGCACTGTAGCTAGGAGGAACTTGCTCAATTTTTCCTAAGAATTTTGGCAGCACCGCTTCTATATCAGACAATGTTAACTGTGGTGCTAGTGTAGATTTAACAATTTCTCCCTCTAAATCATCAGTGGTCGTAATTACACCAAATTTGACTGTGCCACAATAAGCTTTTTCTGAGCGTAGAAACTGTAATAATCTAGTTGCTTTTCCCACAGCAATAGGTAAGACACCAGTAGCAGCAGGATCGAGAGTTCCTCCATGGCCAACACGCTTGAGACGTAGTAACTTTCTGACTTTTGCTACACAGTCATGGGAAGTCATACCAGATGGTTTGTTGAGATTGAGAAAGCCTTGCATTATATTGTTATTCCACCCATAATTTTTCGTTATTCTTTGGTCTAATATCATGTCCGGATAATTAGTATCAAGAGTTCCTCCATGACCAACACCCTTGAGACGTAGTAACTTTCTTACTTTTGCTACACAGTCATGGCAAGTCATGTCAGATGGTTTGTTGAGGTTGAGAAAGCCTTGCATTATATTGTGATTCCATCCATAATTTTTCGTTATTTTTTGGTCTAATATCATTAGGACTTACGCAAAGGATCTATTTGTAGGGTGTGAAAGCGCGTAGCGTAACGGACCTTTACCCCCATCAGTAGTGTGTCTGCGTAAGTCCCGATCGTGTCCGGATAATTAGTATCGAGAGTTCCTCCATGACCAACACCCTTGAGACATAGTAACTTTCTGACTTTTGCTACACAGTCATGGCAAGTCATACCAGATAGTTTGTTGAGATTGAGAAAGCCTTGCATTATATTGTGATTCCATCCATAATTTTTCGTTATTTTTTGGTCTAATATCATTAGGACTTACGCAAAGGATCTATTTGTAGGGTGTGAAGCGCGGTAGCGTAACGCACCTTTACCCCCATCAGTAGTGTGTCTGCGTAAGTCCCGATCGTGTCCGGATAATTAGTATCGAGAGTTCCTCCATGACCAACACCCTTGAGACGTAGTAACTTTCTGACTTTTGCTACACAGTCATGGCAAGTCATACCAGATAGTTTGTTGAGATTGAGAAAGCCTTGCATTATTTGATTCCATCCATAATTTTTCGTTATTCTTTGGTCTAATATCATGTCCGGATAATTAGTGATGAAAAAAATTTTTCCTCTTCTTCCCTCTTTTTCCCTCCTGACTCCTGACTCCTGACTCCTGACTCCTGAGAACTCCCTTATTATTTATCACTATTCAACCGGACATGATATTAGATAATAGTAAAATCAAGATCGCCTTCTACAACATTCAGCACTATTGCCAGATAATCTTCTTCTTCATCTCTCAACCTAATAGCTACACCGTTTTCTCCACCCACAACTGTTGTCTCAAATTCTATGTCACTACGCCCCAAACCATTAATTAATCCAATTCGATCGTCTTCTTCGGGGTTGTAGTCTGTAATAATATCTGCATCTGATGGACTGAGACCACCTGTGTTTTCACTAATAGCAAATAAATCTTCTCCTGTTCCTCCTGTTAAAGTATCAGAGTCGCGATCGCCTGCTAGAGTATCATCACCTTCACCTCCATCTAGAGAATCATCTTCTTTACCTCCAAAGAGACTATCATCTTCTAAACCACCAAAAAGACAGTCATTGCCTTTATTACCATAAAGTGTATCTTCATTTTCTTCACCAAATAGAAAGTCATTATTCTTACCGCCCCACAATGTATCGCTACCATCACCACCTAAAATAGAATCCTGTTGTTGACCACCTAGTAGGGAATCATTACCTGTACCTCCGAGCAAAGTATCATTATCTCCCTCTCCAAAAATTCTATCTCCTCCACCTCTACCTTCTATAGAATCTCGACCTCCCATTCCCAT
This sequence comes from Cyanobacteriota bacterium, assembly GCA_034190295.1. Lineage (GTDB taxonomy): Bacteria > Cyanobacteriota > Cyanobacteriia > Cyanobacteriales > Microcoleaceae > Okeania. The sequence goes on along the minus strand of JAXHSW010000067.1, from coordinate 28,679 downwards.
AATTCGGTCTACTGCTGCTGTACCGTTGATACTGTCATTCTCTTCTGTGCCGAGAATTTCATTGAATTGATTTTCAGAACTCCCAATTCTATCGGTGCTTGTGCCATTACTACCCCCATCGCTATTAGCACCTCCATTGGGATTGTTACTTCCTCCTGGCATTGATTCATCAATAATCGAAGGCCCCAAAAAACCAAATAGATCGATTACACCGTTAAAAAGGTTTTCTTCTGTTGTCGTGACCATAAAACTCTACTGAATAACTTCTTTAGTAAATTATATTTATATTTATAGCAATATAGTGTTTTCAAATGAGATGTAAATATAGATTGAGGTTTTTTCTAATAAAAAAAACGCTGTTTTGAGTCCATTATGTCCTTGTATTTATTACAAAGAAGCAAGAAGTTAGGAGGAAGATAGAAGTTGGTATGAGTATAATTAAAAAATGCGCGTTGTGGGTATAAAGCCCACTTAAAACACATAAGTATTCCAAGACATGTAGTGCGATGGAATACTCCGTCCTTGTTTTCAATCCCAGGTTTTTAAATGTGGGTTCTTCTTCCTTCTTCCTTCTTCCTTCTTCCTTCTTCCTTCGTGAATATTTAATGCTGTTTTCCCCCCTTTACTATTCTCTATTCCCTATTCCTTATTCCCTTTTTCATAGTACTTTGTTTCCACATTCCAGATCAAAAACTAACTATAGTATAGATAGGGTAGGGCGCCGCCGACGCGACCATAGAATGATATTTGACTATTCAAAATAATGGCGTTGCATAGTGACAAATGATTTTAGATTTTTGATGAACAGGATGTTGGATTAATCATTCTAGTAATTGATTAATTAATGGTTTTTTTTAGTCAAAGTCTAAACTAATTTTTGGCAATATCATTCCATAATGTGCAACCCCAAAATAATTGCTTGGTTATTTTTGTCAGAGCCTAATAAATCTGGTCATAATTAAAGTTATTTTTAAAGGGGAGATTGGGATACTTTCAAAAATTAATAATTAATAATTAATAATTAAATAATTCGCGCCTTGAAGCCTCCCTTTACCAATGGATAATTGATAATTAGAATAGCCCTTGCTAATTATATGTTTTTCAATAAGTTTCATTTGTCACCCCTGAGTCCTGTTCCTCCTTTTTTCTTTGTCGCCCTAGGTCGTCCATATATTCTGGCACTAAAAGAAATAGAATATATCCTCAAATGTGAAGTGCATAACATAATTTTCCGTAAATGTCTATATTTTTATTGAAATTAAATAAGACCTTCAGCAAATATGATGATTTACTGGTCTTACAGCAGATTCGGTGGTATATGAGGTACAAATATTTCTGATATAGAATCCGGTCATATAGTATATGTTTATAATTCTATAATTAGGGTTTAGCGATCGAATCTAAAAGCACTGACATATAAAAGTAAGTGTCTTTTTGGAGGAAAAAAATTGCCTACTTTTGAGCTTGAGTGACCAAAAAGTTAAGACAAAAGACAGACAAGCACATTCAAAAATTAATAATTAATAATTAATAATTAATAATTATTGAAAAGGATAGGGTTGACGCGGGGCGTGAAAATTCTACTTTCTCTTTCTCCCCACACGGACCACACTCCCCACACTTCCCACCCTCCCCACACGGACCACACGGACCACACGGACCACACGGACCACACTTCCCACCCTCTGCTACTCTATACCTAGGGCTTACCGATCGAATTGTAAAAGTATTGATATATAAAGGTTTGAGCATTTTTAGGGTCGAATTGCAGTGCCCCTGTTTCAGTTGAAAACGCTCAAAAAGCTAGTATTTTAGGCGCATAGTTGGGCAGAAAAATCATTCTTAGAATCCTTACTCCTACCTCCTCGCTCATTCCCCGTTCCTCCTGTCTTCCCCTCCTGGGAGGGGTTAGGGGTGGGTTCTCCACGGTCGGGGCTAGGGGTGGGTTGTCTCCTGTCTCCTACAAAGAGCAAAAAGACTTTCCTTATGCAAACCCTACCTATTTCTGATAAATCTCAATGGCCTTATTTGAGAAATTATCTTGGCGAAGCCATAGATTTCTGCTAATTTTAAACTAAGTGGATAATAACAATCAAAACTAAAAAAATTATTTTTTGGTATTCAGACTTGCAAATAATTAGAAAAGCTAGTCAGTTATGAATTTATAAATTGACAAATTAATAGCTAATGACATAGATAGAGCTATTAAAGTAATACTTAATACTGGAGTGCAAATAAATATAATGTTAAATGCAACAGAAATATTAATAAATGCTTTTGTAAAAGAGCTACAAACAGGTTACCATCGTACTTATGGTGGTTTTAAGCCCAACTATCCAGAAATTATTGCCTGGGCAGGAAATATGGCTCTGGAAAATATTGCCAATTGTGATGCTTTATATCACAACGTTGAACATACAATGTTAGTTACTCTTGTCGGGCAAGAAATTTTGCGGGGTAAGCACATTCGTGAAGGTGGGGTATCTCCCGAAGATTGGTTACATTATATTATTTCATTATTGTGCCACGATATTGGTTATGTTAAAGGAGTTTGCCGAGAGGACCAAGAATTATTAAGTTCATATGCCACAGGAATAAATGATGAGATGGTTTATTTGGGAGACGGTGCTACTTCAGCTAGTCTTACTCCTTATCATGTGGATCGAGGTAAGTTAGTAATAGATGAACGCTTTGGTGGTCATCGACTCATTGACGCAGATCAAATTAAACGTAATATTGAACTAACTCGTTTTCCTATTCCTAAGGCAGAAACTCATCAAGATAGAAATAATTTTTCTGGATTATCAAGAGCAGCAGATTTAATCGGTCAATTAAGCGACCCTAATTATTTGCTGAAAATTAGTGCTTTATTCTATGAGTTTGAAGAGGTTGGCACTAATAAAGTTTTGGGTTATAAATCTCCAGGGGATCTAAGACGTAGCTATGCAAAATTTTATTGGGATGGGGTTTATCCTTATATTCCGGCAGCTATTAATTATTTAGAATTGACTCAAAGTGGCAAACAAATTATTGCGAACCTCTATGCAAATGTGTTTCAGGTAGAACATGAGCCAAAGGAAAAAACGAATGGTACAAAAGTACTAGAACCTAATAATAAAAGTTACACAAATGGAGATGTTTCCCAAACAACACCAGTGAAGAAAAAGAAATTCAGTGAATTTTTAGGCTTGAATTTATAACTAGAAAAAACCGAATTTTTACAAAAAACTATCAATCAATATAATTAATTTATGTAATTCAAATTTGATGTTATTTGAGTTGGTTTGGGCGGTCTTCAACAATTAATAATTAATCATTAATAATTAACAACTACCTCTTCTTTTCAAGGAGAGGATTGACACGGTACGGAAAATTTTTTCTTTTTTCTCCTTTAAAGAAGAGGATTGACTAATCATGAAAATCTTTTCTTTTTTTTCCTTTAAAGGAGAGGCTTTAAACCTTAATTATTCGGTAAATTCAAGAGGGAACGGTTTCAATAATGGATAATGGATAATTGATAATTGATAATTACCTATCCCTAAAAGGAAGAGGATTGAATAAAAGGAAAATTTTTCTTTATTATCCCCTTAAAAGGGTCGGCTTTAAACCACAATTTTCGGTAAATTCAATAGGGAACACTGGAAACGGAGCGAAAAGGTGAGATATTTCTTCCACATACATTTAGAGGAGAACATTTTTATTATACTTAATCATCCGGACATGATATTAGATAAATTTTTAACTCAATATTGGTTCTTCTACTTGTTTGATTTTCAGGAGTAATACCAAGGGTCATTTCAGTTATCAGTTATCAGTTATCAGTTATCAGTACCGACCACTAAAGCCGGAGGCTTGAAATACTGAACTGAATATTTTTTCATCCCCTTAAAAAGGGAGGCTTTGAACCTCATGTTTTGGTAAAAAAATAATGTTTAGAATAATAATGGGACTTAAAAGATTATCGTTCTGATACCTCTTTGATTAAAAAGTGATACTAACACTAAGAAATGATATAGCAATTCCCATACTCGTAAGGCACAAAACTCGTTTTTTTTAGGGAATAGGGAATAAGGAATAGGATAGAAATAACAAAAAAAATCTGGGTATTGAGAATCTGATAAAATCTTGGGTATAAGGAGAAAAAGCATGGCAAAGTTAACACCAGAATTAGCTCAACCTGCTCAACAATTGAGGCAGAAATTTCAAGAATTTGGCTATGTTTACTATGTGGTCGATCATCAGATTTAGGGAAGAGGTATGGAGGGAATAGAATAGAATAGAAATCAAAAAAAATCGTAAGCATTCAGCCGTCAGCTATTAGCTATCAGCTATTGCTTTTGGTGTAATTTCAAAGCTGTATTAATCTCGTCAGAGTTAAACAGGACTTACGCAGAGGCACCACATCTAGTGAGGGTGCCCTTCGGAGCTTTGCGGAACGCAAATGCCATTCCCCCCTACAGGTGGGGTATAATTTCGTCTGCGTGCGTAAGTCCTGTTAAATCTTATGACAAAAGTTGTTAAACTCTATATTCATTTCAACTCCTTCCTTAAAGGCAAGGTATTATTGCGCTCTAGCTGACAGCTAATAGCTGAATGCTTACAAAAAATCTGGGTATTGAGAATCTGATAAAATCTTGGGTATAAGGAGAAAAACATGGCAAAGTTAACACCAGAATTAGAGCAACCAGCTCAACAATTGAGGCAGAAACTTCAAGAATTTGGCTATGTTTACTATGTGGTTGATAATCAGATTTAGGGAATAGGTATGGAGGGAATAGAATAGAAATCAAAAAAAATCTGGGTATTGAGAATCTGATAAAATCTTGGGTATAAGGAGAAAAAGCATGGCAAAATGAACACCAGAATTAGAGCAACCAGCTCAACAATTGAGACAGAAACTTCAAGAATTTGGCTATGTTTACTATGTGGTCGATCATCAGATTTAGGGAATAGGTATGGAGGGAATAGGATAGAAATCAAAAAAAATCTGGGTATTGAGAATCTGATAAAATCTTGGGTATAAGGAGAAAAAGCATGGCAAAGTTAACACCAGAATTAGAGGAACGTGCTCAACAATTGAGACAGAAACTTCAAGAATTTGGCTATGTTTACTATGTGGTCGATCATCAGATTTAGGGAATAGGTATGGAGGGAATAGGATAGAAATCAAAAAAAATCTGGGTATTGAGAATCTGATAAAATCTTGGGTATAAGGAGAAAAACATGGCAAAGTTAACACCAGAATTAGAGCAACGTGCTCAACAATTGAGACAGAAACTTCAAGAAGCTGGCTATGCTTACTATGTGCTTGATAATCCGATTATGGAAGATACTATTTACGATCGCCTCATTCGAGAATTACAAGAATTAGAAACTCAATATCCTCAATTAATTGTTCCAGATAGTCCGACCCAAAGAGTGGGAGAAAAACCAGCAACTAAATTTATCTCAATTGAGCATAATATTCCTCTTTATAGTCTGGAAAATGCTTTTAATATTGAGGAATTAAAACATTGGCAAGAACGTTGGCAACGTCAAATAGCAATCCAACCCAATCCCGATCCGGTAGATTATGTTTGTGAACTAAAAATTGATGGTTCTGCTTTAGCTCTAACTTATGAAAATGGTTTATTAGTCAGAGGTGCTACTCGTGGAGATGGAATTACAGGAGAAGATATTACTCAAAATGTCAAAACAATTAACAGTATTCCCTTAAAACTGAAAATAGATAATCCACCCTCAATTATAGAAGTTCGAGGTGAGGCTTTTTTATCAATTAATATATTTGAAAGTATCAACGCAGAAAGAGAAAAAAATGGAGAACCACCATTTGCTAATCCCCGTAATTCAGCAGCAGGTACTTTGCGACAATTAGATTCAAAAATAGTTGCTCGACGCCGACTAGATTTTTTCGCTTATACACTTTATATAAAATCTGAAATTAACTCAGAATTATCTCAACTTTCTACTCAATGGCAATATTTAGAATTACTACAAAAATTAGGTTTTAAAGTTAATCCTAATCGTCAAATTTGTTCATCTTTAGATGAAGTTCAAAAATACTATCAATATTGGGATACTGAACGAAAAAATTTGCCCTATTTAACCGATGGAGTTGTAGTTAAACTTAATTCTTTGCCACTACAAAAAAAATTAGGATTTACTCAAAAATTTCCTCGGTGGGCGATCGCTCTTAAATATCCTGCTGAAGAAGTCCCGACTATTGTCGAAGCAGTAACAATTCAAGTAGGCCGCACTGGAGCGCTTACCCCCGTGGCAGAATTAAAATCTGTCCAGTTAGCAGGTACAACCGTACAAAGGGCGTCCCTACATAATAGCGATCGCCTCGCGGAACTAAATCTACATATTGGAGATACTGTAATAGTCCGCAAAGCTGGAGAAATTATTCCAGAAGTGGTACGAGTTTTGCCAGAACTACGTCCCACAAATGCCCAACTATTTAAAATGCCTACCCACTGTCCAGAATGCGGTCAACCTGCGGTCAAACCTACCGATGAGGCAGTAACGAGGTGTATCAACTCTTCATGTCCCGCTATTCTTCGGGGTTCTTTGGTACATTGGGCCTCTAGAGGCGCTCTGGATATTAATGGTTTGGGAGAAAAATTGGTACAGCAGATGGTCAATAGTGGTTTAGTAGAATCGGTGGCGGATCTATATGATTTAACTGTCGAAAGTTTGACTTCCCTCGAACGAATGGGACAAAAGTCGGCGAGTAAGTTGGTGGATGCGATCGCTACTTCTAAAAGCAAATCTTGGTCGCGGGTGCTTTATGGTTTGGGTATTCGTCATGTGGGGAGTGTGAATGCAGAGTTATTAATTCAGAAGTTTTCCAGTGTGGCAAAGTTGGCACAAGCAAAGGTAACAGATATTGAAGCAGTCTATGGAATTGGTCCAGAAATTGCTCAATCAGTTGAACAGTGGTTTCAGGTGTCAGCTAACCAGAAGTTGGTGGAACGTCTGAATAATGCTGGAGTGACTATGGAGACGGGAACAGATACAGGCAATGTGGCAAAAGAGCAAAGTGCATTTTTAGCAGGTAAAACTTTTGTGTTAACGGGAACTTTACCAACCTTGAAGCGGGATGAGGCAAAGAGTTTGATTGAAACTGCTGGTGGTAAGGTGACGAGTACGGTGAGTTCTAAGACTGATTTTGTGGTGGTAGGGGAAGCAGCAGGTTCTAAGTTACAGAAGGCTGAAAAGTTGGGGATCGAGCAGTTGAGTGAAGCGCGGTTATTGGAAATATTAGAAGGCGTTTAACAATTAATAATTAATAATTATTGAAGAAGGAGTCAGGAGTCTACCCACCCGCGGGCACCGACCGTGGAGGGGAAGTCAGGAGTCAGGAGAGAAAATTGCTTATGGATAGAAGGGCGAAAGGCCGCTCCGCGTCTACTAACCCCAAACAATTTTGAACACCGCGGGTGACGGTGGGGTATTAAACCCATAAGGGAAATGATAATTAATAATTACCTCTTCTTATAAGGATTTTTTTTCTTCTCTTAGTCGATTGGATATATGGTTTAAAATTGACTACTCCCCGGAGGTCAGTCACGGGGATTCTAAGTAGATACTACGCAACAGCGATTTATCCGTGTTGCTTCGTCTATTCTTAGCTGACCAAAGATATATTCTTTGGGGACAAGTCAAAGTGCCCCTACACAGTCGGCTTAGGCCAATACCTAGCGTTCTGCTTACTTTTTATTAACAATAATAGCACAGGACAACTAAAGTTGTCTAGTCTAAACGACTCCCTTGTTTTCATCCCCCGGTTAAAACACGGAGACCTTCAACGTCGCTTTTCGGTAAAATAGCTGATTATAATTACAGGGTTTTTTAATTAAAATAATTGAGAATTATGATAGGTCACATTACGAAGTAAGCACAATAGAAATAACTTATATCAATTCACTTTAAATAAAGATGTCACAAATAGTTTCGCTGCTTTAAATGTTAAATAATTTCCTGAAATTACTGTATAATAAAATTTTTTAGCTTCTATAAAATCTTACTTTTGACTTTTGACTTTTGGCTTTTAAATTTTTACTTATAACTTTTGATTTATAACTTCCATGAAACGGTATTAGTTACTCCTGTATAAAATCATCTTTAACTGGCACTTCAAACTTATAACCAACTTTAAAAATAGTTTTTATATACTCAAAATTACAACCGCAATTTTTAATTTTTTTGCGAATATGACTAATATGTACATCACAAACTTTTTCGTTGCCAAACCAATCACCGTCCGCACTATTAAATACTTTATCGCACAATTCAGAGCGTTTCCAAACATATCCTGGTTGATTAGCCATACAAAATAATAAATCAAATTGTAGTTTAGTTAGAGAAACAATTTTATCCTGAAACTTTACTTCTTTTTCAACATTATTTATTACTAAATCCCCAAAAACAAGCCGTTCTGATTTTCTCGGAGAAAGTAATCTTTGACGTTTAAACATTGCTCTAATACGAGCATTCAGTTCTACTAAACTAAATGGTTTTGTGAGATAACCGTCAGCACCTAACTGAAAAGCTAGGACTTTAGCTGCTTCATCGCATAAACTACTCAACATCAGTACCAATACATCATTGTAACCCTGCATTTCCTGACAAAGCTGAAAACCAGTAGTATCTGGTAGATTTATATCTAAAACAACTAAGTCTGGTTGAAATTCTTTAAATAAAACGAAAGCTTTTTTACCATCTTCTGCAGACTCTACTTGGTATTCTTGCTTAGTTAAAAAACGATGAACTAACATTCTAATTGCCTGGTCATCATCAACTATCAGAATCTTATAAGATGCCATATTAAAAAGCCTCCTAATTTTTGGGTAGCTATAGCGCTACGCGCAAGTTAGAAGTTAGAAGTTAGAAGTTAGAAGTCTGCAAGTCAGCAAGTCTGCAAGTCAGGGATGACTAACTTTGAGCATTTATAAATGTCCTAACCTAATTTGCGTAGTGCTATACATTACCAGTTTAACTTCTACGACAATTATCGCAAATTAACCTAATAAGTCCAAAAAATGCAATTTTTCAGAATCCCCTAAGCTCGTAAAACTTTGTACCTCATCAACTCCAAAACTGCTGTAATATCATGTCCGGTTGAATAGTTATATAGAATCCGGTTGAATACTTATTACATGAGATGGGGGGATGGGGAGATGGGGAGATGGGGGGATGGGGAGATGGGGAGATGGGGAGATGGGGAGATGGGGGATTTAATATTGAAGTGTGGATAGAATTATAAACATATACTGTATAACCGGATTCTATATTATAAATAAATTACGGAGTCCTCAGTCCTCAACCCACCCGCGGGCCCCGACCGTGGAGAACCCACCCCTAACCCCTCCCAGGAGGGGAAGAAAGAAGCAAGAAGCAAGAAGCAAGAGGAGGAAAAGGAGAAAGTTTTTTTGGTCGCGGAGCGCGGAAGGTCGTTCTATCGCGCTCTTATCCGGACATAATATAATATCAAATCCGGTAGCATCGGTGTAATTAGATAGGGAAATGGGGGATGGGGAAATGGGGAGATGAGGAGATGGGGAGATCGAGAAATATTTGGTAATGGTTGAAGGTGGAACATTTTTTACGTGCCGAATTAAACGGATTTGATATAGAATATCACTTTTAACTTTTGACTTTTAACTTTTAACTTTTGACTTTTAACTTTTGACTTTGGACTTTAGTGAAACGGTATAATACACCTCTTCAAAAGCAAAATGTTGGAGACTTGGTGACTGCTTTACAGCCATCAAACCCCCAACATTTAAAATACAACTTAAAAGAATTCTTTCTACTGAGATAGAAATATTAACCAATCAACCGTTATTATTCAGCAGCAGTAGCTAACTCTGTATCTGTACTACCGGAACTACGTCTTCTAGTTAAAGTATTGAACAACAACACACCGATCGCCTTAATTAAATTACCTTCTAGTTCATTGAACATTTTCATGTTCAAGTCAAAAGCAGCATTCGCCTCATCAACCATTCTATCTGCAGTTGCTTGATCGATGGGTAAGTCATTCATCCTCTGACGATACATATTCTTAAATTCTTTCTCATCAGAAATTTCTGGAAACTCATAGAAAGCAGTACCTTCCCCATCAACTAAATTCATACCTCTCTGAGCAATTTTCTTCAGAATTTGACCGCCAGACAAATCTCCCAAATAGCGAGTATAGGAGTGAGCTACTAACAATTCTGGTTCTTGTTCTGAAATTTCTCTAATTCTCTGTACATAAGCTTCACCCGCACCAGAAGGAGCAACTCGATCGCGCCAACCAGCACCATAATAAAACTGTAGGTCTTTCTCTAGACTCTGTTTACGGTTTAGCTCTGGAAAATAAACCTGGGAAAGGATTGGATGTTCCTGGTGGCGTTGCATCTCTTCTTCCATTGCCGAATAAACAAAGTAAAGATTCTTAACTAAATTCCGGTAAGAATTCTTTTCTACAACACCCTTTAAAAAACACTTGACAAAACCTACGTTTTCTGCATTTGTATGAGCTTTTTTGGTTCCTTCACGCAATTGAGTTGCTAGGTTTACACTCATGTTAAAATTTCCTTACGAATACTAAATTATACAAATTGGCGTATCAATTCCTACAGAAATTTAGAAATTTATTGCCTATCTGTATAGATTAAAATGAATGGATGAGAATTTACATTAAGAATAATTAAGAACAGGACTTACGCACAACCACTATGTATAGGGCGAACGGCCGAAAGCTTGTGCATAACTATCGAAGGGCGCCCCTACAGATGATTTATAATTTGATTTTTTGCATAAGCCCTGATATATGTTGATAATTCTATAATGGCGTTTCTGAAGTTAGGGATGAATCTTTGCAGAAAAGGTAACCCATCTTTTACTTCCTCTGTTCCTAAAACTATAATTCCAATGTGCACTCTATGTAAAGCCCTCCACACCTCCGACACTTCCCACACTCCCCACACTCCCCACACTCCCCACACCTCCACATCCAACTAGACAATAACTACCGAACATGACATTACGCGGTATCTGGCTCACAAATGTTGATAGTAAAGTCCTCCATTCCAGAGATAATATCGCTGAGGCAATGGACTTTCTTGCTGAAACAGGATTTAATGTTGTATTTCCGGTGGTCTGGAATAAAGCATTTACTCTCTACCCCAGTCAACTGATGCAGACAATTTTTGGCAGAGAGATAGACCCCCAATACAAAGGTCGCGACCCCCTAGCAGAAGTAATTATGGAAGGACGGCGAGTTGGGATGAAAATTATCCCTTGGTTTGAATATGGGTTTGTCAGTTCTTACAAACAAAATGGAGGGTTACTTCTAGCAAAAAAACCAGAATGGGCAGCTCGTGACTGTAGGGGAAATTTATTGGTAAAAAATGGTTTTGAGTGGATGAATGCTTTGGATGAGCAAGTGCAGAATTTTCTGATCGATCTAGTATTGGAAGTTGTGAAAAATTATGACATTGATGGCATCCAGGGAGACGATAGAATGCCAGCATTTCCCTCAGAAGGTGGCTATGATGCTAAAACAGTGGAACGTTATCGTCAGCAATTTTCTTGTCATCCACCCCGAAACCATAAACATCACAAGTGGTTACAATGGCGTGCAGATATTTTGACAAATTTTTTAACTCGTTTATATCGGGAAGTGAAAGCAATTAAGCCGGAACTTTTGGTTTCAATGGCTCCCAGTTTTTACAAGTGGAGTTTGAATGAATATTTACAAGACTACCCAACTTGGATAAATCAAGGAATTGTCGATATTATTCACCCTCAACTTTACCGTCGTGACTTTGCTAGTTATAAATCTCTTGTGCAACAGTTAGTGAAACAGCAGTTTATTTGTAGTCATTTAAGCAAGGTGTTTCCAGGGATTTTAATTAAAGTTGGCTCTTATCGAATTAGTGTAGATTATCTTTTGGAAGCGATCGCTTATAATCGTTCTGTAGGAATTAACGGAGAAGTGTTATTTTTCTATGAAGGTCTCAGAGAAAACGATTGTGCTTTAGCTAAAGCATTGCGAACAATTCCTTAGCCTAAGTTTTCGTTCTATATTTAATAATGTAGTAGACTGACACAGCTAATTTTGTGCAATAAGTGTAGGTTGGGTTGAGGGAGGAGCTTCGCAGCTTATCCGTTATGCTCAACCCAACAGTAATCTTTCTCCCCTACTCCCCTACTCCCCCACTCCCCTACTCCCTAATGCACAAAATTAGGTGTGTCGGTCTAGTGGGCTATATATATATTAGGAGACAATCTATTCTCAAGCTAATTTGAGGCGTGCTGACTTAATTGAATCTAGCTTGGATGAGGCTAATTTGGAAGGAGCTAATCTCCAGAATATCCTGCTTAGTGACGGAACTACTCTAATTAAAGCTAATTTAAGAGGAGCAAATGTAAAAGGCTGCAATATTTATGAAGCTTTTCTGGGAGATACAATAATGCCAGACGGACAAATTATGAGCAACGAAGCATACGAATTAAATCGAGCCTATTTTTTGGGTGAAGAATAATTAGAGGTATTGGAAAATCAGGTAGAATGAGAAAGAATTAGCTACAGAAATGCTAAATATTAACTGCACCCATCAGATTTCCGTAGTATGGGTTAGGTTCTTCAACAATTAAAATATCACTTCTGAGTTTTGAGTTTTGAGTTTTGACTTGAGTGACACGGCATTACTCATACACCATAGAACTCCGTTCCACTGACGCGATCGCCGGAGGCACAGCGAAGCTATCGCACTAAATATCATACTTATAGCAAAATGTAAAGCTCTTTTTTTTACATAAATCGGTAATACATATTTAGCACTTTGTCAATAAAGATAACAAAAAATTTCAATTTTCTTATCGAATTGTATCAAATCGAGACTTTACCCTACCTTTTATTCACATTTTCTGGTAAATATACTCATTAAGTATCAGCAATTATCCTCAAGGAGCAATACTTAATGTTCACATCTGTTAAACCTACCGTTCGCCACATTGTCCCAGAAGACCTTAAAGGGCGATCGCTCTTAAAAGTCGTATATATCGTTTTAGAAGCACAATATCAGAGTTCTCTCTCAACAGCGGTGCGCTCTATTAACGAAAAAAGTCCTAATTTGGCCATTGAAATTAGTGGCTATTTAATAGAAGAATTAAGAGACCCCCAAAATTACGAAAACTTTAAACGAGAGGTTTCCGAAGCTAACATCTTCATCGCCTCCCTAATTTTCATTGAAGACCTGGCCGAAAAGGTAGTGGAGGCTGTTACCCCCCACCGAGATAAGCTGGACGTTGCAGTTGTTTTCCCTTCCATGCCAGCAGTAATGCGCCTGAATAAAATGGGTAGCTTTTCAATGGCGCAACTAGGTCAGAGTAAAAGCGCGATCGCTCAGTTTATGCGGAAGCGGAAGGAAAAATCTGGTTCTTCTTTCCAAGATGGAATGTTGAAGTTGCTGCAAACCCTGCCCAAAGTGCTGAAATATATGCCTATGGATAAAGCGCAGGATGCTAGAAACTTTATGCTTAGTTTCCAATATTGGTTAGGGGGTTCGTCGGAAAACTTGGAAAACTTCCTGCTGATGTTGGCAGATAAATATGTTTTAAAAGACAAGAAAAAAAGTTCTCTGGAATATGTCGATCCAGTAGTTTACCCAGATATGGGTGTTTGGCATCCCCTAGCACCAAAAATGTTTGAGGATGTTAAGGAATATCTCACCTGGTATAACAACCGCAAAGATATTTCTGAAGATTTGAAAGACCCCCTAGCTCCTTGTGTTGGTTTAGTATTGCAGCGCACCCACTTAGTTACGGGAGATGATGCTCACTATGTTGCCATGTTGCAAGAATTGGAAGCAATGGGAGCGCGAGTTGTACCTGTATTTGCCGGAGGGTTAGATTTTTCCAAACCAGTCGATGCCTATTTTTGGGAAACTGCTGCTAAAGGAGTTGAACCTACACCATTAGTAGATACAGTAATTTCTCTAACAGGTTTTGCACTGGTTGGTGGACCTGCTAGACAAGACCATCCGAAAGCTATTGAATCGTTGAAACGGTTGAACAGACCATATATGGTTGCTCTACCTCTGGTTTTCCAAACTACCGAAGAATGGGAAGAAAGCGAACTTGGTCTGCACCCCATACAAGTAGCTTTGCAAATAGCCATTCCAGAATTGGATGGAGCGATCGAACCAATTATTATGTCTGGTCGTGATGGAGCAACTGGAAAAGCGATCGCTCTCCAAGACCGGATCGAAGCTGTTGCTCAACGCGCTCTAAAATGGGCAAGTCTCAGACGTAAACCAAAACTCGACAAAAAAGTTGCCATTACCATTTTCAGTTTCCCACCAGATAAAGGAAATGTTGGTACTGCTGCATATTTAGATGTATTTGGTTCTATTTATGAAGTAGTAAAAGCACTAAAAGGTAACGGTTACGATATCCAAGACTTGCCAGACTCAGCAGAAGAATTGATGAAGCAAGTTATTCACGATGCTACTGCTCAATATCAAAGTCCGGAGTTGAATATTGCTCACCGGATGTCAGTTGCAGAATATGAACGTCTGACACCATACTCGGAAAGGTTGCATGAAAATTGGGGACCACCTCCAGGGAACCTGAATAGCGACGGCGAAAACTTATTAATCTACGGTAAAAGTTTCGGAAACCTTTTTATCGGGGTACAACCAACATTTGGTTATGAAGGCGACCCCATGCGGTTATTATTCTCCCGTTCCGCAAGTCCCCATCATGGTTTTGCTGCTTACTATACCTATTTAGAACAAATTTGGAAAGCTGATGCGGTACTGCATTTCGGTACTCACGGTTCTCTAGAATTTATGCCTGGTAAACAAATAGGAATGTCTGGAGACTGTTATCCAGATAATCTCATTGGTAGTACTCCCAACATCTATTATTATGCAGCGAATAATCCTAGCGAAGCTACTATTGCTAAACGTCGGAGTTATGCTGAGACTATTTCTTACTTAACTCCCCCTGCAGAAAATGCTGGTTTATATAAAGGTTTGCAGGAATTGAGCGAGTTGATCGGTTCCTATCAAACTTTGAAGGATAGCGGACGAGGTATTCCTATTGTCAACACCATCATGGATAAATGCCGGATAGTTAACTTAGACCAAGATATTATTCTGCCAGAAAAAGATGCTCAAGAGTTGACCGCTGAAGAACGAGATAATATTGTTGGGGATGTTTATCGTAGACTGATGGAAATTGAGTCCCGGTTATTGCCTTGCGGTTTACATATTATTGGTAAACCTCCTAGTTCTGAAGAGGCGATCGCTACTTTGGTAAATATTGCTAGTCTAGACAGAGAAGAGGAAGGGATAACTGGTTTACCTCGAATTATTGCTAATAGTCTCAACCGCGATATTGAGGAACTTTACCAAAATAATAATAAGGGTATTCTGGCAGATGTTGAGTTACTGCAAAAAATCGTTGAAGCGACTCGCAGTGCTGTAGCTGCCTTAGTTCACCAACAAACTGATGCTGATGGTCGAGTTTCTATGGTGAGCAAACTCAATTTCTTCAACATGAGGAAAAAAGCACCTTGGATAGAAGCTTTGGATGAAGCTGGTTTTCCGGATGTTGATGCGGAAGTTATTAAACCTCTGTTTGAATATTTGGAATTTTGCTTAGAGCAGGTTTGTGCTGATAATGAATTAGGTTCTTTGTTACGAGCGTTGGAAGGGGAATATATTTTACCCGGACCTGGTGGCGACCCTATTCGGAACCCCGATGTTTTGCCTACTGGTAAGAATATGCACGCCCTCGACCCCCAGTCTATTCCTACCGCTGCTGCTGTTAAGTCTGCAAAAATTGTGGTTGACCGTTTATTGGCACGGCAAATGCAAGAGAATGATGGAAAATATCCAGAAACTATTGCTGTTGTGTTGTGGGGAACTGATAATATCAAGACTTACGGTGAATCTCTCGCCCAGGTAATGTGGATGGTAGGAGTGAAACCTGTACCTGATGCTTTGGGTAGGGTGAATAAGTTGGAATTAATTCCATTGGAGGAATTGGGTCGTCCCCGTGTTGACGTAGTGATTACTTGTTCTGGTGTATTCCGGGATTTATTTATTAATCAAATGAATCTTTTGGATAAAGGTGTGAAAATGGCGGCAGAAGCAGATGAACCGGAAGAGATGAATTTTGTTCGGAAGCACGCTCTCAAGCAAGCTGAAGATATGGGAATTAATTTACGGCAAGCTGCAACACGAGTATTTTCTAATGCTTCGGGTTCTTATGCTGCTAATGTTAATTTGGCGGTGGAAAATAGTACCTGGGAAGATGAGTCGGAATTACAGGAGATGTATTTGAAACGTAAGTCGTTTGCTTTTAATTCTGATAACCCCGGAATGATGGAGGATAACCGGAAAGTATTTGAGTCAGCGTTGAAAACTACTGAGGCGACTTTCCAGAATTTAGATTCGTCAGAGATTAGTTTGACTGATGTAAGTCACTATTTTGATTCAGACCCGACTAAAATTGTGGCGAGTCTCCGGGGTGATGGGAAAAAACCATCTTCTTATATTGCGGATACAACAACAGCAAATGCTCAGGTACGGTCTTTGTCTGAGACAGTACGTTTGGATGCGCGGACTAAAATGTTGAATCCGAAATGGTATGAGGGAATGTTGTCTCATGGTTATGAAGGTGTGCGGGAGTTGTCAAAGCGTCTCGTGAATACTATGGGATGGAGTGCTACTGCTGGTGCTGTTGATAATTGGGTTTATGAGGATGTGAACGAGACCTTTATTAAAGATGAGGAGATGCAGCAGCGGTTGTTGAATTTGAATCCCCATTCATTCCGCAAGATGGTAACTACATTGTTGGAAGTGAATGGTCGCGGTTATTGGGAGACCAGTGAGAGTAATTTGGATCGGTTGCGGGAGTTGTATCAGCAAGTGGAGGATAGGATAGAAGGAATAGAGTAGTAGGTTTATTGTTCACACCGTAATATTTGTTATTTCCACCGTAGGGACGTTCGCATTTTTGTTATGCAACGTCCCTACATTCGTTGTGGGAATTTTACAAAAAAAATATTACAATAAGGTCTCTAAAATGTTTATTATTACCAAATTGTATAATGATATTAATAACCACCAAATTATCAACCTTGCATTCCCTACATTGTGGAAATTTTACCGAATATAATATAAACAGCAGTATTCACAAACCTGAAATAATAAAAAATATAATGAATACCGAATATTTTGAAGGAAAAAGTGGCAGAAAATCTACCCGCTTGCCATAGAATTATGCCGAAAATGGCTGGTATTTCGTGACAATTTGTACCTCCAACCGAGAAAACTTTTTCGGAAACATTACTCAAGGTAAAATGCAACTATCAAACATTGGCAAAATAGCACAACAATTTTGGCACAATATTCCCATTCACTCTAAACAAGATGTGTATTTAGATCGATATGTAATTATGCCAAATCATCTACATGGAATTATAATTATTGATAGTAGTACAAAAGAATCTAAAACTACAGAAGTTAAGTGTAATGTCTCTACGGAATATGATATCTCCAGAGTAATGTCAGAAATATCTCCCAAAGCAGGCAGTTTAAGTGCAATTATCCGGTCGTACAAATCTGCCGTTACTAATTGGTGTAACTCAAATAACTATTCATCCTTTGGTTGGCAAAAAAGATTTTATGAAAAGATTATCCGTGATGATAAATCTCTAGAAAATATAAGAAAATATATTATTAATAACCCTATCAAATGGGAAAATGATCGAAACAATGTAGTAGGTTTATTAATGTAAATTCCTCCAACCCGTAAGGACGTTGCATGCAACGTCCTTACATTTGTTGAATACCCTATAATTATTTATTAGTAGTATATAACTAAAAATATCAAAAAAGATAATGGCTGAACTAAAACTCAGGTCAAAAGATCCAGATTCCCTCAGACGAATTATTCAAAGTGCTTTGTCGGAAAGATTAAAGAGTGTCAAAGCAGGAATTAAAAAGACAGAAGAACGTCTACAGGAGTTTGAAACTAAGTATCAATTATCAACAAAGGAATTTATCACCCGCTTTAATAATGATGAATTATCCCATAGTTTTGACTTTGATGAATGGATTGGAGAATATCGAATGTTGGCACATTTACAACAAACAAAAGAATCTATAGAGGAGATTGATTTTGTTGATTGAAGATTATTTTCAAGAGATTCAGTTATTATTTCAATCTTCAGTAATAGTCAAGTCATTGAATATTGAATCAGACAAAAGGGGATTTTATGAAGGTTTTATTAGAGGCAACATAACTTTTAAAGATAATTCATTGCTACATTTTCGAGAATTTGTTTATGTATAAATCTTCATTGATAGGAAAATGTATAGTTATCAATATATGAGTTCAGAGAATAATCTAATTTTTCGCTATGACAATACAGAACATCACAGAAAATTAAATCTGGCGACTTTTCCTCATCATAAACATGATGGTAGTGAGGAAAATGTTTTTCAATCAGATGCTCCTTTTTTAGCTGAAGTATTAGAGGAAATTGGAAAAATATTAGGGTATTAAATAGAATCTCTCTAACTCCAATTCTATAAATTTTTCATTTCCTCCTGTACTCTCAGACCAATTTATATTGCATCGTTGACAAACTCGGCGTAAGTTTGAGCTTCTTCTTCAAACCTTACAGCTCTTAAAAACGTCAAGTCTATAGAAAATTTCTCTGGCTTAAAATCGGGGTTTTCTCTTAGTATTCTTTCTGTTTTTATCGCCCTCTCTAAATCTGATGACTATCAGGATAGAAGAGATAGAGTGATAATTTATGGGTAGGCATTTTGTCTGCCCTTTTTAAATTATATCAATATCCCTGAGTTACAGCGGATTCCAGGTTTATGAGGTACAGTAATAATAAATTTTTAAATAGTTTTTGAAGTATGGAATAAAGTTTTCATTCTTATTAATCAAATCTACTAAAATCACTGTACCACACTTACATGGAATAGGCTGTATACCTATTTTTGATACATGGGATGTGCTTCAATACAACCTTCTGAAATAGCTGCATCACCAAAATCTTTAAACAAAGAGCTAGCATTGTAAATAGTAAGGCATTCTTGACTTCTGGTTATCGCCGTATAAAGAAGCTCTTTGCTATGTTCATTTTGTAGCTTTTCATCAGGGTTAAAAAGCACCAATATATTAGTTAATTCCCATCCTTTGAAACTATGAATAGTAGCAACCTTTATCTTTCCACCTTGCATCCAAAAAGCAGTTTTGTACCCCCGCCTTATTTGATTAACCATATATTCTATTGTCTTTTTTGAATCTCCAGCACAATTTTTTTTCAGTGCCTCATTTTCTTCTTGAGACTCAAAAGTAGACTGGTAAGGTAGATTGAGTTGTTTTAAAGCTTCACATACTTCCCATCCATCTTCTACAGAGCAAACTAGAATAGCTATGTCTGCACGAGCATTATTCCCATCTTTAATTAAATTTTTAACGTCTACTTTTAAAGCCTCAATTGATTCTTTATATGTACCATTAAACCAGAAGTTTCGCACGAAAAAATCACCTTGAAGTAGTTTTATTGATTCGACATTATCTTCTATTTCTAGTTGAGTATAATTAGCAAGAAAATTAGCTAATTTTGCTGTTTGTTCTGGGATTCTAAAAGACTCATTAAGTTCTACAGGACGACCTCTAATTGGCATTGCTTCTGCCTTTATTTCTTCACGACCATATATATTTTGCCGACGATCTTCAAAAAACATAAACTCATAGTTTTCTTGACAAATACTTAATAAATCATCAACCCAAGCACGTTGAAAATCTTGACCTTCATCAATGAGTAATACATCTACAGGTGTTTTATCATTTCGATTATCTACGCTTCTATTTTTATCATCAATTTTCTCTTCATCGGTTATCTCGTCCTCTGATGAATTTTCATCTTTAAAAAGACGGTGGTAGTGACCTACTTCAATCTTACGATAGCAATTTTGATTATCATTTTGTTCACCATAATAACGAGCTAAACGTTTTACTAAGTCCTGAATATAATTTACCATTGTAATATTAAAGCAAACTACAAGAACCCTTTTTCCTTCTGAAGCTGCTCTTGCTGCTTTGTGAGCTAACAACAATGTTTTTCCAGAACCAGCAGCACCTTTAACTCTAGTACCACGAGAGTTTTTTTCCTTATTTAGTATTTTCCGTTGCTTTTTAGTCAGGTTAAGCAAATGTTCAACACTTGTCATGCCATGTTTAGGTAAAGCTAGTGCGTTAGCTAAACGATCTGCTAATCCTATTTCCTGCATTAAATTGGCAAATTTAGAACCGTGTTTCAGACGACGTTTTTTTAGGAGTTGTTTAAGATTTTTAGGTTCAATATCATCCCATCCAAAAGCATTGGAATATTCATCTAATATAGTTCCTATTCGCCTTTTAATATCAGCAGTTTTATGTTTGTGAAAATAAACAAAAGGTTGAATTAAACTGTAGATACCTTTGTCAAGTATTTTCTTAGAACCTAAAATAGGTATTTCATATTTAAAAATAGAATCGCGATACTTATCCACCTGTTTTAAAGGACAGTCTTCATTGCAAAGACTTACCCACTTACCAGTATCTTGGGCACGAACTTGCCACTTATATCCTTCTTTCTTATTGCCTTGAATTTGATAAGCATCTAAATTCCAATCTTTAACTTCAAAAATTCCCATACCAGCATCTTCGCAAAATATGATAATGTCAGGTCGTAAACCATTTAAGTAAGGTTGAACATACACAGTCCACTTATCGTCAAGAATTGCACACAAAGCATCTGTTAATGCTTTTTCACCTGGTGTAAGTTTTTGAGGTAAAGTGTTCAAATTATCTGGTACTAAAATCGCCATAAATTTTATGTCTAATTTATTGATTTTTGCGAACTACGGTTAAGTTCATATTTGTTTATTATTTCACTTTGTTTTTCTATCAAAAATAGTATAAATACTGATTTTTCAATAAATTATCGTTCTAAATATCAGTATTTTTATTTAAGTAACAATCAGGAAACCATTCTAGTTAAACTATTAAGCAAAAAATGGTACTGAACTTAATAGAAATTTTCAACCCAAAGACTCACAAGCAAAAGCCTATCAAGTCAAACAAATTCGTGCAATTATTATCAAATATCATCTAGAAAATTCAACCAATGCTACACTACGAAATAATCCTTTACTGGAGTCAAGAAACAAGAGCATTTATAGCAGAAGTTCCAGAATTACCAGGTTGTATAGCTGATGGAGAAACCTATCAGTCAGCACTGCAAAATGTAGAAATAATTATGCAAGAATGGATAGAAACTGCTCAAGAATTAGGACGAGAAATTCCTACACCAAAAAAACGGTCAATCTTGATATAGATAAAGGAGGCGATCCTCTAGTTGATTAGATATTCAATCAGACATAATAAAAATGTACATAGCAATTAGATTAAATTTGTAGTAAAGTATTCAATGAAGTTAGTATTGGAAAAAAATTTGAAAAAAGGAAAATCTAGATGACAAATACAACCTGCTTTGATGTTTTTGAGCAGTGCGTGTTAGCTGTCCAGGGAGGTGAACTAATCGAATCTGTAAGTCGTAAAGATAAAGAATTTCATTTTCAAAACTGGTTTAAAAAACGTTTGCAAAATATACCACTTTATTTTGAGGAGTCAGGGAGGAATAAATACCCAGATTTCTGCTTGGTCGAGTCAACTGAAGGTTATGAGGTTAAAGGTTTAGCTTGGCCTGGTCGTGAACGTGACTACGATTGCAACAGCCAAGTTCCAACTGGTTATCACAACGGAAGGCAAATCTTTTATGTCTTTGGTCGTTATCCTGCTGATTTGTCAGTTTATCCAGATAAAGTTAACGGAAACCGACATTATCCCGTAATCGATCTAGTAATCTGTCACGGTGATTTTCTGAATGCAGAACACAACTATGTTCACAAGAATAAGAGCATAAAAGGTTTTGGGAGTTATGGAGATATTATGATTCGCGATCGCAAAATGTATGTTGCCCCGACACCTTTTGCACTAACCGAAGGAACAACTGGTTTAATGACTCTCATTGTACCTGATAGTATGGATGCTGACTCTAGGTTTCAAGAAGTCGGTCGGTTAAGTCGTTTTGAGGCAGACACTCTAGTAGTAGGCTACTGCTTTGACTTGGAGACTAACGAACTTAAGGCCCAGATGCGTCCTAATCCCAACACAGGAAACGAACATAAATTTATAGCATATAGGCTCACTAGCCAAGGCTCAAGGCTTGTAACAATGGTAGGTATTGATGAAAGTATGGAAGGCAATGAGTAATGAATCCAAGCATTAAACAACTTCCATTGATTCCACCCCATGCAACTACGGCAGTTGAATGTAACTTTCCTATCCTTGAAATTAGCCAATTAGCAGAGCGAGAGAGTTGGCGCAAGGAGATTAATCGTCCAATATATCATATTCATAAATGGTGGGCAACCCGCTTGGGAAGTGTATTTCGTGGCATTACTTTAGCAGCTTTGAGTTCGCCTGATACTAATATTTGGAAGAATTTCTATAAAAGCCATCAATTCACTAACAAAGTGGTACTCGACCCATTCATGGGAAGTGGGACAACTCTAGGAGAAGCAGTTAAGCTCGGGGCTAAGGCTATCGGTTGTGATATTAATCCTATAAGCACTTTTCTTGTTCGTCAAGCATTTACCAGAGTTTCAGAAACACAACTTCGCGCTACATTTGCTCTTCTTGAACAGAAAATTGCTTCTGATATTCGCCACTACTATCAGACTAGAGACCCACAGACTGGCAAATTGATACCAGTGCTTTACTTTTTCTGGGTTAAGACTGTCGTTACCCCAACAGGTGAAACCATTCCGCTTTTTTCTCGGTATGTGTTCTCAAAAAATGCTTATCCTAAGAAAAAGCCGAAAGCTCAGATTGTTTGTCCGAACTGTTGGGGTGTAATTGAAAATAGGTATGACGCAACAGACCTTATATGTCCTCATTGTCAGTATTCATTTAACCCTCAAAAAGGACCCGCATCCGGTCAATACATAACTGCAAAAGATGGTACCCGCTACCGGATTAAAGACCTTTTGCCGTCTAATGGCAAGCCACCGACACATCTGTTATATGCTATTATGGCCTTACGTCCAAGCGGTGAGAAAGTTTACCTTCGGGTTAGAAAGGAAGATTTATTATTGTATGCTGAGGCTGAAGCAAGGCTACAGTCTGAGAAATTGCCACTGCCGACTTTGAAAGTTAGACCAGGACATAATACCGACCAAGCTCGTAGCTATAACTATACTTACTGGCGCGACTTTTTTAATTCTAGACAGTTATTATGTCTTGGACTTCTATTGCGCAGTATCCTTGAGATAGAAGATCGAGCTATTCAGGAGCAAATATTATGTCTGTTTTCTAGCACTTTGGAGTTCAATAGCTTGTTTTGCAGTTTCAAGGGCGAAGGTACTGGTGCTGTACGACATACCTTCTCAAATCATATATTAAAGCCTGAGCGTACTCCCCTAGAAAACTCAATATGGGGAACGAATAAAAGCAGTGGTACTTTCAGCACCCTGTTTGAGTCGCGTCTAATGCGGGCAAAACGCTATCTTGACTATCCTTTTGAAATTGATTTTCAGCGCAACTCAAATGTTAAGCAGAAAGTCGCTCACAAACCTGTATCAAGTCAACCTGTTAATGTTCAGACTGTCAAAACGTGGGAACAGTTTGATAGTAGAGAAAATAGCCTAATGGTAATAAATGGTAATAGTTCAGAGTTACCCTTACCCGCAAAATCAGTTGATGCAGTTGTTACTGACCCACCTTATTTCGATTTTATTCATTACAGCGAGTTAAGCGATTTCTTTTTTGCATGGTTATCTCCTGTTCTCAAAGACCACTATCCAGAGTTTGCCAAGCCTGATTCATCAGACCGAGGAGAAGTCCAGGATAAAAGTCCTCATATATTTGCCAGACAACTTGCTTCAGTTTTTTCTCAGTGTCAGCGTGTACTAAAGGATGATGGAGTGTTAGTATTCAGTTTCCATCACTCTAAAGTAGAGGGCTGGGCTGCGATTTGCGAAGCCGTTACAATTGCCGGAATGGTTATTGTTGCAGCACATCCTGTTCATAGTGAGTTACGCGCAGCAACCTCGAAGACAGCAGCCAAAAGCCCTATTTGTCTAGATGCAATCTTAGTTTGTAAGAAATATTCCTCATTTAATGTACATCTAGATGAGCAGACTTTAATTAGTAAGACTGAAACTTTAGCTAAACAATTCCAGCAAGGCGGAATATCTATTTCGGAAGCAGATCGTTTTGTTATACTTGCTTCACAGATATTAGTCCCTCTATCTCAACGAAAAAGAGATTTTAATTCTCTGTGCAATACTTTACAAAAAATACATCAACTTGCCCAAAAATCTTGAAACTCTTATAGTTTACGACAATAAGCCTCATAAGATTCCTACAGTTATTATCAAATATCGTCTAGAAAATTAAGCCAATGCTACACTACGAAATAATCCTCTACTGGAGTCAAGAAACAAGAGCATTTATAGCAGAAGTTCCAGAGTTACCAGGTTGTATTGCTGATGAAAAAACCTATCAGTCAGCACTACAAAACGTAGAAATAATTATGCAAGAATGGATAGAAACTGCTCAAGAATTAGGACGAGAAATTCCGATACCAAAAATTAAGTCAATATTGACATAGAGAAAACAGGCGATCGCCTTCCTCATAACACAAGCGATACGGCTGACGCCACGCTCCGCGAACGCCACTATAATCAAACTAAAAATACCTGCTATTTCATACCAACGAACGTAATTGACTACCAGGAGCAGGCGCACCTCTTAATAATCCCTCAGTGCTAATATCTTCGTCTATTTCTTCCCAATGAATACCATAACCACCACCACATATTTCCCATTTTTGTAGTTGTTCATAAGTTGCTTTTAATAGACGAGGATACCAAA
The DNA here is from genome assembly GCA_034190295.1 of Cyanobacteriota bacterium. Lineage (GTDB taxonomy): Bacteria > Cyanobacteriota > Cyanobacteriia > Cyanobacteriales > Microcoleaceae > Okeania. The sequence continues at coordinate 3,662 of JAXHSW010000067.1, read as the reverse complement.
CTAAAGGAACAGTAATAGTACGTCCATCCATCAGTTCAACACTGAAAGTATCCTCTTGTATTTGTACATTTTTAACTCGCTCATCAGCTTGAGGTGTTGAAATACTCATCCCATTTCTCCAAAAAAATTTGTTGATTAAATTCGACAATTGATTGAATTTTTCTTAACTATTTAGGACTAAACCCAATATTTTTAGCTAGAGATACAGAAGATAACCAAAATTTGGCAGAAAGATTATCTCTATCAACATGAATATGTGGTGGTTCGTTTGGTTCATGACTATAGAAGTAAAAGCGATATCCTTCAAATCTGAGAACAGTTGGCATTTTTTACCATTAAAATTTACCTTATAAATAGCATATATTGTGAAGCACTGCAATTCAGGTAGAAATAATTATGCAAGAATGGATAGAAACTGTTCAAGAATTAGGACGATAAATTCCGACACCAAAAACATACTCAATATTGGCATAATTTATGAATAATTTTTGAGCGATCGCCCAGCATGAGCTAGAAATCACCAAGCATCCTGTGACATACTCCCACACTAAGCTGAAGCTATAGTGTGGGCTTCTCGTTTCGCAGTCCCGGTACCCCGTCGAACTCCACGAGCTTTAAGGACGGAATGCCCTGCCGCCCTATTTTTTATATTTATTGCTGCATTCAAGTCGCGGTCAATCACAACACGGCAATGGGGACAAGAATGAGTTCGTATGTTTAATTCTTTGGGGACTTTTTCACCGCAATTCGAGCAATCTTGGCTGGTATTTTGAGGATTCACAGCTATAGTTTTCTGTCCAGCATTTTCGGCTTTGACAGTCAAAATAGACAGGAATTGACCCCATCCAGCATCGTTAATTGATTTACTCAAACGGGTCTTTGCTAGCCCTTTAATGTTTAAGTTTTCATGGGCGATAACATCCGCTTTTGATAACAATTCATTGGCTGTTTTGAAATGAAAATCTTTACGTTTATCAGCAACTTTTTTATGTTGTTTTGCTACAGCTTTGATAGCCTTCAACCACCTTTTGCTACCTTTTTTCTTTCGAGATAAACGTTTTTGCAAAGTTTTTAATCGCTTCTGAGATTTTCGATAGTATTGAGGTATTGGAACAGATTCTCCTTCACTTGTTACTAAGAATTCCTTCAACCCCATATCGATTCCCAGAGTATTTTTTAATTTAGGTTCCACTTCAATTATCGAAGTTGGAATTGATTTGTCTTCTAGGGATAAAGTCACATAATAACCATCAGCTTTACGACTAATAGTTACTGTTTTAATTTGAAAACCATCAGGTAAAGGCCGATGTTTAATCAACTTGATATTACCTATTTTTGGCAAGTTTATCTTGTTTTCTTGAATGCAGTCTTGCTTGATTTGAGGATAAGTAAAACTACGATAACGTCCTTTTCCTTTGAACCTTGGTTTACCTAATTTATGTCCACTTTTATCTGCCTGAAACCATCTGTCAAAGGCAAGTTTTACCCGTTTTATGCAATCCTGTAAAACCTGAGAATGAATTAGCTTATACTCAGGAAACTTGTCTTTGGTATTGACCAAATCTTTTTTTTGAGAGTAATAATCTGGATGCTCTCTTAGTTGAGGAATTGGCATGACCAAGGGACAAGCGTTAACTGGACAACGGTTTTCTGACCACCATGAGAACCGCTCGTCTAAGCGATAGTTGTACTGCCAACGCAACAATTCCAACCACATTTCTATTGTGGCTAACTGTTCTTTATTTGGCCTTAATTTATATTGGTAGGCAGTGCGCATGGTGGAAAATTTCCGGGGTTATAGCAATATAATCATACAAGTTTTTTAACCAGGGCGAAAGCTTCTGCTGGGATGGGCAGCAAATTGAATCGGCATCGAACCTATTCAATTGGTCGCCGATTCATCTCACACTCCTCTTTAAAATTATGGTGTGAGGCTTCTCGGCGGTCTAGCTAAAGGTTGATAGGGTTTATAAACTATACGACACCGACCTTCAAGAACTATTTGATAACCTAAGTCATTACGATTTCTCTGCTTCACAGATACTACTGGTTTCAATTGATCGGGAGTCATTAGAGGATCGTGCTTGATTCTCTTGCCATTTTTTTTAATTTTCTGTTGATTGACATGAATTATCGTCGGTTTCTTTCGTTCCTGATGACACCAAATACCTTTCGGACCTCTTGTACCTGGTACGACTACAGGCATTTTCCGCTCCCCATAAACAGGAATTTGCCAAAATCCTTTATGCTTATAAGCACCTCTAATTCTACCTTGAGAAAGTAGAACTCTTACCCGTTGACAACAGATACCTAATAAAAAAGCAGCTTCTCTAGTTGTAATAGTAGTCATTTTTATTATAGCACTATAGTTTTTATATAATACTAATCATAATTTTATACTTATCAAGTATAGTCATCCAATTAAGAAAATGTGTAGCGAATGTAACAGATTTTTTGATTATAATCGGATAATGCTGATGGAGAAACCTATCAGGAAGCGCTGCAAAATGTAGAAATAATTATGTAAGAATGGTATTAAACTGCTCAAGAATTAGGATGATAAATTCTCACACCAAAAATTAGGTCAATATTAGCATAGATAAAACAGGCGATCGCCTGACTCATAACAAAAGCGATACGGCTGACGCCACGCTCCGCGAACGCCCCTATAATCAAACTAACAATACCTGCTACTTTTGAAGTTGAATCAATAAAAATCCGTGAATTATGAGAGATTATATTCGCAAATTGTTTGGCAAATACAAACAAAAAGGAGTTATAGTTGATACGAATATTCTACTTTTATTCTTTGTAGGTTCAGTTAATAAAAAGCGCATTTCTAAATTTAACCGTACCGAACAACTTTTACCAGAAGACTACGATGTATTAGTAGAAATCATATCGTATTTTTCAAAAATTGTTGTTACTCCTAATATTATCACCGAAGTGAGTAATTTCATTAATCAACTGAGAGAACCTGAACGTTCTCAATCTCTAGAATTTCTTGCAAAACCAGTAACTGAATGGGATTAATTTTATGTCGAAAGTAATACCGCAACTCAAGTGGAAAAGTTTACCAAATATGGTTTAACTGACAGTGGAATTATCAGTTTAGCACAAGGAAAATATTTAGTATTAACTGAAGATTTTAAGCTGGCAAACTATCTTGAAAAATTTGAAATTGATACAGTTAATTTTAATAATCTTAGAATGTATGGATGGAAGCAAAACTAAAAACAAAACATTCCATAGATAAAATTGATTTTCTTGCTTGAAGATTATTTTCAAGAAATTAAGGTATTACTACAAAAATTAAAACACAAAAGAGCAAAAGCTATGAGCAATCCTATTTTATTCGTGTATAAAAATCTTACCGCTTTTAGGGAACAGGCAACAGCTCCGAAAGGCAACAGGCGGAAGTTTCAGTTTTTTTTTCTACTTTTTGATTTGTCGCAACCTATTTAGGATTGCTATATGAGCAATAATTTACAGCAGTTTTCTAGTTGATGAGGTACAAAGTTTTATTGCTTTAGGCAACAGGCAACAGGCAACAGGCAACAGGCAACAGGCAACAGGCAACAGGCAACAGGCAACAGGCAACAGGCAACAGGCAACAGGCAACAGGCAACAGGCAACAGGCAACAGGCAACAGGCAACAGGGA
>JAXHSW010000066.1:0-41091 GCA_034190295.1 Cyanobacteriota bacterium | reverse complement strand
TAAGGGAGGGATGTGCCCATGACAAGGGACGTTTAGGAGAGGAGCCGTGTGAGGTGAAAGTCTCACGCACGGTTCTGAAGACGAGTCGGGTAGGGTAACTTGCCTGGCTTAGTTTAACAAAATTGTGGACTGTTTGGCAGAACAGTTTATTGTAGTAGTAGATAGTTCTAAATTAGTAGATAGGTTGGGTTCTACTTTTTTGCTCCCGGTAGAAGTTATACCGATGGCAGTAACTCCTGTAATTCGGGCAATTGAAAAACTTGGTGGTCAACCAGAACTGCGGATGGGTGTGAAGAAAGCTGGACCTGTAGTTACCGACGAGGGTAATCTGGTGATTGATGTTAAGTTTAATTCTATTGATAACCCTGCTGAATTAGAAAAAAGTTTAAATAATATTCCTGGCGTTTTGGAAAATGGTTTATTTGTAGGGGTTGCAGATGTAATATTAGTGGGAGAACTTCAGGATGGACAGCCAATAGTTCGAGAAATTTCTTAAAAATTATTTTGCGAAAATATGCAAAACCCCGCCTCTCGAAGAAACGGGGTTTTAACCTATATTTAGTACGACAAAATGTAGCATAAAAATATAAGTCATGCATCGAGTGCTAATTGGCGAGGTTTCCTTGCTGACGCAAAGCTCCGCTAACAGAATGTAAGACGCACTTCATTACAGTCAAAAGTCAGAAGTCAGAATAAAATTATACTGGCCAATAGGAGTCAAGGATTGAGTAAGTATTTATGCTTAATATTTAACTGAGAATTTGACTCCCGATCGAGGTCATTTCAGTTATCAGTTATCAGTTATCAGTTATCAGTACCTCCGACTAAAGCCGGATCAAACGAAAATACGCTCATTGAATTTTTTTCATCCCCCTAAAAGGGGGAGGCTTTAAACCCAATATTTCGGTAAATGAAGATAATTTATATAGTATAAATACCTAAGCAAGCTATAAGTTTTATACTAATTTTGATATGACAACTTGAAGTGCGGAATGTGGGTTTTCAAGTAACTAATCAACATTAGGAAAAATTACTATTAACTAGATTAGGCTTTAAAGAAACTTATTTAATCCAGTAATTTTCTTTCAGATTCCAGAGCTTTAACTAAATTTTGATTTCCTTTAGCTCTAGCTGCTTCCAGGCGATGAGATAATCTTTTTTCTATATTGGCTTTATGAACTTCATTTAATTTAACTAGGCTTTTTGGTGAATTTTTGTTCATCATGGACATTTTTTTTTCCTCTTTTATTATATGACTTACATTTTTAATTTAGCATGGCTAGAAAAAATCAACCAGTCCGGTTCATTGAAAACTGCCAGTTATGATTAGCTAGTAGACACCAAGTAAAGTCTGTTTGAGTAGGCTATCCCTTGTAGAGTCATTCACAAATATTCTGACTAAATCTTTTGAATAAAATGCCTGAAAGTCTTGATTATTAATGAACCTGTCAATATTCAGCAATAAGCTATATAGTTAACAGAAGACCTTAAATATCATCTTTTTTTTATCCCTTAACAAAGGTATCTCCTAGTTCATTAAATTTTATTAAGTAGACTTTGCAGTGTCATACTAGATATTAGTTAAGACTTAGAAGTTAAAATTTATGTTTTTATTTTGGGTTTAATACCCCTCTACCCCTGGGTCAATTTATTGTCACGCTGAGAAAAAGGGAGTAGGGGAGTAGGGGAGTAGGGGAGTAGGGGAGTAGGGTCAATTTGTTTATTGTCACTAGAAAAAAATTGTATCCTTTGAAATTTCGTACATCTTGCTAGGATTAGTTAACCAAAAATAGAGAGTTCAGGAATTACATAAAGACACTACATATAGTAGATAAAAACTATAGCACTATGGTATATATAGTGTTTTAACCATAAAAATGCGTAATTCCTGGAGTAGTAAATATTCTCTGACGACAAAGAATTAACCCCCGCCGTCTACACGGTGTTTACAATTAGTTGGGGTTTGAGTCCCCATCCGTTTTTTCTTCCCCCCTTTCAAAGGGGGGCAAGGGGGGATACCTTCCTTCCTTCTTTCTTCTTCCTTCTTCAATAATTTAGAAAAATTTGGTTTTTTCTTCCTCACCTAATAAAAAACCAAAAAATCTCTGGATACACGCTACAATCCTCTACTGTAAAGGATTATTAATCAGCCAAAATTCTTAGTTACTTACACAAAAAATTTCAAATTATCTAACATGATAGATTTCTCTAACATTGCGGCCCAGCTTAACGCAGGCACTATCCTTCCAGAAGCAATAGTTATAATTACCCTACTTGTAGTTCTCGTTGGAGACCTCATAGTAGGACGTACTTCTGCTAAATGGACTCCCTACGCAGCCATATTAGGTTTATCGATCGCTATTGTGGCCTTATATACTCAATGGGACAGTACAAATACCATCGGTTTCTTGGGAGGCTTTAATGCTGATGCCCTCAGTGTAGTATTTAGAGGTATCATTGCTCTGTGTGCAATTACCACTATATTGATGTCGGTGGCATACATAGAACAAACTGGGACTCCACTAGGAGAATTTATTTGTATTCTGCTCACTGCTACCTTAGGGGCAATGTTCCTTTCTGGAGCAGATGAATTGGTGATGATTTTTATTTCTCTGGAAACCCTGAGTATCTCCTCTTATCTATTAACTGGTTATACAAAACGTGACCCCCGCTCCAATGAAGCAGCATTAAAATATTTACTCATTGGCGCCGCAAGTTCGGCCGTTTTTCTCTATGGCATTTCCCTTCTCTATGGTTTGTCTGGTGGAGAAACTCAGTTAACAGCGATCGCTTCTAGTCTTGCTGATGGATCGAGTGGCGGTGTTTCGCTAGCTCTAGTTATTGCCTTAGTATTCGCGATCGCTGGTATTTCTTTCAAAATTTCTGCTGTCCCTTTTCACCAATGGACTCCGGACGTTTATGAAGGTTCTCCTACTCCAGTTGTGGCCTTTCTCTCAGTAGGTTCTAAAGCGGCTGGTTTTGCTTTAGCTATTCGTCTTTTGGTTACTGCTTTCCCATTAGTTTCGGAACAGTGGCATTTTGTATTTACTGCCCTTGCTGTGTTGAGTATGGTATTGGGTAATGTGGTTGCTCTGGCCCAAACCAGTATGAAACGTCTACTTGCTTATTCATCTATTGGACAAGCGGGTTTTATTATGATTGGTCTTTTAGCCAATACTGAAGCTGGTTACGCTAGTATGATATTTTATCTGCTAATTTACTTGTTTATGAATTTGGGTGGTTTTACCTGTGTGATTCTATTTTCTCTCCGTACAGGTACAGACCAAATTAGTGAATATGCAGGGTTATATCAAAAAGACCCATTATTAACTTTGGGGTTAAGTCTTTGTTTGCTTTCTTTAGGTGGTATTCCCCCATTAGCGGGTTTCTTTGGCAAGATTTATTTGTTTTGGGCAGGTTGGCAAGCTGGGTTATATTGGTTAGTTTTGTTAGGTTTAATTACCAGTGTTGCTTCTATTTACTACTACATTCGTGTGGTGAAAATGATGGTGGTAAAAGAACCGCAAGAAATGTCGGATGTAATTAAAAATTATCCTCCTATTCGTTGGGATGTTTCGGGTATGCGTCCTTTACAAGTAGGGTTGATTTTGTCTGTTTTAGCAACATCTTTAGCTGGAATTTTATCTAATCCTTTGTTTACTTTGGCTAACAATACTATTGTTAAAACTCCTATGTTGAACTCGGTTTTGGTTCAGACTGTTGAAACTAATTCTGTGGCTAGTGAACCAAGTTTTTCTTTGTCGCAAAATAATTAGTTCTGATGTAAGCATTCAGCCGTCAGCATTCAGCTATCAGCTATTGCTTTTTATGAGCGATAAAAGCTTTATTGACTGAGGTAGAAAAATCTTACTACAAAAGTCAGCTCTAAAGTCTATATTCATTTAAAACCCGTCCTTAAGCACAGGTTATTATTGCTCTCTAGCTGATGGCTAATAGCTGTTTGCGCAGCATTCCGCAGGAAATGCTTACGTTCTGATTCTTTTGATTCAGTAAAAGTAAGAAATGTTCGACTTATTGAGTCGAGCATTTTTTCCGTTCAATAGATAGGTGGAATTGTCGCAGTTTTTATTACAGAAGGAAGAAGAAATAAAGAAGAAGGTTTTAGTTATCTAGGATATCGGGAAAAATCTTGCGTTTTTTGAGTTTTAAATTTTTTATATTTCCTACTAATCTTTCTTTCGACTGCTATAAGAGCTGATTTAGAAACTTAGTTAAAGGTATTACCGAATAATTAATAATTAATAATTAAATGATTCTGGTTTAAAGCCTCCCCTTTTAAGGGGAAAAAAAGATAATATTCCTTATATTCAATTCCGTAACGGTTTTAACCAGAGGTAATTATCAGTTATCAATTATCCATTAATGAAATAACCTAGCTTTCCGGAATTTTGGGTCTACAGAACGATAACTCGCCAAACCTACAGTATAGCGAAAAATTCAGCCTCTTAATATTTACTTTATAAATCAGCTCTAACAACCTATTTCTTTGTCTTATACAGATTCTTATATTAATGAGTTAGAGTATTTTTTTCTTTTCACTTATTCTTTATTACCTTTCCAAAAATTGTCATATATAGCCTCAATGATTAACAGTTTACTAAATTTTTTGTATCTAAAATATCACCTGATTTTATGAAAATTCAATAGGTAATATCAAGTTCAGTTATCTATTTATCAATATACAGCATATTTCAGGTAAATGAGGTACAAATATAAATGGTAAAATATCTCCAGTTCGGGCATCTTGCCCGCGACTTGTGTACCTTAATAATATGAAATACGCTGTATTTAGAGTAAAGGCTAGTTATATTAGAAATAAGTATTTTGGTGGGCTGAATTTATGCCTTTATTTCAAACTACCTCTACATAAAAGTATCTTAGAGATTTTTAACCATTTCAGAATATTATCTTTCTGCCTTCTTCCTTCTTCCTTCTTCAAAGAAAACTATGCTAAAACTTGTAGAGCTTCTGGTTTAAGAATAACTTGAACTCCGGATTGAACTTTAACGTGCCACATACCGTTTGGTAATTGATTTAGCAACTCTACAACTTTACCTCGGTCTTCTTCTAATTCTGGACTTGGTGAATCAACTAAAATAACTTTTGTTTTGGTTGATTCTTTTGAAGATATGAAATTAGCAGGTAAAGAGTGGCTTAGAGGGGCGGACTCTTCTGAGAGAGTTGCTAACTGCATTCTCAGTTGATTTAGTTTATTTTGCAGTTCTTGATTTTCTTTTTGATATTGTTGTGATTGTTCTGTTAGTTCTTGATTTTCCTGGGTTAATCTTTGAACTTCTAGTTTTAATCTCTGAACTTCTACACATTCATCGATACTAACATTACAAGCTTTAGCTATTACTTTTTTAATTAGGGGGGTGTACATAACTTTTCAGTAAATAAATTAGAGTAAATTGTTTTTATTGAGAGAGAAGTTATTCTTTTATCTAACTTCTCTTAACCTACTATTATTATCTTCTATTTTTCCCTTATGATATGTGACCTTTCATCAAATTTTAATGTGATTAAAATCACTCTAAAAATTATCGGCTAATTATGGGATAAATTTCCAGGATAATAAACTTGATATTCGATAGTGATTAATACTTACAGAAATTTGTTTTTTTGAGTTAAATTGAAGTATAACTACTCAAATCTTTAGATTCTCTTACTTAATTCAGGAGTTTGAGTTAAGTAGATACGCATAATGTATTAAAAAATCCTATCTAGTCAATAATTTATCGATCCCTTCTATTTTAGAAGTTTAAAAGATCCTTACATATACTATATGCCTTGTCAATAGAATTTTGGAAATAGGGTTTTTATTCTCAATGTCAGATCAATTATAGCAATCTTATTTGAGTTGTGAGATATTGTAGATTTTAGGGAATAGGGAATGGGGAACAGGGGACAGGTATGGGAGAAACACCGAAGCAATAAAATTATCACAAATGATTTAGGATTGCTATATATTAATTTTACTACTTCCTCTGTGTTATATCCGGTCATTTCAGTTATCAGTTATCAGTTATCAGTTATCAGTAAAATTTTTATATTTTCTCCCAAAAGCAATAAATTTTAATTTTTTTTTATAAAAGTTAATCAGGGAAGAAAGAAAACTTTTAATCTATATCTAATTGTAGGAATTATAAATATTTAGGGTTTGCTGATTAAATATCAAAGCACTGACAGATAAAAGTTTTAGAATTTAAAGGAGCGAAAAAAGTGCCTGGTTTTCAGTTGAAAACCCTTAAAAACTTAGCATAAAAGGCAAGGGGGATAGCAGAAAAATTAAGGGACAAATATATCCAACTATCTCCTAATTAATTCCTCGTTTCTCCTAACTACTCTCTACTCCCCTACTCCCCTACTCCCCCGCTCCCCTACTCCTGAAAAAGTATGCATGGTAAGAAGAAGAGTTTTCCCTTGATTTTTCTGCCTTTGTCTGCCCTCAATACTAACTTTTTAGACCAAAAAGCTAGCACTTTTTTCGAGTCAAAAAGGTTAATTTTTTTATCTGTATTGCCTATTGCCTGTTGCCCGTTGCCCGTTGCCTAAAAGCGATAAATTTTTGGCTTTATTCACGCCTTGAGATGCACCCTTGAAATTTATCTGAAACTATCAGGAAACTCAGTCTTTAAAACAGGTAAAACTGGGCAAGGTTTTTGCTCCTGTAAATTGTCTGGTTTATTCCAAGTAAAAGGAGCTAACTTAGCAGCAGACATCCACAACAAACGTTTTGCTCTAGTCATAGCCACATATAGTAACCGAAATTCCTCTGCCGTCTTCAAATATCCTGCCTGTTTCCAAGCAGTAGAAATATCTGGTAAATCTTGCCCTTGTAAACTGGCACGAATTTGCGCCCTTGCCACTTCAGCTAAGTCAAATTCTCCCAAAAAATTCACCTGTGGCAAAACTCGTAAATTACCAGGAATTATATTTTCATGTAAAAAAGGTAAAAAGACATAATCCCAATCTAAACCCTTAGCTTTATGCATAGTAATAATAGTAAGTTGCCGAGGGCGAGTATAACTTTTCTCTGCATCTTCATCCACTTCAACAGGTTCAAATCTCTCAGAACCTACAATTTCACTTAAAACTTCTAAAATAGAATTCATCGAACTATTATCAAAAGTTTGTTTAGCAACTCTTTCTGCTAACTTATCCGCAGTTGCTAAATCTGATTGTTGATAATTTAAAGTTAAAGCAAGAAAAGAAATTAATTGATATAAAGGTAATTCTGATTTTGCCCTGAGTAAACTACGACAAAAATCGCGACATTTACGCACCTTTTCTGATTGATAAGGATCGAGAGGTCCAGGGTAAAGAAACTGTTCTGGTTGAGAGGCAAAAGTATTATAATCTTGCTTAGGAATTAAGCGTCGATCGCCTAAAACTTTCAAAGCAGATTTTAAATAATCTGGGGAATGAGGGCGGTCAATAAATTGCATTAATGCCAATATTTCTGCTGGAATTTGAGAGTGACGCGCTCCTTGAGAAACATCATATATTGAAATATTTTGTTTGCCTAAATCAATATCTATTCCATATTTTCCAGGATTAGAAAAAGTATCTGTAATAAATTTACCTTGTTTATTTTCCCTTACTAATACAGCCAAATTACCATCGGGATTTTCTTTAAATAAATTAATTATACGTTTACCCATCAACTCAAGTGTTTGATAAATATCCCGAGGTTGATATATTTCTAAACCACCACCAGTAGCTGAGGGATTATCATTTACTGGATAAATATTTTGGTCTCGAAAAGGTTTTTCTATTCCTGTTAATTCTGAATTATTTACCCATTTCAAAACAAAATTAGCTGCATCTATAATTTTTTGACAACTACGACCTGCTTGTTCCATAGTCGCCAACTTATTTAATTGTTCGCAGTCTTCACAAAATTGCCGAAAATCTATTGGGTCTGCTGGAGTAAATGTGGAATTAATTGCTTGATTTGGGTCTCCAACACGCATAAGATTGAGATTATTTAATTGTGATAATTTCTGTTCTTGAGAAATCCCATTATCTTCTGAATTATCATCATCATTTTCACTTAAATTAGCCAGTTTTTTTAAAAGTTTAGTTTGCAAAGGCGTAGAATCTTGAGCTTCATCTTCAAACACTGCAAAAACTTGATTTTGCCACATTTTTCTAGCACCTTCATTTTCTAATACCCGCAATGCTGCCAAAATCATTTCATCATAGTCAATTAATTGATTTTCTCTCAATATTTCCTGATAGATTTGATATAAATTAGCTGCAATAGTCACAACTTGATAATGGTCATTAATTTTGTCTCGTAATTGCCATAAATCTTCTGGTTTAAGACCAGAACTTTTTGCTTGTTGAATTGCTTTCCAAGCTAATTGAGGTAAAACTTCAGTGCGTAAAACAGACTGCCTTCTTAAACGTTCAGTTTCTTCTCCATCAAATTGAACTCCTTCAATTAAAAGTTGATAATGTCTGGGATTATTTGCAATCCAATTTTCTACACAAGTGCGAGTTATTCTGTTGCTTGGAGTAGGAAGAATTAAAGTAGTATTTTCTAAATCTAACTCAGATAATTCAGGATGACGTAGGGCAATACTTAAAGCCAAACCATGTAAAGTATGAACAATAAAACTACCTTGAGGTAAAGATAATTCCTTTAAATGTGCGCGAATTTTAGTTTTAATATTACTAGCTGCAGAACGGGTAAAAGTAACAACAATTAACTGACAATTACTATGTAGCTGATAACGAGCGATCGCTAAAGCTGCTGCTGCTGCCATACCATAAGATTTTCCGGCCCCAGGAACTGCTGAAACTGCTAAAGGACCTCCTTGCCAGTCAGCCATTTGTTGTTGCCCAGGCCGTAAATTCTCACAAATTTGTTTAATTTTTTTTTCTCTTAAACTTGCTAATGATAAGCCAATTTCTGTATTTTTTGTATTCGTTTTAATCTCAGTAGATGGAGGCAAATTATTATTGAAATCGTCGGTCACTTTGTTTTAAATCAAAAGTTAAAAATTAAAATATAGCGTTTCTCAAGTTACTGAGGAATAGTTGTTTTTCTTCTTTTCTATTCCCTACTCCCTACTCCCTAAAATAAACGAATTTTGTACCTCACGCTTTTCGGGAATTGCTATATTAACCTAAGCATTTCGGTCCGAATGCTGCGCAAACAGCTATTAGCTGTCAGTTCTCAGCAAAAGAAGAGGGTTTTAATGAAAATAGACTGTTTTAGCCAGCTTTTATAGTAAGATTTAATGATGACTCAATAACTAAAAGCAATAGCTGATGGCTGATAGCTGACGGCTGATAGCTTACATATTACCAGTGAATATTTAAGTTAATTTTTGCCTAGTTCAATCTACTTTAGCTATGGGAAAATGAAGGTAAAAAGTTGTACCAGTAGATGGACTTGATTCAAAGAAAATCTTCCCATCATGGGCATCAATAATTGTCTTAACAATAGCAGTTCCCAATCCAATACCACCCTGTTTTCCATAACTTACAAAAGCTTCAAATAAATTATTCTGAATTTCTTGAGGAATACCAGGACCATTATCTGAAAAAGTAATTTCAACCAATCGATCTTTTCTTCTAGCTCTGATTTCTATTTTGCCTTCAGATTTATCCAGAGCTTCTACAGCATTAGATAATAAATTTTGTAGGACACGGTTAATCTTATTTTCATCAGCATTTATGATTAAACCCTCTTCAACAGAAACTATCAATTCTACAGAAGCAAAATCAATATAAACCTGGTTTAATTTGGCAAAATTTTGTAAGAGTTTAGCAATATCAATTAACTGACAATATAATGTTGTATTCCCCTGAGAAAAAGCAAGCACTTCTTCTGCCATATTCAACATTCTCTGAACTTGCATTGAAATTAAATCGCACCATTCTTGACTTTCTTGGTCTGGGTGGAGTTCTTTTAACATTGAACTTGATAATTGAATACCAGTAAAAGGACTTCTAAAATCGTGAATAATAGTATTAACCATCTCTCCAATCAAAGTCATTTTCTCCTTATAAGCCAATTGATTGACGTAATCAGTCGTCACGCTTCGCAATCTTTGAGATAAAAAACTTAAAATTTGTAAGACTAAATCTCCTTTTGTATTAGCTAATATCTCTGTTATGGATTCATAGTAAATTTTCGCCAAAATAGTTTCCTTGGATGTAACGACCCTAGCACTTCTTGGCTTCCTATCTATAATCCCTAACTCTCCCAAATAACCATTAGATTGAACAGATGTAATCACAACATAATTATCACCTTCACCACTCCTTTTACTAACTTCTACTTCACCTTCTAGAACTAAAAATAAAGAATCTGAATCATCACCTTCTTCAAAAATAATCTCTCGAGGATTAAACTTTTTAATAATAGCAATCTGGGAAATTTGTGCAGCTTGCTCGGGTGCAAAATAGCGAATAAACTGATGTGATTCTAGTTTCATTTTGTAGTGGGATATAGTATATCTTTCCGTTAGGTAGTCTTGGCGATCGTCGATGAATTTATCATAAAAAATATTCAGTGTCAAAAGTTATCAATCATAAGACACGACAAAATTTTGAGGCAAAAGAGATAGATCGATCAAAATTCATAACTTTATTGATATTTAGCTACAGCATAAAAGCTATCCCCTATATTTTTACCGATCTATTTTTATTATTAATCAACTAGATAGCAAATAAAGCCATCCCTTGAGCTTTAGCTAAAAACTCCTAAATTTTATAATAGTAAATATTTTAATTCAGCTAGTTTGCCATTGCTTTTATTAGTTGTCGCTTTATAAAATCTCTTTGACTAGACAATCAATATAGGGTATGGACTAAACTGATTATTAAGTTTATTTTCAAATAGCACTATTTTTTCTGTCAAGTCCGGAATAATAATTGTCCCCCGATCGGGTAAAGTAGAGTTTAATACACTTGATATTAAACCAGCTTAAAACTTACCTCCTAATTTTTCCTCTATCCAATATAAATAACATATTGCTTAGTTCTGGTAGAGATGAAGGGTTAACAACTGTTGAGCAAAATCTGTAATACCAATTTTATGTGAAGCTGCACAAAATTAGGTGGCAGGTGTTAGCTGTAATACCAATTTTATGTGAGGTGGCACAGAATTATGAAATTTATTAACTTGTCTGTTTCTATCTACGGTCAACTCCGATCGAGATATTATTCTATGCAACTTCTTATGAATTTAGTATAAAAAGTGATAGGTATTGCCTTGAGAGTTATAGCAGTCGAAGCAAACGCGACGGACATATCAAAACCTTAAAACTCAGGCAACGCAAGATGTTTCCTTATTCCTTTTTCCAACCTCAGTCCTTTCTTCTGCTATGCCTTGGAGAAACTGCTTAAGCTTTATCGGCCTCAATTGCACTAAAATAAATAATGCCACTATATAAAATTAGTGGCATTACAGACCTAAATTATAAAGTTTTTTTATAGGCTAATATTACCACAATCCTCTGACAGGAGGAGGTGGTTGTGGGACAGGTCGTGTAATAGGAGGTGGTGGCTGAAGTGGTGGAAACTCTAAAGAAGGAGGACCTTGGAAGTTGTATTGTGGTAACTGAACTTCTACCCGTTCATAATTATAATCTGGGATAACTTTAAAGAAATCTATACAACCACAAGGGTCTTCAGGGTCGTCATTCTTTTTGCCCACAATTGCATAGACCCGCATTCCAGGTACTAGACCTGCTATTTCTATTCTATGTCTAGGAGAAAAAAATAGAGTTCGTAGTTGACCACGTTCCTCTTCAGGAATTGTGACATAAGTGGGTTCACCATCATTAGGTGCAATGCCAGGAATGCCTAATTCGGCTTCTTCATCTACTAGAATTGTGACTACATTACCGACAATACCTTTAACATAACCAACAATCTCCATTTGATTTGCTCCCCCTGCTCTAGTTCTTTCCCTTTGAGCAACTTTCTCATTTTCAGGAGCAGCGATCGCTGGATAAATTGTTCCAAATGTAATTAATATTGACAAGCAACCACTTGCCAAGTTTGTATATTTTGGAAGACGCATGACTACCTCACCAAATTTTGTCTAAGTGTCTAAGTTAATATCTGTTTTCGCAGGTTTAACTGGACATTGATTAATTGATTGGTTATTTTTATAACAACCTCATCAGGAGCTTACCACCAAGGCTTATTTTTGGCAAGTAATTTCAGTTATCAGTTATCAGTTATCAGTACCTCTTGTAATAAGAAGGCTTGACATAAGGAATAGTCTCTTTTTATCCCTTTAAAAAGGGAGGCTTTAGACCACAATTTTTCGGTAATTGGCAAGTAAATTTATTGCTTATGTTAGTAGAGTCTTTTTCTGTTATTGCTATTGAGATGAACAGGCAAACTATTTGTATTACTTTGATAGAAAATATCTAAATATAGGCTCTGTTTAACTTACTAAAAAATAAGTTTATTAATTTAATTTGCAACTTAAATATATCCATCAAAAAATTACTAAAAAATATAGCAACCACATTTGACTTTTCATATTGTAGTTCGACTCAGCCAATATATTTTTAGGGAACTACTGTGGATAGTAGTTCTATTCATCTTAATTAGCAGATTTTTTTTGATTAATTGTCATCAGACTTTACTTCAAAATATTAATAATTACTGATTAACATTTTCTCCTGATTTAATTTTTTTTTCTTCAGGCATATATTCCTCAATATTAATAGATGCTATTCCCTTAGCTTCGACCAACTTAAACATCGAGCCTAATTGTACCCAAATCAATAAAGCAGTTGGAAATACTACTACTGCACCCATGACAATAGATAACCACTCAACAATATTAAAGGTAGAAAGACTAGCTGATACACATAAAAAGATAAATAAAGTCATGCTCAAATAAGCAGTAATAAGATTAGGTGTTTGATAACCTATTTGTTTTTGAGAGACTTTGCTTTTCAGCCATAGTGTTAATTTATACTCCAACATATCTTTAAAAATAATTCCCAAGATAATAGAGAAAAATAATGTTAACTCAATGACTGTGTAGACAGGAAAATCAAAAAAAGTATTACTGTACATTTTGTTTAACCACAAATATTAACAGTTGTAAATCATATCATATTTGTAGGGAGTCATTTCAGTTATCAGTTATCAGTTATCAGTACCGACCACTAAAGCCGGTGGCTTGAAATACTGAACTGAATATTCTCTTGGTCGATTGGATATGCTTAGGAAATCCATCCATCCCTCGACCGCTTTTTCATCCCCTTAAAAGGAGAGACTTTAGACCTCATTTTTTGGTAAAAAAAATTATGATTATTTTTGTACCTCACGCTTCTTGGAAATTATAGTAATTCCTGAAAATAATGCTTTTTTTATTGAAAACTTCAGCTATTAAGTAATAAATCGGGATCGGTAATTTTTTTAGCAATTATTTATATGAAATAAACATATCTTATTCGTTATTTACCAAATAATTATTGCTCTGCTGATTAATTATAAAAGTATTGATCTATAAATAAATGAAATGTTTGAGCATTTTTAGGGTCGAAAAAAGTGCGCCTGTTTCAGTTGAAAACCCTCAAAAAGCTAGTATTTTGGGCTGACTATGGCAGAAAAATCATTCTGACAATTCTTGCTCCTACCTCCTCGCTCATTCCCATTTCTCCTGTCTTTCCCCTCCTGGGAGGGGTTAGGGGTGGGTTGTCTCCTACCCTCACCCATAAGACTTTTAAGAGCATTCCCTAATTATTAATTATTAATTATTAATTATTAATTGTTGAACTACTTCCTATAATTTCAGTCAAACAATACTTTCTCCAAACTTTGCAAAGTCATTTCCAAGTTATCATTCATCAGTTGTACATCAAACTCTTCTGCCGCTTCCACCTCTTTAGTTGCCCTTTCTAGACGCTTGACGATCGCCTCTTCCGAATCATGTCCCCTACCCCGCAATCTTTTTTCCAATTCAGTCATAGAAGGAGGTAAAATAAAAATACGCAATGCTTCTGGAAAAGTTTGTTTAATTTGTCTTGCCCCTTGTACCTCAATCTCCAATAATACTAATTTACCTTGTTTAATATTTTCCATAACTGGCAGACGTGGCGTACCATAAAAATTACCTGTAAACTCAGCCCATTCTAATAAATCTTGAGTTTCAATCATTTGTTGAAATTTATCGCGGTCTACAAAATAATAGTTTTCTCCTTCTACTTCTCCAGGTCGAGGACAGCGAGTAGTCATAGAAATAGATAAAACTAATTCTGGATGACGTTGTAGGAGAGATTTTACCAAAGTCCCCTTACCTACACCACTAGGTCCTGTTAAAACAATTAATTTACCAGTTTGCATAAATTTTTATCGTAGTACAAGCGAGCTTAACGAAGTCAGAACTCAGAAGTCAGAACTCAGAAGTTAACCCACCCGCGGGCCCCGTGGAGAACCCACCCCTAACCCCTCCCAGGAGGGGAAGTAGGGGATTTGAGTTCCGCTCCAAAAATATTTCACCTTAAAAGGCGGGGTTTTAGACCCAATCCTGTTTGATAAATAAACTTTTAATTATTAATAACAAATTCTGGAAAATTAAACATTAATTATTATAATTAACTATCCTTATTGTTATTGTTAAATATAAATCGATGTGCCACTGTCTCAGGCTGAATTGCCGAAAGAATAATATGATTAGAATCTGTAATAATCACTGCTCTGGTACGCCGACCATAAGTAGCATCAATTAATTGGCCTCTTTCCCGTCCATCGCTAATCATTCGCTTGATCGGGGCAGACTCTGGACTAACAATTGCAACGACTCTATTCGCAGAAACTATATTACCAAAACCAATATTAATTAACTGGATATCCATGACAGATTATGCAACTCATATATACAAAGTTTTTCAGTTATAGCAGTAGGAAGAAAGAAGAAGGAAGAAGGAAGAAGGAAGGTAAGCATTCAGGTCTTGGGGTTGCATTATTCTTGATTTTGTGCATACTCAGTGTTTCAAAACTGAAAACTGTACCTAAGAATACTAAATAGTCTATCAATAGACCTCTCCAAAAAAGATATAGATTTTTTGCAGGAGTAGGCAACAGGCAACAGGTAAGATATTTTCACAGAAATTGGCAGGAAAAATGGTTTTTTAGGGTTAATTTTTATTTCCTTAACTGCTCTAATTAAAAGGTTGATTTATTTTATGGAGATGTCTAATGAGACTAAAAGGTTTCTGGAAAGTGATAAACACATAGATATGATTATTTGTCAACCCCAGCACCTGAATAGTTACGAAGGAAGAAGGACAAATTTGGCGTTGTCTGAGTTTAAGCTTTTGATATGTCCGTGTCCTTTCCTTAGACTACTATGTACAGCAGATTCCACCAAGGGTGAGATACACCTTGAAGCGGGAAATATGCCCGCACTGGGAACATTTAATTGTTAATCTCTGTACTTCTTATGCGAGGAATCTGCTATAAGAAGAAAACACATAAAAATCTTTATTCATTAGATCGGGCTTTTACCTCTAGTCTAAATCTGTCATTATAGAAGTAACAAATATTTATAGTTATAAATAATTCTCAAACCTGCTCAATCAAATAATTGGTTTTTATACTAAAGATTTTTATTGAGAGCAGAGAATAAGGGAAAATAATTAATCTTTATTTGTCAACTAAACTTGATATTACAAGTATCTAAATTTATATGAAAAAAGCAAAAAAAATTATTTAAAGATTGTCGCCTGAAAAATCAAAAATCCTATTTTTAGACACTAAATTTAGATCGTAAGTTTTTTCACTTTTAATTTTTAACTTAAAGCTAACTGTGCAACCTGTTGACTATACAACTCTCATAGCTTCATGTTCTGAACTCCGTGCTAAATGGCTACCAGCACGTTTAGAGCAGGTATATCAGCGCGATCGCTTTACTATTACCATTGCTCTGCGAACTCTCAAAAAACGTGGTTGGCTGGACATTTCCTGGCATCCCCAAGGGGCCCGTATTTGTATCAGTGAGCCTCCACCTCGCGCCCCTGATACTTTTACTTTTAGTCAACAATTACGACACCAGTTAGGGGGACTAGCTTTAATAGCTATTGCTGAAGTTTCTCCTTGGGAGAGAGTGCTGGACTTCCAATTTGCGAAACGTCCTGGAGAAGCACCTCTATGGCATCTTTATGTGGAAGTTATGACCAAGTACAGCAACGTTATTTTGACCACTGCGGATAATCTGGTTGTTACCTGTGCTCATCAAGTGAATAGTCAACAGTCTAGTCTTCGTCAAATTCAAACTGGTCAACCTTATGAACTTCCCCCTTCTCTGACTAACCCTATTCCTAATTTGCAAGAAACGCAACAGCAATGGCAAGAAAGAATTAGTTTAATACCTGGTTTATTGTGGCGAAATTTAATTAAAAATTATCGTGGTCTCAGTAAGGCTTTAGTACAGCCAATGATTGAAGCTTTAGGATTAGACTCTCAACAGTCTACTAATGACCTTAGTGCTTCGGACTGGCAAGAATTATTTAAAAGTTGGCAAGAATGGTTAAAAAATCTGGAGGAGTTAAAATTTTATCCTGGTTGGACGGCGAATGGATATACTGTAACGGGTTGGTTAAGTGTAGAATCTGTTGATACTGTCCAGGAATTACTGAATGGTTATTATACTGGACAGCTGAATCAGCAAGAGTTTAGTCAACTATATCATCAAATTAGTCAAAAACTTAAAAATATTACGGCTAAGTTACAGCTAAAGGCTGATACTTTTAGCGAACGTTTAGACCAGTCGGAAGGGGCAGAATTGTTGCGATCGCAAGCAGATTTACTTATGGCCAACCTCCACGAATGGCAACCGGGAATGAAGGGTATTACTCTCTGTGACTTTGAAACGGGGGAACCGATGGTCATAAAGTTAGACCCAGAGAAAAATGCGGTGCAAAATGCCCAAAGTCTTTATAAAAAGCACCAAAAATTGAAACGGGCGCGTGTAGCAGTTGAACCCCTTTTAGCGGCAGTCCAAGGGGAAATTGATTATTTGGAGCAAGTGGAAGCTTTTTTGTCTCAGTTAGATACTTACCAAACTCCAGAAGATTTACGCACTCTTGAAGAAATTCGGGATGAGTTAATTCAGCAAGGTTATCTTAAAGCTCCAGAACATCATCACCAAGATAATAAAAAGGATACAGAATTTTACCGTTACGAAACTCCTAGTGGATTTGAATTATTGGTTGGCCGTAATAATCGTCAAAATGATTTGTTAACTTTTCGGGTGGCGGGAGATTATGATTTGTGGTTTCATACTCAAGAAATTCCTGGTAGTCATGTTTTGTTGCGACTGGATGCTGGTGCCACACCTGATGAAGTTGACTTACAGTTTGTTGCAGATATCAGTGCCTTTTATAGTCGTGCCCGTCAGAGTGAAATAGTCCCAGTTATTTATACCAAACCTAAGTTTGTTTATAAACCCAAGGGTGCTAAACCTGGTATGGTTGTATATAAGCAAGAACAGGTTTTTTGGGGAAAACCACAAAGAGCTGAAACCCATATTGCACAATTAATTGGGATTCAAAATTAAAAGTTTTTCCAAAAATTGCTCAATAGTTTGTTACAATCAGCGATATAGAGATTGTGAGATTTATAACCCGCAAACCGCTGCAAATTTGGGAACGCGCAGTTGCTTGTTAATCTCGCAGAAATAACAACGGAAAATAATTTTTATTTAGACCTGCTTGACAAAGTTGGTCTTTTTCTTTGCTGTCCATCGAAAAAGTTATGGCGGTTTTCAATATATAGCAGGGAATAGGGAATAGGGAATAGGGGACAGTTGGAAAAACATTTTCTAGTCTAAGATTCGTCATTAGTTTATGTCCTAACCAATTCTTTCTTAGCTATAGAAAAACTCCAGTGGCCTAAGCATTCTCTAGCTCCCTGCTCCGTAACCCAAAATAATTTTGTAGCCTACTTAAATAAATGAAATGCGCTGTAATTTAGAGGCAGCTTATTAACTTGAAAAAAAGTTTTAATCTTTGAGCGAAGGGTGTTGGTCTAGGCTAGAGTCTTGTCAGGTTCTGTCAAACAGGAGAGCTTAAGGTCGCAAATAATTTTTAGCGTAACGCTAAATTACGATAATAAATTATAGCATCAAAAAGCTTTTTGTAACACGAGGCAATCTAAATACATAAAACAGTATAAACAATCTCTCATTGAAGATTGCTAACAACGTATGATAAACCTTTAACTAGCTATCAGCGCTTCAGCATTTTCCGTACCGGAATGCTCCGCAAACAGCTACCCTCTTGCAGGGGAACTGCGGACTTCAGCTTTTTGACCTTGGGTTTATACCCCAGCAACTAATGCGCCGGATGCTTGAGTTGGGGTTGAAATCCCCGACGAGGGCGTAAAAAAAAGTCAATCATGCTGACCGCTGACTGCTGACTGCTGACTGCTATTTAAAGTCTTATACTAATTTGATTGGTAATAACTATGTCACAACAGAGTCTAATCGCAGTCAACCAAAATGGACAATACGGCCGACAAAATTTTACATCTCCACCAGAATTGAATCTTGAGGTTGTCAACCAGGAACTTGCCCAAGCAGATGCTCAGACTTTGGTTAAGTGGGGATATGAAACCTTTGGAGAAGGTTTAGTTATGAGTACCAGTTTTGGTATCCAGGCTGCTGTTATGTTACATCTAGTTACAACCGTTGTACCTAATATTCCTGTTATTTGGGTTGATACAGGATATTTACCCGTCGAAACTTATAGATTTGCTGAAGAGTTGACCGAACGACTGAGGCTGAATCTTAAAGTATATCAATCTTCAATTAGTCCAGCTAGAATGGAAGCTCTACATGGCCGACTTTGGGCTGAGAAGAATGCTGATGCTCTGAACCACTATGACCAAATTCGCAAAGTAGAACCTATGCAAAGAGCGTTAAAAGAGTTAGGGGCTAAAGCTTGGCTAGCTGGCCTACGGAAAGACCAAACTGACCACCGCAAGAGTCTTAACCGCATTGGTGAACAAGGGGGAATATATAAGATTTTACCTATATTAAGTTGGAATGCCAGGGATATATACCAATATTTGACTACTTACGATTTGCCTTATCATCCATTTTTCGATTTGGGTTACACTACTGTGGGAGATTGGCATTCTAGTCGTCCCTTGACTATGGAGGATGAGAATGAACGGGATACTCGTTTTCATGGTCTTAAGCAGGAGTGTGGACTACATTTGCCTCAGACTGATGGACAAGCTCAAAGTTTA
Organism: Cyanobacteriota bacterium; assembly: GCA_034190295.1. GTDB lineage: Bacteria > Cyanobacteriota > Cyanobacteriia > Cyanobacteriales > Microcoleaceae > Okeania. Next base: position 21,828 of record JAXHSW010000066.1, on the reverse strand, counting down.
GATTCTAGTTCTTTGTAATTGAAATAGCAGTCAGCGGTCAGCAGTCAGCTATCAGCTTCTCAAGGTGTATAATAGGGAATTAAAACTGCTCTATTCAACTGACCCAAAACTACCCAAATCTAGACTTAACTAGACATTAGGTAGTTTTGGCGTTAACTTCCTGTTTAAACGTGGCTTTGTGCTTCAATACACAGATAGACAGAGTCAATTTATTTTCACTAGAGAAAAATTGTATCCTTCTAAAGTATTTGTAGCAAAAATTTTAGTATTTCATATTAAAGTCTTTTTTCAATTCAAAGCTTCTGCATGATATCTTATATGGTCTTCTATAAAAGAGGCAATAAAATAATAGCTATGGTCGTAATCTTTTTGCATTCTTAAAGTTAGATTTACTCCTTTTTTTTGACAAGCTTCTTCAAATACTTCTGGTAATAATTGTTTTTGAGATAAAAAGGGGTCGGCAGTTCCTATATCAATTAAAATCGGATAATTATAACCATAGTTTAAAATTAATTCACTAGCATCATAATCACGCCAAGTTTCTTGATTTTCACCTAAATAATTGCTAAAAGCTTTTTCACCCCAAGGACAACGCATTGGTGCTGCAATTGGAGAAAAAGCGGAAATAGATTGATATTTTGCCGGATTTTTTATAGCACAAATTAATGCTCCGTGACCTCCCATAGAATGACCGAAAATACTTTGTTTATCTGGCTGAATTGGAAAATTTTTAGCGATGATTTCTGGTAATTCTTTAACAACATAACTATACATTTGATAATGCTTTTTCCAAGGTTTTAATGTGGCATCAACATAAAATCCTGCACCTGTACCAAAATCCCAATTATCGTTTTCATTTTTAATGCTTGTATTGCGCGGACTTGTATCTGGTACGACTAAAATTAATCCATATTTTGCTGCAAATTGTTGTGCCCCTGCTTTAGCCATAAAGTTTTCTTCAGTACAGGTTAAACCAGAGAGAAAATACAATACTGGTAATGGTTTTGATTTTGCTTTTTGAGGGAGATAAATTGAAAAACGCATCTCAATATTACAGGTTGAAGATGAGTGAAAATAATAGCTAACTTTGCCACCAAAGCATTGATGTTCTTTAACCAGTTTGAGTTCTGTAGACATAATTTAATCAGGAATAAGGATAGTTAACGAAGTCAGAAGTCAGAAGTTAGAAGTCAGAAGTTAGAAGTTAGAAGTTATTTTTGTAACGGGGATGCGTGAGCAACTCTCCAAAAATATTTAGCCTTAAAAGACGGGGTTTTAGACCCTTATGATTTTGATAAATTTTAATTTGTAACAGGTGGTAAGTGTGGTTGAATAATTGGTAGTCCTACATAGTAATTATATACAAGGAATAAGGGATGCTTGGCACGGGAGCAAGATACTCCCACTGCCGTAACTCGTAACAAAAATAATGCAATGCACGACCAATGAAAATGCACCACCACCGAATAATTAATTGTTTCAGATTTACCGAAGAATTAATAATTAAATAATTAAATAATTCACGCCTTGAAGTCTCCTCTTTCAAGGGGAAAAAAGCGGTCGTTAGCGCAGCTTCCCGTAGGGTGGGATGGCGAGGAAACCTGCGCCATATCCAATCGACCAAGAGAATAAATTTTTTCCTTTTATTCAATCAATTCCGTTTTTAGGGAGAGGTAATTATCAATTATCCATTATCAATTATCAATTATTGAAAGCGCTTTTTATTTAAGTAAGCTACAAAATTATTTTTGCTTAGGGAGCAGGGAATAGAGAGTAGGAATTAGGGAGTAGAAAAATGCTTTTGCTACTTTAGTCTTCTATCTATGTGAAAACTGCTATAAAGTCTTTTTTTTCGGTAAAAGCAACTTTTGAAATTCAGACATAAAAAAAAGTTACTGCCAAAGTACCCTTCCTAAACCTTAGAAGTAATTATTCATTATTAATTGCTGTTAACGTAGTTCCTCCGGAGGAGGCTAGCTGACTGTTAATACTGTTTGTGCAGCATTCCGCAAAAAATACTTACCTAAATACTGCTACTCATAGCTACTAGAAAAATTGTTAGTCTTAACCTTACCTGTAGTAATAGCAAATCACTCTTTTCTTGAGAAAATCTGATGAAATTATTAACTATTCTGTAATTTGTTAGTGATAGATTGTAGTAATTATTAATTATATTCCTATTTTTATGGAGTTGCAGATAATATTATGGGCTTAAATATCAAAGCTGCCAAGGAAGCGATCGCCAAGCACTGTGTCGGTAGTATCTCTTTATCTTACTTCCAGCATCCAGAGTTATTAGAGATTGCTTTAATTCATCCAAATCATATTTACGATGGGACTAATATTATTAGGCCACAACAAAAACAAAGAGCATTAGAGCATCAAGGTTTAGCAAACTTAGGTTATGTAGTTTTTTGTAGGATTGTGAGTAACTATTTATCGGATGATTTTGCTCATTTAGGAGAAGCAACTATTACTATTATTGAAAGCGATATTGTGAGTAGAAAAGTGCTTGCTGAATTTGCTAAAGAATTAAATTTGAAGCAGTTTTCTCTATTGGGAAAAAGTTATAAATGGAAGCATAAAAGTGAGCAAAATAAAATTTTAGCTCAAATGTTTGAGGCTTTAGTAGGGGTGATTTTTTTGGAGTTTGACCGAGATTTAGGTTTGACTTATGATTGGTTAGTTGATAATTTTATTGCTCAGGCAGTTAATCAAGTTTTAATTACTGCGGTTAAAGATGATGATTCAGATGTAGAAACTGATTTTCAACTAATAGATTGGATTGAGACTTTAAAATTACCTTTATTAAATCCGAATAGTTTATATAGAAAAAATAATCCATTACCAGAATGTTGATCGAAGTTAGAGTTGATTATTGACTTATTTTTATTAATCAATAATCAATTTTATCGCAGAAGTCGGGCACTGGGAAAAGCTTAACTGGGAGTTAGGAAAGAAAAGTGTAAGAAATGAAGGGTAAAAGATTTAATTTTGATTGTGGCAATAGGTAGTAGTAGAATGCTTCGATCGCTGTAGTCTATATATTTGAAAACTGCTATAAACCAATACATTTCACTTAAGGAATTTTTGACACTTATGTAATAGTTCCATACTTAATTCATTTTAGCCTTATCTGTTTGCGCAGCATTCCGTAGGAAACCGTATTTATTGTGCAATAAACAAATAAGTCTATTAAAAATAGGGGGATAGATTCTTAGATATCAATATAATTTATATAGCAATCGCCGAATCAGATGTGAGAATTGAGGTGTTCTTTTGAAGTATAGAATATAACAGTTATCTTAATATCTTATATATTCGTTTTTTTCTTCTTCCCTATTCTCTGTTAAGTGTTTCTTAAAAGTCTCCAATATCTCACAACTAAAATTATATTGCTATAGATAGTTTTAGAGAAAATAATGAATAAAGATACAACATTACATTTTTTTTGTGGAAAAATGGCTGCAGGAAAATCTACTTTAGCAAAACATTTATCAGAGAAACACAATGCTATTCTTTTAGGAGAAGATAATTGGCTCTCTCAACTTTATCCAGAGGAAATAACTGATATTCCTGGGTATATAAAATATTCGAGTCGTCTGAAAAATATAATGTCTGAACATATTAAGTCATTACTTTCTCATGGTATATCTGTAGTGCTAGATTTTCCCGGAAATACCCAAGCTCAACGTAATTGGTTTCGTAGTATTTATGAACAGGTAAATGTTTCACATATTCTTCACTTCGTTGATGCGAGTGATGAAATTTGTAAGCGTCAACTGAAAGAAAGAAGTAAAGATAAACCGAAGGGAACATCATTTACTTCAGAAGAAGAGTTTGATGCTATTACTAAATATTTTCAGCCTCCATTAGAAAGTGAAGGATTTAATTTAATTAGGTACGAGCGAAAAAGTGTTGAACAATTAGTTCAATCTGATAATTAACCCTACATTCCGCACGACAAAACGTAGCATGAAAATATAAGTCAAAAGTCAAAAGTCAAAAGTCAAAAGTAAGAAGTAAGAAGTCAAAACTCAAAACTCAAAACTCAAAAGTAAGAAGTCAAAACTCAAAACTCAAAACTCAAAACTCAAAAGTAAGAAGTAAGAAGTCAAAAGTCAAAAGTCAAAGGTCAAAAGTAAGAAGTAAGAAGTCAAAAGTCAAAAGTAAATTATAGTGGTCAATAAGAATCAATAATTCAGTAAGTATTTATGCTTAATATTTAACTGAGAATTTGACTATTGAGAAGTAATTTATACAGTATCAATATTTACCAATAATAGAAATTGTATACTACTTTTAATGTTACAAATTGACGTGCGGAATGTGGGTTAAAAGGGGAGGCTTTAAACCACGATTTTTCGGTAATAAATATTGAAAAACAAAAGATATAGCTATCCAAAATTAATTGGAGAAGTTCTTTTTAAGAATCTTCGCTCGACACACATATTTTTGTAGAATTTTCAAACTGGTATAAAATAGCCTAAACTCGCTTTATAACAAACAAAGAAAACTCTATTTATAGAAATAAATTGCTCATTTTTTTTGATCTTTCTCTACTCATAGGAAAAACTGATAATATTTCGGTAAATTGCTCCTACCATGATTTTTTTTCACTTGTTTATTATTAGTAATATTATTCGTTCAAATTGATAAACATCCAACACTTAATACCTTCTAATAATCCACACATCCGTGTCAAAATTTATTCTCGTTCTTTCTGCCTCCTTACTAAAAAGTTACAACACTCCTAATAGACTTACCTTCGTGCATCAAATCAAAAGCATCATTAATCTTTTCCACTGGCATAACATGAGTAATCAAATCATCAATATTAATCTTTCCTTCCATATACCAATCAACAATTTTCGGCACATCTGTACGACCCCTCGCACCTCCAAAAGCTGTACCTTTCCACACCCTTCCTGTTACTAACTGAAACGGACGAGTACTAATTTCTTGTCCCGCACCAGCTACACCAATAATGACACTAACACCCCAACCTTTATGACAAGATTCTAAAGCTTGACGCATCACATTAACATTACCAATACATTCAAAAGTATAGTCAGCACCACCTTTTGTTAAATCAACTAAATAAGGAACTAAATCACCTTCTACTTCTCTAGAATTAACAAAATGTGTCATGCCAAATTTTTCCGCTAATTCACGTTTACTAGGATTAATATCAACCCCAACAATCATATCAGCACCTACCATTCTGGCACCTTGAATTACATTTAAACCAATGCCACCTAAACCAAATACAATTACTTTTGCACCAGCTTCAACTTTTGCCGTATTAATAACAGCTCCAATGCCAGTTGTAACCCCACAACCGATATAGCAAACCTTATCAAAAGGAGCATCTTTACGAATTTTTGCTACGGAAATTTCTGGTAATACTGTATAGTTTGCAAAGGTTGAAGTACCCATATAATGATGAATCATTTCACCATTTAATGAGAATCTACTGGTACCATTTGGCATTACACCACGACCTTGAGTAGTGCGAATTGCTTGACATAAATTAGTTTTCATACTGAGACAATACTCGCACTGACGACATTCTGGGGTGTAGAGAGGGATAACATGGTCTCCTGGTTTGACGCTAGTGACATTTGGTCCAACTTCAACAACGACTCCTGCTCCTTCATGTCCTAAAATGCTAGGAAATAAACCTTCAGGATCTGCACCAGAAAGAGTATAAGCATCGGTATGACAAATTCCGGTTGCTTTGATTTCTATCATTACTTCTCCAGCTTTTGGACTTTCTAAATTAACGGTTTCTATACTTAATGGTTTGCGAGCTTCAAAAGCTACTGCTGCTTTAATTTCCATTTTGTGATTGTCCTACAAATGAGATTATGAAAACAATTTGTGGTAATAGTTTATGCAAGGGAGAAGGAATAAGCAAGGAGGAAATAGGATAAGATTTTTTGAATAATTAATAATTCAGCTTACCGAATAATTAAGGTTTAAAGCCTCTCACTCGCTGTGGAGAAACAAGAAAAAATTTTCCTTTTATTCAATCAATTCCGTTTTAGGGAGAGGTAATTATCCATTATCCATTAATGAAATATAGCTATTAAATAGAGAGAATTAGATGGCAAACTATCTCTATATAGCAACAAGCTTAGATGGATTTATTGCTACAATTAATGAGAGATTCGATTTGCTAGAAGAATTACTAAACTCTGAACAAAGCGATTATGGATTTGCTGAATTTATGAATAATATAGATGCTGTAGTGATGGGAATAAAAACCTTTGATAAGCTTTGAATTTTTGAGCGATGGGTTGATGATAAACCTGTTTTTGTATTAACTAATAGTCTGACAAAGCTTCCAGAATAAATTTTTGGTAAAGCTGAAATTGTTAGTGGGTAGATCGAGAGACTAATCATTCAATTGAATCAAAAAGGATATCAAAATTTATACATTGATGGAGGTAGAGTAATACAAAGTTTTCTTCAAGAAGGCCTTATTGATGAAATGATTATTACTCGCGCTCCAATTCTTCTAGGAAAAGGATTTCCTTTATTTGGTAAACTAGAAAAACATCTTCAGTTTAGGCACAAAAAAACAGAGATATACAATAATACTCTGGTCATTTCAGTTATCAGTTATCAGTTATCAGTACCTCCGCCTGTTTGCGCAGCATGACAAAGGTCAAGTAAAGTGAGTTGAAATATTGAACTTTATTTTCTCTTGGTCGATTGGATATGGTTAGGAAACCCATCCATCCCACCCTTCAGGAAGCTGCACTAACGACCGCTCTCTTGGTCGATTGGATATGGTTAGGAAACCCATCCATCCCTCGACCGCTTTTCATCCCCTTGAAAGAGGAGGCTTGAGACCTTATTTTTTGGTCAAAAACCACTATATACGAGATAGATAAAAGGTAAGCATTTCCTCCGGAATGCTTAGGATAAAAGTAATTACTAAGCATATTTTTTGCTTGATAACAAAAAGGAATATTAATAAATGCCTTACAGTAAATTTAACTTAGATGAACTACTAACAAATTTTAATCTAAACTTAGTCGAACTTCGGGGTAAATTCAACAATTTACCAGAAGTTGTACCTAGTAAAATATTACAAGAACTTTTCCAAGACTATATACCTTTAGCAGTTGCTATTGGTTCAGAAAAAGCACGTTCTGAGTTAATTGTTGCACCAATTTTAGTAGAGGTAAAGAAACAACTAAATAATCAAATTAGCATTTTTTCAGGAATAGAATTTAACGTTAATTCTGACCAAGGTTTAAATGGTTTTTGTGATTTTATTATTAGTCGTTCTACCAGACAACTTGTGATTGAAGCACCAGTTGTTGCTTTGGTAGAAGCCAAAAATGATAATCTAAAATCTGGTTTTTCTCAATGTATTGCAGAGATGCTAGCTGCTCAAATTTTTAATCAAAGAAAAGGCAACAATATTAATAAAATTTATGGTGTTGTGACAACGGGAACAGTTTGGCAATTTTTAGAGCTAGAGTCCGAAACTATAACTGTAGATTTGGAAGAATATTCTATCAATAATTTATCGAAAATTTTCGGTATTTTAATTAGTTTACTTAGAGTCTAGTAGCTTCATTAATGGATAATGGATAATTACCTCTTATGAGAGCTGAAAGCTGATAGCTAATAACTGTTTGCGCAGCATTCGGACCGAAATGCTTGCACTGAACTGGATAACTAGAGGTGCCGATCGCTTCTCAACAGGTTTTTCTGCTACAGTTAGGATGAGTATATTTATTGTACAAATAATCGAAAATTATGAAAATTGCAATTGCTCAACTTAACCTTATTATTGGTGATATTAAAGGCAATGCTAAATTAATTTTAGAAGCTGCACAAAAAGCTGAAAATTTAGATGCTAAATTGATGATTACTTCAGAATTATCTCTCATAGGTTATCCACCACGAGATTTATTAATTTATCCTAGTTTAATTGAAGCTGCTGCTACAGAATTAGAAAAGTTAGCCAAAAATTTACCATCAGAAATAGCAGTTTTAGTAGGAACTGTAACTTTTAATTCTCAAGCTAATGAAATAGGAGAGAAATCATTATTTAATAGTGCTGCTCTATTAAGTAATGGAAAAGTCAAACAAATCTTTCATAAAAGGCTTTTGCCTACTTATGATGTATTTGATGAACAACGATATTTTGAACCTGGTAAAACTAGCGATTTTTTCACGTTAGAAATTTCTGACAAAAGCTCAGAATCTTTAGCTAAAATTGGCGTGACTATTTGCGAAGATTTATGGAATGACGCAGAATTTTGGGGAAGGCTAAATTATACTTGTGAGCCAATGAAAGAATTAGCAGAAAATCAAGTTGATTTTGTCGTAAATATGTCTGCTTCTCCATATCGAGTAGGAAAGCAAAAATTACGAGAGGCAATGTTAGAACATAGTACGAATCGTTATCAAATACCAATTATTTATGTTAATCAAGTAGGCGGTAATGATGATTTAATTTTTGATGGTTGTAGTGTGGTTTTTAATAATACTGGTAATGCAATCTATCGTGCTAGTGCTTTTGCAGAAAATTTGGCGGTTGTTGAATTTAATCCAGCAAAAAAAGATTTGATTGTGACTAATTTTGAAAGTCTATATTTAGCAGAAAGTGAGGATGAAGAAATTTGGTCTGCTTTGGTATTAGGCGTAAAAGATTATCTGTGTAAGTGTGGTTTTTCTAAAGTTGTTCTTGGTTTAAGTGGGGGAATAGATTCAGCTTTAGTCGCAGCGATCGCTACTGCTGCTTTAGGTAAAGAAAATGTTTTTACTATTTTGATGCCTTCTCCTTATAGTTCGGATCATTCTGTTAAAGATGCTTTGGAATTAGCGGAAAATTTGGGTATTGCTAAACAAGTTATTCCTATTGGGGATTTAATGAAAAGTTATGACAATAGTTTGCAAGATTTATTTACAGGTACAAATTTTGGCATTGCTGAGGAGAATATTCAATCTCGGATTCGTGGCAATTTATTAATGGCAATTTCTAATAAGTTTGGTTATTTACTTTTATCCACGGGTAATAAGTCAGAAATGGCGGTTGGTTATTGCACTCTTTATGGTGATATGAATGGTGGATTAGCAGTAATTTCTGATGTGCCGAAAACTCGTGTTTATTATCTCTGTCAATGGTTGAATCAACAGGCGGTTAATAATAATCAAAATTTCTATGGAGCTGAAAATTTACTAATTACTGAACAGCAAAATATTATTCCAGAAAATATTCTGACTAAAGCTCCTAGTGCTGAGTTGAAAGAAGGTCAAAAAGATGAGGACTCTTTACCATCTTATGAAGTTTTGGATGATATTTTATACCGCTTAGTAGAAAAGTGTGAGTCCTTGGCAGAAATTATTGCAGCAGGACATGATTCTGAGGTAGTAAATAAGGTTGTCAAGTTAGTGATGCGGGCAGAATTTAAACGTAGACAAGCACCCCCTGGATTGAAAATTAGCGATCGAGCTTTTGGTACTGGTTGGCGGATGCCTATTGCTAAGAAAAGTTCTTGGTAGATTTGAGGTTGTCGGTTTTCAACTTTGGCTAAAAGTTAACCTTTGCTCTGATAAATAGGTGGTAAAATGCCATTAAAAAGTTTTGACACTCTCACCGTTAAATCACGCGATTATAACGGGAGATTCTTGTTTCACGGATTCTTAACTAGATAACAAATCAAACAAGTTGAGTTGCACCCCCGTCAGACCATCTCCACAAGCTTTTTATCAGACCGTGTGCCCCACGGCCATTAAACCTCTTTTCCTAATTACTTTTGCAGCAGCTATATCACGATTTATTCGACAACTACAATTACTGCAACTGTGGGTTCTCTCAGATAATTTCTTTTTCTGAATATGCCCACATTGAGGACATTCTTGAGATGTGTAATTCTTGTCAACTTTTCTATAATACTTACCTCTTTTCCAACAAACAAAAGGTAAGACTTCGTTAATAAACTGACCTATACCACTATCTAAAGATTGTTTTCTCACAATACCTTTAGACCAAGAGTTAAAGTTAATATCTTCGACAAAAATATTATCTGCTAAATCACAAAGTTGGTGAGCTAGTTTAAAATGCCAATCGCGTCTAGTTTTAGCTATTACTTCGTGTAGTTTAGCTATTTTGTTCTGGAGTTTTAACCAATTATTTGACCTGATTGTTTTCTTTTTGAGTTTCCTTTGCAGCAATTTAAGCTCGCGCAGTTTGCTTAACAAAAACTTAGGTGCTTTGGTTAATTTCCCAGTTGAAGTGGCTACAAAACTTTCTATCCCTGCATCTACTCCTAAAGACTTTTTACCTACTGGATTGTCTGGTACTGATTCTGATGATTGAAAAATAATCATCAAATAATAGCCGCTAGCTTTTTTAACTATTCTAGCTTGTTTAGCAGTCATTCCATCAGGATATGGCCTACTTTGTCTGATTTTAATCCAACCCAATTGAGGGAGTCTAATCTTACTAGAACCTAAACAATTTTTCAGCATTGCTGGAAAGACAAAACTCCTCAACTTTTTCTTAAATCTGGGAAAACCTTTGCCTTGAGATTTCATATCAGAAAATGCCCGGTCTAATTGTTTTAAAGTTTGCTGTAAAACCTGGGCATTAACTGACTTCAACTTAGGATGAGTTTTTTTAGCTATTGTTAAGTTTTTAGCTTGATGATTATAATTAGGGTAAGAGGTATCAGCCGGGATAATATATTCAGAAATAATTGAGCAACTATTAATGGGTGACTTTCTCGATCTTAGCCAGTCTTTACGCTCTCTTAACGCATAATTGTATACGCTTCTACAAACATCAAGAATCTGATTTATTTCTACTTGTTGTTGTTTGCTTGGTCTAAGTTTGTACTGGTAAGTTAAAGTAATCACACAAGTCGTTGAAATATTGTTCAAATTATTTCTAAATACTATATCATCCTAACACAAAAATTGTTTCCTTATCACTCAATTATTTTATAGATTGAAATTCATCTCACCCTTAAATCAAAGATTATAACGAGAGTCCGATTTCAAAATTTTTGATAGGTGGTAAAATCAAATGAAAAAGTTATAGTCATCTTTATTGACGAACAAATTCATTCTGAACGCCACCAGGAAACAAGAATCAAGAGATGGTAATCAATTTCAATCCTCAAATATAAGGTTAGTTTGTTATCTTTTTCTTTCCTGCGGAATGCCACATAAATATAATGTTGAATTCTCCTTCTAAGATAATAAGTTAATAGCTGACTGCTGAATGCTGAATGCTGAATGCTTACTAACTAAAACCAAACTCGCGGAGAACAACTAGGTCTTTTTAAATAAAAAATACGGAGATAATGCCAAACCGAATTAAACCAACTTTTCACATTAATTATTGACTTCCCACAATAGCGACAAATCATCCCTTTAGGAATACGAGTAACACCTATTTCTCCAGACATATCAATACCTAAACTTTGCCACAAACCACGAACTTTTGTAACTACTTCTGCCGTAACAGGTTGCCCAACAAAAATGAAAGTTCCAACTACAGAATGATCGGCTAAACCCAAGAGACTATTAACCATTTCCGACCCACCTTTTAACCATTGTCTGTCTATCCAGATAGGATAATTTTCTTGCCAAACCTCAGTATACGAACGCCAATTTCCTGTCAAAAATTTCTCTCCTCTAGCACTCCTGCCAAATCTAATAATTTCCCAACTCATCCAACTCGCTTCTACTCCTAAATGTACTTTTAAATCTTGCCGATACTCAGCACCATTAAATAGTATTGTTGGTTGAGGGAACCATTCTAAACAAGACTGACTATCAAGATTAATACTAATATTTTGTTGAGCAAGCTGACCATTACTACGATAAATTTTACTAGCAGCAGCAGTAGTAATTAAAGCATGAGTAGTTGGTTGTAATTCGATATTAATAGAAAGGCGATCGCCTCCAACAATACCACCAGCAGTATGTAAAATTACACTATGACAAACTTCATTTCCTTCTGGATAAAAAGGTCTTTGTATTTTTAATGGTGCTTGATTTTTACTTGTCAGAATTTGAGTAGTATTGTTTTGTTTGCCATAAATTAAATTGAGACTACCGTGCCATTCTTTAGTCATAATTAGGATTTTTTTAGAGACTTTTTATATAGCAGAAGTAAGAAGGAAGAAGGAAGAAGGAAGAAGGAAAAGTCTTACATTGTCTGAGTTTTAAGCTGTCGAGCTGCCCTAACCTTTCCTTCGACTACTATATCCATAAATATAGAGAAAATCTTCTCATTATTAATGTGGGATAGTGAATTTTAGTTATCGGGAAAAAATGGAGCTTAGTGTCATACCTAGGTCGAAATAATTCAAGCAAAATATTGACTTGAAAAACTTACTCCAGTCAAAGGTCTTTGTATTTTTAATGGTGCTTGATTTTTACTTGTCAGAATTTGAGTAGTATTGTTTTGCTTGCCATAAATTAAATGGAGACTACCGTGCCATTATTTAGTCATAATTAGGATTTTTTTAGAGACTGTTCATATAGGAGAAGGAAGAAGTAAGAAGGAAGAAGGAAGAAGGAAAAGTCTTACATTGTCTGAGTTTTAAGCTGTCGAGCTGCCCTAACCTTTCCTTCGACTACTATATCCATAAATATAGAGAAAATCTTCTCATTATTAATGTGGGATAGTGAATTTTAGTTATCGGGAAAAAATGGAGCTTAGTGTCATACCTAGGTCGAAATAATTCAAGCAAAATATTGACTTGAAAAACTTACTCCAGTCAAAGGTCTTTGTATTTTTAATGGTGCTTGATTTTTACTTGTCAGAATTTGAGTAGTATTGTTTTGCTTGCCATAAATTAAATGGAGACTACCGTGCCATTATTTAGTCATAATTAGGATTTTTTTAGAGACTGTTCATCTCCATAATTATAGAGAGAAGATTTTCATCAACGTAGGAAAAATAATTGTCAGATATTTTTTCGTCCTTGTGTGGTCAAAGTCTTCACATTTTAAACTTTTGTTTCCTAAAAATTTACAGTGTTTTTCGCATAAAAAAGGTTAAAGCTTTTATCTATAGCTTAAAACTCAGACAAAGCAAGATTTTTCCTTTTGTTCTAGATAACTAATCGCCTTCTTCCTTCTACTGTACTTTGTCAGAAGTGGGTTGATTATTTTAATTCTATTGGTAAAAATCCCATTGAGGGGCAATTCTCTAAACTTTTCTACCTTCTCTTATTTGTCAGTAAGAGAGTTCAAAAAAAAATTTTATATTCCACTAACTTGTACTAATATATTTCGTTTTCGAGGTCCGTCTAATTCAAAAAATAATACTGACTGCCAAGTTCCTAAAGCTAATTTTCCATCCACAACAGGAATAACTTCATTATTATTTAAAGTCATCGCCATTAGATGAGAATGAGCATTAATAGGTTCATCAGGAGGCACATCTCGCAGATGCAAATCATTATGGAGATATTTGTCATACTCCGGCGCTAACTTTCTCAGATATACCTTTAAGTCTGTGATTAATCTTTCCTCATTTTCGTTAATAGCTAAAGCGGTAGTTGTGTGTCGAGAAAATACAATTACTTGCCCATTTTTTATACCAGTCCCATTTAAGACTTCAATAATTTGAGGAGTAAGATTGTATATTTCTATTCCGGGAGCAGTTTCTATTTCTAGAAATTCGTTTTTGACCAACATATCAATGCCTTACTTTAGTCATAAACTGTGTTGCATTTAAACCATATATCTAATTTTTGTCAAAGGGAAAACTTAACTGGGAAGATAGAATCTAAATGATTCTTAGCTTAGTAGAAAAAATTAATCAACTAAACTTGTTTCTTCAGTTGTAATAGCAATTTTTCCGACAGTATGACCCATTTCACTATAAGCATGAGCTTCTGCTATTTCTTCTAATTTATATGTACGGTCAATAATTGATTTAACTAATCCATCTTCAATCAATTCTCGCAGAGCATTTAAGTCGCGGGGGTTTGGTTGGGCAAGAATTAATTTGGATTTTTTACCAGGCATAAATAACGTTAAGAAAGTAGGAGGTAAATTTTCTACAGTTGGCAGAGTAGATATATAAATTCCCTCTGGTTTCAAGACTTTTTCACAACTAGAAAAAGTTTCTTTAGCCACAGCATCAAAAATAATATCGTACTGCTCTAATTCTTGAGTAAAATCAATTTGATTATAGTCAATAACCCGACTTGCCCCTAAACTTTCTACTAGGGTAATATTGTTACTACTACAAACACCTATTACTTCAGCTTTCATTGCTTTGGCAATTTGTACTGCAAAGACACCAACTCCACCAGAAGCACCATTAATTAATACTTTTTGTCCTGGTCTAATTTGACCTAAATCAAGTAATCCTTGAAAAGCTGTTAAACCGGCAACTGGAACTGTTGCTGCTTGAGAATGAGTCATGTTTTTTGGTTTTAATGCTACAGTATTTGCAGGTATAGCAATATATTCAGCATAAGCACCTCCTGTTAATGGATTAGTAAATGTATAAATTTCATCTCCTGGTTCAAAATTTTCTACTTGTTCTCCTACTTCTAATACAACTCCAGATAAGTCAGAACCTAAAATAATAGGAAAGTTAAAACCTGATAATAGTTGTAGTTGCCCTTGTCGAATTTTCCAATCGACAGGATTAACACTTGTAGCGTGGATTTTTACTAATAATTGATTGGGTGTAATTTGAGGTTGGTTAATATCTGAATATTCCAATACATCAATAGAACCATACTGATTAATAGTGACGGCTTTCATAGAGTTTTGCGGTAAAATTAGGACTTTAATTAGGATACCAATAATTTCTTTGTTTAGCAAGATACGTTCAACAATTAATTATTAATTATTAATAAGGAAGAACTGAAATTTGCAGATGGCAGAATGAATAAAAGAAAATAATGATAGAGATAGTTCAACAATTAATAATGAATAATTAACAATTACCTCTCCTTGAAAAGAAGAGTATTAACTAATCATGAAAATTTTTATTTATTATCCCCTTAAAAGGGTAGGCTTTAAACCACAATTTTTCGGTAGAAGATGGGATTTGATAGCAAATAGTTATATCCAGAAGTTAATATTCATTTTTTGCAGCAAAAATAAATCAGGAAAAGGGAAGCATAAATCAAGGGAAATAATCATATATATAGAAAATTCGTTTTTTCTAGAATTATAGTTATTTCAGTTGAGATGGAGAAAAGGGTTTCTTCTGTGAAAATACTTTCAGTCTCAGTAGTGTTTCATTGTGATTTGAAATTACTATATTTGTGAACATTCCCACGACTCTCTTCAGATTTTGTAGCAGGAATAAAGCAGGAAAAGGTGAAAATCAATCAAGGGAAATAATCAGAAATATAGAAAATTCGTTTTTTCTAGAATTATAGTTATTTCAGTTGAGATGGAGAAAAGGGTTTCTTCTGTGAAAATACTTTCAGTCTCAGTAGTGTTTCATTGTGATTTAAAATTGCTATATTTGTGAACATTCCCATGACTCCCTTCAGATTTTGTAGCAGGAATAAATCAGGAAAAGGCAAAAATCAATCAAGGGAAATAATCATATATATAGAAAATTCGCTTTTTCTAGAATTCGAGTCATTTCAGTTTAGCTTGAAACAAGGGTTTCTTGCCTTGAAAAAGTTTCAGCCGAAAAAGGGTTTATTCCCTAGAAATACATTCAGTCGAAACAGTATTTAATTGTTATCTGAAATTACTACATTTGTGAAAATTGCCATGATTCGTTTCATATTTTGTAGCAAGAATAAAGCAGGAAAAGGGAAAAATCAATCAAAGGAAATAATCAGAGATATAGAAAATTCGTTTTTTCTAGAAAAAAAGTCATTTTAGTTGAGATAGAGACAATGGTTTCTTCCCTAGAAATACTTTCAGCCTCAACAGTATTTAATTGTGATTTGAAATTACTATATTTGTGAATATTTCCATGACTCCCTTCAGATTTTGCAGCAAGAATAAAGCAGGAAAAGGGAAAAATCAATCAAAGGAAATAATCAGAGATATAGAAAATTCATTTTTTCTAGAATTATAGTCATTTTAGTTGAGATAGAGACAAGAGTTTCTAGTCTGGAAATACTTTCAGCTAAAACAGTGTTTGATTGTTATCTGAAATTACTATATTTGTGCAAATTGCCATGATTCGTTTCAGATAAAACATCTGATATTTTTGATTTCTCTTTTTTTTCTTATAGTAAGGAACAGTGGGAAAACATTTACCCTTATTCAGATCATCATCTGCATAATTCCTAACAAAATATGGTTTCCTACGGAATGCTGCGCAAACAAATAAGACAAAAACTCATAAATTATCGAACCATTAGAGTAGTTCTTCAGATGATAAAACTCCCAAAAAAAATCCTTAACTAAACCGAATTGAACCCTAACCTACTTGTGTATTGCTATATTTCATAAATAGAAATCTCCGATATAAAAAATCAAATTAATTATCGTACAGAAATTATTAATTATTTCCACCTACTCCCTACTACCTACTTCTTCTTTTCTGGAGATTTCTAATATAAGATTGGAAATAAAAATTCAATTGAAATTATCATTTTATTTTGGGTTTAATACCCCACCGTCTACACGGTGTTGACAATTGGTTAGGGTTTAAGTCCCCATCGATTTTTTCTTCCTTATTCCTTCTTCAATGCTTGTTTAATCATCAAAACATTATCCTACAAACGACAATAGAAGCTAAAATTCCTGCTACATCAGCACATAAAGCAGCAGGTAAAGCATATCTAGTTCTTTTAATTCCAACACTACCAAAATAAACAGCCAATACATAAAAAGTAGTCTCGGTAGAACCCTGCATAGTTGATACTAAATAAGAAAGAAAACTATTCGGTTTATTTGTCACTATTTCCGACATAATGCCAAAAGCACCACTGCCAGATAAAGGTCTAATCAACGCCATAGGTAGTGCTTCAGTTGGCATTCCAATTAAATTAGTTATAGGCGATAAAATTACAGCCAAAATATTTAGAGCGCCACTAGCTCTAAACATTCCAATAGCGACAAAAATTGCCACCATAAATGGAATTATTCTGACGGCAACTTCAAATCCTGCTTTTGCTCCTTCTGTCATTTTTTCATAAACTTTAACTCCTCGAAAATAGCCAAAAAGTAGAAAGGAACAAATTAATATTGGCAATAACCAATTAGACAAACTCTCCAGAAAAGCAAAACTAAAAATATAGTTTATGCCTTTGAGATTTAAGCGATAAATTACCGCACCTAAAAAAGCACCGATTAAACTAGCAAAAATTAATTTGCCAATTTTGTTAGGTGGAGTTAATTCAGATTTGTTTGTCTCGCTTTCTAAGAAATCATTGCTGTCTAAATCTGCTGAGGAAATAGGTGGATTTAAACTAGGTGTATGTTGCCGACGTGCGAAAAGTTTTGCTGCGAAAATAGCCGTAATTGTAGAACAACAAGTAGCAAAAATTGCAGGTAAAATAACATCTCCAGGATTATTAACACCAGCACTAGCTCGAACAGTTATTACACTAATAGGAATAATCGTAACTGAAGAAGTATTAATAGCTAAAAATAAACACATAGCATCTGTAGCAGTTCCCTTTTCCGGATTTAATTTATCCATTTCTACCATCGCTTTTAAACCCATTGGAGTCGCCGCATTTCCTAGCCCTAAAGCATTAGCAGCTATATTCAAAATAATGGCAGACATTGCAGAGTGAGATGCAGGTATATCGGGAAAAAGTTTCACCATTACAGGACGAATTAAACGAGCAATTATTATCATTCCTCCTGCTGCTTCAACTACTTGAATAATCCCTAGCCATAATGCCATACTACCAATTAATCCAATGGCTAAAGTAACAGCATTTTTTACAGATTCAAATGATGCTTCAGTTATTTCTGTCATCCTACCGTTATATGCTGCTATAACTGTGGCTGAAACTATCATAAATAGCCAAATATTATTAATTGGTGATGCTTGTTTTTTATTCATTTATAGCAGGGAATAGAGAATAGGAAATAGGAAATAGAATAGAAATAAAGATAGGTGTATTTCATTAGTATAAGAAATGCTATAAACTCTAAATTTACCGAATAATTAAGGTTTAAAGCCTCTCCTTTATTTGAAGGGGAAACAATACACAATTTTCCTTTGAGTCAATCCTATCCGTTTTCAAGGAGAGGTAATTGTTAATTGTTAATTATTAATTGTTGAATACTAGCTTTTATCCCCAATAATTAAAGATATAGTAGAAGGAAGAAGGAAGAAGGAAGAAGGAAGAAGTAAGAAACAAGAAGTAAGAAGCAAGAAGGTTTTAGTTATCTAGGAGAGAAGGAAAAATCTTCGTTGTCTGAGTTTTAAACTTACAGCGTATTTCATATTAGCAAGGTACACCAGTCGCGGGCAAGATGCCCGTACTTGCATTCACTTTACCATTCTTATGTGTACCTCATTTACCTGAAATATGCTGTATATCTCTGCGCCCTTTGCTTCAACTTTTATAAGATAAATTATCGTAAGCATTCAGCTATTAGCAGTCAGCTATTCCTTTAGAATGCTACGCAAACAGCAATTAATAATGAATAATTACCTCTAAGGTTTGAGAAGGAGACTTTGATAGTAACTTTTTATTCTTTCTCAATTTCAAAGATTGCTTCTACCTTTCTCAACGTTAATAGCTGATAGCTGATAGCTGACGGCTGTTTGCGCAGCATTCCGCAGGAAATACTTACAAATTATCAATGTGATTCTAGCGGTTTTAACAAAGGTTAAACTACAGTAAAAATTATAGATATATCTAAAGCTTAACAAGTTACATAAATAGTTGTATTTTATGTTAACAAAAACCGCTATAAATAAAAAATGAATCGAAAAAAATGCTGACAAAAAATGTAGAAAATTAGGTAGTATTTGTCAGCATATTTTTTATCAAAATCATTTTCATCTGACCAAAAGTTCGGGCTTAAAACCTCACATTTTAAAGATATAAAAAATAAAAACCAAACCTGCATTTTAAAAGCTTATCTATTGCAGGAGGTATTGATAATTAATAGCTGAATTGACCGACAAATCACTACTTAGGATAAATGCACTTTTTTTCTTAGGGAATAAATAATTATAGTAGTCGAAGGAGAAGGCGCGGATAGAGTAATATCAAATCCGGTTGAATACTTATTATATAGTTGAGAGTAGGGGAGTAGGGGAGTGGGGTAGTAGAGGAGATTAAATAGACATCTCCCATAATAAAAAATCAAATCAATTATCGTACAGAAATTATCAATTATTTCCCCCTACTCCCTACTCCATAAGCGTGGTGGATATGTCTAATATTAAAGTAATTTAATAAATTATCAACAGCCTCTTATATAACCTGATTCTATGTGCAATTAACCGGATTTGATATAAAAGCCTAGATATCAGGCAATATAAAATTTTTCCTTTTCTCCTAGAGAACTAAACAGCTTTTCTCCTAGAAAACTAAACACCTTCTTACTTCTTCCTTCTTTCTTCTTCCTTCTTCAAGACTTCTTCAATGCTTCTACCAAAATAAATTCTGCTACTCTTAAATCCACAGGAGTTGTCACCTTAAGATTAGTCTCCTCCCCCGCAACAACCTTTACAGGCAAACCACATTTTTCAAACAAAGCAGCATCATCAGTAACCTCCCAACCCAACTGACGCCCCCTTTCATGACATTCCTTCAATAACTTCACCTCAAAACCTTGAGGTGTCTGAGCCGCCCATAAATTGCCACGATCTGGTGTATCCTGAATTAAACCCGACGAATCAACAACCTTAATCGTGTCCTTAACTGGCACAGCAGCAATTAAACCAGGACACTTAACAACCTCCTCCGCACATCGGTCCAATAGTTCCGGAGTAGCCAAACATCTAGCCCCATCGTGAATTAACACCTGTTTCGCCTCCGGTGGCAAAGCCTCTAAACCCTTATAAACAGACTCCTGACGAGTCGATCCTCCCTCAATCAACTCTATAGACTTATCCGTAGACAAACCAGAAATCATCTTTTGAAAATCTGGAAAATCAACAGATTGGCCAATAATACCAATCCAATTAATATAATGAGATTTGAAAGCAGCCTCAAGAGTCCAACTTAGCAACGGTTTATTCAATAGAGTCAGCAAAAGCTTGTTCCGTTGGCTTCCCATGCGTCGCCCCATACCAGCAGCAGGAATCAATAAATACATTTCATTTTGTGTTTTAGGTTTCTAATGAATAATTCAATATAGTGGATAGTGGTAAAAATTGAATGTCTACTAAAGAAATAATTGCCAATCAGAATCGTAAGATATGGTTGGTATTGTGTTCAACTAAAAATTAAGCTAAATTCCTTAAATATGAGAATACTAGCCCTTGTCCCTGGTGGAATTGGCGACCAAATCTTATTCTTTCCTACTCTGGATGACCTGAAAAAATCTTATCCAGAATCTCAAATTGATGTAATTGTAGAACCCCGCTCAAAGGGTGCATACCGAGTCTGTAAGTCCGTACAGGATGTCTTGGCCTATGACTTCAAAGATGCCAATAGTCTCGCTGACTGGGGAAACTTGTTAGGTATTATGCGCGATCGCGAATACGAAGCAGTAATTTCCCTTGGACAACGTTGGACAGTTGGCCTTTTGCTGTGGTTAACAGGAATTCCTAAACGGGTAGGTTATGCAGGTAATGGGGCAATTTTTCTCACCAACCCTATACCCTTGAAAACTGAACAATATGCCGCTCAGATGTACCATGATTTATTGCCAGGAATGGATGTTGTCACATCTTTCCCTGGACTATCTATTAATGTACCTAAAGCAGATATTGATTGGGCAGAAGCTGAACAAAAACTTTTAGGAGTGTCGGAAAGTGGATATGTTCTGATTCATGGCGGTTCTAGCGAACTAGCTCTGGCTAAAGGTATTGATAAAATCTACCCTACTAATTATTGGCAGGAGATTATTACAGAACTACAGCAGAAGCAACCTAATTTACCTGTAGTGGTGGTCAAAGGTCCTGAAGATGGAACTTGGGTCAATGAAATTACTAAATCTTGTCCAGATGTCAAAATAGTGATGCCTGGAGATGTAGGTAAATTGGCGGCTATTATCGCTGCTGCTAATTTAATGCTCTGTACTGATAGTGCTCCGATGCACTTAGCAGTTGCAGTTGGGACATATACTATTGCTTTGTTTGGTCCAACTCAACCAGAAAAATTATTACCTAAGAGCGATCGGGTAATTGCGGTCAAATCTTCTACTGGTAAAATGAGCGATATTTCACCCCAAGAAGTTTTAAATAAAGTTTGGGGTGGAGAAGGTTAAAGTAAGCAAAAGTTGAAAGTTAGAAGGCACAAGCATGGTTAGTGGAAGGCTAAATATCTTTTTGTTAGGCAGTCTTTGCTTCACAAAAATTTTCTCTAACCCCCAGTTTTCTGTCTGGGTTGAAGTGGTTTAGCACTCCCATTCAGATGTTTGACATTGCATAAATGCTGGATGATTTTAATAGTTTTGTGGCAGTGGAATGGGCATCTGGCCCGTTCCTGTTCCTGATATTTTTGGTGGGGGTTCCTTAGCGGATGTTTGATCTGCAAGGTTGCACCGCTGTTACCTCAACTTCAATTTATTTACTAACAGAGCATACTGCTATATCTATAGGTATTAATATTCGGTAGTCCTGCATGATAATGGTGAGGATATATACTTTTTAATTTCCCCCATCCCCCCATCTCCCCATCCCCCCATCTCCCCATCCCCCCATCTCCCCATCTCCCCATCCCCCCATCTCCCCATCTCCCCATCTCCCCATCTCCCCATCCC
>JAXHSW010000065.1:19199-41108 GCA_034190295.1 Cyanobacteriota bacterium | reverse complement strand
CCCCACTCCCCCGCTCCCCTGCTTTTTAAACTCCCATTGGCAGGACCAAACCTTCGCGGGCCATAACTGCATCGGGAAAAGCTGCTTTGACTTTTTTTGCTATTTCATCTAGAAAATCATCACTGTGAGTCGGTTCATGGTGAAAAATAACCACCCGCTTCACTCCTGCCGCTTTAGCTACTTTGATTGCTTCCTGCCAAGTCGAATGTCCCCAACCCACCTTAGAAGACTTAGGATTATGATACTCATCATCAGTGTACATAGCATCATAGATTAATACGTCAGCATTGCGGGCCAAATATACCACACTTTCATCCAAGCGGTCTGGAAAATGTTCCGTATCAGAACAATAAACTACAGACCGTCCATTCCATGTCACTCTATATCCCATTGCTGTGTTAGGATGATTAAGAGAACCAGTCTCAATCTCAATATCATCCAGCATCATTTTTTCCCCATGCTGAAGTTCATAAAAACGCAAGTCAGCCTGGATACCATTTAAAGGAATAGGAGAGTTATAATGTAAAACTCTTTGTATAAAATGCTTTTTCATGGACTTCCCTTCTGGAGGTATAGCTCCGTAGATATGAAAAGTATTTCCAGGGGTAAAAGCAGGAGTAAATAAAGGGAAACCTTGAATATGATCCCAATGATAATGAGTAAAAAACATATAAGCTTCTACTGGCACTTCCTGCATTATTTCTTCGCCTAATTCTCGTAGACCAGTACCCCCATCAAATATCAGGCGCTTACCAGCTATTTGCATTTCTATGCAAGAAGTATTTCCACCATATCTAATAGTATCTTTTCCTGGAGTCGGAACACTACCTCGTACACCCCAGAACTTAACTAAAAAATCTCCCATTTGTTCAGACATCTTGGAGAAATCAACACGATCTTGAGTTAGCACTTCAGAACAAGCTTTAGTTTCCATATAAATTTTCTTGTAGCAGTTTCCACTTTATTTATTTAAAGATTTTTGGGAAATTGAACTAGAGATAAGCAATAGAGCAGCTTGCATCTTTAAATAAGTTGTTAATTATTGCCAATCAAAAAATTTTTCCAATTTTAATAATTAACCAACCTACAAGCCGCTATTTATAGCATTGCAAGAATTGGTTAAGACATTTTTCAATCCTTTTCGCGGAGCGTTTCCGCAGAAAAAAACCCTTTTACAGTTAGCTATTCCCTATTCCCTATTCCCTAGCGCGTAGCGCCATTTATTTCAAGCTCTCACATTGTCCATGATGGCGCAATAAATGATCGCATAGCACAATGGCTACCATTGCTTCTACCATAGGCACAGCTCTAGGTAAAACGCAAGGGTCATGTCTTCCTTTCGCTGCTAACAATGTCTCTTCACCTACACGACTAACAGTACGCTGCTCTTTACGAATTGTAGCAGTTGGTTTAAAAGCTGCCCGCAACACAATATTTTCTCCATTAGAAATTCCTCCCTGTACCCCTCCAGAACGATTAGTAACAGTCCGAATTTCCCCTTGCTCATCTGTATAGAATTCATCATTATGCTCGCTACCTGTCAGAGTAGTACCTGCAAAACCAGAACCAATTTCAAATCCTTTACTTGCTGGCAAGGACATTACACCCTTAGCTAAATCTGCTTCTAATTTATCAAATACAGGAGAACCAAGACCTTTCGGGACATTCCTGGCTACACATTCAACCACACCTCCCAGAGAATCTCCCACATCCCTTATTTGCTCTACCAATTCAATCATCTTGTCTGCACATTCGGCATCTGGACAACGGACAATATTACTTTCTACTTGTTCTATAGTCACCGTTTCTAGGTCAACAATGGCCTCTAAATTTTTGATGCGCTTCACATAACCGACAATTTCCACACCAGAATATTGTTTGAGAATTTTTTTAGCGATCGCTCCTGCAGCAACTCGTCCAATAGTTTCTCTAGCTGAAGAGCGTCCTCCACCTTGCCAGTTCCTAATACCATACTTAGCATCATAAGTTGCGTCGGCATGAGATGGACGATATTTACTAGCCATCTCCTGATAGTCTTGTGGACGAGCATCCTTATTTCTCACCAAAATCATCATTGGCGTGCCCAAAGTTTGACCTTCAAAGACTCCAGAAAGTATTTCACAAATATCTGTTTCTTTGCGGGGTGTAGTAATCTTGCTTTGACCTGGACGCCTACGGTCTAACTCATATTGAATTTCTGCAACATCTATTTCTAGTCTAGGAGGGCAACCATCAATTATAACTCCTACTCCTCCTCCGTGGGATTCACCAAATGTTGTTACCCGAAATAGATGTCCAAATGTGTTGCCCATGAAACTCAAACTACAATAAAGAATTAAGACCTGTATTTTAACCTGTTTTTCTTCAATAAAGCACTTAGCGATCGGCAAATACTTTGCTCGGTCGAGACTTAACTAACGTTGTAGCGTCAAGTAATTTCGTTGAAAATATTTGATTAGTCTAGTTTCAAGGGTTTAGCCAAGAGGCCAATTAAAATCAGTAATAATCTCCCGTTAAACTTTAGATAACGAGAGAGTATTAGTTAACTTTAATCTTCGTGTTCGTCAAAAGGGTCTCTTAACTCCTTAGCGGGAGGTCCGAAGGCTGTGTAAATTGAAAAGCTAGTAATGGCCACAACCATTACACCGATGGAGATACTAAGAACTGTTGCAGGTTCCATATAATTCATTAAAATTATGAGTATTATAGTTTATAAAAATATAGTCACATAAGACATATCCTTCGGAGCGCAGGTGTTACCCTGACTGGGTGAACTAGAACACCCTCGCTTCCCATGTACAAGGACATTTTGGACTACTTTTTCTTTTCCTCTTTGTTTGACGATCTCCCTGACTCAATTTCTGCTTGGTCATAATACAGAGGCTTGGACATAGGTTCTTATGTGTCTAGAGGTAGCGTGTCAGTCGGTGGAATTTCACCCTATTGAAATCAGATCGTTGACTCTTGAGGCTATTTGATTTTCTATTATTGCAGACATTGTTAAATTATCGAAGGTCGTCGCCCAAATTTCTGGAGACAAAAGACTATATTTAACTACACTAAGACTATATTTATGTACAACATCTATTATACAATATTATGACAAAAGATTAAAAAATTCTGCTGAATTATAGATTACATAGAAACTTATGGCACAAAGAACTGGATTAGGAGACCTGCTTAAACCTTTAAACTCTGAATATGGTAAAGTATCACCCGGTTGGGGAACTACACTATTAATGGCCGTTTTTATCGGCTTATTCTTTGTCTTCTTGTTGATTATTCTCCAAATATACAACTCTTCCTTATTGTTAGAGAATGTTGATGTGGACTGGGCTAGTCTAACAAAATAAGATAAATTAAAGAGTAGGGCTAAGAAATTCAATTAACTAGAATTTCTCCAGCCCTAGTTATTTGCTTTGTATTGACTACTCCCCGGACTCAAGTCACGGGGATTCTAAGTAGATACTACGCAACAGGATAAATCCGTATTGCTTCGTCTATTCTTAGCTGACCAAAGATATATTCTTTGGGGACAAGTCAAAGTGCCCCTACGCAGTCGGCCAAGGCCAATACCTAGCTTTCTGCTTACTTTTTGTTAACAACAATAGCACAGGACAACTCAAGTTCTCTAGTCTAAACGACTCCCTTGTTTTCGTCCCCCGGTTAAAACACGGGGGCCTTCAACGTCGCTTTTCGGTAATTTAAAATAAATTTTAGGAGTAAAAAACAAGATGAATATTTTTGGTATTGGTCTCCCTGAAATGATTGTAATTTTAGTCGTAGCTCTTTTGATATTCGGTCCGAAGAAACTACCAGAAATTGGTCGTAGTTTAGGGCAAGCTATAAATAGTTTTAAGGCAGGAGCTAAAGAGTTTGAAAATGAGTTTAAACGAGAGGCAAAACAGTTAGAAGAAGGGTCTCAAGTTAGTCAGTATGCACCTGAATCAGAGTCAGAAAAAGTAGTAAATGTTTCTTCCCCTGCACAGACAAGCCAGAAAAGTTAGTTGTTCAATAATTGATAATGGATAATGGATAATTGATAATTACCTCTCCCTAAAACGGATAGGATTTAATGATCGTGAAAATTTTTTCTTGTTTCTCCACGGCGAGTGAGAGGCTTTAAACCTTAATTATTCGGTAAACAATTAATAATTATATTATTACCTCTCTTTGAAAAGAAGAGGATTGACTAAAAGGAAATTGTTTTCTTGTTTCTCCTTTAAAGGAGAGGCTTAAAAGTTTAATTATTAGGTAAAAGTAGAGAGAAAATTTACCTGAGCCAATCAAAAAAATATTATGTTTTTGACAATTTAATTTTAATTCTTAAAGTAATGAAAGAGGAGGCATCAGGGCAAAAATTAGTGATTCCTCAATTAATTGTAGGTTTGGGAAATCCAGAGCCAAAATACGAAAAGACTAGGCACAATATAGGATTTGCGGCAGTTGATACTATAGCCAATATGTGGCAGGTTTCTCTATCTGAAAACCGGAAATTTAAAGCAGAATTTGGAGAAGGCAGAGGTATAAAATCTGATAAAATTTATTTGCTCAAACCCTTGACCTATATGAATAAGTCGGGACAAGCAATTCGTGCGGTGTTGGATTGGTATAAATTGCCACCAAATTCGGTGCTAATTATATATGATGATATGGATTTGCCGATGGGACGACTGCGACTACGGCTATCTGGGTCAGCAGGTGGCCATAATGGCATGAAGTCAGCGATCGCTCATTTAGGGACTCAAGAATTTCCTCGTTTGCGAATAGGTATAGGTAAGCCAAAGAATGGTGGTGCTGAAAGTAGAGATCCAAATACTATTGGTCATGTTTTAGGAAAATTTAGCCCAACGGAAAGTCAATTAATGACTCAAGTGTTGAAATTAGTTGTAGAAGCTGTAGAGCTTTCTTTGAGACAAGGAATAGAAAAAGCGATGAGTCTCTATAACAATCGTAGTGTCAGTCTGCCAGAAAATTAATTTACTATCAAAAATGGAGCGAGTGAGGACTCCTGGTAAATCGGAGATTATACCGGGAGATGAATCGCGACTAAACAAACAATAAGCACTCCATTCAGATAGAATTATGAGACAATAGGAAAATGCTCACACTAACCTACGAATTTAAGTTAATCCCTTCTCAAGAACAGACCGCCATCATTGAGGATATGCTGATGGTCTGTAGAAAAGTGTGGAATTATGCCTTGAGAGAGAGAAAAGACTGGATTAACAGTAGGAAATGTGCAGTTGATTCTTGCTCATTGCATCAAGAGTACATAATCCCTGGGGATGCACCTTACCCTAACTACAACATACAAGCGGCCAACTTAACAAAAGCTAAGAAGACTAACCCTGAACTCAAAAGAACCAATGCTCAAGTCCTACAGCAAATTCTCAAGACTTTAGAAAGAGCATTTAACAACATGAAACAGCAGGGCGATCGAATAATGAATAATGAATAATTAATAATTAAAGAATTCAGCTTGATTAGCTTCCCCTTGAAATGGGACAAAATTTCATTTTGTTCTTGAGCTTCAATCCTCTCCGTTTGAGGAAGAGGTAATTATTAATTATTAATTGTTAATTGTTAATTGCTGAAGGATACCCCTGCTTCTGGTCATCCGCTAGGAATTGATATTGGACTTGATAAATTCTTAGCAACTTCTGAAGGTGAATTGATTGAACGTCCAAAGTTTTTAACCAAACTACA
The DNA here is from genome assembly GCA_034190295.1 of Cyanobacteriota bacterium. Lineage (GTDB taxonomy): Bacteria > Cyanobacteriota > Cyanobacteriia > Cyanobacteriales > Microcoleaceae > Okeania. Next base: position 35,399 of record JAXHSW010000065.1, on the reverse strand, counting down.
AAGCGAGTTGACATTACTGCAACGTAGATTAAAGTTAAAATCTAAGGGGTCAGCAAATCGACATCAACTTAACCAAAAGATTGCCAGAGTTCATCAAAAAATCTCAGACACCCGAAAAGACTTTCATTTTAAACTAGCTCATCATTTATGTGACCAAGCAGGAATGATATTTGTGGAAGACCTAGACTTGAGAACCTGGGCTAAAGGAATGTTAGGTAAACATACTTTGGATGCAGGGTTCGGTCAGTTCTTCAATATATTGGCTTGGGTATGCAAGAAACCAGGGGTATATTTTGGCCAGGTAGACTACAGATATACCAGTCAAATTTGTCCAAATTGTGGAACGCATACAGGTAAAAAAGATTTGTCTGAGCGTATTCATAAATGTCCTGAATGTCACTACGAAATAAACCGTGATGTAGCAGCAGCAAAAGTGATTTGTCATCGAGGTGTTACTGCGGTCGGGCAGACCGTGGCTCAACAAATTGACGCTCGTTGGCGTACTGTCGGGGACTGGCAACAGTCTAGATAAGTGCCACTCAAGCAGTAAACCTAAATCGTGAGGTTTAGAAATCTCCCGTTATAATCTTTGATTTAACGGGAGAGGATGTCAATAATGAGTTATAAAGGTTTACCAGAAACTACTGCTTATGTCAGAGTAACTCGTCAGTCTTGGCAAAAAGGCACTATCGAAGGAGAAGTAAGTGCTGGGTCTTTTAATTGGCATTTTAAATGGGGTTTTCGCCATAAAAAAACTCTTTCTATTCAACCTTCTCAAGGACGTGCTTTAATTCAAGAACCTTTAGGTAGATTTCTAGAAAAATGGGATTATCAACTAGAAGCTGGTGGAGATTACTATTTTACAATTAGAGCAAAATTTTAAAAAAATTTAAGATATTAATTAGGTAGGTGCGAGATTTTAGTTACATTTGAGCTGAAACAGGTTAAAAGTAATTGTTAAGTATACAAGTATAGTGATTATGTAGATTAACCGTCCAACAACAAATAATAACTTCTACTCTAAATATTTATAAGTTTTTATTACCTAAAATCTACACAAAAATGCCAAAAATTATAACTATTGAAATGAAATTTTTCCAGCCTTTGAGCTACTACATAAAACATAGCACCTAAAACCTTCTTCAAACCTAAAACCTAAAACCTAAAACCTTCTTCAAAAAAAACTTATGAGTAAATTTGTATTTATAACTGGTGGAGTAGTTTCCAGCATTGGTAAAGGAATTGTAGCAGCAAGCTTAGGCCGTTTGCTAAAATCACGGGATTATTCCGTATCTATTCTGAAATTAGACCCCTATATAAATGTAGACCCAGGTACCATGAGTCCCTTCCAACATGGAGAAGTATTTGTCACAGAAGATGGGGCAGAAACAGACCTAGACTTGGGTCACTACGAACGATTTACAGATACCTCCATGTCTCGCCTAAATAGTGTTACCCAGGGGTCTATCTATCAAGCAGTCATCAATAAAGAAAGACGAGGGGATTATAAAGGAGGCACAGTTCAAGTTATTCCTCATATTACTAATGAAATAAAAAAGAGGATACATAGAGTCGCCAAAAATGCTAATCCAGATGTAGTAATTACAGAAATCGGAGGGACCGTAGGAGATATTGAATCTCAGCCATTTTTAGAAGCTATTCGCCAATTTCGTAAAGATGTGGGACGAAATCATGTGTTATATGTCCATGTTACCCTAGTCCCGTGGATTGCGGCGGCAGGAGAGATGAAAACTAAGCCCACTCAACATTCAGTCAAAGAATTGCGCTCTATCGGTATTCAGCCAGATATTCTGGTCTGTCGATGCGATCGCCAACTTAGCTCCAACTTAAAAGAAAAAATGTCCGAATTCTGTGATGTACCTGTAGCATCCGTAATTACATCAAAAGATGCCCAAAGTATTTATGAAGTACCTCTAATGTTAGAGGCAGAAGGACTAGCCGTGCAAGCTCTAGAATTATTAAATATGGAGCAACGCCAGCCAAATCTTGTTAGGTGGCAAACTTTGGTCAATCGTCTTTATCATCGGGACAATCCTGAAATAGAGACAAAAAAGGTCCAATCATCTACTCCTACAACTATCGAAATTGCCATAGTTGGTAAATATATTCAACTGAGCGATGCCTATTTGTCAGTAGTAGAAGCATTACGCCATGCTGCAATAGCTATTGGTGTGGACTTAAATCTGCGTTGGGTCAGTTCTGAAGATGTGGAGGTCAAAGGAGCAAAGACATACCTGGAAAAGGTGAATGGAATTATTGTTCCGGGAGGGTTTGGTGTGAGAGGTATTGATGGAAAAATAGCTGCTATTGAATATTCTCGGTTGGAAAAAATTCCTTTTTTGGGGTTATGTTTGGGAATGCAATGTGCGGTAATTGAGTGGGCACGCAATATAGCAAAATTGGAATCTGCTCATAGTGCGGAGTTTGACCCTGAGACACCAAACCCAGTGATTAATTTGTTACCCGAACAACAAGATGTAGTGGACTTGGGCGGCACTATGCGACTGGGACTTTATCCTTGTCGCCTTCAAACTGATACATTGGCATTTAAAACTTATCAACAGGAGGTGATTTATGAACGTCATCGTCATAGATATGAGTTTAATAATGCTTACCGGAATTTGCTGTTAGAAACAGGATATGTTATTAGCGGAACTTCTCCTGATGGTAGATTAGTAGAAATTATTGAACTTCCTACTCATCCTTTCTTTATTGCTACACAATTTCATCCAGAGTTTCAGTCTAGACCTAGCACTCCTCACCCTCTATTTTATGGCTTTTTTAAAGCTGCTAGTTCACAAGAAAAATGTTATGATTTGTCTGTCAATAATGTTGAAGCTACCCAAGATAATGTAGTTAGTACAGGTTCTATCCTCAGTGCTGACTAGGTTATTGGTTAATCAAAAAAAGTTTTTTTTATTATTTGTTATTAAGTTTAATAGCCTAATTTAAGGTAAGCATTTCCTGCGGAATACTGCGCAAACAGCAGTCAGCTATTAGCTATCAGCTATTGATGCTCGGAGGAGGTAAAAGCAATTGAGAAATGCAACCTTTGAAATTTGGATAGAATTAAAACTTACTGTAAAATTATGCTTCTTTAAACTTATAAGAAATTATTCATTATTTGCGCTCTAGCTGACTGCTGAGAGGTGTTTGTGCAGCAGTCGGACCGAAATGCTGACAATTTAAGGGTTTACTAATAATCTAAGTACAGCATTAACCATTGTTAGATTTTCTTATATTAATAGCTGATAGTTACCTTCGATAGTTCGATCGTTCAAACTTTTAGTAGTGGTGCAACTTTTTGATTAAAGAAGAAATCTTTTTCATTGAGTCGTAATGTACAAGATCGAGGGTAACTTAATAGTGTCGGTCGGACTTTTATATTAACTTGCAATAATGTGTAGAAATGCAAGAAATCAAAGTTTTGAGGGGGTCTTGTGGCCTACTGGATTAAAATAGACTATGAAAGAAGTATATACTTGATTGACCTTGATAGTATTACTGCTTTTTCTTGTAAGTCAAATAAGCGGATAACTTTTTGGTTGCCAAATAGCAGTCAGCCAATTACATTAAATAAGCAAAGTTCCGAAAATGACTATCAGCTAGTCCTAAAATATATTAAAGAAAAGATAGATATAAGCTGTCCAACTAATGATGAATTTTGGGTAAATATTTTTTACGATCGCCATGAATGGTTTATAAATTTGAATTGTATTACTGCATTTGCTTCTGAACTGAATGGTCGTATAACTTTTTGGCTACCAGATAGTACAAAAGATATTATTATTAGTCCCAATATAGACCCGGAAGCTTATAAAAAGGTTGTGGAATTTATTACAAAAGTAACAGGGTATTCTTTACCTTGAAGAAGAAAGAGGGAAGAAGGAAGAAGGAAGAAGGAAGAAGGAAGAGGGAAGAAGGAAGAAGGAAGAAGGAAGAGGGGAGAAGTGGATGGGGATAGTCTTCGACTTGCCACGCAAATGTCTTATAAACCCAAGCAATTTTATACACTGTGTAGACGGTGAGGTATTAAACCCATAAGGAAAAAGATAAATACTAGGATGTTGCGATAAAGAAGGAAGAAGGAAGAATTCAACAATTAATAATTAATAATTAATAATTAATAATTAATAATTAATAATTAATTATTATATGACCTCTCCTTGAAAAGAAGAGGATTGATTCAAAAGAAAAGTTTTTTCTTTTTTCCCCTTAAAAGGGGAGGCTTTAAACCACAATTTATCGGTAAGAGGGGGAGAAAATGTAACTTTTTTATTTTTGTTTAATATTATATCTTGATATTTATATTCTGTAAAAATTCTAATTTACCCAATAATTAATTATTTATGGCTTAAAGCCACTCCTGTTTTTTTGATTTTAATTTTTTAAATTTTAAGGATAAAAATTATTCTTATGCCTTGTTAGTAAACCCTCTTAATTGACCAGAAGAGTTAATAGCTTATTATTGATTATTAATAAATAGACATCTCCAATAATAAAAAATCAAATTAATTATCGTACACAAATTATTAATTCTTTCCGCCTACTCCCTACTCCCTCTTTTGTTTAACTATTGCTCTACCGATCTAATCTAAAAGCATTGATATATATATAAAGACTTTAGCCTTTTTGGGGACAAAAAAAGTGCGCCGTTTGCAGTCTAAAAGGCTCAAAAAGGAGCGTATTTTAAGCGCATAGTTGGGCAGAAAAATTAAGGGACAATTCTTATTCCTACCTCCTCGCTCATTCCCCTCCACGGTCGGGGTTAGGGGTGGGTTGTCTCCTGTCTCCTACCCCTACTAAAAGACTTCCATAAGCAAACCCTAATTATTATGCAAACTTGCCCAAGCTAATTTAGCAGCTCCGACAATACCAGCATGATTACCTAATTTAGCCGTTAATAATTTTAAGTCCAAACGAGAACTCAACAAAACTCGTCTCTCAATTTCGGCTTTAGCTATAGGCAAAAAAAGTTCTGCACCAGCACTGACTCCCCCCCCAATAATTACAGCTTCTGGTGTCAATATATAAATCAAACTTGCCAAACCTGCACCCAAAAGTCTGCCATAATCTTCCCAGAATTCTAGGGCAAATTTGTCTCCAGTTTGAGCCAAGTTTGCTAATTCCAAAGGTTCTTTACCAGTAGCTCGACGAATTGCCTGAACAGAAACATATTGTTCTAGAGACCCACTATTACCACTGTTACACTCTGGCCCATCAGGATTTAAAGTAATTAACCCTAACTCTCCAGCAGCACCTTGATGTCCCATAAAAAGTTGGCCGTCCAAAATAATTGCTCCCCCCACACCTGTGCCCAGAGTAAGCATAATCATATTATTAAACGGACGACCCGCTCCTAGCCAAGATTCTCCTAAACCAGCACAGTTAGCATCATTAGCGATAACTACTGGTAAACCAGTCTTTTCCTCCAAACACTCAGCCAAGGGAACATTTTGCCAATCTGTCAAATTAATTGCTACTTTAGATATTCTACCTTGGGCATCAGTAGGGCCAGGTACTCCAATACCTATTGCTTGAATAACTGCTGAGTTATCTGGTTGAGATTTAGCTACAGATAAATCGGGTGGATTAACATTATAATTGTTGAGTGAAGAATTACATATTAAACCAGAGTTCGCGGAGCGTTGCAATAATAAAATAGCTTCTACCATCACATCGACTATTGCTTTTGGGGTTGCAGGTTGAGGAGTTGGCACATTCAAAAATTGATGACAAACTCCATCTTTGTCAAAACGCCCCAGTTTAATTGCCGTCCCCCCTATATCAATACCTATTACTTGAATATTCATGCTAGTTACTCTGTGTCGGGAGTATATCACAGGAAAGAACTTTACTTAAAATCTTTCAACACTAGAATTAAATATAGGTTCAACCCGGATAGCAATTATCGCAGAGGGACGAACAACCATATATTCTCCTTGAATAGTCTTAATTGGCACATTTACAAACTCTGGAGAATCATGCTTTGGAACTATAACGCCACTATACCAGGTTTGAAATTCTTTAAGAGTCAGAAAACGTACTTCTTCGCGAGCGCCACCTTGCAATATCAGGTGTATGGCAAATTCATCAGGGTTTCTAGGCATATCTTTATCAGTTATCAGTTATCAGTTATCAGTTATCAGTTATCAGTACCTCCTACTATTTGCGCAGCATTCCGTAGGAAAGCGAAAGCAGAGCGACTATATCTAATAGGGGTTAACGGTAGGTGAACTACCCCAACTTACTCCGCTATCGCTTCGTTGAAGTTGGGGCTTCTGAACTCACAGGGGAATGCCTCAAGACGGACTTACGCCCACCTTTTGGTCTTACTCCCCCTCCTTCAGCAGCAGTCCTGGTTCCCAAGACCGATAATTCTCTCATGCCTTCTGCTCTAATATTTTTGGCTGCGTTGGAGTCCCGATCGTGGTGAGTACTACAACTCGGGCAAGTCCACTCTCTAACATCTAATGGCATTTTATCCATTTGATAGAGGCAATTAGAACAAGTTTTAGAGCTAGGAAACCATCTATTAATCTCTACTAATAAACCACCTTTTTGTTGCAGTTTATAGTCAAGAAAATTGATAAACATTCCCCAACCCACATCAGAGATACTTTTAGCTAAGTTGTGATTACAAACCATACCCTTGATGTTCAGATTCTCAACAATTACTACTTGATTATCATTGACGATTTTTCTTGATAATTTATGTAGAAAGTCTTGACGGGCATTACTAATACGTTCGTGAACTTTAGCTACTAGCTTGCGTGCTTTTTCTCTTGATTTACTTTCTTTCTTTTTACGGGCTAATTTAGCCTGTTTTCGAGCTAAGTTTTTTTGATGTTTTTTGAAGTGTTTAGGATTAGCATATTTAGATGTTTTGGTGCCATCATGGGTAATACAAAAGTCTTTTAGTCCTAAGTTAATGCCAACAACCTTACCTGTTACAACTACTTCAGGGGTTTCAAGTTCTGTGTCAAATAACAATGAAGCATAATATTTTCCTGTCGGTGTTTTGGTAATTGTTACGGTTTTAAGTTGTCCATCAAATAGCCTATGAATTGAAGATTTTATAACTCCAACTTGAGGTACTTTCACCCCTTTATCTACTACTTGGCAGTTTTGAGGATATTGACAGGATTGCCTCCCTCGATAAGACTTGAATCTAGGATATTTAGCTCTACCTTCAAAAAAGTTTTTGAATGCTTTGGTGAGGTTGAGAGTGGTTGACTGCAAAACTTGAGAATAACACTCTTTTAGCCACTTAGTCTCTTCTGACTTTTTAAGCTTAGGTAACACTTTGTTTAATGCTACTCGACTCAACCCAAAACCTGTTTCTTTGTAAGTTTCATTGCACAGATTCAAAGCATAATTCCACCACCATCTGGAACACCCCATGACTTGGCTGAGTTTCTGGGCTTGCGACTGAGTTGGATATATTCTGACTTTTACGGCTCTGTACAATGATTTCACACGAAATATAGTTTATGGTAAAAGTATAAGACAATAAAATCGAAATTGGTGCGCTACGCAGTTTATTTATTTGTAGGGCATTCATACCTAACCTTTAGAGGATGAGGGAATTCTGCCCGACATTCTGTTAAATTCCCAAATATAAAATTGGTCTGTATATAATAACACAACCTTTCTACCAACCCTTAAAATACTGTGGATTAACCCTTAAATTGTCAAACAAATAAATATAAATCTATGCCGCGACGCCAAGATATACGCAAAATTCTACTTGTTGGTTCTGGTCCCATTGTTATTGGCCAAGCTTGTGAATTTGATTATAGTGGAACACAAGCTTGTAAAGCTCTTAGAGAAGAAGGATTTGAGGTTGTGCTGGTCAACTCCAATCCTGCCACAATTATGACAGACCCAGAAATTGCCGAACGCACCTATATTGAACCTCTAACCCCAGAACTTGTAGAAAAAGTTATTGCTAAGGAAAGACCAGATGCTCTCCTACCCACAATGGGCGGTCAGACAGCTCTAAATATAGCAGTATCTTTGGCCAAAAATGGTACTTTGGCTAAGTATGGTGTTGAGTTAATCGGGGCTAAACTACCAGCAATTGAAATGGCCGAAGACCGACTGCTATTCAAGGAAGCAATGGCTCGAATTGGCATCCCGGTTTGTCCATCGGGTATTGCTAGTAATTGGGAAGAGGCAAAGGCGATCGCTCAACAAATCGGCACTTATCCCCTAATTATTCGCCCTGCTTTTACACTGGGGGGGACAGGAGGAGGTATTGCTTACAATCAGGAAGAATATGAAGCAATGGCACAAGGAGGGATAGATGCTAGTCCAGTATCTCAAATCCTGGTGGAAAAATCGTTGATTGGTTGGAAAGAATATGAATTGGAGGTAATGCGAGACTTAGCAGATAACGTGGTAATTATCTGTTCGATTGAAAACATTGACCCGATGGGTGTACATACTGGAGACTCCATTACTGTTGCTCCTGCTCAAACATTAACGGATAAAGAATATCAACGACTGCGAGATGCTTCGATTAAAATTATCCGGGAAATAGGGGTAGAAACTGGGGGTTCTAATATTCAATTTGCTACCAACCCAGTGAATGGAGATATTATTGTGATTGAAATGAACCCCCGGGTGAGTCGCTCTTCAGCGTTAGCGTCAAAAGCTACTGGTTTTCCTATTGCTAAAATGGCAGCAAAATTAGCAGTGGGTTACACCTTAGATGAAATTCCTAATGATATTACTAAAAAGACACCTGCTAGTTTTGAACCGACTATTGATTATGTAGTCACGAAAATTCCTAGATTTGCTTTTGAGAAATTTCCGGGTTCCCAAGCAGTGCTGACTACTCAAATGAAGTCGGTGGGAGAAGCAATGGCAATAGGTCGGACATTCCAGGAGTCGTTTCAGAAAGCGTTGCGGTCTTTGGAAACAGGTAGAGCTGGTTTTGGTGGCGATCTCTGGGAAAAGTTGCCCAGTTTGGAACAAGTACGCTCCGGGTTACGCAAACCCAACCCAGAAAGAATATTTACAGTACGTCATGCTTTGTTACTGGGGATGACAGTGGAAGAAATTTATGAGTTGACGGGAATTGATATTTGGTTTCTGGATAAGATGCGGGAGTTGACCGATACAGAAAAATTGATTAAGCGCACTCCGCTCAAAGAGTTGACAAAAGAGCAGATGTGGGGTATTAAACGGCAAGGATTTAGCGATCGCCAAATTGCATATTGTAGTAAGACTACTGAGGATGAAGTCAGAAGTTATCGGTTGAGTTTGGGAGTTAAACCTGCTTATAAAACAGTGGATACTTGTGCAGCAGAGTTTGAAGCGCTAACACCTTATTATTATTCTACTTATGAAGAGGAGTCAGAAGTTTTGCCATCGGAAAAACCAAAGGTAATGATTCTGGGAGGTGGACCAAACCGCATTGGTCAGGGAATAGAATTTGACTATTGTTGTTGTCATGCTAGTTATGCTTTGGGAGAAGACGGGTTTGAAACAATTATGGTTAACTCTAATCCCGAAACTGTTTCGACTGACTATGATACGAGCGATCGCCTTTATTTTGAACCTTTAACTAAAGAAGACGTACTAAATATCATCGAAGCGGAAAACCCAAAAGGAATTATCGTTCAGTTTGGCGGTCAAACACCCCTGAAATTAGCGGTTCCCCTGCAAAAATATTTAGAGCAAACAGAAACTCCTTCACAAACTAAAATCTGGGGTACATCGCCAGACTCTATTGATGCGGCAGAAGACCGAGAACGGTTTGAGAAGATTTTGCGAGATTTGGATATTCGTCAAGCAGCAAACGGTCTCGCTCGTAGTTTTGAGGATGCGTTGGAGGTAGCACAAAAAATAGGTTATCCGGTAGTGGTGCGACCTTCCTATGTTTTGGGAGGTAGGGCAATGGAAATTGTTTATTCTGACCAAGAGTTGGAACGTTATATGAAGTTTGCGGTACAGGTGGAACCGGAACATCCGATTTTGATTGACAAATTCTTGGAAAATGCTATTGAGGTAGATGTGGATGCTATTGCTGATGCTACAGGTAAGGTAGTTATCGGTGGCATCATGGAACATATTGAGGAAGCGGGTATTCACTCTGGTGACTCTGCTTGTTCTATTCCGTATCAAAGTTTAGCTCCTGCTGCGGTGGAAATTATTCGCAAATGGACGATCGATTTAGCCAAAGCACTGAATGTTATTGGGTTGATGAATATTCAGTTTGCGGTGCAAGGTGAAAATGTATTTATTTTAGAAGCAAACCCTCGTGCATCACGGACAGTACCTTTTGTTTCTAAAGCAATAGGTGTACCTTTGGCAAAAATGGCATCGCGGGTAATGTCTGGCAAGACTTTGCAAGAGTTAGGTTTTGTGGAAGAACAGATACCCTCTCATGTTTCGGTGAAAGAAGCAGTGTTGCCGTTTGCGAAATTCCCCGGTACAGATACAATATTAGGACCGGAAATGCGCTCTACTGGTGAAGCGATGGGTATTGATGTTGACTTTGGTAAAGCGTTTGCTAAAGCACAGTTATCCGCAGGGCAAAAATTACCTTTGGAGGGAACTGTGTTTGTGTCGATGAGCGATCGGCATAAGGAAGCTGTTGTACCAGTGGTTAAAGATTTGATTGAGTTGGGTTTGAAAGTGATAGCGACTGAGGGAACTCGGAAGGTATTGTGTTTGCATGGTTTGGATGTGGCGTTGATGTTGAAGTTGCATGAAGGGCGACCAAATGTTTTGGATGGGATTAAAAATGGAGAAATTCAGTTGATTATTACGACTCCTTCTGGGGAGGAAGCGCGTGCTGATGGGATTAAAATTCGGCGGAGTTCGTTAGATTATAAGGTGCCGTTAATTACGACTATTGCAGGTGCGAAAGCAACGGCGGCGGCGATTCGAGCGTTGAAGTCTGAAGTGTTGGAAGTGAAAGCGATGCAGGATTATTATTAGAGGAGGAGTTAGGAGACAGTATTAATTTAGTTGTAGTGGATTAACACACCTAAAATGGTGAAATGTAGGGGCGGGTTCCGCGTTAAGTTCAATGAGTCTTAACCAATTAAATAAACCCGCCCCCACCCCCATTAACGAAGTCAGAAGTCAGAAGTCAGGAGACAGTATTAATTTAATTGTAGTGGATTAACACACCTAAAATGGTGAAATGTAGGGGCGGGTTCCGCGTTAAGTTCAATGAGTCTTAACCAATTAAATAAACCCGCCCCCACCCCCATTAACGAAGTCAGAAGTCAGAAGTCAGAAGTTAGAAGTTATTTTTGTAACGGGGATTTGAGCAAGGTTCCAAAAATATTGCGCCTTAAAAGGCGGGGTTTTAGACCTATGTTATTTTGAATTAGGTGTGTCATTCCAGTATATCGGGTTAAGCGCACGCAACGATACCAAAAAAAACTGTTAGAATCAAAGGATAAAGTTTTAGTATTATATAATCCAACAGGAGAGGATTTAATGCAGGCAACTCAAACCCGTTATTCTGTCGAAGAGTATCTAGAGCGGGAAACTACCGCTGAATTTAGAAGTGAATATCGTGATGGAGAAATAATACCCATGACTGGAGGAACAGTAAACCACAATTACATTGCTATCAATCTTACCTCTGGCCTAAAGTATGGTCTAAAAGGTCAACCTTACCGAGTATTTATGAGCGATCTACGTTTGTCAATACCAACAAAAAATATGTACACCTATCCAGATGTGATGCTAACTACCACTCCAGTAGTTTATGTCGAAGGTCGGCGAGATACTATTACTAACCCTCAGATAATTATTGAGGTGTTGTCGCGATCTACAGAAAATTATGACCGGGGGCAAAAATTTGAGTATTATCGCAGAGTAAATAGTTTCCAGGAATATATTCTCATCGACCAATATAGATATTATGTGGAACAGTTTAGCAAAACTGAGGATGGTAAATGGTTGCTGTCAGAATATGAAGGTGATGAAAGCGTTTTATCTTTAAGTTCGGTGGAGTTTCAAATCTCTTTGTCAGATATCTATGAAAATGTAGAATTTGAGTAGGAAGATGGGGATATGGAGAGATAGGGAGATGGTAATCAAACATAGCATTACTATTCAGAAATAGTATAACAGCGGACATGATATAAACATAAGAATAATTAATGCTAACTAGGGTGCTAATTATCGGGATTTGATAGAGGTAGCCAATTTTCATCAAGTAATTGTTCGAGGTTATAAGGGCATTCTATTGGAAAAGAATCTAGTTTAGTTTTAGCTTTAACAAATTTGACGGCATCTTGATAAATAGACAATAATTCTGTATCTAAATGATTGCGTAAGTTAGTAGTTAGACGGCGTTTTAGTTGAGTTCTGAAATTAACGATTTCTGCCTCCCAATGATTGGCATTTTTGGAAAATTCTGTTTGCCAATATTGGTATAAAAGTAAATGTCGCATTATTTGTTCTAGGAAACTTTCTACAGCATTTTTTTCGTTTCTGCCCAAAGCTTCTAATTCCTCAATTAAATTTTCATAATCTAGTTGTGTTAATTGACGGTTTTTGAGTAACTTAATAGTTGCTTCTAACCAGCGGTCGTATTCGGTTTCGTATAGTTGTTTTAAGTTGGTAGTAGTGTTAGTCATGTTTATAATTATTACTCAAGACAAAGTTCATAAAAATCAAGATTTTCATCTGTTTTTCAAGGTAATTTCTACCTCTTGATTATCAAATAAAAATGTATGCTTTAGGGAAACAGAAAATTAGGTTTCAAGTTTCCCTGTCATTGCACTGATAACTGAAATGACCTACCTATCTGCCAACCAATTTGATAAATCGTCGAAAGTAGTAAAGTCAAAAATCTCCTCGCTCAAATTTTCTAACTCCTCCAAAGACAAATCTGACAACTGATTTTTCAGATTTTCTGGAACTTCTCCAAAACGCTTTTTAAGTTGACGTATTATCAGAGCGATCGCTTCTTTAGTTCTGCCTTTTTGTTCAGCAAAAAGTATCTTACCGCTCTCATCTTGCGACATAATTGCCCGTTGTTCTAGCAATTCTAATTCTTCAACGGTGAGATTAATTTCATTGGCAATATTTAGAGCTTTTTCTATTGCCGATACCTCTCCCAGATTTTCGGGGATTATCTCTAAATTGTCTGTTTCTTTGATAAAATAAATCCACTTATCTACTAAGGTTTCTAACTCCTCTAATGACTTCTTAAATTTGGGCAGCTCTACAAAAATTAACTGCATTTCTTCTGATGTATACTCAACAAACCTTTTCTTGTTTAAAAAAGAAAAATAATTGACCACATCTGGGTTTTTTTCAAACATTTCAAAATCTGTAATTGTCACGGCAATTACTGGTTTTAAATGTCTATAACCTTCACGGGGACCTAATTGAGTTGAATAGGTTTTTGCTAAGTTATAAACCACTCGTTTATCAAAGGCAGTAACGCTAGCTACTTGCATCTCAATAATTACCTTGGAATTATCGTTTAATACTGCTCTGACATCTAAATAACTGTCTTTTAAAGTTTGTATTTGAGGGGGATTATAAGGGTTGAGAATTGTTAAGGATTGAATCTTGTTTTCTCCTTCATAAATAATGGCATTCAGAAAGCTAATTAATATTTCTTCACTTTGGTCGGAACCAAATATCATTTTAAAAGCGTAATCGGTTTTCGGACTAATAAACCTCATAATAACCTCTACAAAAATCGTTATTTTGATTTTTCAATCATAGCATTTTTTCCAGCGATCGCTCTCTCAAAAACATGATATTCATAAACTATTTTTCTCATTCTCTAACTGTAACAAACATTCCTGAAACACATAATTTACTACGGAAAATAATCTATCTAAATCTCCAATGTTATAACTGATAATATTTCTGGTAAAAATATCTTCTTTCAATTTACCAAACTGCCAAACTTGACCGTTAGAAACAATACCAAAAATTGTTTGCTCTAAATCGTTGTTAATTTTCTGTACTGCGACTAATTCAGCTAAACATTGACCCCATCCTTCGTTAAAGTTATCTTGCTTTGCCTCAACTACTAAAAAATAAGGTTTGTCAAAGATAATTGTAGTTAAGGGATGGCGTTTTGCCACGATATAATCTGGTTTTCCAGACAAATTTTCATCGTAGGTTAATGTCTGATGACTCCAAAGAGTTAATTTTTTTCTATACATTTTCCAGACTTCTTTTAACAATGGATAAATCAGGTTTTCACAAATAGCATCTTCTGAATTATCAATCACACCATCTGTAAATAATAATTCTAGTTCTGCTCGAAAAGTCTGAGGTACAGCAAATTCAAGTTCATTGATAAAATCTGATAAAACATACTTGATTTGAAATTCTTTGGCGACTGCTGCAATATTTTTGTAATTACTGAATGGCATAATTTAATACTCTTTATTTAATCATTCTCTAACTGCAATAAACATTGCTGAAATACATAATTTAGTACGGCAAATAATTTCTCTAAATACTCAATGTTATAACTGGCAATATTTCTGGTAAAAACATCTCCTTTCAATTTACTAAATTCCCAAAGTTTACCATTAGAAACGATGCCGAAAATTGTTTGCTCTAAATTGTTATTAATTTTCTGGACGGTTAATAATTCTGCTAAACATTGACCCCATCCTTCTTCAAATTTATCTTGCTTTGCTTCAACTACTAAAAAGTAAGGTTTATCAAAAATCATTCTGCCTAAAGGATTGAGTTTAGTCACTATATAATCTGGTTGTCCTGAGAGTTTTTCATCATAAGTTAAAGTCCGATGACTCCAAAGCATTAATTTGTCATAATAGGATTTCCAGACTTCTTTTAAAATTGGAAAGATTAAATTCTCACAAATAGCATATTCTGAACTGTATACAGATAAATGAGAAATTGCAAAATCTAACTCCTCTATAAAATTCTGATTCACGGAAAAATTAATTTCATTGACAAAATTTGCATAAATATATTGAATTTTAAATTCTTGGGCGACTGCTTCAATATTTTTGTAATTACTAAATGGCATAATTTAATCCTCTACGATCGTAAGCATTCAGTGGTCAGCTATCAGCTTCATTACCTTTAGTTGAGAGCTAAAGTTCGTCGTTCTTGTACTTCAATTCTCTGGTTTAAAATAGAGCTAACTACTAATAGTTGTTTGCGCAGCATTCCGGATAAAATGCTTATATTATAGCATTTGTAAAAAGCGACCGCTCACCATAAAAGCTAGATTTTAGAGATTTTTTTCACTATTCTCTAACTGCAATAAACATTGCTGAAATACATAATTTACTACAGCAAATAATTTCTCTAAATCCCCGAGAGTATAACTAATAATATTCCTGGTAAAAACATCTCCTTTCAATTTACCAAATTCCCAAAGTTTACCATTAGAAACAATACCAAAAATTGTTTGTTCTAAATCGTTATTAATTTTCTGTACTGCAACTAATTCTGCTAAACATTGACCCCATCCTTCTTCAAATTTATCTTGCTTTGCTTCAACTACTAAAAAATAAGGTTTATCAAAAATCATTCTGCCTAAATGACTGAGTTTAGAGACAATATAATCTGGTTGTCCTGATAGTTTTTCATCATAAGTTAAAGTTTCGTGACTCCAAAGGGTTAATTTTTGATAGTAAGATTTCCAAACTTCTTTCAAAATTGGATAGATTAAATTTTCACAAATAGCATATTCTGAACCGTATATAGTTCCATGAGAAAGTAGAAATTCTAACTCTTCTCTAAAGTTTTGAGGCACTGGAAATTCTACTTCATTGACAAAATTTGTAGAAATCCATCTGATTTGATATTCTTTGGCGACTGCTGCAATATTTTTGTAATTACTAAATGGCATAATTCAATCCTCCGTAAGTAATGAATAATTGATAATAAATAGTTCAGTAGGGTGTGTTAGCAAAGCGTAACGCACCGAAGTATTTAGGAGAGTATTTAGAAAGATTTAGGAGAGTGTTTAGGAAAGGTGGTGCGTTACATTTCATTAACACACCCTACTGGATAAATTTACTACATTATTCTTGATAATTATCCATGATTAATTATTAATTACTAAAGTATTTAGGAAAGGTGGTGCGTTACATTTCATTAACACACCCTACTGGATAAATTTACTACATGATTCTTGATAATTATCCATGATTAATTACTAAAGTATTTAGGAGAGTATTTAGAAAGATT
>JAXHSW010000065.1:13814-19099 GCA_034190295.1 Cyanobacteriota bacterium | reverse complement strand
ATTCTTGATAATTATCCATGATTAATTACTAAAGTATTTAGGAGAGTATTTAGAAAGATTTAGGTGAGTGTTTAAGAAAGGTGGTGCGTTACATTTCATTAACGCACCCTACTGGATAAATTTACTACATGATTCTTGATAATTATCCATGATTAATTACTAAAGTATTTAGGAGAGTATTTAGAAAGATTTAGGTGAGTGTTTAGGAAAGGTGGTGCGTTACATTTCATTAACGCACCCTACTGGATAAATTTACTACATGATTCTTGATAATTATCCATGATTAATTATTAATTACTAAAGTATTTAGGAGAGTATTTAGGAAAGGTGGTGCGTTACATTTCATTAACGCACCCTACTGGATAAATTTACTACATGATTCTTGATAATTATCCATGATTAATTACTAAAGTATTTAGGAGAGTATTTAGAAAGATTTAGGTGAGTGTTTAAGAAAGGTGGTGCGTTACATTTCATTAACGCACCCTACTGGATAAATTTACTACATGATTCTTGATAATTATCCATGATTAATTACTAAAGTATTTAGGAGAGTATTTAGAAAGATTTAGGAGAGTGTTTAGGAAAGGTGGTGCGTTACATTTCATTAACACACCCTACTGGATAAATTTACTACATGATTCTTGATAATTATCCATTATTAATTATTAATTATTAATTACTAAAGCTCCTTCCATTTTACTCAACCAATCTATTAAATTTTCTAACTGTTTATCAGCACTTAAAACACCTAGACCACGAACCGTTACTTTACCCTTACTAAACACAAAACGAGACTTTAAATGACCTGGTAATTTCTCCTTTAATAAATTCCATGCAGGTTCCTCCATTGGAGTTTCTAAAACAACGTGTTGTTTCCCTTCTACTTTAATGCGAGAAAAGCCTAATTTTTTGGCAATTTGTTTTAATTCCATCATCCTTAATAACTGTAAACCAGCTTTCGGAATAGTACCGTAGCGATCGCTCCAATCAATTTCTATTTGACTCAATTCTTCCCGACTATTAGCAGCAGCAACTAACCGATATGCACTCATTTTTTGATCTAAATCTAGAATATAGTCTGCGGGAATGAAAGCAGTCAAACTCAAATCAATTTGCGTATCATCCACCTGCGGAATTTCCTGACCTTTAACCTCACTAATTGCCTCTTGCAACATTTCCGTATACAGATCGAACCCAATAGTATTCACCTGACCAGACTGCTCTGCACCCAAAATATCCCCCGCTCCCCGAATCTCTAAATCTCGCATTGCCAACTGATATCCAGAACCCAACTGGGTAAATTCCTGAATTGCTCGCAACCGTTTTTGAGCATCATCTGTCAGCGCGACACCACCGGAAGCAGTAGTTGGATAAAATAACCACGCATGAGCTTGCACCCCCGCACGACCAACCCTTCCCCGCAACTGATACAACTGAGACAAACCAAACTTTTGAGCATCCTCTATTAATATAGTATTGACCCGAGGAATATCCAAACCAGACTCAATAATTGTGGTACAAACCAAAATATCAGCCTCACCAGCACTAAACGTGAGCATGATTGACTCCAATTCGTTAGCATCCATTTGACCGTGACCAATATTTATTCTAGCTCCGGGAATCATTTCTCGTAATTTTCCCGCCAATTCTTCAATACCCTCAATGCGCGGTACAACATAAAACACTTGCCCTCCTCTATTCAACTCTTGGCGAATTGCAGTGCGAGCAGTTTCCAGATCGTAAGGTGCAAGATGAGTTTTGATCGGACGACGCAATGGAGGTGGAGTCGCAATTAAACTCATTTCTCTAATTCCCGAAAGCGCCATATATAAAGTCCGGGGAATTGGAGTTGCAGTCAATGTCAGCACATCCACCTGAGCTTTGAGCGCTTTAATTTTTTCCTTCTGGTTAACACCAAAACGTTGTTCCTCATCCACAACCAACAACCCCAACTCCCGAAACTTTACTGTTTTGCTTAAAATGGAATGGGTGCCAACAATAATATCCAACTCCCCAGTCGCCAACCTCCGCTGAATTTCTTTCTTTTCATTAGTAGTACGGAAGCGGTTGAGTAAACCTATTTCTATGGGATAAGGAGCAAAACGTTCCTTGAGAGTATGATAATGTTGCTGAGTTAAAACTGTAGTCGGGGCGAGAAATGCTACTTGTTTGTTAGCAGTGACTGCTTTAAAAATTGCTCGAATAGCAACTTCTGTTTTACCAAAACCCACATCACCACAAACCAGACGATCCATTGCTCGCTCATTTTCCATATCCCGTTTCACATCTTGAGTTGCTTTCAACTGGTCGGGAGTAGGTTGATAGGGGAACGAATCTTCCATTTCTTCTTGCCACGGGGAGTCAGCAGGAAAACTATAACCTGTTTGTTTGGCGCGTTGAGCATAAAGTTTCAGCAGGTCAACGGCTAATTTTTTGATTGACTTGCGGACTTTATTTTTGGTGCTTTCCCAAGTTTTACCCGTAAGTTTGTTGAGCTGCGGTTTTTTCTTATCCGTACTTCTCAGTCGCGACAGGGAACTAAGTTGGTCGGCGGCAACTCTGAGTAAACCGTCAGCATATTGAATTGCCAGATAGTCTCGGGTTTCATTATTCAGAGTCAGACTTTCTAATTTGACAAACTTGCCGATACCATGTTGACGGTGAACTACATAATCTCCGGGACGTAGTTTATTCGGGTCTACTTGTTTGGAAGTTGCTTGACGACGTTTGCGAATATAGGTGGGAGTCGCGAGGGTGTGTTGTCCGTAAAATTCTCGATCGCTAATCACAACTAACCGGAATGTGGGCAAAACAAATCCTTCTAATTCTGCTAAACCACTATATTTGAGAGCAACGGGGGTATGTTGAGTTTGCAGTCTGTCAATGGCGGGGTAGTCGCGGGGGTTGGGGATAAACTGAGCGGGACAGTCGTGTTCCTGGAGTAGAGAAACGGAGCGCGATGGTTGAGCGGAAATTAGGAATACGGAAAATTTGCGTTGTCTTTCTTGGCGCAGGTTTTCTGCCAGTTTTGCGTATTGGTGTGGCATGACTGGTAAGGGACGACTGGCGAGGTTGAGGGTGTATTCCACTGAAGCGGTAATACTGCTATTGCTTTCTTTGGCGAGTTCGGATAAATATAGTCTGGGAAATAATTCTACTTCTGCGAGGGAGTCGGCAAAAGTACGATGAATTTTTGGTAATGGTTGGGATGTTTCATCAGCTTTGAGTTGTTGCCAGTTTTCTTCTACCAGTTCAAACCAGCGATCGCCATGAGCAGCACATTGGTCAGCTTCGTCTATGGCGACTAGGGTATTTTCTGGCAAATAGTCTAGAAGGGAGACAAATTTTGAGTCGGTTATTGATTCTAAGTTTCCCCACCCCCACTGACTAAAGTTTGTGGGAGTTACGACTATTTGGGCAATTTTGTCGAGGGAGCGTTGAGTAGAGGGGTCGAATTCCCGAATTTTTTCGAGTTCGTCGCCAAACCATTCTAGACGTACTGGTAATTCTGAGGCGACAGGAAATATATCTATAATATCCCCCCGGCGACTCCACTGACCCTCGGTTTCTACTAGGGGTACTCTTTCATATCCCATCTGGGCAAGTTTTTCATCTAAAGATATACACTCTAAACCATCAGACTGAGAATGATTTATCTGTCTATCCGTGGCCGATATCTGTTTCGTGCTGAAGATTTTGGAGTCGCTCGTAATGCCTGGGTTGAGTGTTAGGCAGTATGGTTTAAATTGTTTGACTGTGGGTAGGTGGGGTTGGAGCGATCGCTCTGTTGCCACTACGGCCATTTTTGCTTTATTTGCATTTTCTGACGCGTTCTCACTCAGCAAGTCTGCCAATACTTGCATTTGTCCCCAAATCATTTCTTCGGAGTGGGAGGTTTCATAAGGTGATGCTTCTGAGGTGGGATAAAAGTGTACTGTTGGCCATCCTATGGCTTCTAATTGTGCCGCCCACCGTCCCGCTTCTTCTAAAGTGGCAGTAACGATAAATAAATTTTGTTGTTGTTGTTGGGCCAGGGTAGATGCAACTAAGCCTTTGGGTAAACGGGGAGCGCCGTTGAGTTGTAGGCATTGGTATTGTTGGAGTTTGTTTAGGAGTTCGGTTGTTAAGGGCGATCGCCCGAGTAGTTTAATAATAGAAGATAGTGTCATTTCAGTTTTCAGTTATCAGTTATCGAAAAAATGTGGTTTAAAACCTCCCCTTTTAAGGGGATAATAAATAAAAATTTTCATGATTAGTCAATCCTCTTCTTTTCAAGGAGAGGTAGTTAATTATTCATTATTCATTATTGAACAGTACCTCCGACTAAAGTCAAAGGCTTGAAATACTGAAGTTTACTTTCTCTTGGTCGATTTTTCATCTCCTTGAAAGAGGAGACTATTAACCCTCTTTTTTGGTAATGAGATTTTTACAGCACTTTTTAGGAAGTGTGAGGTACAGTTTTAAAATTAATCTTTTTTTCCCTACTCCCTACTCCCTACTCCCTAAAGTCCTAAAATTTTGTACTTTACTAACTCCGAAACTGCTGTAAGTTGATTTTCTAAGCCGGAAGTCAAGAGTCAACGAGGCTAAAGTCAGGAGTCAGGATAGCAAAATTTAATAATTTACTATCTTAGTCTATTTAGGTTAGGACATTGATAAATCCTTAGAGTAATAACTATTGTCCAATAGTAAGAATTGCCAAATAGAGCGATTAAGCTGCCGCAAAGCTGCCGAATGGCGCTCAAGAGCAGAGTAATAACTATTGTCCAATAGTAAGAATTGCAGTCGCACAGCGATCGCGAATCAGCAGAGTAATAACTATTGTCCAATAGTAAGAATTGCCAAATAGAGCGATTAAGCTGCCGCAAAGCTGCCGAATGGCGCTCAAGAGCAGAGTAATAACTATTGTCCAATAGTAAGAATTGCAGTCGCACAGCGATCGCGAATCAGCAGAGTAATAACTATTGTCCAATAGTAAGAATTGCCAAATAGAGCGATTAAGCTGCCGCAAAGCTGCCGAATGGCGCTCAAGAGCAGAGTAATAACTATTGTCCAATAGTAAGAATTGCCAAATAGAGCGATTAAGCTGTCGAATGGATGTTAAGAACGCTACTTTCATGCAACAAAGCCGATAAAAACTATAGCACTATGGTACATATAGTGTTTTTATCGGAAAAATCCTTAAGTCCTATTTTAATTGGAACCGAAATACATCCTCTTTCTTTGAGCAGAATTAGGCAAAAGCACTATCTATAGTAGATAAAAACTATAGCACTATGGTA
>JAXHSW010000065.1:9583-13714 GCA_034190295.1 Cyanobacteriota bacterium | reverse complement strand
TCGGAAAAATCCTTAAGTCCTATTTTAATTGGAACCGAAATACATCCTCTTTCTTTGAGCAGAATTAGGCAAAAGCACTATCTATAGTAGATAAAAACTATAGCACTATGGTATATATAGTGTTTTTGTCGGAAAAATCCTTGAGTCCTATTTTAATTGGAGCTGAAGTAATTTTTCTCAACTTCAATCAATACCATTACGATTGCAGGGCTGCCATTATATAGAACCCTTATGATATCTTTGCAGGCGGTATGTGCTTTTGACTGTCGTCCTCATTCCTGGTGAAGTCAAGAAATTTAGAAATAGAATAGGGGAAAAAAGTAGAAAAATGCTCCCTACTCCCCTACTCCCCTACTCCCTATCTTCCTTCTTTTATGTTATCCAAATACTTTAAATTGATTAACTGGAAAAATTTTAATACATTTTTATTATTAACATTTACCTGGATAATTATACCTCTATTTTTGGTAGAAATTGTGATGATTGTTTTGGAGCCTTATCTATTTAAAGGTCTCTATCAATATGATTCAGATTTAGGATTTCGAGTACGACCTTATATTAATGGAAATAATCAATTTGGTTTTAATGACAGAGATTATCCTTTACAAAAAGACCAGAATAAATTTCGGTTATTAGTGGTTAGTGATTCGTTTAATTGGGCTGGTGGAAAGGAGGGAAATTATACGGCTTTGTTAGAGAAAAAGTTTGAGAATTATTATGGTAAAAATCAGGTTGATGTGATTAATGTAGGCTATCCAGGAACTCATACTGGGGAGCAGTTAGCTATGTTGAAAAAGTACGGGTTACAATATAATCCCGATTTGGTGGTATTGGGTTTTTTTGTTGGTAATGATTTTCGGGATGCTGACCCAGAAAGAAAACGAATTATTGTGAATGGTATCTATATAGATATAGATAAGGAAGATGAATTAATTATTTTTGGTTATCCGATTATTGGTAGGTCTAGATTGTTGATGTTTTTACAGCAGAAATATCAAGTTTACCAAGAATTACAAAGGGCTAAACAGGATTCTGCTCAGTTATTTAGTAGTTCTCTAGTCGCTAGTTTAAATTTAGCATCAGCTCCAATTATTGAACGGGAAAAGTCACCGGGAATTTTATCTGAAAAAGCTTTTCTGCGGGTAGAAAAAAGTAGACTCAAGTTTTGCAAGATTAGAGATTTATTTGAGGGTAAGCGAGACGATAATATTAACTATATTTTTCAGAGTATTTCAGAAATGCAAAAATTACTAAAATCTCGGAATATTGACTTTATTGTGGCAATTTATCCTGATGAATATCAAGTTAATGATGAATTATTGAATGATATTTTTGCAGAATATGATGATTTGAAACGAGAGTCTTATAATACGACTTGTCAGCAAGAGATTTTAATCAAGTATTTAGAGGCGAATGGTATTCCTTATATAGATATGTTAGATAAATTTAGAAGAGAACAAAAAATACGTCCTTTATACTTACTTAGGGAACCTCATTGGAATAGTTCTGGAAATTTATTAGCTGCGGATATTTTATTCGATTATTTAGTAAGAGATATAGATAATTTTTTTGAATAAGTTAAGATTGCTATAGTAGAAGGAAGAAAAAATGGATGGGGACTCCAACCCTAACCAATTGATAAGTCTTTAAAAGGTTTTTGTCAGAGAAAAAGTACATTTTTTTTGATAACTTAAGTAGTTTATCCTTTTTCCCCTACTCCCCTACTCCCCTACTCCCCTACTCTTCTACTCCCCTACTCCCCTACTCCCCTACTCCCCTCCTCCCCTACTCCCCTACTCCCCTACTCCCTTACTCCCTCTTCCTTCTTCCTTATTTAATTTGACAAAACACTAAGATTTTGACCATTCTTATTAACTATATAAACACCAGGAATTTGATAAAATTTAGCAGTATCTGTATCTAATGCCCAAGCTTTAACATTAATATTTCCTTGGGGAAATTTATGGGTAGACAAGACTTTTTGCCACCCTGAATTAAAGTATTTTTGACTCTTAAATTCTCTTACCAGATAAGGTCTTGATATTGTCATATCTGCCACAGCAGAAACAATAGATTCACCTTGAGAATTATCATAACTTAAAACAATGGCATCTACAGGTAAACCCGTATCAGTAAATACTGCCCAACCAGTCGCTAGTAAATTATTACCACCAATGAATTCTAACTTCTCAAAAATACCTTTTACTTCTCTCTCATTATTAGTATCTATAAGGTCTTGAATGCGATTAGTTTTAATTAAACCAGGGTGTAAAAAACCCATTTCTGTTAAGTAACGCGCCCGCTTTCTGTGAGATTCAAAATAGTAAGAATCAATCAAATTTTGACAGTTATCGTGAGTAAAATTAATGAGTAATAAACATCCTTTATATTTCAAATAATTTTGTCGCCATGATTGCATCTTTTCTATACTGTATGTAAAATTATGTATTTGCAGAACAGTTATTATGCCGAGAAACCAGCAAATAATTTTTGAGAATAGACTTCTATTAATTAACAAGTATTCTTTTTTGACACAGTCTTCTCCTACAATAATCGTTAAATGAATTATGGAGATAATGAGATAAGTGGAAAAGGTTGTATATCTTGAGGAAAGTGCTTGTTCTATACCAAATGAAACTCTACCAAGGGATGTAACTAAGGCACTAATAATTGTATATGAACCAAGCATAATCCAACCAATGGTTTGAGACCTAATTTGATAGTCTTTAATCTGCCATAGTATATAAGAACATAAACAAATAAATATAGTAATAGTTATTAAGCCAAGAATAATTGAATTATTGAGAGGTTGTATACTGCTACCTATACCAAGAGCAGTACCTATAAATGCTAGAAAATATTGAAATATTTGATATGGATATTGAATAGATTCTACTGGATTAGGGTGAGATAATGGCTTTTGATAATCATAAAAATATAAGGCTATATTTGCGATAAATCCAATTATCCAGAGGATATATAATTTGATATTTTTTAGTATATCTGACCAAGATTTGAGTTTGGCTAAAGCTAAAACTGGCAAGACAATTACCCAGGCTAATAAACCATTAGCATAGGAAAAAGTGCTGATGGTTGCCAATAACATACAAGTTAAAAATTTCGCTGTATTATTCAGTCGAGAATAAGCAATTAATATAGAGGTAGTAATACAGGCAATGGGAATAAAAACAACTATTTGAATACCCCATAACCAATTTTCATATTGCACGGCAGAAAATATAAAAATATTAGATACTAATGCTATAGTCAGACTTTTGATAGAGGAGCCATTAATTGTTAATCGATTTAAAAGATAAATATTTACAGCAACTATACAAGCAAGTAAAAATATGACTAACATTTCATATCTAATATTCCATTTTGTCAGAAATGCTAGGGCAATAAAAATTAGTCTGGGGAAAAATTTTCTACTTTCATTATGCTGTGCCATTAAATCGCTGAAAGACAAAGTTCCCATATTAACTTTTTCAAAGACAGCAGCAATTTGCCATTGGTCTTGAATCGGTACATTCAAACTATATTTAAGAATAAGAATTCCCAGAACTATAGCTGGA
This sequence comes from Cyanobacteriota bacterium, assembly GCA_034190295.1. Lineage (GTDB taxonomy): Bacteria > Cyanobacteriota > Cyanobacteriia > Cyanobacteriales > Microcoleaceae > Okeania. Next base: position 10,139 of record JAXHSW010000065.1, on the reverse strand, counting down.
ATTATCGCTAAACATAAATTTATTCCTAAAACTAATTTAGAATGAGTACGTTGCATATTTATCAAAAAAGGGAATAGGGAATAAGGAACAGGGAATAGCTAATAGGGAATAGGAAAAATTATACTCAAATTTTATTTTCCAGATTGTTAAATCTCAACCTCCCCTATAGCGCTTATCTATATAGATAGAAAAAGTTAATTTAGAGGTTTTTTTGAAACTGGTGTTATCTTAATATTTTAGCGATCGCTAATCTAGATTAACTGTACTTAATCCAGTCAAAACATTCATCCTTTAACATTTAATAATGAAAAGATTTTTTCTCTCCTCCGTTAAACAGCAATTATATCTTTCATAACTTTTGACTTAACAGAAGTCACATTCAGAATTTATCATAAAATTCATCCAGAGAACAGGGAATAGTTAATGGGGAATAGAGAAAAATTATACTCAAATTTTATTTTCCAGATTGTTAAATCTCAACCTCCCCTATAGCGCTTATCTATATAGATAGAAAAAGTTAATTTAGAGGTTTTTTTGAAACTGGTGTTATCTTAAT
>JAXHSW010000065.1:0-9483 GCA_034190295.1 Cyanobacteriota bacterium | reverse complement strand
AAATCTCAACCTCCCCTATAGCGCTTATCTATATAGATATAAAAAGTTAAAAAACAGGGAATAGGAAATAGTGAATGGGGAATAGGGAAAAATTATACTCAAATTTTATTTTCCAGATTACCAAATCTCAACCTCCCCTATAGCACCTCTCTATATAGATATAAAAAGTTAAAAAAAGTTAATTTAGAGGTATCTTTTTAAACTGGTGTTATATTAACATCTTAGCGATCGCTAATCTAGATTAACTGGGTGCATCTCTTATGTGCAAAAATACTTTTTTCCTATATATTTCCTTCCGGAGCTGTTGCTTTCCGGAGCTGTTACCTAAAAGCGATAAATTTTTGGCGCTTATTCTTGCATTGAGGTTCACCCGATTAACTGTACTTAATCCAATCAAAACATTCATCCTTTAAAATTTAATAATGAAAAGATTTTTTTCTATCCTCCGTCAAACAGCAATTATATCTTTAATAACTTTTGGCTTAACAGAAGTTACATTCAGAATTTATCACAAAATTAATCCATCTTTTATGTTTTACGACCCCTCATCTTATAATCGTTGGCGTGGGAAACCATTATCTACAGATTATGACTTCCAATTAAATTCTCGGGGATTTAAAGATGTAGAATTTAATAAACAAAAAGCAGAAGGTACATACAGAATTTTGGGTATAGGTGATTCTTTTGCTTATGGAGGTATTCCCTACAAACATAATTTTCTAACTCTATTGGAGTCAAAACTTAATCAAGATAGTCAGCAACCAATAGAATTAATTAATATGGGCATAATTGCCATTGGACCGAAAGATTATTTATCCCTATTAGTTAATGAAGGATTAGAATTAAATCCTGATATGGTGTTGTTATCTTTTTATATCGGAAATGATTTTTCTGATAACTATAAATCACAACAAGACCGAAGATTACTTAAAGTTCAAGATTCTTATGTTTTCTCATTTTTTTATTTTCTAATTAAGGTCAATAGTAAGTTTGAAGGTAATCTTTATCATCATAATATTGAGTATCGAGAAGATTTACCTACTTCACCGGATGACTTTCATCTGGAAGAGGCAAAAAAAAGGAGTTATATTTTCATCAAAAATCCTGAAGAAACTGAATTTAAACAACATTTTAATGATGCTTTGGGCGACTTATTAAAAATCAAAGAAATCTGCGATCGCAGAAATATTACTTTAGTCGTAGTTTTAATGCCTGATGAAGTACAAGTGATTGAAGAATTAAGAGATAAAGTAGTTGCTAGTTACAATTTTACTCCAGATAAATTTGATTTTCGACAACCTAATAAATTACTATCTCAAGCACTTGTCAAAAATAATATTTATTATCTTGACATTGTTGAAGAATTTGTGGCTGCGGGTACTCAAACTCCTCTCTACAAACCTAACGATATTCATTGGAATATTGCTGGTAATAGATTAGCTGCTGAAGTAATAGATAAGTATCTCTCTGAAGATTTTTTTCAATAGATATGACACCGCACAAATGATCTTCATTTACCTTTATCAGGAGTCAAATTCTCAGTTAAATATTAAGCATAAATACTGACTGAATTGTTGACACCTATTGACCACTATAATTTACTTCTTACTTTTGACTTTTGACTTTTGACTTTTGACTTTTGACTTTTGACTTTCTGCTACCTTTATCAGGAGTCAAATTCTCAGTTAAATATTAAGCATAAATACTGACTGAATTGTTGACACCTATTGACCACTATAATTTACTTCTTACTTCTTACTTCTTACTTTTGACTTTTGACTTTTGACTTTTGACTCTCTGTCGATTGATTTTGATTTGGAGCAAGTATATTAAAGATTGAATTAGCTATATATTCAGACAAAATATTTTCTCCAGCTTTCGTGTAATGGCAACAACTATCAATATAAACTATCTCTTTAGCATTATCTAAAATATTCACACCATTGAAAATATTCACACCATTTTGTTTCAAATCATCTATCTTACTAAAAAGCACTGGGTATCCCAATTCTGTTGCTTCTTTAAAAGGAGTATCGGAGTCAAAAGCAATTTTCTTTTCTGCTTCACTGTAAATTCTATCAGTAGGATAATATTGATTTGGCTGTAGAAAATGAAAATATAAAATATTATTATTAGCAGCAATTTGTTTCATCATTATGGAAGCTTTTTTCCAATGTTCTGCCATAGTCTCATATAATTCTGATTTTTCTAATTGAGGAGATTGTGCGTAAAAATAAACGATACTAGCTTCAGTTTCTCCCGCAGCTTGTTGAGCTGCTTTTTTCCTTTCTTTATCAAATATTTTGACATTTTTACGATAGGTCGTTGCTAGATTTTGTACATAAATTGATGTTAAGGCATAACAGTAAGCTACTTGACACTTATCTAAAGTTTCTAAAGCATCTTTCAATTTACCTTTACTGTCGTTAATTTTTAACATTGCTCTAATAGATTTTGTCGAGAGACTATTATTAGCTATGTTGGTTAACGGCACAACATGATTGGTACTTGGCATCATAATATCAATATTATTTTTATTGTTTGCTTTTGCCAAAATCACCTCGTTAAACCCATCTATATTGACGAGCATATCAAATTCTTGGCCGATGGAGAGAAAGTAATTTAATAATATTAATTGTTGCGGTTGTTTATAGCCACCTGTAGCAAAAGATAAGATAACAAATTCCTTATCTTTAAGTTCTGGAACTTGCTTTAATTTATCGACCAAAATTTGATTCTGAATTTCATATATTGAATAATTAGAGGCAACTGAACCACCAAAAACTCCGATTATATATTGATTATCAGTCTTTTTTTCATAGGGATAATCATAAGGAGAAATAAAACCAGCAGCATTGTATTTAAACCCTTCTCGAAAATCTGGTCCTGGTTTTTGAACATAGCCAAAGTAAGGATGCAGTCTTTCTATTACAGAATCTTCTAATCTAATTCCTGCTAAATTTATTCCCATCACATTAGCATTGACATTAGTATTATTATTTTCATTTTCTGCTTGATTTTCCTGTTCTTCCTCTCGATCGGTTTCTGCCACCTTTTCTCTGGTGTAGAAAAATTGCTTATACCTGATAAAATACCAAGCCAAAGAACCTAATTCCAAAAAGATAAATAGCAAAATTATGTTAATCAAAATAATTTTCCACAGTTCTTTGGAATTTTTGAACATACCCAGTTTTTTCATAGTAATTTGATAGAAGATATATTGATAGATAGATACAGTTCAGTTAAGGATTTTTTGAAGAAGCAAGAAGAAAGAGATAAAAAGGAAAAAATAAAGTAGATAAGTCTATAAATAGATACAGTTCAGTTAAGGATTTTTTTTGGCAATTCTGTAATCTCAAAAGCTTATCTAATGGTTCCATATCTTATGAATTTTGGTCTTATAGTATTTCTCAAAAACTTTTCTACATTTTCTTGAGTAGGAGACCCACCCCTAACCCCTCCCAGGAAGGGAAATGGGGGAGTAGGGGAGTGGGGGAGAATTAAACACAAGAATAATTAACATTAACTGGGCTAAAATTAGCATGCAAAGTGATTCAGAACTTTTTAATTGCTTAATAACTGAAATTTTACCTCAGTATAGCATTACTTTATCGTATTGATTTATAGATAGATTTTTTTCGGTATCAGGTATCATTTGAATTTAACACCAGTCATTCCCTCGACCACTTTTTATGTAAGCATTTCCTGCGGAATGCTGCGCAAACAGCCGTCAACTATTAGCTATTAGCTATTAATTTTGGGGAAGTTAAAAGCAACCTTTGAAATTGAGTTTGAATAAAAAGTTACTGCAAAAGTCCCCTGACTAAACCTGAGAAGTAATTATTATACCAAGCGTGAAAAAAGAATGTTACGAATAATAAGTGCAATAAAAAGATTTTTTAGGAAATGTCCCTTTGACAAAAAAGAGAATTTCCGACCTAAAAATTGGTATTAAATCTATTCCCGTGTGACTCATGTTTGCGTTTGCGTAGCATCCCGTAGGGAAGCATGACAAACGGAAATTCTAAGAAATACCCTAGCTATTTGTAGCAAAAATTTATCAAATTGGTATTAGACATCTCCAGTAAAAGAGGAAGTAGGAAGAAAGAATTGATAAATAAGAGTGCGATAATTGATTTTATTTTTGATTATCACGCCTATGTCTATTCATTGCTAATTGCTGATAGCTGACTGCTAATACCAATTTGAAGAATGCTATAAAAAGGTAGACCTCGATCGGATATACTTAAAAATAGCTAGTTTAGTTCATTTTAGATAGTTATTTATATCGTCGATCCCTTTTTTTCAACATTTATCCCTTCTTGATTCTTTCCTCTTCCTTCTTTATTATTTCTACCATTTGTAACAAACATTTATCAAATTGCTATAATAGCTGTTTGCGCAGCATGACAAACGGAAATGCTTACCTTTTTATTACCTTAAAATGGGAGGCTATTGACCAGAATTTTTCGGTCAAAATATCAAGTCTTATTGTTGAGAAAATAATAATCTGACTAATGTTTCAGTTACCCAATTTATGACCTAAAAACTGGTATTGAAACCATTCCCATACGACTCCTGAGGACTGACTTTTGACTCCTACGAAATCATAACTTATCACATAAATAATTTGACATTATTTCCCCCACTAATTTATGACCTTCTATATTCCAATGACCTCCACAAGGTTCCGCATTATCAAATCCATATAAACACTTACCTGTTTTTTGCGCTTCATTTGCTAATGGTCCAGATAAAATATATACAGGAATATTTTCTTGTTTGCCAAACGCTTCTATCCTTCTATCTGGATAATATAAATCTGACAAATTATGCAAATTTTTAAATTTTTCACGGTGTTCTAAACTGGGATGCACCTGATGAGAATCACTAACTGCCATTAACATAAAATCTCCATTCTTTTCATAGACTTCATCCCTCATTAACCTAATTAAATCTTCCGTTACTTTCCAAGCTTTATCCCAGTCAGAATTTGATTGAGGTTTTCGATAAAAAGAAACAATCGTTTCACCATAATTATCTAAAAATTGACGTGGTTTAGCATCCATATCAACTTTTCTAATTAGCTGTAAAATTCGAGAATTTTTGACAGACCAAATTGGTAATATATCAACCATTGAAAAAACATAATGACCTCTTGACCAAGGTTTCATTGTCCGGAATGACATATCTAATTCTAATTGACCATTTTTATAGACAAAATAAGGTCTGAGATGGTCGTGGTCTAGAGGACGATAATTATTACGGAGGTCATTACCAGCATAAAAAGCTAATATTACTAAATCTGGTGCATAATCCCAAACATGATGTCTTAAAGTCATCAATTCTTGAGCTGTTCCATAACCTTGTACGCCAAAATTTATTACTTCAACTTTCCGGTCTTTTAAGACAGAACATTGTTGTAATTTTTGCTCCATAATTGCACCATAAGTATTTTCCAATTTTACATGAAGTGCTTCTGTAAAAGAATCTCCTAATAAAGCAATTCTTAATCCATTTTTTGGTTTAGTTTTAGTACGTTCGCGATCGCGAAAACCTCCACTATTCATTTTTAATTCTGAAGGTATACCTTCTCCTGTCCAAAATGCTGTAGCGTTAGGATTTCCTGCCCAACCTCGATGAGGATCTTTAGTAGTATATAGAGATTTATTTTCTGATTTTTCATCTGTTCTTGATGGTGGAAGATGTTCAATTCCTAGTATTCTTAATCCTATTTCTCCCACTATCAAAGCAAATATAAATGTACTTATTGTTATTCCTAGATTTACTACTAAATTTTGTGCCTTTTTCATTTTTTATACTAAGTTTTCCATCTAGATTTTCGATGAAACTAGATAAGCATTCAGCGGTCAGCTATCAGCTTCATTAAGTAATTTGGCAACTAAAGAGCGTAGTTTTTGTGCTTCAATTCTCTGGTTTAAAGTAAGAATTTCCTGCGGAATGCTGCCCAAATAGCTATTGGCAGTCAGCTCTTCCCTAAGGGATGCTACGCAAACAGCAATTAGTAATGAATAATTACTTCTCAGGTTTTGTCTGGGGACTTTAGCAGTAATTTTTTATTCTTTCTCAATTTCAAAGGTTGCTTTTACCTTCCCCAAAATTAATAGCTGACGGTTGAATACTTACGGTTGAAAATGTAGCAGAAGTTAAGTTAATGCTTGTTTCATTCATTAAAAAACTAAGAGCTAACTGCTAATAGTTGAATGCTTATGAAACTAGAAATATAATTACTATAAGCTTTAAGCTTTAAGCATTCAGCTATCATATCAAGTCAAAACTATTTACTGTAAGGAATTTTAATTTTATCAAAGTCCTATAAGGTCAATATCAGTATCTTTTATACTTTATAATTCTCCTGAAATAATCTCTCAATACTAATTCCTGTTATAAAAGCCATGAATTAATAGCTGATAGTTGATAGCTGACCGCTGTTTGTTTACTCTTCCATAATAGTTTTGATGGAATTAACAATATATTCTTCTAATATTGTCTGACCAATCATATTGTAATGGCAACAAGCATCCCGATAAACTATTTCTTTTTCCCCATCAAAAATATTCACAGTATTAAATATATTAACTTCTGCTTCTTGTAAGTTATTAATTTTAGAAAATAATGCTGGATAACCTTTTTTAACTCCTATGGCATAAGGATGACCTTCGATAATAAAAATTTTTTCTTCTGGGCTAAATACTCTTTCTGTCGGATAATATTGATTAGGCTGAATAAAGTGAAAATACAATATATTTCTCTCAGCTAGAATTTGACTCATTGTTAGTGATGATTCATACCAATTTTCAGCAACTTTCTCAAAAGCAACTTTATCCTCTAATACTTCTGACATTTTCTTCAAAGATACTAGACTATTACTCCCATCAATTTTGCTAGAATTTCTAGCAATTTGTTCATCATATTTGATAATCTCTGTTTGATATCTATCTAATAATTCTTTAACTTGCAAACTTCTCCAACCATGACACAATGCTAATTTACAACTTTCCAATTTATTAATAGCAGTTGATAAATTATTTTTCAGTTCGCTAATTTCCACTATTGCCTTCATTACTGACAAATCATTGCTAGCTAACTGTGTTAAAGGTAGGATATGTTGTATGCTCGGCAAAGATAAATCTATTCTTTCCTGATTATTTTGGTGAGATAGTGCTACTTCATTAAACCCATCTATATTAATAACTAAATCAAATTCTTGCCCTATAGAAATAAAATAGTTAAGCATTAACAACTGTTGTGGTTGTTTATAACCTCCACTGGCAAAAGATAAAATGATAATTTCTTTGTCTTTGAATTGAGGAATTTGTTTGAAATATTCAATAAACCCTTCATTCCCTCTAGCTTGATTAACAACCGAATTTACAGCAAAATCATTAGCAACTGAACCGCCAAATACACCGATAACAAACTGATTTTTATTACTTTTAACAAAAGGATAATCATACTTAGATACAAGACCGTAATTATTAACCCTTATTCCTGATTCTTCCTGAGTAAAACTTCCCTCTTTTAGTACATAGCCAAAAAAAGGATGTAGTCGCTCTAAGATTGATTCATTATTTATATCCGTACCTAGTCTAGTTCCTGTTTTTTCCAACTCTTCCCGAACTTGAGAAACAGTATTTTTTCTAGTATAAAATAATTGCTTTTCCTGAAAATAATAAAATCCTAATGAAACAGCCTCTAAGCCAATAAATGCTAAAACAAAGTTAATAATAACTAAACTCAATCCTGTTTTTATTCCCTGCATCAATTTAAAATTTTTCATAGTATTACCGAATATTTGTTTACCCTAATTGCGTTTTATTATAATTAGAGTCTGCTGAATAAATCTTTTGGTAAGGGGAGGAGTCAACCCACCCCTAATATCAAATCCAGTTGAATACTTATCTTATGTTTGGGGGTGGGGAGGGTGGGGAGTTGGTTCGTGTGGGTCCAAGGGGAGGTCGAGAGATTGAAGGTGAGAAAGTGTGGATAAAATTATAAACATATACTGTATAACCGGATTCTATACAACCCCGACCGTGGAGGGGAAGGACCTCCTCAGGAGAAATGGGAATTATAGAGGAGATAGTAGGAAGAATCGTCTCTTGATTTTTCTGCCCCACTCTTGACCAAAATCCGCTCCTAATTGAACTATTACCACCTAAGACTTCGCACTTTTTGATACTTAAAAAGGCACTTACCTTTATCTGTAAAGACTTTTAGATTAGATCGGTAAACCCTAATTAAATGTACTTATTATTATTCCTAGTCCAGGATGGCGGAAATAACTGGTTACAAAATCCTAAAAGCCTTACTTTTTACTTTTAAATGCATGACTTTTAACTTCCGCGTAGCAGCACTAGGTTTACTACTAAATTTTGTAGCTTTTTCATTTTTTATACTAAGTTTTCCATCTGGATTTTTGATGAATACTTACTCTTTCTTTTCCATAGCAGCTTTAAATGAATTAGCAATATATTTGTCTAATATTGTCTGACCAATCATATTGTAATGACAGCAAGCATCTCGATAAACTATTTCTTTTTCCCCATCAAAAATATTCACAGTATTAAATACATTAACTTCTGCTTTTTGTAAGCTATTAACTTTATAAATTAACCCTGGATAACCTTTTCTAACTCCTGCTGCATAAGGATTATCTTCAATAATAAATTTTTTTTCTTCTAGGCTAAATACTCTTTCTGTCGGATAATATTGATTTGGCTGAATAAAGTAAAATACAATATATTTCTCTCAGCTAAAATTTGACTCATTGTTAGTGATGACTCATACCAATTTTGAGCAACCTTTTCAAAAGCAACTTTATCCTCTAATACTTGTGGCATTTTACTCAAATAAACTAAGCTGTCAATACCATCAGTTTTGCTAGAATCTTTGGCAATTTGTTCATCGTATTTAAGAATTTATTTTTGATATCTGTCTAATAATCCTTTAACCTCCAAACTTTTCCAACCATAACACAATCCTAATCTACAACTTTCCAATTTATTAATAGCAATTGTTCAACAATTAATAATTAATAATTAATAATTAATAATTACCTCTCCTTGAAAAGAAGAGGATTGATTCAAAGGAAAAATTTTTCTTGTTTCTCCTTTAAAGGAGAGGCTTTAAACCTTAATTATTCGGTAAAATCTTGAAATAGAATTGAGGGAAGTTTAAAGAATGACTTATAGTTTAGAGTTAAGAACAAAAGTAATAGTAAATGATATTGAACATAATTTTAGTGCATTAAAGACAGCCAGAATGTATACCCCTTCAGATAAATCTTTAGATTAAATTATCCGTGATTATTGTATAGCTTAATGTCTCATTCTTAAGTTAAATAACTATAACTAAACTTCTTCTCTCCTAGATAACTAAACTTCTTCTCTCCTAGATAACTAAACTTCTTCTCTCCTAGATAACTAAACTTCTTCTCTCCTAGATAACTAAACTTCTTCT
>JAXHSW010000064.1:34600-41281 GCA_034190295.1 Cyanobacteriota bacterium | reverse complement strand
CCCCCTAAAAGGGGGATGAAAAAATATTCAATGAGCGTATTTTCGTTTGATCCGGCTTTAGCGGTCGGTACTGATAACTGATAACTGATAACTGATAACTGAAATGACCTCTCCTTGAAAACGGATAGGATTGATTCAAAGGAAAAATTTTTCTTTTTTCCCCTTAAAAGGGGAGGCTTTAAACCTTAATTATTCGGTAATATGACCCTAGGCAAACTATTAGAGTTTCTAGAGAATATGGGCATCTCCATGTCGGTCGGGAATTTGTCTAATTTATTAATCAAAAACTATTAATTCCCTTGGTTGGTCTTGGCAGCTATAATAATTGCCTACCCCATCATATTGAGTGGATACAATTTTCTCATGTTATTCCAAATTTATTATCTACTTCGTTCTAAAGTTGATGGAAGTTATATTAGTGCCAATCCAAATCCAGATGAGGCAGTAAAATTTTTATTACTATTCCAAGAAGATTTTGACGCCCGTAGCTACCTCAATACCCACGTCCCAGAAGTGGCCGATCGCTTGACAATTGAATCTATTCCAGCTACTCAGTTAAAAACAATATTAAAAAGGTGGGGTTTCCAAGGAGTAGGAGTAATTCAAGACCCATTGTTGCCCAACATAGAATTTATGATAGTAGGGACTGATTTAACCGAAAGCTTTGACTGAAGTGCCATGAGTTGTAAAAACCCGCCCTCTCTCCTTCCTACCCAAACCCCGTAGGAACATTTCATGGGACATCCCTAAAGTCTTTTTCAGATATATCAGATATATATAGCAATGTGTACTGGCTTATGTACAAATTACAGGAACTGCCCAATAGCTAAAAGTCTTATATTATTCCAAGGTCGATGCTGCGCAAACGGTTTTTTATTCCCCGTTCCGGAGCTGTTGCCTTTCGGAGCTGTTGCCTGCGCGCTATACAATGCACAACATATAGAGGACATTTTTGAATTGGCCAAGAATTTGACGCTATATATAAAAAATAGCTACACTCATAGTTTGTCACTTATTTCCAAAAAATTCTATTTCATAAATGGTACGAGAACTAGAGAGAGTAGATCGGGGTGAATTCCCAGAAACAGCACCTACAGCTAATCCAGTATTCTATAGAACTTATAGCCGTAAAACAGAAAATGGCCGTGAGACTTGGGTAGAAGTATGCGATCGCACAATTAATGGCCTGAGAAAATTAGGCCAACTGACCCCGGAAGAAACGGACTTGCTGTATCGGATGCAGAGTCAACTGAAAACCATGTCCTCTGGCCGCTGGTTGTGGGTAGGTGGCACAGAATGGATTACACAACCTGAAAATTTTTCGGGGGCCTACAATTGTTCGTCCACTAATATTATAGACTGGCGTGCCTTTGGCCTATTAATGGACTTAGCAATGATGGGTTGCGGTACGGGAGCAGTATTGGAAGGAGATTATATAAATCAACTGCCACCAATTAGAAATCACTTAAATCTAATATTGCGGGGTGAAATTGGTTCTACTCCTGCTGAATTACGTCGGGAGTTCACAGAACTAAAATTTGATGGAGACCAGGTAGAAATTTATGTTGGAGACAGTCGTCAAGGTTGGGTAGGTTCATATCAAGCATTGTTAGAATTGTCAACCGACGAGCGATTTTCCGGTGAGGTCAAAGTCATTATTGATTTGAGCGATGTTAGACCTGCGGGAGAACAGTTAAAAGGATTTGGTGGTGTTGCCAACCCGGTAAAATTGCCAGAATTGTATCAACGTTGTGGGAATATTTTAAATCAAGCAGTTGGGCGACAATTAAATTCTGTAGAGTGTTGCGTGTTAATTGACGAAGCAGCAGTCACGATCGTCGCCGGCAATATCCGTCGCTGTTTACCAGAAGGTGCTTTAGTACATACAGCATCAGGGTTAGTACCTATTGAAAAAATTCGGATAGGCGATCGCGTACTAACGAGCAAAGGATTTTATCCCGTAACAAATTTCTTTGACCAGGGTACTCAGTCTTTATGTCGCATTCAAACAGAAGACGGATATTTTGAATGTACTGCCGATCATAAAGTTGCCGTGCTGCAAGATTTGTATGGTAACTATAAAATGATTAAAGCTCAAGACTTGCAGGAGAGCGATCGCCTGATTTTTGTTCCTCAAGCAATACCTGGTACTCCCACGGAACTACCTGAGTTGAAAGGTGTTACCTCCGATGGTGCAAAACCAATAACAGTACCCGCTCTTACCAGTGAAGTTGCTTATTTTCTAGGATATTTGCATGGAGATGGATCGGTTGCTTCAGATGGAACGCAAGTCAGATTTCGAGTCCACCAGGATAGTCCGGAAATTCTGGAACGACTGATTAATGTTGCTCAAGAATTTGGTTTAGAAACACATACACTGAGAACCCCAGAACAATGTAAAACCAAAGCTTATGAACTTCAGTTAAATAGCAGCATTCTGAATAAATATCTCTCACAGTTTAAACAGTCATTTACTTCTATTGTTATTCCTGACTGTATTCTGATGGGAACAATAGAAATTCGTCAAGCTTATTTAGCTGGTTTAGCAGACGCAGATGGTTGTCATTCTCAGGGTGTACTGGTAGCTTCAGTTTACCAAGATTTTCTGCAACAGGTGCAAGCATTATACGCATCTTTAGGAATCACCACGAGATTGTGTGGTTCGGTGCGCAAGCGAACTGGAAAGTGGGAAGGTGAGTTAGTAACTGTAGGCGAGAGTGCTTTTGAAGCAGTAGAAAAAGTAATGATGACTTACTCTACTCAATTTCCAGTCAAAAAACGTAAGCGACCTAAATTTTTCCACGACCACGGGTTTCCCAAGGAAATGGCTCAACCTTTAGTGAATACTTTTGATTGGAATAATCGCAAGCAGATGATGGTTCGCATTGTCAAGAACTTTATCGCCGATGCTACAGATTTAATTCCAGTAAAAGTGAAAAAAGTTGAGATGGATGTGAGAGAAGCATCAACTTATGATATTGAAGTTGCCAGTATCCATGAATTTGTTTGCCAGGGAATTTTAGTAGCGAACAGTGCCGGGATGCGCCAGGGCAATAGTAGCGATCGCCTGTTTACTGTAGCGAAGGATAATCTCTGGCGGCAAGATGAAAACGGTAACTGGGGTATCGATCCAGAAAGAGATGCTTTGAGAATGGCAAATCATACCCATGTTTTCCACCACAAACCAACATTAGAAGAATGTGTTGAGGCGGTGAGAAAACAGTTTTATTCTGGAGAAGGTGCTATTCAGTGGGCAGGTGAAGCAGTTGCTCGTGCGAATCGCGATCTACTTTCAACGCCAGAAATAAAGAGGGATTTTATTAACGCTTATGGACAAGATAACGCCAAAAAATGGTTTCAAGAACACTATCCCAATATTAGTAATGATGAACTCGAACATCGGTTAGCGAGATTAGGGTTGAACCCTTGTCATTCAGGAGATACCTTAGTATCTACAGACCAAGGGTTAATTCCGATTCAGGATTTAGTAGGTAAACAATTCAAAGCATTGGTAGATTTACGTTCTGTAGGTTTATCCGGTGTAAAGTTAACAGAAGCGATCGCTTTTGCTACAGGAGTTAAAACCACCTACAAAATTATTCTAACCAACGGAATGCAGATGCGATGTACAGCAGATCATCAACATTTTACCAGTCGAGGTTGGGTTAGCACTAAAGATTTAAGTGATAACGACAATGTTTATGTTCAGAGAGGAGCAGGTTATTTTGGCAAAGGTACTATTTCTGTTGCTCAAGCTCAAATGCTTGGTTGGTGGTACGGAGATGGATTTAACGAAGTCAGAAGTCAGAAGTCAGAAGTCAGAAGTTGTTTTTGTGGGGATTTGAGCAACTCTCCAAAAACATTTCGCCTTAATAGGAAGCAAGACCACTTTGCTAAAGGGTTTGTTTTTAACCAAGATGAGTATGAAACTGCCTACAATATTGTCGGAAAAGCAGTTGCATCAATCACAGGAAGAGAATATGTAACTACACTGCATAAAGGAGTCTATGAATTCAGAACTCAATCACCTAAATTAGAAAAGTTTTTCGCTGATTTAGGTATAGTTGGCAAAGATGAACTTCCTAATAATTTTATGAGTCAATCTCAGGAAGTTTTAATTGGTTTTTTACAAGGAATTTTTAGTGCAGATGGCACAGTAGATAAAGATTCCAGAAGAATCAAACTAGCTATGCGCTCCGAAAAATTACTCCAACAAATTCAATTAATTCTCTCCAATTTAGGAATTATTAGTACAGTTCGAGCAGTGAGGGAAAAAGGTTATAGAGGTGTGCCTTATACAACTGTTGATGGAACTGAGAAAATTAGCTTAGATCGAGGCAGTTATGGATTATTTATCTCTACTTTTAACTTCAATTTATTTCAACAATTAATTGGTTTTTCACTATCCCCAAGCAAGGATATTAAAGCTGAAAAATGGTTAAATAAACCCTTGCCTAACTATTTTGAGTCAACTATTAATTCTAAGTTTACTTCAAAGGTAAAAAAGGTTGAAGAATTTGGAGAGGAAGTTGTTTATGATTTGCACGTTCCTTTAACTAATTCTTTCATTGCTAATGGTTGTTTAACTCACAATTGTGGAGAAATTATTGGGTCAAATTTCCACTGTGTCAGCGGAGATACATTATTAATTACTCGCGACAACATTCACAAAATCAAAGATATTGTTGGTCAAAAAGTTGAAATTTGGAACGGCAAAAATTGGAGTCAAGTAATTCCTATAAAAACAGGAAAAGACAGAAAATTATACCGCGTCAAATTTGGGGATGGTTCCTATCTAGATGTGACAGAATATCACCGATTTTTTGTTAAAGATAGGTTTGGTAAAAACTATCAAGAAGTACAAACAAAAGATTTGCTAACTCATAGCAAATATACCTTACAGACAGAACCTTTTGTTATAGATTATCAGGATGGAAATTATATAGATTCATCTTATGCTTATACACTAGGCAAATCAGTTATCAGTTATCAGTTATCAGTTATCAGTAAATCCTACGTTAAAAAGAGAAACTTGAGAGCTGGTGTTTTGGTAACAGATTTAGGATTCTCTGAAGAACTAATACATCGTCTACAAACTGAACCTGATGCTTTAAATACCATTGCTAGTTGGAATAAACCAGCTATTCTAGCTTTTATCGCCGGATTAGCAGATACAAATGGTTCTGATACTAAAGGTCATGGAATTAAAATTTATTTGTCTGATTATGAACAGGCAAAAAGACTACAATTACTGTTGACAAAATGCGGTATTAGTGCATCAGTAAATTTAATAGCAAATCGCGGTTCTACTACAAATTTAGGAGAAAGAAATAAAGACCTTTACTACTTACAAATAACTGATTGTAGTGAAATTCCTTGTAAATTGATGACCAGGCAAAATGCCCAGTCCACAGATTTCAAACAGAACAATCAAACAATTCAAAGTGTTGAAGAATTACCAGGATTACATGACACTTATTGTTTTGAAGAGCCAGAATTTCATAAAGGTGTTTTTGGCAATACCTTGACAGGAAATTGTAATTTATCGGAAATTCATCTCAATCAAATTGACCCGAATAACCACAAAGAACAAGAAGAAGCTTTCACCGCTGGTGCCCTTTCTGTGGCAACTTTACTAAACCATAAATTCGTCGAACCTCGCTATCGTTATAGTCGAGAATTAGACCCAATTGTAGGAGTATCTTTTACAGGTTTATTTGACTTTTTTGTAAAAGCTTTTGGTATTGAATGGTTGCATTGGTGGCAAGCAGGTCGTCCGGCAACAATTCAAGGTCTAGAGTTTAAACAACAGGAAGCAGAATATTTAACCCGTTGGCGCGAAATAGTTCATCAGGTAGTGTGGGAATATTGCGATCGCCACAACCTCAAACGTCCAAACCGTTGTACAACTGTCCAACCTAGCGGGACAAAATCTCTATTAACAAATGCAGCTCCCGGTTGGCACCCTCCTTTTGGGTTGCGGTGGGTGCGACGAATTACTTTTGCCAAAAATGACCCCGTAGCATTAGCTTGTCTTGACTATGGTTATTCCGTGATTCCAGGACAGTCAAGCAAAGATGAAAATGGAAATTTACTGAACGACCCCTTTGACGATCGCGCTAAAGAATGGTTAGTAGAAATTCCAGTACAGGTATCTTGGATAGATTTACCTGGAGTTGAAGAGATTGCGATCGAGAATTTCAGTGCTACTGCGATGTTTGACTTTTACATGGGAGTGCAACAACATTGGACTACTCATAACAGCAGTAGTACCATTTTATTAACGGAAGCAGAAATTGAACCTTTGGGCAAACGCATTTATGAAGCAATTCGTGATGATGAAGGTTATATTTCCTCAGCATTGTTGGCGCGGTTTGATGCACCATTCCCCCGGTTGCCATTTGAACGCATATCTCAGGAGGAATATGAAAAAATGCAAGAAGATGTGTTGCGTCGTCGCAAGTCCGATAATTTTTCCGAATTGATGAATGCTTATGTGTTAGCGAGTGAGTTACCAGAGATGGGACCTCAAGACCCCGCTTGTTCTGGAATGGTTTGTGAGTTAAAAGGTTCTAGCGATAGATTGTAATGGTATAGCCAGTGGGAGCATCTTGCTCCCGTTCTCATAATTTTGGTAACGGTATAGCCAGTGGGAGCATCTTGCTCCCGTTCTCATAATTT
>JAXHSW010000064.1:24120-34500 GCA_034190295.1 Cyanobacteriota bacterium | reverse complement strand
TGGTAACGGTATAGCCAGTAGGAACGTCTTGCTCCCGTTCTCATAATTTTGGTAACGGTATAGCCAGTAGGAACGTCTTGCTCCCGTTCTCATAATTTTGGTAACGGTATAGCCAGTAGGAACGTCTTGCTCCCGTTCTCATAATTTTGGTAACGGTATAGCCAGTAGGAGCATCTTGCTCCCGTTCTCATAATTTTGGTAACGGTATAGCCAGTGGGAGCGTCTTGCTCCCGTTCTCATAATTTTGGTAACGGTATAGCCAGTGGGAGCATCTTGCTCCCGTTCTCATAATTTTGGTAACGGTATAGCCAGTAGGAACGTCTTGCTCCCGTTCTCATAATTTTGGTAACGGTATAACCAGTGGGAGGGTCTTGCTCCCGCTTTAACAGGGATAAGTAATTTATGATAGAAGTTGATACTAAAAGTAATACTTTTTTTCTCTGTTATCAGTATTGTCCCTAATACTCTACTTTGATAGCAGTCGAAGGAAAGAAGAGGACATATCAAAAGCGGAAAACGAAAGACTTCGCCAGATTTTTCCTTCTGCCTTCTGCCTTCTGCCTTCTGCCTTCTGTCTTCTGTCTTCTACCTTCTTCCTTCTGCTATGGCATCTGTTAAGAGATAGGTGTTAATTCGTCTTCAAAAAACCAAGTACCTATGTTTTCTTCAAATTCGACCCAAAAGCCAATTCCACTACCGTCTACCATTTTAAATTCCTTTATTGTACCAATTGGATTTTTCTTCAGTTGGTCAATTATAGTTGCGGGTGGTATAGGCTTTTGTTTGATACCTTTTACTTTTACTTTCTGACCTATTTCCATTTTTGTTTACGATGTTCTCCTAGTGGTTTGAATCAATCCACAGTTTATATGAAATTAGTGCTTGAGCACAGTTCTATAGTACAAACCAAAAGTCAAAAATGAAAGGTCAAAAGCTAAATTATTGCTGTGACTGAGATTTAAACTCAATGGTCAAGGAGATAACTAGACAAAACCTAAAATATTTGCTGTGTCTAGGAAACTTTTAAATTCAGCATCTACGGGTGCGGCAGGATTCGAACCTGCGACTCGCGACTTAGAAGGTCGCTACTCTATCCAACTGAGTTACGCACCCAATTTTCAACCTAGAGATTGAAATTACTCTCTATTATTTTACTTGGCAAATCTCCAAATACGCAAGTCGAGCGTCGATCTTTAGATTAATTTAAGTACAAGTATCTTAAGAATTGAGAGTGATATTATCCTTTAGGTTAATTATTATGTCAAATGACCCCCAAAAAAATTAAAAATGTCTAAAATTCTATTTTTGCGAGAGTGATTTGATATTCCACGCCCCAACAGTTTAATTACTCTAACCCCATAATACAATAGTACGACCGAAGTATGGTAAATTTTTTATACTAATAATATATCCATAACATTATCAAGTCCACAACTTTAGCTTTTGCTTGAGGGAGTTATATTATTTATAGGGTAGTCCTAAATATGTAAGGATATTTATGAGTACATCCTTATTTATGCTTAGGAGGTAAGTTGTAAAAATTATAACTTGTTTACCACTACCAGATTGAAAAATCGCAAGTTGTATCTCAGCAAAGCATAGCTTAAAGCAATACTAGCCAAAATACCTTTTCTATTGTTATAGAAAAATATATATAAAATTAAATCTATGGGAGAGGATTCATTAATTATTGGTAAAAATCTGCTAAATGTAAAATCATTCTAACTAGGGATCTAACTAATACCGCTACGCGGAAGTCTAAATTCAAAAGTCAAAAGTAAATCATTTTTGATTTGTAATTTTCCCGCGATTTTGTAACTGGTTAGTTATTTCTGCCATCCTGCACTAGGGAAAAAAATTTCTATTTTTGTCAGATCGTGTTTTTAATTGGTGGTCAGGTGTAACAGTAAAACCCTGTGGACTAGGTGGTGCCGACACTTCTAGCTAGAAACAGGAAGTATTTGTCAACAAATGTTAACAAATCTCAAACAGATTACAATTACCCAATAGTACCCCAGGTAATTATGGGAGTCGAATGTAAAGTGTCATGTTTATTCTGAAAAGGCAAGATGTTGAAATTACAAGCGTTCAACACCCAAAAAAGGATCAACAGATCCCTATTCTTAGTTATCAAGGGCAAACTTTTCGCTTAATCAGTCTTTTTAAGGCCGAGCAAGCTGAAGAAGCTAGATCCTTCTGGCGGGATTTAACAGATAATCGTGGTAAAGCTTGTGTTTTACTAGAGGAACCCGACCGATATAGTGTTTGGGGAAAAGTCCGCTTAGAGCAACTTAGTAATGAAGACCCAAAAGATGAGGATGCCATTACTCCCTCGTTTATTCAAGGTTGTTTGTTGCTAGTGCAAGCTCTTTACTTTGATGTAGAAGATTTATTAGGTAATCGACAGGCCAAGTCCTTTCACAAGGATTTTACCAAGCTTCTTCAGAACAGAAACTTTCCTAACACAGATTCTCCTGATGCAACGAAAGCTTTATTAACTGTCGATCCTGTGAAAAAATTACCACTACCTTCCTGGCGGGAAGTTCATCTATACACTTTACTGCAAGAAGTCCATCATTTAGGTGAACAATATTTTGGTAATTCCAATTTTGCTGAAGGTATTGATGAAATCTTAGAATCTATGCCTAACTCTGAGAAAACTCAGTTCATGACTTGGCTAAATCAATTTCCTGAAGGTAAACAATGGGCAGTAAAGTAATTGAAAAAGTTGGCCAGTATCACTTCTGGAGTTAGGTCATTTCAGTTATCAGTTATCAGTTATCAGTTATCAGTTATCAGTACCTAAGGCTGTTTGCGCAGCATGACAAAGGTCAAGCAAAGTGAATTGAAATCTGAAATATTCTCTTTTTTTATCTTCTTAAAAGGGGAGGCGCATACCCACAATTTTTCGGTAAAAAATTGATATTGGTCGATCTAAATCAATTGAAAAGGCAGAATTCATAAGGCAGAAGGCATAAGACAGAAGGGAAAATTGCTTATTGATAGTTAACGAAGGGCTACTTCGTGTCTTATAACCCCAAACAATTTTAAGCACCTCTGCTGACGGTGGGGTATTAAATCCGCAAAAGAAAAGATAAGAAGTTTGGCATCAGATTGCATTTATATGTTTAAGCAGCATTTAAAATCAAATAGTCTATCAATATTTTCTTTTGTCCAATATTGATTAATACTAGGTTAAATTCATTAATTTTAATTTGATTGATGAAAAAAATCTATTTCTTTAATATCGATCGGTCAAAAAAACAAAGTAAGTCTATTTTTATCTCCTTAACACCTTTGATAAATCTCAAAAAAAGACTAAAAATGGTGAAAAATGGAGAAAACATAAGTATTCAAAGTTAAGCTTGATGAGAATATTCCTATGAGCAGCACTTCAGAAAAATCATCTACATCCTTTACTAAGTCCTTATTCTCAGCCCAGACTATTGTAATTACTGGTCTTATTTGGGGTGTACTTGCCTTATTATTTTTTCTCCTGTTTAGTGTACCTTTACCAGGGGAAGAATTACCTTTTTGGTACTCTGTTGGTACTTACATATTTGAACTGGGAGCTTACTTATTAGCTTCTATAGTTTGCTTTAGAAATTGGCAAAGTCCTCAGATGGTTAGTGGGCGCAATGTATGGATGGGCATTGGTCTAGGATTATTATTCTACTTTATTGCTGGTGTGATTTTTGGTTGTTGGGAACTGCTTTGGGAACTAGACCCCGATGTTTCACTAGCAGATATTTTCTACGTTTTTTCTTACCTGTTCATTGGTTGGGGTATGACTTTGGCCGTCACTTCCAAACGACTAAATCTAGAATTTTGGCAGTGGGGAGTTTTGGCAGGAGTAGCAGTTGCAGGAATTGCTTTGGCTATTTGGGTCGCTGACCCTTCATTATTTGGCCTATTATCTATTCCAGATACTTCAGTTTTAGAAGAGATAGAAGAAATAGAAGAGGTATCGGCAAATTTAGCTCCGTCTTGGGTACTGAGTATAGATCGACAGTTAGAACCATTTGCTTATAGCATAAACTTGTTTTATATCATTGCTGATGTATTTTTACTAATTATTGCTACTGCTTTACTTCTAGCTTTTTGGGGTGGACGTTTTTCTCAGTCTTGGCGGATGATTGCTGCTGCTACATTTTCTCTTTACATTGCTGATATGTATTTTAAATGGTCAGATTCCCGCATTCAAGGAGATTATGAAAGTGGAGGTTTATTAGAGGTATTCTTTGTATTTACTGCGATTTTGTTTGGAATAGGTGCTGCTTTAGAATACGATATCTCCACTCGTTCTCGCCAAAGTAGACGTAGTAGACGCAGTAGTTCTTAAATCTAAAGTAGCTTTTCTAAACCATAGATGAGTTTAGTTAAAGATTGGACTTTACGAATGGCCAACAAAACCCCAGGCATATAGCAAGACCTATCTGTTGTGTCGTGTCGTAAGGTATAAATTTGACCAGGGCCACCGAATATTACTTCTTGATGAGCAATTAAACCAGGTAAGCGTACACTATGAATCCTAATTCCTTCGTCTGCTAAACAACCTCTGGCCCCTTCTATTTTTTCTGTTTCTTGAACATCAGGTACATTGTAAGTTTTTCCTAGTTCTGATAACATTTGTGCTGTTTTAATTGCAGTACCACTAGGAGCATCAGCTTTTTGATTGTGGTGTAACTCAATAATTTCTACATGATCGAAATGCTGGGAAGCGGCGATCGCTGCTTGTTGGAGCAAAACCATACCAATAGAGAAATTAGGAATTATCAGTGTACCAATACTGGCTTTTTCTGCAAATTCTGCTAAGTCCTGAATTTGCTCTGGACTAAGACCTGTAGTTCCTACCACTGGTCTGACACCATAGGCAATAGCGGAACGAACATTTTCATAAACACTATCTGGGTGAGTAAAATCTACCATTACTGCTGGTTGTTTTTCCTGGGTGGCCATGACTAACATCCCCTGTAAATCATTAATAATTGGCACTTCTAGTTCTCCACAACCACACAATTCGCCAGCATCTTGACCAAGATACTCAGGTTGGTGGTCTATTGCACCAAAAAGAGTCATGTCACTAGCATTTGCGACAGCTTTTATTACTTCACGGCCCATTTTGCCAGCAGCGCCATTAACAATTACAGGAGTAGAACTTTGGCTTGTCATAGATTTCTATCAATACTAGATACTAGGAGTAAACATAGGCATTTTAGAGCATTTTGTTTATAGCGCTACGCAAATATGTCACAGACATTTGTCTTCCCTGTTCCCTATTCCCTATTCCCTTAAAATTATAGATAAAAGTACAGTAAGAAACTCTAATTGTCCGTCAATGTGCAAAAATAAAAATTAGTAATTAGAATTTAGAGTCTACTGTGAGTCCAACCGCTCAAGCCAATAATACGGTAAATAAATCTGTTAAACCAGCCGTTCCCAGAATTCGGGCTGTTTTTCCCTTCACTGCAATTGTCGGCCAGGAAGAAATGAAACTGGCCTTGTTATTAAATGTAATTGACCCCAAAATAGGGGGTGTCATGATTATGGGCGATCGCGGCACAGGTAAATCTACTACGATCCGTGCTTTAGCCGATCTACTCCCAGAAATTGACATTGTTCTAGACGATCCTTTCAACAGCGATCCTCAAGACCCCGATCTAATGAGCGATTCTGTGCAAGATAGATTGGCACAACAGCAAGAAATTCCCATAGTTAAGAGAAAAGTCCAAATGGTGGACTTACCATTAGGGGCTACTGAGGACCGGGTTTGTGGTACTATTGATATTGAAAAGGCTTTATCAGAAGGGGTCAAGGCTTTTGAACCTGGATTATTAGCTAAGGCAAATCGTGGCATTTTATATGTTGATGAGGTTAATCTTTTAGATGACCATTTGGTTGATGTCTTGCTTGACTCAGCAGCCAGTGGGTGGAATACTGTAGAAAGGGAGGGTATTTCTATTCGTCATCCTGCTCGTTTTGTGCTTGTTGGTTCGGGAAACCCAGAAGAAGGGGAGTTACGACCTCAATTACTGGACAGATTTGGAATGCACGCCGAGATTAGGACTGTTAAGGACCCTTCATTACGAGTTCAAATTGTTGAACAACGTTCAGCTTTTGACCAAAATTCTCAAGAATTTTTAGTACAGTACCAACCACAACAGGAAGAATTACAGGATAAGCTTGTAGGTGCTCAACAAAAGCTGAAATCAGTGGAAGTTGATTACGATCTACGGGTGAAAATTTCTCAAGTTTGTTCTGAGTTAGATGTGGATGGTTTACGGGGAGATATTGTTACTAATCGTGCGGCAAAAGCTCTAGCTGCTTTTGAGGGTAATACAGAAGTGACGGTGGAAGATATTGGTCGTGTGATTACAATGTGTTTACGACATAGACTACGAAAAGATCCATTGGAAAGTATTGATTCGGGTGATAAGGTGAAAAAGGTGTTTAATCGAGTTTTTGGATTGGCAGAGGTAGAAGAATAATTTAAGAATTAATCTTTGTTAATTGTAGTTGATTTTTTTAGGGAGAAGCAGATTGATAAAAGCGATTTTTTTGAGGTAAAAAATTAGCTATTTAACAATTATGAAGAACTTGTATCAGTGCTTCTCCTAATTTGATTAAATTATGGGTTGTTTTTCGTAGAATTAAAAATATTAAATCTTTTAATAGAGTAATTAGCAGTTATTATAGAATCCGGGTAATTAGTAACTGTATTCGTCATTGCGACTGGAACAGAGTGGAAGGAAGCAATCTCATGTAGCGCAAGATTTCTTCCCTGCGGTTGCAATGACAACTGTTTAACCGGATTGATTTTATATTAGCCTTCAGGATAGTCCTGCTGACAAAACGGAAATTTAGTTGTTAAAATATAGCTATAGCTATTACTGCTTTTTATAGCCATTTACTGCTAAGTTGCTGTCAGTAAATTCGTATTAAAATTGGTTTTTAAAGTGACGGGAAAACCAGCTAAATATTACGTATTAGTAGAAGCAAAACAAATTAATAAAAAATTAGCGATCGCGTCAATTATGCCATTATTAAAGGAGTGAAAATTCAACCTGAAGACCGACCGCAAACCGTGCAAGAATGGTTGGCATTACTTCAGCTTCAACCTCAGAGTATTATTTCTCAAATGTCTCAGGTTTCTCAAGCAATTATACCTCAACAGGATTTACGCAGAGGCACTACATCTAGTGAGGGCGAATGCCATTCGCCCCTACAGGTGGCGTATAATTTCGTATTTTGCGTAAGTCCTGCTCAAATTTCTATCTTACATATTCAGAGCTGATAATTTTATCCGGTTCCCTACAACCAGCAAATTTACTATAAGAATCAAAAGTCTAAAATTGGAAAAGTTAATTATTGGATTAGATCCAGGTCTAGCAATATTAGGATTTGGAGTAATTAAATGTGTTTATAATTCAAAAACAGGGAAAATAGATTCTACTTCTATGGTTGATTTTGGAGTGATTAAAACCACAAAAAAACAAGAAATGGGCGAGCGTTTAATCACAATTTATGAAGATTTACATACGATATTTAATACTTTTAAACCAGACTTAGCAGCTACAGAGAAACTATTTTTTTATCGTATGGGCAATACAATTTTATTAGCCCAAGCTAGAGGGATTTTAATGTTAGTATTAGCCCAACATGGCATTCCATTTATAGAGTTTACACCTGCACAAATTAAAAAAGCACTAACAAGTTATGGCAATGCAGATAAGTCTGATGTGCAACAAGCAGTAGCAAGAGAGTTAGATTTAGATGAGATTCCTAAACCAGATGATGCTGCTGATGCTTTAGCAATTGCTTTGGCCGCAAGTTGGTTGAGTTAAATCTGGACTTCTGCTACTCATAGCAGTTTTCATTAACAGGACTTACGCAGAGACTCTATATATAGCGAGGGCGAATGCCATTCGCCCCTACAGATGGTGGTTTCAAAGTAAATTTGCGTAAGTCCCGATTAATATAGAATACAAAAATTTTGGCTTTAAGGCAGAGGACAGAGGTTTTGTAGTCTACCTTTGTGAAAACCGCTATAACTCTAAATACTAATATACATCTCCAATAATAAAAAATAAAATCAATTACCGTACAGAAATCATCAATTATCAAAATAACATGGGTCTAAAACCCCGCCTTTTAAGGCGCAATATTTTTGGAGCGAAGCTCAAATCCCCTACTTCCCCTCCTGGGAGGGGCTAGGGGTGGGTTAACTTCTGACTTCTGACTTCTGACTTCTGACTTCGTTAATTCCCCCTACTCTGTAGGGACGTTGCATGAAACGTCTCTACTCCCTCTTTTGGAGGAGATGTCTAACAGTTGTTGTATTGGCCATAAAAAATATAAATTGCGATCTTTAATACATAATTAAATCCTCATTTGTATTACCAATAGTCAATATTATTCAGTCAAAAGTTTCAAAAATATTAATATTTGCTCTACATTTTATATAAATGTGAGTTAAAGTAAATAAATGTAAAGAAATATGAGATTTTTCTGAACTTTTTTTAATACAAGCATTTACTGTCCACTTTTGAGTTTGAAACTAAACATAAGATGAAAAAATATTTTTTGAAAAATTTTTCTGCATTAATTACAGCAGTTTTCGTGGCATTATCAATTTTTGCTCTAACTCCTGGAGTTGCCAATGCTTATGATAATCCTCAGTTACTCCCCGAACAAAAAACACCAATTATTGACTTAGCAAGAAACTTAACGGACATTCAAGAAGATATACTAGCCAAAGATTTAGAGCAATTTGAAACTGAAACTGGTTGGAAACTGAGGGTTTTGACTCAATTTGACCGTACTCCTGGTAGAGCAGTTAAAGATTTTTGGGAACTTGATAATAAGAGTGTTTTGTTAGTAGCGGACTCTCGTGGTGGTAATATATTGAACTTTAATGTGGGTCGCGCTCTCTATGAATTTCTACCTCGGACATTTTGGGTAGAGTTACAAACTCGCTACGGTAATCAATTTTTTGTGCGAGACCAAGGTGAGGACCAATCTATTATTCAATCATTAGAATCTATCAAAACTTGTTTACGTCAAGGTGGTTGTAATGTTGTACCAGGTTTACCAAGAGAGCAATGGATTTTAACTTTGATTACATCAGCGCTTGGTGGAGTAATTTGTGGTTTTGCAGCTCAACCCCGGAAACCAGACCAAGCTTTTTCTTGGCAGTGGGCGTTAATATTTTCTCCATTGTGGGGAATTTTGTTTATTGCTTTCGGAATTGGCCCAGTAGTGACGAGAACTTCAGATTGGTTGCCATTGACTCGTAATGTTGCAGGTTTTCTAATTGGAGCTTTGGTTGCTTATTTGACTCCTTTATTAAATCAATCTTCTGCTTCTGAAACTTAAGAAGAAGGAAGAAGGAAGAAGGAAGAAGGAAGAAAGACTGAATTTGGAAAAAGTGGAGGGGATAGTCAACGACAAGCAGCTCCGCGTCTACAAACCCCAACTAATTGTAAAAACGGCGAGTGATGATGGGTTATTAAACCCAAAAGAAAAGGATAAATTTATAAGATATCAGGTAAGCATTTCCTGCGGAATGCTGCGCAAACAGTGGTCAGCTATCAGCTATGAGTTATTAGCTTATTAGTTTATTAGCTTATTATCGCACCGAAGGAGAAATTAGTCTTCAAGGAGTGAAATATGTTTGCTTCCGCATTCCGCACCGAAAGAAAAAGGTTATCAGATAATCTTAGTAAGTTATTACGTTCATGCATCTGATAGCTGAATGCTAATAGCTGAATGCTTACAATATCAGTGGAAAAAACTAAGAGTTAGGGATGTTTTATTTGTGTAAGTATTTCTAGCTCTTTTTTATTGTCTGAAGTTAGTAGAAGGAGGAAGGAAGAAGGCTTTAGTTATTTAGGACAGAAGGAAAAATTTTGTGTTGTCTAAGTTTTAAGCTTTTGATATGTCCGCGCCTTTTCTTTCGACTGCTATAGTTTTCAGCTACATTTATAGGGGCAATTTTTTACAAAATATTCTGGATAGTTAGTTATCGTATTATTCAGGAGAAAAGAGAAAGAAGAAAGGAAGAATAAGAGTGGGAATTATCTGGGGATATACCGACATTTTTTGTCTGCGTTGAATGGAAGTAGAGAATGCGATAATTGTATAACGGGATTTCGTATAAAATAGAGAAAGGCGATCGCTACTTTTAGCTTGAGGAAAAATATCTGATTTTTATCTCTATAAAATTACTATGTCAAAAATTAAATTACTAAAATAGAGATAGGCGATCGCTACTTTTAGCTTGAGGAAAAATATCTGATTTTTATCTCTATAAAATTACTATGTCAAAAATTAAATTACTAAAATAGAGATAGGCGATCGCTACTTTTAGCTTGAGGAAAA
>JAXHSW010000064.1:18473-24020 GCA_034190295.1 Cyanobacteriota bacterium | reverse complement strand
ATATCTGATTTTTATCTCTATAAAATTACTATGTCAAAAATTAAATTACTAAAATAGAGAAAGGCGAGCGCTACTTTTAGGTAGAGGAAAAATATCTGATTTTTATCTCTATAAAATTACTGAGGAAAAATTTAATTGCTAAATATAGAGATAGGCGATCGCTACTTTTAGCTTGAGGAAAAATATCTGATTTTTATCTCTATAAAATTACTGAGGAAAAATTTAATTGCTAAAATAGAGATAGGCGATCGCTACTTTTAGGTAGAGGAAAAATATCTGATTTTTATCTCTATAAAATTACTATGTCAAAAATTAAATTACTAAAATAGAGAAAGGCGAGCGCTACTTTTAGGTAGAGGAAAAATATCTGATTTTTATCTCTATAAAATTACTATGTCAAAAATTAAATTACTAAAATAGAGAAAGGCGATCGCTACTTTTAGCTTGAGGAAAAATATCTGATTTTTATCTCTATAAAATTACTATGTCAAAAATTTAATTGCTAAATATAGAGAAAGGCGATCGCTACTTTTAGCTTGAGGAAAAATATCTGATTTTTATCTCTATAAAATTACTGAGGAAAAATTTAATTGCTAAATATAGAGATAGGCGATCGCTACTTTTAGGTAGAGGAAAAATATCTGATTTTTGTCTCTATAAAATTACTATGTCAAAAATTTAATTACTAAAATAGAGATAGGCGATCGCTACTTTTAAGTAGAGGAAAAATATCTGATTTTTATCTGTATAGAATTACTGAGGAAAAATTGAATTACTAAAATAGAGAAAGGCGATCGCTACTTTTAGCTTGAGGAAAAATATCTGATTTTTATCTCTATAAAATTACTATGTCAAAAATTAAATTACTAAAATAGAGAAAGGCGATCGCTACTTTTAGCTTGAGGAAAAATATCTGATTTTTATCTCTATAAAATTACTATGTCAAAAATTAAATTACTAAAATAGAGAAAGGCGATCGCTACTTTTAAGTAGAGGAAAAATATCTGATTTTTATCTCTATAAAATTACTGAGGAAAAATTTAATTGCTAAATATAGAGAAAGGCGATCGCTACTTTTAGGTAGAGGAAAAATATCTGATTTTTATCTCTATAAAATTACTATGTCAAAAATTAAATTACTAAAATAGAGAAAGGCGATCGCTACTTTTAGGTAGAGGAAAAATATCTGATTTTTATCTCTATAAAATTACTATGTCAAAAATTAAATTGCTAAATATAGAGAAAGGCGATCGCTACTTTTAGGTAGAGGAAAAATATCTGATTTTTATCTCTATAAAATTACTATGTCAAAAATTAATCAGATTCAAAAGAAACTCAAAGAATTAAGTGGTGGTAAGTTTCAAAAATTTGCTGATGCTTACCTTAATAAAAAAATTGAACAGGTTAAGTCAATTAAATCATTAGGGTCTGTAACGGGAGCTAACAAAACAAGAACAGGAACTCCGGATACTTTAATTATTCTGGAAAATGGAAAGTATATTTTGGCAGAGTATACAACAGAGAAAAAAGGAGTCTGTGAAAAATTTAAGAAAGACCTCGTCAAATGTTTTAATGAGGAAAAAACTGGAAGATCGATAACAGAAATAGAAAAGATTGTTTTATGTCATAATTCTACTCTGACTACAGAAGAAGAGAATTCTCTGAAAGAGGAATGTCAGAAGTATGGAGTTGAGCTTGATATATTTGGTATTGACTCTATTTCTTTTGACATTTATCAAAATTATCCTGGTATTGCTAAAGATTTTCTTGGAGTTGAGATAGATACTGGTCAAATAGTTGATATTGATGAGTTTATTACTGCTTATAATAAAAGTGCAATTGCTGCTCCTCTAAATACAAAGTTTTACTTTCGGGAAAATGAAATAAAGGAAATATTACAACGACTTGAGGAAAATAATCTAGTTATAGTTTCTGGTAAAGCAGGAGTAGGTAAATCTCGACTTGTTTTAGAGTGTTGTAGAAAATTTGAAGAGAAATATTCTGAGTATAAAGTTAAATGTATTTTTAATAGAGGAGTCAATCTTTTTGAGGATATTCATGTTTATTTCTCAGATGATGGAAGTTATCTAATTTTTTTAGATGATGCTAACCGAGTCAAAAATTTTGAGTATTTTATTAATCTTCTTCTAGATAAATGTGAAAATCAGCAAATTAAAATAATAGCTACGGTTCGTGACTATGCAGTTGAGCAAATTAAAGAAATAGCACGTTCTTATGATAATAATTTAGAGCTAATAAAAATTGACTCATTAACAGATACGCAAATCGAGCAACTTGTTAAAGAAGAATACAAAATCAAGAATCAATTATACATAGAAAGAATTGTTGATATAGCTCAAGGTAATCCTCGTCTGGCAATAATGACTGCTTTGGTAGTAGAGCGAGAAAAAACGATTCAAAGTATCAGCAATGTATCTAAAATTTATGATGAATACTATTCTTCAATTACAAAAGATATTGAAGATTTTAAGGATAAAAGTTTATTGGAAGTTGCTGGTATTGTTGGTTTTTTCCAAGTGGTAGATTGCTCTAACGATGAAATGATGGAAAAGATTCAAACAACATTTAATATTGACAGGGAAAATTTCTGGAAAGCAGTCCGTAAATTATATGAATTTGAGTTAGTAGATATATATGAAAATGAGATTGCAAGAATATCTGACCAGGTTCTAGCTACATATCTGTTTTATCTTACTTTTTTCAAGGATAAATTGTTGAAATTTTCCGTTCTATTAGATAATTTCTTTCCTCAGTTTCAATATAATTTTGTTGATGCTCTTAATCCTGTTTTCAATGCTTTTGATAGTGAGGAGATTATCAAAATACTTAATCCAGATGTAGAAAAAGTTTGTAAAATTTATGAGGAGGCAGGAGATGAGAAGAATTTTATCCAACTGATGAAACTTTTTTGTTTTTTTAAACAGACACAAATTCTTATCTATGCTAAAGGTTGTATTGACAAGATGGAAGTCGAGTCAGTAGATATTTCAACCTTGGATATTCCGTCTAATTCTAATATTTATGTTCCACAAAATTCTATTCTTGACTTACTTAGTTTATCTCGTAATTTTGACGAACAAAATTTTCAGATTGCTATAGGTTTGCTGTTTGAATATCTGACAAAAAAACCACAGGAACTACCACAGGTGTTTTGCCTTCTTATCGAGGTGTTTGGATTTGAACGTGATTCCTACATAACAAAATTTATTAGTCAGTCTATAGTCATTGACAAGCTACTGGAAAAGGTAAATGGAGGAAAAAACAAATTATTTGTCAAACTATTTTTTGGTGTAGCTGAAAAATACCTCTATCTTCAATTTAATACTCCTCAGATGAAAAAGAAAAAGTTTATACTCTATAAATTTTCCCCACGAACTACACCGGAATTATTTGAGTTGAGAAATAAAATTTGGCAGGGAATATTTCAGCTCTATCAGATTGATATTTTTGAGAAAGAGGTAATCAATATAATTCATCAATATAGTAAATCATATTCTAAGTTTCCTGTCGGTGAAATTATTAAGCAGGATGCTGTAGAAGTCCTTGACTTTATTGAAACTCAGTTAAATCCTAAAGATTATTCTCATTGTCTTATTGTTCAGAAATATTTGGATTTTCTAGAGTCTCATCAAGTTGAATTTAATAATGAACTAAGAGAGCGATTTGTCAATGAAACTTATGAGATTTATAGGATACTTTCAGATAATTGGAATGAGGGAAAAAACTTAAACTTAGACTGGAAAGAATATAAGCAATTTAAGCAAAATCAAATCAAAGAATATTTTGCCAATTACGATTTTAATAATTATCGGGATTTCTTTGCTAAATGCCATGAAATAAAAGCTGTAACAAAAGAGAAAAACCATTACTCTTCTGAATTTTCCAGTGGTAGAGTAGCAGAAGTTATTTTTATCGCCTGCAAAAATTCAGAGCTTTATTTAGATGTGCTGAAATATTATCTCAATCTTGGCGATCCATTTCAAATTAATCATTTTCCATTTCCATTAATTGGAAAGTTAATAGAAATTTCTGGAGTTGAAAAAGCATTTGAATTGCTCAATCAATTTGATTTTGCTTCAAAAAGAAAATGGTTATTTGGATTTTACAACTTACTGCCTGAAGACGAAATTACATCCGATTATTTGAAGCAACTATATCACTTATATCGGGAAAGCGAACTTGATGAAATACCACAAAAATTTGACTTTCTTCTCAAATATCGTCACTTAGATAAAAATGTGGTTGCTCAGATAACAGAAATTATTCTTAGTAAAATTAATAAACAGACAAATTATACAAATTTTTTAAGTCCTTTCGATTTTTTATTTAGTCTCACATCTTGCACTCAGGTCAATGAGCTTTTAATTGAGTTATTCACAGAAAAACTTGATGTGCTAAAACAAGCATATTTATTAAATCAAAAAATCAGGGGATACTCGTCTAATTCTGAAGATATATTTATTCGCATTCTTGATGCTGACCAAAATTTCATAACTGAATATATTGACTGGGTATATGTTGAGGAAAGAAAATTCTCAAACTCCGGTTTCCGAGATGACTTAAACTATACATTTCTTTGGCAATCTGAAAATTATCAGGAATTGATCGCTAAAGTAGTTGAGTATATCGATCGGAAAGACAAGGTATTATCTAGCTCTGGATTCAGAAATACTATTCTGGAAAGAATATTTTTTTTGGAAGTAACAGAAGAAGAGAAACTTATTCTTGAGGATAGACAAAATAAACTTCTAGAAAGTCTGATTGAAAATAGATATGAAGATATTGATTTGATGCAATTATTGTTTAGCGTAACTACAACATTTCCCTACCAAAGACGTTATGAATTTATTGATTTATTTTGTAAGTACAATCAAAATTTTGAGGATTTTAAGAAACTTCCCCTAGAACCTTATTTTAAGAATTATAAGAAACTTTCCTCAGAAGATTATATTTTGAGTAGCTCTAAGAATATTGAAGCAACACATAAAATCGTAGAATATCTTAAATCACTACTACCAATTTTTAAGACAATAGAACTTCTCAAACACAAGCAATATATAGAAAAAGAAATTAAGTATTTTGAGAAGTGGATTGAAGATGAAAAAAAGCGTAATTTTATCGAAGATTAATATCATGTTCCCCTCCGGGGGAGCTACTAATTGCGGACGGGTCAGTTATAAATAAAATTTAAGAACTGACAGTACCGAAGAAATACCGAAATTATCTTGACTTTTATTCTGTTCGCTGAATCAAGAATTATTGTTTAAATGAAAATCTCCGCATTTTGAGGAGTTTAAGAAACTTCCCCTAGAACTTGATTTTGAGAATTATCAAAAATTTTCCGCAGAATCTTTGATTTTGAATAGGTCTGAGAGTCTTGAACCAACACATAAAATCGTAGAATATCTCAAATCACTACTGCCAATTTTTCACACAATAGAACTTCTCAAACACAAACAATATATAGAAAAAGAAATTAAGTATTATCAGAAGTGGATTGAAGATGAAAAAAAGCGTAATTTTATC
>JAXHSW010000064.1:11714-18373 GCA_034190295.1 Cyanobacteriota bacterium | reverse complement strand
TCTCAAATCACTACTGCCAATTTTTCACACAATAGAACTTCTCAAACACAAACAATATATAGAAAAAGAAATTAAGTATTATCAGAAGTGGATTGAAGATGAAAAAAAGCGTAATTTTATCCAAGACTAATATCATACTCAGACGGGTCAGTTATAAATAAAATTTAAGAACTGACAGTACCGAAGAAATATTGAAATTATCTTGACTTTTGTTCTGTTCGTTGAACCAAGAATTATTGTTTAAATGAAAATCTCCACAACTTTACCCCAGAGAATATATCAATCTTCTTCTTTAGTAATTTTAATAACATAGGGATAATATTTATTTCTTTGATAAGAACCTACCCATATTTCATAAGTACCTGAAAACCATTGACCCATAATTCCAGGATTTTTTCCTTCAAAGTCATCATTACACCAACTACCTCCAGGACCTCTAATTACTAAAGTTGTATCTTCACTACTTTTAACTTCAAGTTTCAGGGATTGAAAAAAACCATTTAAAATTAATCTATGATCTGGTTTTCGATCGATAAAACCTACACAAGGTCCAGTTACCGTGTCATTTCTACCTGTTGTATCTTTTGCAGATACAGGTCCTCCACTTAATCCTCTAATAATCATTCGGTTTTGAGGAGATTTTGGATATAGATTTACATCTTCAAATATAGGCGTCAATTGTAAATCTTGGGATAAAACAGGACTGATTTTCTGTATCCCAGCTAATGAAAATAATACTACTAAAAATAATGTTGGTTTTCTTCGTTTATTTTTATTCATTTAGAGTCCTGTTTTAGGATAAAGAAATTCAAAATAATTAGGTCTTATATCATGTCCGGTTGAACAGCGATCAATAAATAACTACGGAGGAGTCAGGAGTCAGGAGTCAGGAGGAAACCCACCCCTAACCCCTCCCAGGAGGGGAAGAAAAGGGAAGAAAGAAGAAGAACTGGAGTTGAAGGAGAAAGTTTTTTTATAACTAATTATCCGGACATGATATTACCGATTAAATATCAAAGCATTGATATAGTAATTTCATTTGATTTGCGTAAAAAATCTGGTCGCTTTTAGGCAACAGGTAAGAAGGTTTGCCGAACTTTTTACTCTTAGTAAATAACCAACTCTTGTTTGACATTTCATTTGAAAACCCTATAGATAAAAATTAAAGCCTTTTTTAGGTTGAAAAAAGTGCCAGATTTTCAGTTTAAAACCCTCAAAAGTTGGCATAAAAGGCAGAATAATTGCAGAAAAATCAAGGAACAAATATATATGAATACCTCCTGTTTAAATTCTATTTTCCCTTCCTCCTAACTACTCTCTACTCCCCTAAGGGCGAATGCCATTCGCCCCTACTACCCTACTCCCCTGCGGGCGAATGCTACCCTACTCCTTAAACAAGACTCTTTCAGCAAACCCTAATTATTGGGGGAATTTGAAGGAAACATTTTTATAGTTTACTTTTATTTTTAATTCCCCAAATGTTATTTTTAGTATCTGAAACTATTAGAAGTTTAAGATTTTTTACCAACAATTTCTGCTTTGATATCTTTAATTTTATCTAATAATTCTTGTCGATTAGATTTCCGCAGCAAATAACGGTAAACAAACCATACTGAATATCCCATACCTATCAACTCAAAGCTAATTGATAAAGTAGGAATTCCTTCTAAAGCTTCTAGGAAACCAAGAATTAACCTGAAGGTTAATATGATTAAAATCAGCGAACCAATTACTATAAGTTGACGTTGATATGTTTGATAGAATTGACTAATGTAATCGGGAAAATAAGCAAAAGTATCGATCAATTTTTCTTTAATCTTTTGTAGTCGATCGCTCTCAACGGTTTCATTTATTGTTGTGTCTACAGATGTTTGCTGATCTAAGATTGAAGTTCCAATTTGAGCAGGAACTTGTGGTTTCTCTACAGTCGGTTCTACCGCTTTAATTTCTCCAGAAGGAGTTTTTGCTTGTGTAACAGTTGCTGTTGCTTGTTTCTCTACAATAGGTTTGACCGCTTTGGTTTCTCCAGAAGGAGTTGTTGCTTGTGTAGGAGTTACTGTTGGTTGTTTCTCTACAGTCGGTTCTACCGCTTTGGTTTCTCCAGAAAGAGTTGTTGCTTGTGTAGGAGTTACTGTTGGTTGTTTCTCTACAGTCGGTTCTACCGCTTTAGTTTCTCCAGTTGGAGTTGTTGCTTGTGCTTTATCTATAGTTGGTTTACCAGTTTTAGACTCACCTACAGCAGTGGTAGTTTGTGTCTGTTTCTCTACAGTCGGTTTAACCGCTTTGGTTTCTCCAGTCGGAGTTGTTGGTTGTTTGTCTACACTCACTTCAACAACTTCAGATTTTCCCGTAGGAGTTGTTGCTTGTGCTTTATCTATAGTTGGTTTAACCACTTTAGACTCACCTGCAGCAGTTGTAGTTTGTGTCTTTTTCTCTACAGTCGGTTCTACTGCTTTAGTTTCTCCAGTTGGAGTTGTTGCTTGTGCTTTATCTATAGTTGGTTTAACCACTTTAGACTCACCTACAGCAGTTGTAGTTTGTGTCTTTTTCTCTACAGTCGGTTCTACTGCTTCAGATTTTCCCGTAGGAGTTGTTACTTGTGCTTTATCTATAGTTGGTTTACCACTTTTAGACTCACCTGCAGCAGTTGTAGTTTGTGTCTTTTTCTCTACAGTCGGTTCTACTGCTTTAGTTTCTCCAGTCGGAGTTACTGCTTGTGCTTTATCTGTAGTTGGTTTACCACTTTTAGACTCACCTGCAGCAGTTGTAGTTTGTGTCTTTTTCTCTACGGTCGGTTCTACTGCTTTAGTTTCTCCAGTCGGAGTTGTTGCTTGTGCTTTATCTATAGTTGGTTTAACCACTTTAGACTCACCTGCCGCAGTTGTAGTTTGTGTCTTTTTCTCTACAGTCGGTTCTACTGCTTTAGTTTCTCCAGTCGGAGTTACTGCTTGTGCTTTATCTGTAGTTGGTTTACCACTTTTAGACTCACCTGCAGCAGTTGTTGATGCTTCTTTCGTCTGAGTTTCTTCCTTTGATACAACAGATGACTTTGAAGTTGCTGTTTTTATTTCAGCAAACCCTTTATTACCACTAGCACCCTCCTTTACTGTTTTGCTTTCTTCAACCTTCTGAGCTATAGCTTTTTTGAAGCGTAATATATCAAAACCCCTTTGATGCAGAAGTAACCATGACTGAATTAAATCTGGCCCTTGCATGGCACCAGTTAAAGACGCCCTTAGAGAGCGCATGACAATGCCTTTCTTAACTTTAATTGCCTGAGTTACCCGTTTAATAATTTTTTGTGCATCACCCACTCGCAGAGGTGCATCAATATCCACTGTCTCAATAATAGAATTAATAGATTTCACAGCATCTTCTTTCTCCATTTGTGCTGCTGCTTCTGCATCCAGTTCTACAGTGGGGGAGAAGAATAACTTACTCATTTCTACCGCATCTGTGAGGCGAGTCAAACTAGGTCCAATCAATGCGGCCAATTGTTCTAACCAAGGGCGATCGCTTTGTGGGTCCAATTCATATCCCGCTTTTTGCCAAACAGGAATTAATCGATCGGTCAGTTCTCCTACTGATAAATTATGTAAATATTGACTATTTATCCAATCCAACTTATCCCAGTCAAACTTACCCCCTGCTTTATTCACTCTCTCAAAAGTGAACTGTTGAGCTGCTTCTGTCAGGGTAAATATTTCTTGGGTTGAGTCTGGAGGCGTCCAACCAAGCAAACACATATAATTTGCTAGTGCTTCGGGGATGAAACCTAATTCTTTAAAATCAGAAATTGAAGTTACGCCATCCCGTTTTGAGAGTTTGCGTCCTTCTTCATTAAGAATTAGAGGTGTATGAGCAAATTCTGGTACTTTCCCTTCTAGGGCTTCATAAAGTAATATTTGTTTAGCTGTATTAGCAATATGGTCTTCACCACGAATTACATGGGTAATTTCCATATCCATATCATCTACTACCACTGCCATATTGTAGAGGGGTTGTCCCACTGTCTTGCCACTAGCAGCACGGGAGATGACCATATCTCCACCCAAGTCGCTGCCTTTCCAGGTTACTGTCCCTCTTACTTGGTCTTTCCAGGTAATTATTTGGTCATCGTCAATTTTAAAACGAATTACTGGTTGTCTTCCTTCTGCTTCAAAAGCTGCTTGTTGTTTAGCTGTAAGGTTACGGTGGCGGTTGTCGTAGCGGGGTGCTTCTTTTCTAGCTTTCTGAGCTTCCCGCATTTCTTCTAGTTCTGCTTCTGTACAATAGCAGCGATAGGCTAATCCTTTGTCTAGTAATTTTTGGGTGGCTGTTTGGTATAATTCTAACCGTTGAGACTGATAGAATGGTCCTTCTTCCCATTCTAATCCTAACCAGGTCAGTCCCTCCATAATATTTTCTGTATATTCTGGACGCGATCGCTCTATATCTGTATCTTCTATTCTGAGGATAAATTTTCCTTTCTGGTTTCTGGCAAATAACCAGTTAAATACAGCTGTTCTGGCTGTACCGATATGTAAGTTTCCTGTTGGACTTGGGGCCAGACGAACTCTAACACTCATATCAATTTATATTTTAGTTTTTTGTTTTTAGATTTTTTTATACATTCTGGTTCTATCTGAGAAAATACCTATTTTACCAGAGTGATATTAAAATCTAGAATTTTGATACTGATTTGATTCCCTACTTTTATCATAAAATATAGAGTTTCACCAAACAGCAGTTACTGTTCGTATTATGTTCAGTATATTATGAGGTTTAAGTTGTCTCTCTACGGGACTGACGGGATTCGAACCCGCAACTTCCGCCGTGACAGGGCGGTGCTCTAACCAGTTGAACTACAGTCCCTTGTTTTTAAGCCATGTATCATTATGTGGTTTTTCTTTTTATTTGTCAAGCATTTCTCTAAATTTTTTTTCTCTTTGTTGTTCTAAGAGCTTAAACCTTAGACTGTAGCAAGGTTTTGATACTTAATCTTTTAACGGCATTGTCGAGTTCAGGTATTAGGGATGAAAGAGTAAATCTACTTACTACTTAATAGTCCAACAGATATTTAATAATTTAATGATTAACAATTAATCATTACCGAAAAATTGGGGTAGGTGTCTCCCCCTTTTAGGGGGATGAAAAAATATTCAATGAGCGTATTTTCGTTTTCTCCGGCAATAGTTGTCGGTACTGATAACTGATAACTGATAACTGATAACTGATAACTGATAACTGATAACTGATAACTGATAACTGATAACTGATAACTGATAACTGATAACTGATAACTGATAACTGAAATGACCTCTTCTTCAAACGGATAGGATTAGTGAACAGGATTTTTTTCTTTATTTCTTCAAAGAAGAAGAGGCTTTAAATCTTAATTATTCGGTAAACTTTAAATAAGTTCAAGCAAAATTAATTGTATATTTAATGGTCAGTTTAAATAGGTAGGAAAAATTATTTTTAGATTGACATCTTGTGCGCAAAAGTATATTTTATATGCCCTACTCCCTACTTCCTACTCCCTACTGACAAATGTTAAATTAATTTTGCACAGGTACTTATACTGTAGAACGGCTTTGTTGCATGAAAGTAGCGTTCTTAACATCCATTCGGCAGTTATATCGCTTTATTTGGCAATTCTTACTATTGGACAATAGTTATTATAGCAGTTTTCATGTTTCATAGAATACAAAAACTTTTGGCTTAAAGGCAGGAGGCAGGAGGCAGAAGGCAGAAGTTTTGTAGTCTACCTTTGTGAAAACCGCTATACTCTGCTGAAGAGCGCCATTCGGAGCAAGTGCGGCAGCTTAATCGCTGTGTTGGGCAATTCTTACTATTGGACAATAGTTATTACTCTGCTGATTCGCGATCGCTGTGTTGGGCAATTCTTACTATTGGACAATAGTTATTGCTCTGCTGAAGAGCGCCATTCGGAGCAAGTGCGGCAGCTTAATCGCTGTGTTGGGCAATTCTTACTATTGGACAATAGTTATTGCTCTGCTGATTCGCGATCGCTGTGTTGGGCAATTCTTACTATTGGACAATAGTTATTGCTCTGCTGATTCGCGATCGCTGTGCGACTGCAATTCTTACTATTGGACAATAGTTATTGCTCTGCTG
The DNA here is from genome assembly GCA_034190295.1 of Cyanobacteriota bacterium. Classification (GTDB taxonomy): domain Bacteria; phylum Cyanobacteriota; class Cyanobacteriia; order Cyanobacteriales; family Microcoleaceae; genus Okeania. The sequence continues at coordinate 12,253 of JAXHSW010000064.1, read as the reverse complement.
AAGAGCGCCATTCGGAGCAAGTGCGGCAGCTTAATCGCTCTATTTGGTAATTCTTACTATTGGACAATAGTTATTACTCTGCTGATTCGCGATCGCTCTATTTGGCAATTCTTACTATTGGACAATAGTTATTGCTCTGCTGAAGAGCGCCATTCGGAGCAAGTGCGACAGCTTAATCGCTGTATTTAGCAATTCTTACTATTGGACAATAGTTATTACTCTGCTGATTCGCGATCGCTCTATTTGGCAATTCTTACTATTGGACAATAGTTATTGCTCTGCTGAAGAGCGCCATTCGGAGCAAGTGCGGCAGCTTAATCGCTCTATTTGGCAATTCTTACTATTGGACAATAGTTATTGCAGTTTCCGCACGTTATTGTTGTACATATGCGGAGCAAGTGCGGCAACTATATACTTTCATGCAACAAAGCCCTGTAGAACTATAGTTTTTATTCGACTTATCTATATATATAGGGTGTGTCGGCAAATGCTATAAGTTTCAACACTACTACTTACTACTGAATAGTCAAACTGGTAGT
>JAXHSW010000064.1:0-11614 GCA_034190295.1 Cyanobacteriota bacterium | reverse complement strand
CTACCCTAAATATACTGTAGCACTATAGTTTTTATTCGGCTTATCTATATATATAGGGTGTGTCGGCAAATGCTATAAGTTTCAACACTACTACTTACTACTGAATAGTCAAACTGGTAGTCTACCCTAAATATACTGTAGCACTATAGTTTTTATTCGGCTTATCTATATATATAGGGTGTGTCGGCAAATGCTATAAGTTTCAACACTACTACTTACTACTGAATAGTCAAACTGGTAGTTTACCCTAAATATACTGTAGCACTATAGTTTTTTTTCTCTATAGAACCCATTTGATATCTATATAATTATGGTAGTCAAGTCTTTTCGCGCATCAATCAATTTTGAGGAAAATTCAGTTGAAGGAGTGTTGAATTTGTTGTATTATTTCTCCCCACATCTTCCCTCTTCCCTCCTCCCTCTTCCCTCCTCCCTCTTCCCTCTTACCTCTTACCTCTTACCTCTTACCTCTTACCTCTTACCTCTTACCTCTTACCTCTTACCTCTTACCTCTTACCTCCTGTCTCCTGTCTCCTGACTCCTAGCTAACGCGCATATTTATGAAGATACGGTTAGGGGTTCTATATAGGGTGTGTCGGCAAATGCTATAAGTTTCAACACTACTACTTACTACTGACTAAATGTTGGTGCTAAATATCAAAATCTGAGTAATTTGTAGAGGGTTAAAATTATTATCGCTAACTAGGACGAGCGATCGCTGACCGTCTGGCAAGTCTGGGCCAAAAGTTATACCTTCAATATTGTCTAAGACTATTTCTAGAGTGCTGAAATCTAAGAGTAATTTTTTTTGTACTGGAGAAATATCAGTAATTTGATTATTTAAGGCATCAATTTTTTGAATATTATCTGCACCTGATAAATCTATTTGAAAAAGTTTAATTACATTTCCTGTTTCTAGGGAAAAAGACCGTTCTAAACTTAAAAGATGAGTATCGTCTAACGCAAGTAAATCTACTAAACCATTGGTACTAAAACCACCTACATTATTAGAATTAGTAGCAATAGGTTCTGTGATGTATAGAAATTCAGTTTCTGGCTGACCTTTAGCTAAATCATACCGTATAATTCGACAGTAGCTACCCAGACTAAAAGTTACTTCTTCGCCATCTTGAACTAAAGCATTTTCTGTAGCGGTGAAGAGATATTTTTGACTAGGAGTAATAGTTAAACTTTCAAGAGCAAGATTATTTCTAATTCCACTGTTTGATTGTATGAGAAATTTTTCAGGTATTGGCAAATTTCGTAATTGTTTACCTGTGAGAGAAAATTCTCTAATAAATGGTTGTATTTGACGTTCCCTATCTCCTTCAGAAGAAATAAATAAAGTATCTCCTGTAAAAGCAATTCCTTCTGAGTCAATACTCAAAGCGGGAAATGGTTTACCTGTTTCATTTAATAAAGTTGTGACATCTGTAAAAGTTACAGTTTCTTCTGAAATTTCATCTGGCTCTAGGTCAATTTTTAAAGTATAAAATCTAGCTGGTGCTTTGCTACTACGGTCATCAGAAATTGCGTAATAAATTTGTTTTTCTGGATTGTAAGTTATGGCAGAAAGCCCACCTACTTCTGTCTTTTTAAATTCTAATCTTGTGGGAAAGTTTGCCTCTCCTAAAAAAGTTATTTGAGGAATAGTTGCTTGAGTTACTGAATTAATGATTCTGCCTGTAATTACAGTAATAATCAAACAAGTAATTAAGGTTAAAATTAGGTATTTATAAGTTCTATGTTTAAAGATATTCATATATAGCAGTCTGATTTTGATTGTGAGAAAAATTTTATATCATGTCCGGATAATTAGTGATAAAAAAACTTTCTCCTTTTCCTCCTCTTTATTCTTTCTTCTTGCTTCTTTCTTATTCTTTATCAAAATAATATGGGTCTAAAATCCCGCCTTTTAAGGTGCAATATTTTTGGAGCTTTGCTCAAGTCCCCGTTACAAAAATAACTTCTGACTTGCAGACTTGCTGACTTCTGACTTCGTTGATCCCTCCTGACTCCTCCGTCGTTTATTTATAAGTATTCAACCGGACATGATATTACAGCAGATTCGGTGGTATATGAAGTACAGATATTAACAATTAAACGTTCCCAGTGCAGACATCTTGCCCGCGACAGGTGTACCTAATGCCTGGTGGAATTGTAATTTTTTTTATAGGCTTTAGCATTACTATTAAGATATAAAAATACCACTTTATACCAATTTAAAAAACAGAATTTTACAAAACTCTAGTTATAGGGAACAGAGATTCGTAGCAACCATTTATTAAGCTGGTATTATTTTCTATGGATATAGATAGCATAATACTTTCTCACCTTCCTTATTCTTAATTAGGAATAATTGGTTCTTCCTTCTTCCTTCTTAATTTCTTCTTTATTTACTATGGATATAGATAACATAATGTTTTCTCACCTTCCTTATTCTTAATTATGAATAATTGGTTCTTCCTTCTTCCTTCTTCCTTCTTCCTTCTGAAGACTTTACCTTGTCTATCCAACGGCTCCTATATCTAACTCCTGACTCCTGACTCCTGACTCCTGACTCCTTCTTCTAAAAATTTTAACAACCATTCTTTAATATAATAAGTAGCATAACAATCGTCTTGATTATAAATAATAATTGCATCTAAAAAAGAGCGATCGCCAGTTTTCAACCATTCTTCATACCAACAGACAGATTGAGCGCCATTAGCTTCGGAATTCCGCCATTCAAAACCTAACCAACGAGCAATATTTTTGAGAGAATAACTTTCTATGGGCAATATAATAGTTTGAGTAACAATTTGATGAATATCTACAAATCTTTTCAACAATGGTTTCCACAGATAATCTGGAGTGTTATAAAGTTTAGCTAATTTTTTGATAGTTTGAGTTTCATATTCACAGAAATGATAAATTGGAGCTATAGGATATTTCCAAACTAAGTCTAAAAATTGATACCAAATCAATTCTTCATCTAAGGGATTTTCGGCTAAATTCACATAGAATTTTTCTGTATTTTTGCGTTTATCAACTACTAATACACCATGTAAATAATCTAGATTAATATCTGGTTGAGCTTCAATATCAAAGTATATTTCTACAGGAGTATTAACTAGCCTTGTTGATTTGTAAGAATTAATTCGTAAAGCTTCATTATCTATTTCTGCAGTAATTTTTTCATTTCTAATAATTACTTTATTTTCCCACACAGATTGAGCTTGCAGCACAACTTGTATACCAACTCCATCAGCAAATTCAGGATAAACTTCTAAGTCATTAGGGTTAGCAGAACTTAAGGATTCTAAAGTTGTCAAATCGAGACTTTTCAACACAGCATAACGATTAGGAGTAACTCCAGGCAAAAGAGATAAATGTTTTTGAGTTTCAGCAACAGTATGACAACTACTATACCAAGTACAAAGACTACATTTTTGCCTGGTCATAAATACTTCTGGTTCTAAGCGATTTTGCAACGTTGAAATTAACTCAGAAATAGTTTCCTGCATTTGCTCAATTCGCTTTTCTAAATTAACCTTATATAACCCTTTCTTTCGGAGAATTAACCAAGCAGTTTCCGGCCAAACTTCTTGAATACTTGCTAATATTTGAGCGTGGAAAGTAGCAACTATTTGATATTCTAATTTCGGACGTTTGCTTAACTTAATATCTGTGGGAATATAAACCCAATCACCAAATCTAGAATATCCAGGTTGTTTAATTAATAAAGTTGGATGACTGACCAAATTAATAGTCTGATTTTGTGAGAATGAGTTTATTGAAGACTGCTGAATAATTAATATTCCCTGATAAATAACATCAATACCTGCTGCCATTAATTCTTCCGTAGCTTTTCCCCCTGCCATTAAATCTCCACGAGGATAATTAGGCTTTTGATAAATATAATTTTTGATAATGCTCGACCTAAATTCCGAACTATCTTTAATTAATTTCAGCAGAAAATCACTAGGAGAATCTTGTTGCGTAAAATCTCCATAGGTATCTAAAAATACTTTTCTAGGACAACGTTGATAAGAAAGTAGCTGAGAGTCAGTTATAAACATTAATTATTTAGTGAGTCAGCCACCTTGCTACAGTCAAAAGTCCAAAGTGGCACAACTATAAATATAGCATTACGCAAATAGGGTGCGGACAATACTAAATGCTGAAAGTAAGTCAGAGATTACTTTTGACTTTTAAATGCCTGACTTTTAACTTCCGTGAATGTGGCATAAAAGTTTGGAGTCTATCAAATCTAACTTTTAAATGCATGAATTTTGACTTCTATGAATGTGGCATAAAAGTTTGGAGTCGAGCAAATCTGACTTTTAACTTTTAAATGCATGAATTTTGACTTCTATGAATGTGGCATAAAAGTTTGGAGTCGAGCGAATCTAACTTTTGACTTTTGACTTTTGACTTTTGACTTTTAACTTCGCACTACGCAAATAGGGAGCGGACAATACTAAATGCTGAAAGTAAGTCAGAGATTACTTTTGACTTTTAAATGCATGAATTTTGACTTCTATGAATGTGGCATAAAAGTTTGGAGTCGAGCAAATCTGACTTTTAACTTTTAAATGCATGAATTTTGACTTCTATGAATGTGGCATAAAAGTTTGGAGTCGAGCGAATCTAACTTTTGACTTTTGACTTTTGACTTTTGACTTTTAACTTCGCACTACGCAAATAGGGTGCGGACAATACTAAATGCTGAAAGTAAGTCAGAGATTACTTTTGACTTTTAAATGCCTGACTTTTAACTTCCGTGAATGTGGCATAAAAGTTTGGAGTCTATCAAATCTAACTTTTAACTTTTAATTTTTGACTTTTGACTTCTTAGAATGTGGCATAAAAGTTTGGAGTCTATCAAATCTAACTTTTGAATGTATGACTTTTAAATGCATGATTTTTGAATTTTGACTTCTTAGAATGTGGCATAAAAGTTTGGAGTCTATCAAATCTAACTTTTGAATGTATGACTTTTGAATGTATGACTTCCGCGATCGCACGCAAATAGGGAGCGGACAATACTAAATGCTGAAAGTAAATCAGAGATTACTTTTGACTTTTAACTTTTAAATGCATGATTTTTGACTTTTAACTTCGGTGAATGTGGCATAAAAGTTTGGAGTCGAGCCAATCTAACTTTTGAATTTTGAATTTTGACTTCTTAGAATGTGGCATAAAAGTTTGGAGTCGATCGAATCTAACTTTTAAATGCATGATTTTTGACTTTTAACTTCGGTGAATGTGGCATAAAAGTTTGGAGTCGAGCCAATCTGACTTTTGAATTTTGAATTTTGAATTTTGACTTCTTAGAATGTAGCATAAAAGTTTGGAGCCTATAAAATCTAACTTTTAACTTTTAACTTTTAACTTCCGTGAAACGGTATGACTTGCGGGTAGCGCCATATATTTGCTCTAGTCCACTTGTTGGATTGAGATAAAATCGAGATATTAAAGCTCGAGTATTTGTAATTATCAGACAGTGAAGTATAGACAAAATTCAATGCCACAGTAACTATAAAAATGTCAAAAAAACCACACAAACCATCTCCAACTCATCGCCTGACGGTACTTTATATTGCCGGACTCAGCGTAATTGCCGGATTATTTATATTTGAACAAATTTTAGTAGAAAAATCCCTAAAGTATCAGTTTACCAGCTCTCGGGTAATAAACATCGCAGGTCGTCAACGAATGCTGAGTCAAAAACTTAGCAAAGCAGCATTAGCTATCCAGTTCAGCTCCAACTCAGAAGCCAGAAAACAACGTCAAGAGGAACTAGAAAATGTTGTCCAGTTGTTCCAAACTTCCCATCAGGGACTACAGAAAGGCGATTCAGATTTAGGATTACCCAGTAATAATAATAGTCCCACGGTCAAACAAATGTTTGCGGAGATGGACAAATATTATCAACCAATGGTTAAAGCTGCTCGGGGTTTGTTAGCGATCGCCAACTCACAGTCAGTACAGGCAGATATTAGCCCTTTTGTAGAAACTATTCTGGAAAATGAGGCCCTTTTTCTCCCATTGATGAATGACATTGTCTTTCAATATGATGCTGAGGCCCAACAAAAAGTTCAGCAAGCCAGGCAAATCAAACATTTATTATTAACAGTTGCTATATTACTACTAATATCAGAGGGACTATTTGTATTTAGACCTGCAGTCAACCAACTTCAAATTTATCTGGAAGAGAAGGCCAAAACTCAGGAACGAACAACCAACATAGCAGCAGAATTAGAACAAAAAAATCAAGAATTAGATGCTGCATTAAAGGAAGCTCAATCTATAGCCAAGCTGAAATCAGAATTTGTGGCCAATATGAGTCACGAAATCCGCACCCCAATGAACGGAGTAATTGGAATGACTGGTTTGCTGCTAGATACTAATCTAGATCCCCAACAGCGAAATTTTGTGGAAATTATTCGTAGTAGTGGGGATAACTTGTTAGTCATTATTAATGATATTCTCGACTTCTCAAAAATTGATGCCGATAAGTTAGATTTAGAAAACCAAGCTTTTGACCTCCGAGAATGTGTAGAATCTTGTCTAGATTTGCTAGCGACTCAAGCTACAGATAAATCATTAGACTTAGCCTACATTATGGACGATTCTACTCCTGCCACAATTATGGGTGATGTAACTCGGCTGCGTCAAATTCTGGTCAATTTAGTCAGTAATGCTGTTAAATTTACCAACTCTGGAGAAGTAGTAATAAATGTTAATGCCAAAGAAGTTGACTCAGACAATTCTCAATCTCCCACCTATCAAATCCATTTTGCTGTCAGAGATACTGGTATTGGTATTCCACCAGAAGGTTTAAAGCGACTTTTTCAGCCTTTTTCTCAAGTAGATTCTTCAACTACTCGTAAATATGGAGGTACAGGTTTAGGCTTAGTTATTAGTAAGCAACTATGTGAAATGATGGGGGGGCAAATGTGGGCAGAAAGTCAGGGAAGTGTGACAGGAAATCCAATGGTTGTGAATCAAAATAATTTGGATTCTGCAAATTCTGTTGCTGTGGGTTCAACATTTCACTTTACAATCTTAGCTACAACTGCTCCTAGCACTCCTAAAATTTATCAACATCCTCAGCCTAAACTTAATGGTAAACGAATTTTAGTAGTTGATGATAATGCTACTAATCGGCTGATTCTAGCAATACAAAATAAAAAATGGGATATAAGGTCTACAGAAGTAGATAGTGGTGCAGAAGCTTTGGAGTTGCTGAGGAAAGGTAGAAAGTTCGATTTGGCTATTTTAGATATGCAAATGCCAGAAATGGATGGTCTAACTTTAGCTGCTGAAATTCGTAAGTTTCCTGAACTAAAAACACTGCCATTAGTGATGTTAACTTCGATAGGTTCTCCCAAAGGTGATACAAGCAATTTGCAAGCTTGTCTAAATAAGCCAATTAAGCCAGAACAGTTATATACAGTACTGATGCAGGTTTTTGCTAATCGGGTAGTCAAGACGAAAGATCGTGCTGAGTTCAAGGTTGATAGCAATCTTGCAGTCCGACTACCTTTAAGAATTTTACTAGCTGAAGATAATGTAGTGAATCAAAAAGTTGCATTGTCGATGTTAGGACGAATGGGTTATCGCTCTGATGTGGTTAGTGATGGATTGGAAGCCTTGATTGCTATAGAGAGATTCCCCTATGATTTGGTGTTTATGGATGTGCAAATGCCAGAAATGGATGGTTTGGAAGCAACAAAACATATTTGTGAAAAATATGGCAGTGAGTTAGACCAAAGACCTGTTATCGTGGCCATGACGGCCGGAGCTATGGAGGGCGATCGCGAAATTTGTCTGCAAACGGGTATGGATGATTATATTAGTAAGCCAGTTAAGATTGAAGAGCTACAGCAAGTACTGGAAATTTGGGGGGAAATAATCATAGACAAAAAAACTCCTATTGCACAGCGGCAGCAGTATGAAGAAATTTCTTCTCCACCATCTCCTACACCAGAGGTAGAGATGTTTTCTAGCTCTCCTTCTGTAATGGTGGAAATTGTTGAAGATATTCGCCAAGAAGTACAGATAGAGGGTGAAGATGATATAGTAACGGAACTGATCGATTTGTTTATTGAAGATAGTCTAGAGCAGTTAATAGCTATTCAAGATGCGATCGATAACTCTGCTACAGAAGCACTAAGAGAAAGCGCTCATTCTTTGAAAGGTAGTTGTGGCAATTTAGGAGTAGTGCGTTTGGCTGAAATTTCTGCAACTTTAGAGCAAAAAGCTAGAGCTGGTACCATCACAAAAGTAGAAGCAGAATCTCTTTTAACTCAATTGAAAAATGAGTTTTTTGTTGTTAAGTCTATTCTAGAAGGATTACAAGTTTAAATGTAAGCTATCAGCGCTTCAGCTATCAGCTATGGCTTTTAGTTTTAGATAAAAACTTTACTAATTGAGCCAGAATTTATACTTACTACAAAAGCTGACTGAAACAGTCTATATTCATTTAAACTTCCTTTTTTTGCGCTCTAGCTGACAGCTAATATTAAATCCGGTAGCATCGGTATAATTAGATGGTGAGTAGGGGAGTTAGGGAGATAGGGAGATAGGGATATGGGGAGATGGGGAGATCGAGAAATATTTGGTAATGGTTGAAGATGGAACATTTTTTACGTGCCGAATTAAACGGATTTGATATAATAGACATCTCCAGAAAATAAATCAACCTTTTAATTAGAGCAGTTAAGGAAATAAAAATTCACCCTAAAAAATCATTTTTCCTGCCAATTTATGTGAAAATCTCTTACCTGTTGCCTTTCGGAGCAGATGAGCTGTTGCCTACTCCTGCAAAAAATATATATCTTTTTTGGAGAGGTCTAATAGCTGTTAGCTCCGCATTCCGCAGGAAATGCTTACGTTTAAATAAAAATTTATGGTATAATTCCCAAGCACTAAATTATTAGATAATCTGCAATACTTTTATGAATCATAATCCCTCTCAACTATCAAATTATCAACAAAATTTTCCGGCTTTAGCTAATAAAATTTATTTTAATTATGGTGGGCAAGGACCAATGCCTGAAGTATCTTTACAGGCAATTTATCGGTCTTATCAAGAAGTACAAAATATCGGACCTTTTTCTGGAAAAGCAGGAATTTGGGTAGAAAAACAAGTAGCTTCAGTCCGGGGTGCGATCGCTGCTGAGTTAGGAGTTTCTCCAGATACTATTACTCTGACAGAAGATGTTACTGTCGGTTGTAATATTCCACTTTGGGGTATTGATTGGCAAGCAGGAGACCATCTATTACTTTCTGACTGCGAACATCCTGGAATTATTGCTACAATTGAGGAGATTAAAAGACGTTTTAATATAGAGGTTTCTACTTGCCCTATCATGGCAACTTTAAATGAAGGAAATCCTGTAAAAGTTATTGCTAATAATTTACGCTCAAATACAAGATTGTTAGTAATTAGCCATTTATTGTGGAATACTGGTCAGGTTTTGCCATTATATGAAATTGTTAAAGTGTGTCACAACTCCTCTCCTTCTCCAGTAAAAGTATTAGTTGATGCTGCTCAATCGGTAGGAATTTTACCTTTGAAATTAGCTGAAACAGAAGTTGATTTTTATGCTTTTACTGGTCATAAATGGTGGTGCGGTCCAGGAGGTTTAGGGGGGCTTTATGTAAGTGTTGAAGCGAGGAAAAATTTAAGCCCTACTTTTATTGGATGGCGGGGTGTTATTAAAGATAAAAGTGGTAAACCAATTGCTTGGCAACCTGATGGTAGACGTTATGAAATTGCGACTTCTGCTTATCCTTTAGCTCCGGCTTTAAAGGAGGCGATCGATCTACATAATCAGTGGGGAACTGCTGAAGAAAGATATGAAAAGATTAAAGAATTAAGTGCATATTTATGGGAAAATTTAAAGAAAATTCCTGAGATTAATTGTTTACGAACTGCACCACCAGAAGCTGGATTAGTTTCTTTTCAGTTAACTAATGGTAAGTCTCATCAGCAGTTAGTTGAATATCTAGAAAAGCAGGGAATTATGGTACGAACTATTCTCGACCCAGATTGTGTAAGAGCTTGCGTTCATTATTTTACTCAAGAAGCAGAAATTGATAAATTAGTTGCAGAAATTAAGGCTTTTGGGTAACTGCGATCCGAGGAGAAAGTAGGGGAGTGGGGGACACGGGACAGCGCCGCCACCTCGCTGGCCATCCAGGTCCGCCCTGTGGCGGTTACGGCCACATTGAGCGCCAGCGATACAGCCTCCTTTTCGGTTGTGACCACCAGACGCGCCGGATGGTAGAATTCGCCGTGCTTCTCAAGGGCGATGGTGATCCGGGACGGACGTAGCTGGCCGAGCCGGTGTGCCGCCAGGGCACGCTGGATATGATCCCGCCCCGTCCCGCTGACGTAGGACCGCAGGGCTTGAAAATAGTCGGCATGGGTGATGGAAGCCGGCGGTGCCGCGGACAGAGCACCGGGGGGTCCAGGGAGAGGGGCGTGCCATAGGGGATGGCGCGGCCCAACAGCCCCTCCGTAGCCGGTGATGCGGTAGCGAATCTCGATGGGCGTCTCCCCCGGCGTCATGCTGCGGCGGCCGCAAAAGCGGCCGGCCGCCAGACCCTCATGACGAACGATGGGGTTTTAGTTCTTCCAGAATTTGGGGGGCCACCTCGTATCCCAGTTCCCGGGCCCGGTCGATGTGTTCGATGGCGGCCGCAAAATCGCCCTTTTCCATGTAGGCAATGCCCAGGTTGTTGTGGGCGATGGGGAAATTGGGATCGATCTTGAGGGCCTGGCGGCTGGCCTCGATGCTTTCCTCCACCTCGCCTTTCATCAGGTGGGCGGTGGCCAGGGAGGCGAAGGCCTGCACATAGCGAAAATTGAAATGGGTCGCGCGCTTGAGGGAAACGATGGCCTCGTCGACATTGCCCATTTGAAGATGGACGAAACCGATGTTGCCGTGCCCCTCGGAAAAGCCAGGACGCATCTTGACGGCCTTCTGGTTCCATTGGAGACACCCCTCCAGGTCGCCGCGTCGCAGGCAGAGGGCGCCCAGTTGGACATAGCCCTCCGCCAGTGTGGGACTGCAATCGACGGCCTCCAGAAGCTCTTTTTCGGCCTCGTCGTATTCCTCGATCCCCATGAGCGCGACGGCCAGGTTGTAATGGGAGGTGCCGCAATCCGGATTCGCGGCGATGGCCTGGCGCTGCTGAGCGATAAATTCCTGCGCATTCTGCGGTTTGGTCATACCGATTACCTCGTCGTGTTGATGTCCGCCGCCGTAGAATCTGCACGGCGGCGGTGTTTGAAGGTCAAAATGGGAATGCGTAATATGGTCCCCCAACCCCTGTCAAGGGAAAACGCCGTTCGGCCGCACCTGCAGTCATGACGCCGGGCCGCTTTTTCCTTGACAGGCCGGCGCCATTTCTTTACCTCTTCGAAACCCGCATCCGACGGCCTGATCAGCCCAATAACCTTATATATAACGGAGGACGCCATGCAACCAGGCTGCTATACCGCCATCATCACCCCCTTTGCCGGCGAGACGGTGGACTATGACGGCCTCGACCGGCTGGTCGATTATCAGATCGCCAACGGGATCACCGGCGTTCTCGCCGTGGGCACCACCGG
>JAXHSW010000063.1:0-41536 GCA_034190295.1 Cyanobacteriota bacterium | reverse complement strand
CCCCATCTCCCCATCTCCCCATCTCCCCATCTCCCCATCTCCCCATCTCCCCATCCCCCCATCTCCCCATCTCCCCATCCCCCCATCTCATATAATAAGTATTCAACCGGATTCTATATGAGTTTGAATTTGAGTGGTTTGCGCCGTTTTTTGAGTTTCGTTTTCCCATCGTTGGAGAAATGATGCGGAATAGTTTGCAGTTGGAATTACGTTATGCGATCGAACTTTGGCACGTTTTGAGAACTGGCAAAAATTTAGGTAATGAAATTACCTCAGCTGAATATTGGATGAATTATTTCGGGGTCTTGTCTCGTGAGAGCAGCAGTCAATTCGTCGGGTGCCTTAGGCCAGCCCTGTTAAGGTGGCAAACTGGGCAAGAAAAAACCGAATTTATAGTGGTTTTCACAAAGGTAGACTACAAAACTTCTGCCTCCTGCCTTTAAGCCAAAAATTTTTGTATTCTATGAAACATGAAAACTGCTATAATTCCAATCTGCTTCCTTTTTGCTTGATAATAAGAAACTTATCGTTCCCAAAATTTTATCTAAATCGGTAATAGTAGTTCTCAACTTGCTTTTTGTAAATTCATCCGATACTAATTTTCCAAATTGCCATAATTCTCCATCCGTTACCGAAAAATTGTGGGTATGCGTCTCCCCTTTTAAGGGGATGAAAAAATTTCAATTCAGTATTTTCAAGCCACCGACTAAAGCCGGAGGTACTGATAACTGATAACTGATAACTGAAATGACTATCCCATACACAGAAAGTTCCTCGGCTTTATTTAATTTTTGGGCGAAAGTATGAACAATCATGGTTTCCTATACTCCTCAAGCTGCTAACCGTCAGACTCCGAGTCGGAGAAATGAAGTTGTGATAAAATTGAACATTCTTTTCTGGAGTAACTTATGAGAACGACCAAATCTTTGCCTTTGAGTTGGGAAGAACTACAACAACTCCCCACATTTGAGCGAGATACGGTGAACGGACCAACCAATTCCCAAGCGAGACTGCGCCTGTTTGGACAAGCCGAATCAGATGTGCGAGTTACTCTTTATCGCGATCGCCATGCTTGGTGTCCTTATTGCCAAAAAGTGTGGCTGTGGTTAGAGGAAAAGCAGATTCCCTACCGTATCGAGAAAGTCACTATGTTCTGTTATGGAACGAAAGAAAAGTGGTATAAGCAAAAGGTGCCATCGGGAATGCTTCCTGCGCTAGAACTTGACGGTCAGTTTATTACAGAAAGTGATGATATTTTATTAGCATTAGAAAACGCATTTGGCCCATTAAATCGGGTCGGAATGGGCGATCGCCGAGTGCTGCCTCTGCGCCAGCTAGAACGCCTACTCTTTCGTGGCTGGTGTACTTGGTTGTGCTACCCCACGCGATCGCCAAGGGACGAACAACGCAGTCGAGATCAATTTACCACCATCGTGGCTCAAGTTGAAGCGGCTCTGAGCAGTACTCCAGGACCTTATTTTCTGGAAGAATTTGGTATAGTTGATGTGGTTTTTACTCCATACATCGAGCGGATGAATGCCAGCCTCTACTATTACAAAGGCTATTCATTGCGGGAAGAAAACCCAAAGTTCTCTGATTGGTTTGATGCTATGGAAACCCGATCCACCTATCGAGGGACACAAAGCGATTTTCATACCCATGCCCACGATTTACCACCGCAAATGGGCGGATGTTATCCTAACCAAGAATCTCAAACTGAGATTAATCAAAAACGAGTCGATTGCGGTCCTTGGTTTGGATTGCCAGATGTGATGTATCCAGAACCCGAAACGTCTCGTTCGGAAGCTCTGCACCGGACGATAAAGCATCGTCATAATATCATTCGCGTTAATCCAGCCGACGATCGCCTTTTTGATGAAGCCTTGCGTTGCGCTCTGACTTATATGATAACAGGAGAACTCTGTCCACCACCATCTGCTTCCGATCCAGCCCTGCGCTACCTGCGCGATCGCATTAGTGTACCGAGAGATATGTCCATCTATGCCGCCAAACGACTGAGAGAAGCATTAGAAACTACTGCAGCCCTATCTGGCAATCGCCAAGGAATACCTATTCCGGTGCGCGATCGGCGCGATCAAAATCCAGCTAATTTCACCCAAATTTAACAATGGAGTAAGAATTCCCCTCTTCAAATCTTTGATTGCAGAGGGGATGAGAAAGACCCCCTATTTTATTTTCAATAAACGACATGGGGTGCTTTAAACTTTGGTGTTGAAGGCAAGAAAAAACCGAATTTAATTCAAATCTGCTTCCCTTTTGCTTGACAATAAAAAACTTATTGTTCCGAAAATTTTATCTAAATCGGTAATAGTAATTCTCAATTTGCTCTTTGTAAATTCATCGGATACTAATTTTCCAAATTGCCATAATTCTCCATCTGTTACTATCCCATACACAGGAAGTTCCTCGGCTTTATTTAATTTTTGCACGGCAATCAACTCAGCTAGACATTGCCCCCATCCCTCGCTAAAATCATTCCTTTTTGCTTCAACAACAACGACAATTGGAAAACCCAAAACAGTTTTACCTAATTCTGATTTTGTTGAGAACAAGTAATCAGGCGCTCCATTTAGTTTAGCATCATAAGTTATGGACTTGTGGCTCCAAAGAGTATACTTATCAATAAAACTTTTATAAACTTCTCTTAAAATTGGATAAATAATATTTTCGCATCTTGAGTATTCAGATGTGTATATATCCATATTCTGTTCGCTGAATTTCAATTCCTTGACAAACAGATCGGAAGGTTTTAAATCGGTAATTTCAATAAAATCTGCTTCCAAATACTTGATATTATATTCTTCTTGAACTTGAGCAATAGTTTTATAATCACTAAAAGCCATAAATAACTCCTATTAGACATCTCCAATAATAAAAAATAAAATCAATTATCGGATAGAAATCATCAATTATTTCCCCCTACTCCCTACTCCCTCTTTATGAGTTCCTGAAGAGGAGTTGCTAAGATGCCAAGGATTTTGGCAACCTCCTTGATGTAATACTCATCCAGATCGATAGCAACGACTTGGCCATTTAAAGTCAAAAACTTCCACAGGGTTCCGGTGGTGACTGCACCGAGAATTAGACCAATATTATTGGTTGCTGCATTGAATTTCTGAGCTGCCACCATCTGGGCAATACATTGGGCTAGTCCACCTTTGATATTTTCATTTTTGGCTTCCACTATAGTGATTATGGGCGCTTTTATTTCGTAAATCTCCGGTGAAGCCGTCAAAATATAATCGCAATAGCCGTGCAATCCCTTTTCTGGTTCAACACTAAATTCAGTTCCTGAAAAGAAGCCCACTTGCCCCTGAAAGCTGCGACGAATTTCGAGCAGAACGGGGGCAATAATCAGCTCAGACCGAGCTTTTTCAGTGTTCACTGCATTAGCGAGGGGCACATTTTCTGCTAGGGCGATCGCTAGGTAGTCACTGGGCTGACGTGGTTTTGTTTGGGGAAAAAGATTTTGACTTTCGTCAAGTTCGAGTTCAAAGGTGCTTTGGATGCTGGCAAGGGTTTTAAAGCTGCTGTAGAACATGGGGTTATTCAGTTATCAGTTATCAGTTATCAGTTATCAGCACCTCTCTCTGCCTGTTTGCGCAGCATGACCTAGGAAACCCAGAGGCTTGAAATACTGAAGTTCATTATTCTCTTGGTCGATTGGATATGGAGAGGAGACCTCGCTATCCCATCCTAGGTCATGCTCCGCAAACGACCGCTGTCTTGGTCGATTGGATATGGCGAGGGAACCTCGCCATCCCACCCTACGGGAAGCTCCGCTAACGACCGCTTTTCATCCCCTTGAAAGGGGTGGCTTGAGACTTTATTTTTTTGTCAGTCAATTCGTACTGGATGTTTGGAGTGTAATACCAAACAGAATCGCAAGAACTTTAGCCAAGTCATTGGGGACACCGTAGGTATTGATGTCTTTTTGAATCAACTTTTGCTGGCGATGGAACAGACCAAATTTCCAGGTCTCTCCTGTCGTGACCGCTCCATAGAGATAGTCTCCAGGGGCATCAATCCACTGGTCTAGGGCAATTAGTTCCACTGCAAGCTGGGTAAATCCTTTACCGAGATCGGCATTTTTCGCTTCAATAATCACGAGATTTTGAGGTGTGGGAATGAAGTAATCTACATTTCCCTTTAGTTGGTTGCTGACTCGGATAGAATACTCAATCTTGAGGGGTGACTGGATAAACTTGCAGACAGTTTTCAGAACTGGAAAAATTAGCGATTCTCGACGGGCAATTTCTGAGATGGGATCGACTAACGCTAAGTTTTCTGCCAATTCATGGGTCAGTGGGGTGGGGTCTAGGGGCTGCTGCTCTGGGAGTTGGAGAGAAGCAGATTGGAAAGCAACCCCGAATTCAGCTAGAATATCGGCGGTGTCAAAGGGTAGGGTGCCATATTGGCTAAAGCTGTAACTTATTGCAGGGTCAAGAATTGAAGGTTTCACCATTGTTTTACTCTGGCAGTTTTGAATGTTTCCGGTGTTTGTTTCACTGGTATGGACTGTCTTTAGTGGGAGTATAGGAAGCGATCGAGAAGCAAGATATCTGCGATCGCTAAACACCTAGCGCATCATGATAAAGCAAGCAGGGATAAAGTCTCATCTTCGTAAAATAATTCGATCGCGCTAAACTCCCGACGCAGCAAATTTTCAACTTGTAATGTCGAACAGTTCCCGATGGCGTTGCCAAATAACTTTCGGTGGATTTCCAAATACCAAACTCAGATCGTGCATATCAGCATCTTTCGAGACGATGATTAAATCATTATCTTTTGCATAATCCCAAACGATTGGGTCGATTGTCGCTTTCATGCCCACATCTCGAACGTGAAGCGAGTTTGGGAAAAGATCGCTCAAACGGTTTGGTAATTTAGGCGATAGATTTTCATCAAAAAGTAATTTCATGGAGATAATGGAGCAGTCATAAACCGACGCTCGCGGTCAGCAGCATAAGCAATACAGGCTTTTAAATCTTCTCGCGTCAGATCGGGAAAATCGCCCTTGAATTTCTGCTTCAGTCATCTCGGAAGCTAGGTACTCAAGGACTTCATAGACTGTAATACGCAAGCCACGGACGCAAGGCTTACCACCACGTTTTTCAGGCTCAATTGTAATTATGTCTCGGTAGTTCATAAACTGGCATGAGGGAAAAATGTTTACTTAGCATTATATCGAAAACTTTTTTAGATAAGATTCTTGATAAATTTGAAATATTTTGATGGAAGTATAGCAAGGGTTCTCAAGACAATTATGTGTCCAAACGCTGTAGTGTCATCACACTACCCTCACCAAAAAATAAGGTCTGAAGCCTGCCCTTTCAAGGGGATGAAAAAAAAACAAGTTCAATATTTCAATCCCAATACTTTCCTACGGAATGCTGCGCAAACAGGCAGAGGTACTGATAACTGATAACTGATAACTGAAATGACCCCCCAATATATTTATGCCGATCGGCAGTGCTACCTTTTTTCACCGCCTTCATCCTCCAACTCTAAAACAACATCTTCATAAATAGCATTTAGCGATAACGTGATTCCCAAACTCATCAACTCAATCGTATCACCTTCACTGTAAGGAATGAATCGCCACTCTCCAACAGCATCCCGCCGAAAAATCTCAACCGTTTTGGTTTCAGAACTCACTAAAACATATTCTTGTAGCGTTGAGAGACGACGGTACAGGGCGAACTTACCACCGCGTTCGCGTAGCGTCTCCGAAGGAGAATCGTAAGCCTCCGTACTCGGGGAAAGCACTTCAATAATGACGCAGGGATAGCGGATGAATTGTCGGGCGGTACGATCGCGCTCATCGCAGCTAATACTAAGGTCTGGATAGGTAAACGGTCCCTCGTCAGTAATGCCCACCTTGGCATCAGAGTTACGCACCTTGCAGCCCCCCCGTAACGGTTCTCGTAACAGGCTTGCCAAATTTAGGGCAATATCTGCATGGGGCAACGTTCCCCCTGCCATTGCAAACACTTCCCCATTAAAATATTCGTAGCGTAGTGGTTGTTGGATTTCCCATTCTAAATATTCCTGTGGTGTTAAGTGGGGGACAACTCTGGTAGTACCTTGCGTCATGGCATATTACCTCAAAAATATGTTTATATTTTAGGCGATAGATTTTCATCAAAAAGTAATTTCGTGCGGATAATGATCGCCAAGCTGTTCGGTTTAGCATAGGGCTAGGGAAACATTCAAGGATGAGTTGGGTTAATCCTGTGGTACGTTCGCTATTGTTAACACACCTTACTGCTGTGGCTAGATTGGTTCCGCAAAGAGTTTTGGTGCGTTACGCAGGAGCAGAGATTATCTATTTATTGATAGATTGCTCCCCTGCTAACGCACCCTACACGATCGGCGATCGTACTGCATTTTACATTGAGAGGTGGCTGTGGTGTTAACCAGTGTCTCTTATCACTAAGCTGACGTGGTTTTGTTTGGGCAAAAAGATTTCGGTTTTCGTCAAGTTCGAGTCCAAATGTGCTTTGGCTTTGGCCTTATTTTCTTGTAAGTAGTCAGACAAAATTAATTACATATCTCCTGGGCGCAGGACCGCAGGAAACGCTTGCAACCCTTGAACAGCTCTGACAAGCTAATGCAATTAATTTTGTCCTATTACTTAATAAGTTGCGCAATATTTAAATTTTGAATTCGGCCTGGATGGGTATGTAAAGACATGGTAAGTTCGATCTTCCTTTAAATACGACCGAACGGTGATATGCTCATTACTTTTCCCTTTTATGCAGGGTTTACCACTCTTGTGCAGCCCCGTGGTCACACTACATTCTTCTTGATTTCTTCTTGACGCTTTTCTCAGGGTAGGACTATTTGAATTATCGACCATTTTTTGATACATGATTTTCATAGTTGTGTTCGCAGAAGCTGCCTTGCTGACAAAGGTACAGCTAGCTTCTGCGGGGAGAGCTGCTGCAAATAGAGTCATGGAAAATGATAAGCGATACGACTATGAGGCGGCGTGTGAAGGATGGGCTTAACATGGTAACTCACTGATTGTCGGATATAAATTTACAGTATTGGTGTAGCTGGATAGAATTGTTCAATCGCTCTCAAGGGTCTCCTGATAAAGCGCTTTCAATCACTAAACACTAAACCCAAAGTTTTAGTCTAAAAACAAGAATTTAACTGTGTGGATTATCTCAAAGTTTCACAGTAATTCCCTCAACGAGGTGTTTTCAAACATGTATGGGCTAACTCAGGTATTATGGATGTTATCCCATAGTTGCCGGGTAACGAGTTGAGATGGAGACTCTTATATAGTAACCGATCGCACCTCACCCAATCCACAATCGTTACAAAAATATACAAACTTCACATGACTCGCATCTCTCTGGCAGAACATTTAATATAAGCCCCTTGCCCCAGATGCTCCAGATTGGGATAACAACTCTGATAATGCTCCTCGCTCACAAACAACCACAGAATACGAGTACGCCGATTCTGGGGTGCTGCGGGACAGGAAGCATGACCATCAGTGTAAATAATCAGACCATCATAATCCCGATGTTCCTCCAGATACGCCAAAACCGGGTCAAAATTCGTCCCGCCTCGTTCCGTTAACTGGACTTACCGTTGGGCCTGACGGAACGTCATCACATCAGTTGTAATCTCAGCATCAATTAGGATACATTTATTATAAGGAAGGAAATGAGGATTTGCGATCTGTAAATACCAATGCCAAGAAAAATTAGGGAGCTAAAAGCACAAATTGCTCGTGAAGGCTTTGTCTATTTGCCCAAACGTGGTAAAGGGAAAACTACTGAAATAAAATACTTGGACAATATTAGACATAATTATACATTGGGAGTGATATAATATGATAGCTGTCTAATTAATTACAAGAGGTAACTGACCACGAAAAAATGAAATCTTTTAAAACCAAGCTAAAAGTTAATCACAAACAAAAAACAATACTCGCCAAACACGCGGGAGTTGCCCGTCATGCTTACAACTGGGGGTTAGCAACTTGTATCAAAGAGTACGAATCAACTAAGAAACGTCCGAGTGCAATTACCTTGCATAAACGTTTAGTAGCAGAAGTTAAATCGGTAAATCCATGGTATTATGAAGTATCTAAGTGTGCCCCTCAACAAGCATTAAGAGATTTAGACAGGGCATTTAAAAACTTTTTAAGCATTCCCAAGCGTGGGTTTCCTAAATTCAAGAAAAAAGGAAAAAAAGACAGTTTCTATTTAGAAGGTAGTATCAAAATTATTCAAGGAAATTACATACAATTACCGAGAATAGGTAAGATAAAAACTTATGAAATATTACCCTCTGTACCAGTAAAAAATGTGACAATATCCAAACGTGCGGATAATTGGTACATCAGTTTTAAATATGATTTTGACCATGCTCCGACTCCAAAAAAACAAGAAACTGTTGGTGTAGATGTGGGTATAAATGCTTTAGCAACTTGTAGTAACGGAACACAATTTGCTAATGTCAAAGCTTATAGAAAAGCCAAAAAACGATTAGTTCGTCATCAACGCTCTGTTAGTAAAAAAGAGCGTTGCTCCCAAAACCGAGCCAAAGCAGTCAAAAAACTAGCCAAACTGCACAAAAAAGTAGCTGATATTAGGGCAGATGCACTACATAAAATCACAACTAGGTTAGCCAAAAACCACAGCACCATTGTGATAGAGGATTTGAATGTTAGTGGAATGCTCAAAAATCATAAACTAGCAAGTGCTATTGCTGATTGCGGTTTTTATGAATTCAAGCGTCAGCTTACATACAAGTGTGAATGGTATGGCAGTGAATTAGTCATAGCTGATAGGTTTTATCCTAGTTCTAAATTATGTTCTGAATGTGGACATGAACAAAAAATGCCTTTGCATCTGAGAACTTATAAATGTTCAGAATGCGGGTTCCAAACTGATAGAGACTTTAATGCTGCTGTCAACCTGAAAAACTATGTGTATTAGTAGGTGGAGTTCCCACCGATTTCAAGCCTGTGGAGAAGATAAGTTACAGACTGCGGTCAGTGGTCTTCAATGTTTGCGCAGCATTGCGTCAGCAAAGCAGGAAGCTAGCTCCAAAGCTCGTGCAATTCCGGTATGGGTAAGTTTGGGTAAGTTTAGTAGAACGGAGTCACGAACGATGGAAACATCCTTTACTCAAAAAAACTTTAACAATTCCTGGGAAAGATGGTGGAGATGTTCCCCCTTATTTAGAGAAACAAGTCACACAGTTATTAGCTGAATTAGCTGAAATCGAAACACAACAGGAGGATAAACAAGATGATTCAATATAGTATGCTCGTTCAATGGTCTGAGGAGGATCGGCTTTTTTTAGTGACGATTCCAGAGTTTAGCGATCGCGTTGTCATGCCTTGCGCTCATGGGAAAACTCGTGGGGAAGCGATTCAGAATGGGGAAGAAGTTATTAATATGTATTTGGAAGCGTGGGAGCTTGAAGGAGAATCAATTCCTCAACCCAGTACGCTGAAAAGTGTTGTCAAACACTTGCAGGCTCTCATTGTGTAGCATTAGCTTTGAGATAGGCTCCCTGCCCCAGATGCTGTAGATTTGGATAACAACTCCGGTAATGTGCCTCGCTCACAAACAACCACAGAATGCGAGTACGCTGATTCTGAGGCGGTGCAGGACAAGGAGCGTAACCATCAGTGTAAATAATCAGCCCATCATAATCCCGATGTTCCTCCAGATACGCCAAAATAGGGCTAAAATTCGTCCCGCCTCGTCCCGTTAACTGGACTTCCCTCTGGGCACGACGGAAAGTCATCACCTCAGTTGTAATCTCAGCATCAAATTGAATCACATCGATCGCCGGCACGCCATAATTAAAAAAGCGATTCACCACTGAAAACCCCTGCCGTAGCTCCTCTGTCCCCATAGAGCCACTCACATCAATAGCAAAGAGCAATCGGGTGGTAAAGTCACGACGACTGCCCATATACGCAAACCCATAGCGACGATTTGGTTTCATCCGGGTTAGCCTGCGCTGTTGGCTGAGGATAGACGTGCGAAACTTGCGCAAAACCGCCCGATAGTCCAGCTTGGGGTGCAGATTCGCCAAAATCTGTTCCCGCAACTTGCCTCCAATGCTGCCCCAACTGTCGTTAGCTTGGGCCATTTTAACTAGCTCATCCAGGCGATCGCTCAACAATTCATCTCGGTCCCACTGGTTAGTATTTTCAACACCGCTAAGGGTTGGATCGGTATAAACCGAGAGGAGATCCGAGGGGCGATCGCTGGAGTCAGAAATCGGCTCAGATTCCTCTGCCAATTCTGGTTCAAATGATTCAGATTTAGCAGACCCAGATGTTCCGGACGCAGGTGCGGCATTAGCTTCCCCCGTCCCTGCTCCCGAAGCTCCAGAGACTGCCCCCTCCGGACTGGGGGACTGTCGATCCCCCCTGACCCCCCTTAAAAAGGGGGGAACCAGATCGAGCAATTGGTGGTAGTAAAACTCGAAGAATTGTCGATCGCAACTCCTATCGCCAAACACATCCCGCGCCCGAGGAAACGGCAGTTCGGTTTGCAAATATTCCTGGAGTGTTAAATTGCTGGCAGCATAGCTAATCTTCGAGTGAGCTTGACGGCGACTGTAGGGGTGTTTCAGAAGAATCCTTAGAGCTTCAAAGCGCAGGGTAGCTTCCAAGTGGCGATCGCTCAACTGGTCGATAAATTCTGGATTGTACTCAATCCGGCCCCGTTGAACGCGAATCGTTTGAATGCGTGGCTCAGAGATTAAGGCATGACTGGTCCAGGTGGCCAGTAACAGTGGCTCAACGAGCAACCACTTTTCCACAATCCGAGCAATGCGGTGACGGGCGATCGGTTTCATTAGACCCTCCCGGTAGCTTGGAGACCCCCGTGTTTCAACCGGGGGAGGAAAAGCGCCACGGCGGTTGCCTCCTGCGGAGGAGCTACGCTATCAACCGCCAGTGTAATATTAGTTGTATTTGTATCCATCACTTTTGTATATAGGCTGGCAGTATTTATGGTTAATTCCCTGAATTACTTCAGTTGCAGTTTGTATGTTGAAACTACCTGATTTTCGACAAGCAACGCGACCACAATAGTATCCAGCTTTTTTACCTCTGGGCACATTAGCAACTACTAAATCACCAGTTTGAAATCCAAAAAAGCTTTTTTGTCTTGGTTTATGGCCTAAGCGCAAACCCATACTTATCAGGGATAATCCGTTTCCTTGACCCGTGGCCAACGGCTGTAACTATTAGAGGTTTAGAGACTTTGATTGTCAGTCTTTCAGGGGTAGAATTGCCAACACAAACAGCATCTAACCAGTGAGACTTTTCTAAGTTTTGTCGGCATCGGTTGTATTTGGTTAATCCGCCAGAACCAACTTCTACAGGTAACCCAGTTATTTCTAAAACTTTTTTGAGCTTCCATCTAGTAGCGTTGACGGCTGCCGTATCTGCTAAAGGTTTTTTAGCTTGACTTTTTATCCGCTTGAGTAAGTCTGGCTTGCCCGATAAAAAGTCTTTAATGTCTTGGTTTCCCTTAGCCTGATTACAGGAGTTACAGGCTAGGGTTAAATTACTGACTCTATTTGAACCACCTTTAGACTTGGGATGTATATGCTCAACTTCTAATGCAGTGTCAGTTGCACCACAGTAAACGCATTGACGATTCCATTTTTCGAGCAAATATTCTCTTAGCTCATAGCCATGCAATTCACCTTGCTGATATTCAACTCCTGATATTTCAGGGCTTTGCATTAACTGAGTGTCAAACCTCACTATTTCTTGAGATAATTCAGTTATAGGACAATATTTAATCAATCTTTGCACCCAAGTTTCTATATTGAATACTCTAGACATTAAGCTAGGTGGTAGCCAACCTTCAGAACGTCTTTTATTCAAGAATCTCGGCTTTCTGTATCTGGTTTTTCGATTTCGTCTATTTCGGCGAATAGCACGACGGTGGCTTAATAGCTTTCTCACTTTGAAACCACGATGAGTCAGTTCAGCAGCCCAAATCACTAAATTATCTTGTAGAATTGCTAAACCTGTAGTTTTGGCTCCTGGGTCAATTTTTAGTCGATGTTCGTGAGTTACACAATGTTCTACCTGCTTCATAAAACCGACATAAAACGTCATAGAGTGATATTTTAATGTTTACTTCCTGCTTCCACCGGAACTGTCGGCAGCACTCCGTCCACAGGCATCAACGGTCAAGCCGACCGCATTTCTTAAATTAATTGAGGCATTTCCTACGGAATGCTCCGCAAACAAGTCTCTCTCAATTGATAGACCGCATTCAGGGCACTCATAAGTTCTGATGTTTAAAGGCATATCCTGTACATGACCACAATTAGAGCAAGTTTTAGAAGATGGAAAAAATCTGTCTACTACTACTAATTCACAGCCGTACCATTGACACTTGTATTCTAGCTGTCTTCTAAACTCGTAAAATCCTTGATCTGCTATTGACATAGCTAGCTTATAGTTCGCTAACATTCCCCGAACAGTCAAGTCTTCAATCACAACAGTGCCGTGGTTTTTGGCGATTGTTGTTGTCAATTTATCAAGTGCGTCTTTACGGATATTAGCTACTCGTCTATGTTGTTTGCCTAGCTTGATTACAGCTTTGTACCAATTGCTTGAATGCTTAATTTTCTTACTTAGTTGTCGTTGTAATTTAGCTAGTTTGTTTTGCGCTTTTTTGTAAGGCTTAACACTCTGGAAGACTTCACCTGTACTTAGTGTTGCTAGTGTCTTAATTCCTAAATCTACACCTACCACATCAGTAGTTTTATCAGTTTCAGTGGGAGTAAATTCAAAAGCTAAACTAACATACCAATCATCTGCTTGTCTACTAATAGTTATTTTCTTAGTTGTTGCTTCAATTGGTTCATAAGTTTTGACAATACCAATAAAAGGTAATTTGTGATTCCATCCGTTTAATTCTATTGGCTTTCCACAATTATCTATTGTGTTTGCGTTTGCGTAGCATCCCGTAGGGAAGCATCTCCGTTGGAAATGAATCAGACCTACCTTTCTTCTTAAACCTTGGGCGTTTACCTAAGCCTTTAAAGAATCTTTTAAATGCTTCACCCAAGTTAATAAAAGCATATTGATAAACTTTAGATGACAAGTTTTTCATCCAAGGATAAAGTGGTTTTGTGTGGTTGGTAAAAACCTCTCTCAGGCTACGGGCGTTTGGCTTCTAACCATCTCTGTCAGCAGCATTCCACAGGCTTAAACCCCAGTTATAACACCAGCGCGAATAGCCTGCATGTTGAGCCATCAGAGTTTTCTGTTTATTATTGAGTTTCAGCTTTGTTAATCATGGATTTCATTTATGAGTGAGTGCAGCCTGTTTCAAAGTATGCTTAGATATGTATTATATCGTTATTCTCTGATTAAGTCAATGCTCCAAATTGTGAATAATTATTGTAAATGGATACCTACGAAAAACTGAAGCTCTACCAAATTTGAGCAGTTTTCTGGCTCTTGCGGGTGTGCAAGGGTCTAATGGTTTTCTGTTGGTATCTAATACAAAAACAAACATAATGTTTAATCTCCTATTGCTAGGGTAACTTTGGCCTCGACAATGTTATTGGTCGGTACTTTCCTAATCGCACTTCCTTAACCCACTAGGGATGTTTAACTATTAGGTTCTAGAGCTTTCGACTGGCAACGTATCTCAAGGTAGGTAATTTAACACTTGCCAATAACGTAGCCCTCTAAGGGCTTAGTCTGGTCAGGTGTTGGGCTTGCTTACTCGGAGCGGAGCAACGAGTCTCAACTGCAAGCCCCTTTTAGCTGGGGGTTCCTGACATCGCATTTAAATAGTTATCAAATAGTTTTGGCGGCAAAAATCTCTGCGGCGCTCAGTTGCAATTCCGGAAAAGCCAAAGACTCAATCCTCTCGTTTCCTGTAAACAGCGTTACCTGATACTCCCCATCTACCAGTTGGTAAACAGAGAGAGTCGGTTGTTTGGGATTGCCAATAAACCGCCGACCGCCTAAACCCAGATAATCTACAATCCAGTATTCGGGGATACCCATCAGTTCGTAGTCCCCGACTTTCCTCAGATAATCATCTTGCCAGTTTGTACTGACAACCTCGATCGCCAGACGCACAGAATCTCCCTTGGTAATAATCGATTTTTTCTGCCAACGGGGTTCCTCAGATAGTTGCGCTTTATTGAGGACAATAATGTCAGGTTGGTAGCCGGATTCGTCATGGATCGGTTTCAGCAAGCAATCGCCTGGAATTGCACAAGGTAATTGCGAACGCCGAATTTCAAAATGGAGTTCGCCAGCAATAAAACCAATAACACTAGAATGTTCTCCTGTTCCTAAAGGCATTTTTACTATTGCTCCATTGTGTAGTTCGTATTTCTCGGTCGCGTTTTCCGGATACCAGTCAACAAATTCATCGAACGATACGGGTGTGGTTAAAGTTGCAATCATAGTTTTCAGCACGAGAGATTAAGACAAGAAAGGGTTTGGGGAATAGAGAAGGATTTCGGTTCAGACCTCGATCGCCTCCAAATACTCCGATAAAAAGTCAATCAGATCAATTGATTCAGCGACAAACCCCATGGCATCGCTAAATTTAGGGCTTTGAACCAGAGAGGAAAAATGGGCGATCGCCTCCTGTTGTTTGGCCTTACGGAGATACTGGAGATATTTTAACATATTTTTCCGGGCATTATCCGCTTTGGTTTCGGGGCAATGCCCGCTATTGAGCCAGAGTAAAACCCGTTCGTTCAAACTAGCAAAGTCCTGAATATCCAAATCTTTGAGCTGTTTGGAATACTTAGAATATTGCAATAGGAGTTGCTCGGGCCCCAGACCTCTTTGGGTAGCCAGACTTTGGCGAAAAGCTACACTAGCCCGACTTCCTACCATACCAGCAATCAGTTTGAAGTGAATCTCCTCCAGCTTTGTATGGTTGCGAACAAAATCTGAGACTTTAGCCCAAGCGCGGCGATCGGGGGTTTTGATGAGGCCAGCGGTGGCGATCGCTGCATCCGCATCCGGATTGTCACCATCAAGATACTCAGGATGCTGTTGGATAAACGTCAGCACCCGTGAATCGATATCCTGCCCGGCAGCCCAGAGCAGCCAATCTTCCACCGTCGGCACAAACTCATAGAGATTGAACCGCGACACCAGAGCTGGATCGAGTTCCGTCAGTTGATATTCTTCTCCCGCATTCACCGCAGCAATGACAATACTGCCAGGGGGTAGGGGTTTACCAGCCAAGGTTTTGTTGAGAGTCAGGTCTTGAACCGCCTGCAAAATTTCGGGGCGGGCACGGTTAAGCTCGTCCAGAAATAGCACCACCGGGCGATCGGGTTCGGGCCACCAGTAGGGAGGTAAAAAAACTGAACGGCCTGTTGTCTCATCTTTATGCAACAAGCCAATCAAATCCCCTGGATCGCTCATCTGACCCAAAAAGAACGGGATTACGGGCAGGTTCTGGCGCTGACTGTAGAAATGGCTAATAATTTCTGATTTGCCAATACCATGTTTGCCGACCAGGAGGATATTTTGCTCCGGTGGGGTCAGTTCCAGAACTTGATAAAGTTCGCGGGCATCAATACGAATCATTTTCTTCGATCTTAATCCTTCTGCATTTAACTAAGTACTTGGACAGAATTAATTGTGCATTTTTGATTGCTCTGTCGTCATAGAGATAAAAAAGGATCGACAACATTTAAAATATACAAATAATTTTGTCTACCTACTTATAGCAATTTGAAAAAATAATGTTACAAATAGTTTCAAACTTTAGATGTCGAATAATTTGCTGAAATTACTGAAGCATCAAAGTTTTGGGCTATAAAATCTTACTTTTGACTTTTGACTTTTAACTTCCGTGAAACGGCACTACAAATCCTGATGACGAATCCAGTCAGAACGGCGATATCCCCGCTTGAGATGGGTTTTAAAGCGAACGCCACTGTTATAAGTTTCGCGGAGAGCCTGAATTGCAGTGCGCAATTTGGGTAGCACCTCCTTGAACTGGTTAAAAGGAATCAAAATAGCAAAGTAGTCGTTGTCAGACAGACGAATAATCAGCTTGAGCTTAATACTATCGACTTCGGTGGCAAAGTCAAATCCATCTTCCTTGGCAATTTTACGCACCTGAGCCAAGATGGCTTGTATTTTCAAGTCTTTCTGTTTTTGGCGCTTGGCAGCCTGAGCTTTTTGCCGATCGACCCGCTGCAAAAATGCTTGGATTAGGGCAACCACCTCACCAATGTCTGAAACGGGGGCGGGCGATCGCTGGAGATCTAAGTTTACCCAGAGCTGTTGCTCCGGACTCCTGAACAAATGTAAATGGGTGTGTTCTCGATACCAGCGATCGCTTGATTCTTCGAGCAGAATACAACAACAGAGGTCGTTGGTGGGGGTTTGGTCTGCGCTTGACCCCCCTTGGAAACGACGGAAATGGTGACAGTTATCATTCCTCTGTGCGCCAGCGATCGGCTCAATTCGCGCCAACAAATCTTCTGCCAGCTCTCGGGCCTGTTCGGGGTCAACGCTGAGGGGTTTCTCCCCTGGTATATTCTCCCGGAGGAGCTTTTGCAAACTTCGTGATGTGATGGACATAAGATAAACGACCTTTTTTAGCTGACATTTGACGATCGCATGACTGGATTAGGTATCTCTCTGGCGGAACGTTTGAGATCGGCCCCTTGCCCCAGATGCTGTAGATTTGGATAACAATTTTGGTAATGCGCCTCGCTCACAAACAACCACAGAATGCGAGTACGCAGATTCTGAGGTGGATCGGGGCAAGGATCTTAACGCGCCTCAGCAAGTCTGCAAGTCAGAAGTCAGCAAGTGTACCCACCCGCGGGCCCCGACCGTGGAGAACCCACCCGCGGGCCCCGACCGTGGAGGGGAAGTAGGGGATTTGAGCCTCGCTCCAAAAATATTTCGCCTTAAAAGGCGGGGTGGCGGGACCCTTATGATTTTGATAACCATATTTGTTGGTCAGGGAAATCATTCAGCAGCTAATGCGTTTCTTGATGGTTTGGCTCATTATCATTTCCCTTATGGGTTTAATACCCACGCGCGTCACCCGCGGTGCTCAAAATTGTTTGGGTCCGCGTAGACGCGGAGCGGCTTGTGGCTCGACTATCCATAAGCAATTTTCGAGAACTGAGGACTGAGGAGGTCCGACTGAGGACTGAGGACTTCTTCAAACACCTTGAAAAGCTGACTGCTGATTGCTGAGTGCTGAGTGCTACTTCAACGTCGAGCTATGGGATTATCTGGATTGAGCATTCACTGGGGTGCTGTTTCTCAAGTGGGAGAGGCCACAGAACGAGGTGCAGATTAGAATCTCTCGTGTTTTAACCGACAGAGAAGTCAATGGTAAGCATTTCCTCCGGAATGCGGAGCTAACAGCTATCAGCAGTCAGCTATTCCTAGGGAATGCACTCGCATTCAACAATTAGTAATGAATAATTATTTCTCAGGTTTTATCCCGAGACCCATGGCAGTAACTTTTTATTCTTTTTCAATTTCAAAGGTGGCTTTTGCGCAGACCCAAAATTAATAGCTGAAGTCCGCAGTTCCGACCTAGGAGGCTAGCTAATAGCTGACTGCTGAATGCGAGCGCATTCGGACCGAAATGCTTACGTTCATTGAACAATTACTACAATAAAATTGAGTATTGTTTATTGAAAATTAATCAAGAATTAATTTTGTAATTAAATTAACCCTTATTTTTAATCATCATTACATCAATAATATTATTGGCTACTGCTTCGGAAATTTCCAAAGCACTATACAATTCATTCAAAAGTTGTTCCTCCTCTTCAGCAAGGTCTCCATCTACTAAAACCAAGTCTGTACTAACAGCAAAAACTGTTTCCTTTAACTCCTTTGGAAGTTTAGCAACTGCCGCATCAAACAAAGGCTTTATTTCTTGATTTTTAATCAGACCAAGGAGACGGTCTTGCATTTCTGTCTTACGTTCTTTTGAATAATCACTAAACAGTTGCATACGAGAGAAAATATTATTAATTCCTTGAGATTCACTCCTAGTAATAACACCATCAGCAGCAACAGCAATTAAAGCGATCGCTGCAAAAGCTTCTGCTGGTTCTAATTGAATATCAGTAGCTTGTATTGTTGTTGTTCCTCGATCGAAAATACCCATTTTAGTTACCTTATTAGTAATTTTTTTACGGTTTCTATGTTCCGAAAATATTAGGTGTTATCAAATAAGTTTTAGATTCAATCTACAACTTAAAATTTACCGAATAATTAAGGTTTAAAGCCTCTCATGAGCAAGGAGAAAAAAGCGGTCAAGGGATGGATGGGTTTCCTAACCATATCCAGTAGACCAAGAGAAGAAAAATTTATCTTTTTAGTCAATCCTATCCGTTTTCAAGGAGAGGTAATTATTAATCATTAATTATTCATTATTAATTGTTGAACACCTACTATCTTCTTCAATACTTCTCAAAAACTGCTAAATTAGCTTTGAGAAAATCAATAAATTGTCGTGCCGTTCGCCCAGAGCGACCATTATTTCTAGTCGCCCATTGTAAGGCTCGATGGTCTAAATCTTCAGAATTTAGATTAATTTTTGCCTGCTCTGCCAGATGTCTAACAATTGTTAAATAAGTATCCTGGTTAGCAGGTTCAAAAGTTAAAGTTAGGCCAAAGCGATCGCTAAAAGAAAGCTTTTCTTGAACTGTATCCCAATTATGAACCTCATCGCTATCTTTTGGGCGAGGGCGATCGTTAAAAAATTCTCTAATTAAATGCCTTCTATTTGATGTAGCATAGACTACCACATTTGCTGGTTTAGCAGTTAAATTACCTTCTAAAACTACTTTGAGAGCTTTAAAAGTATCATCATCTTCTTCAAAAGAAAGGTCATCGACAAAGATAATAAATTTTTGTGGAATATCGCGTAATTTTTCTGCAATTGATGGTAAGTCTTTTAAGTTTGATTTAGCCACTTCGACTAAACGAAGATTACGTTGACTATACTCATTTAATAAGGCTTTTATTAAAGAAGATTTGCCAGAACCACGACTACCATATAGTAATATATTAAGTGCTGAATATCCTGCTAGGAGAAATTCTGTATTTTTGATTAAGGTATCTTTTTGAAATTCATATCCGACTAATTCTTTTAATTCAACTGGGTCGGGGTAAGTAATAGTAAGTAGTTGACCGTTACGCCATTCAAAGGCAATTGATTCAGCAAATAAACCCGTACCATTATGATGATAATGACTGGCTAAGGTTTCAATGGCATCTGCCCAATTTTCTAAATTTATTAATTTTTTATATATAACTTCTTCTTTTCTTAATTCTAGTTCCCACGCAATGGGAGGTTTCTCTAATTTTGCTATTGTTTGTATCCACTGACTAATTTTTTGACTACTACATTGATAAAGATTTTGTAAAATTTGTAAATCATGTTTTGCTGCTGCAATTAAGGTGGGAGAAAGGTCAGTCAGTTTTCTTTTTTGAACTTGTTTACTAAAGGGATTATCATCCTTAATAATCTGAGAAATTATATATTCTTGCCAAGAAATATTTCTACTAGCTATAGTTCTAAAGCAGTTACTATAAGTTTGAATACATTCAATTTCATTGACATTATTTTTAGATAGAGATTGTAATAGTTGAATAAATGTTTCACCTACTGGGTTTTTCAGCACAGACTGATATAACAACAGGGATGCTATTTGCTTTTGTAAGTTGTGAATTTGGGCTATAGTTTTGTAATCTAAAGAAGACATAATTAATAATTTGATTGCCTCCGTTATTTCAGTTATCAGTTATCAGTTAACCGCTTTTTATCCTCTTAAAAGGGGAAGCTTTAGACGACACTTTTTCGGTAACAACTGCTAATTATTCTGTCATATTTGTTATTTGTTAAGAGTAATTATGGGTGACTCTGAAAATAAGTCTACTCTCTATTGTTATAGAAAACTATTTTTTTATATTAACTTAAGATATTGCAGATATTGCTTCAGGCAGAGGAAATAGATACTGATATTGTAACCATTTCCTCCGGAATGCGGAGCTAACAGCTATCAGCAGTCAGCTATCAGCAATTAGTAATGAATAATTATTTCTCAGGTTTTATCCTGGGACGCATGGCAGTAACTTTTTATTCTTTTTCAATTTCAAAGGTGGCTTTTGCGCAGACCTAAAATTAATAGCTGATAGCTAATAGCTGACGGCTGTTAGCTCCGCATTCGGACCGAAATGCTTACCGAAGAATTAATAATTAAATAATTAAATAATTCGCGCCTTGAAGCCTGCCCTTGAAAGGGGAAAAAAATCAATTTTTTCCTTTTATTCAATCAATTCCGTTTTAGGGAGAGGTAATTATCAATTATCAATTATTGAATACCCAGATATAAAATATTATAGAATTCGATAAAATACTTTTAGGTGTGATTTTTTAGGGTGCATCTCATAGCAAGCAAAAATACTTTTTTCCTATATATTCTCTATTCCCTGTTGCCTGACGGAGCTGTTGCCTAAAAGCGATAAATTTTTGGCTTTATTCATGCATTATCGTTGCACCCATTTTTTAGGCATAGTTTTTGAATTTCCTTTTTGTCATATTCATGTGTAATAGTTAGTCTTACTATTTTAGTAATTAAGACCAATTTCAGACCTTAACTTTCAAGTTTTAATAAAAAATAAATGTAAAGCGATATGAAGTTTTGATAAAATTCATAACTATTACTAGAACAAACAACAAGAATAGCTGTATAAATTAATTTTAGTTCTTGAAAATTAATACTAATAATTATGAATATTGCCATAATAGCAGCGATCGCCTATGGTATTTTAGCCATTGTTGGGGGCATTATCGGATATAGCAAAGCAGGCAGCAAAATTTCTTTAATCTCTGGTAGTGTAAGTGGTTTACTACTAATTTTTAGTGGTATTATCCAGTTAATGGGTATGAATTGGGGTTTAATTTTTTCTACAATTATTGCTACTATTCTAGTAATTACATTCATTATCCGTTTAGTGAAAACTCGTAAAATGATGCCTGCTGGATTAATGATTTTTACTGGTATTGCTGCTGTAGGACTTATGGTTTATCAAATTAGTCTCAACAATTCAGCCACAATTTAATAGGGAAGAAGAAAGAAGGAAGAGGGAAGAAGGAGGAAGTCTGAAAAAAACTTAAATTTCCTCTAGATATTCACTCTTAGGTTTACACAAACGATAAAGTGCGGACACGATCTTAGTCTTACTAAAAGTATTAATTGGACTCTTGCCATCAGTAATCAAAATACTCTGAGCTACATTTCTGGACTAAACTGAGCGATCGCCCGAATTGTATCATCTCTCAAAGTCTCAACTTTTTCCTGAAACTAAGTCGCAATAATTTTAGCTATAAGTAAAAGGAGGTTAAATGAGTTGAGATTATATGCAGTTGAGAATGAGAAAACAATGACCAAGAAAATATTACCCTTTTTCAGATTACGAATAATTAATAATTAGATAATGATATAATTAAATAATTTAGCTTTATTAGCCTCCCCTTTCAAGGGGAAAAGAATAAATTTTTTCGGAGTTGGTCAATCCTATCCGTTTTTAGGGAGAGGTAATTATCCATTATCCATTATCAATTATCAATTAATGAAGAGTATCTACTTAACTCTTCTCTTCTACATATACATAACGAGTTTGAGCTATTACCATTTATTGGGTAATGATGAACCTATCCCAGTAATAAGATGTTTGCCAAAAGCCCTAAATATTTTGAGATTTAAAAACGAAAAATAAAGCTTTTAAAACACATTTTACTTAAACAAATAAACTGGTTAAAAATAGCGAAATAAGTTCATACTTGTACATTTTTTTGATAACTGAAAAAAAATCTGAAAGTGAAAGTAAGTAAGAAAAATTATTCGATCGATTTCAACTATTTCCTGTTTCTTAAATAAGTTCAAAATAACTATATAAATCCTCGGATAGATCGTTTTACCGCTGAATACTCAAACAACAACCTACGAAACATTATTTCCTTCCTGCCTCTTCCTTCTTCCTTCTTCCTTCTTCCCTCTTCCTTCTTTCTTCTTCCTTCTTCCTTACTTTAATTACTTATCGTCGCCAAAGTTTAATACTTCTGTCTTTACTTCCACTAGCAATACTATTACCATCAGGACTAAAAGTAACCGTATAAATTTCATCTTCATGCCCGGTCAAAGTATTAACTAAAGCTCCTGTTTCTAAACTCCAAATTTTAATACTATTATCCTTACTGCCACTAGCAATATATCGACCATCTTGGCTAATATCAACAGACACAACTTCATCAGTATGACCACGAATAGTTTTGATTAATTCTCCTGTTTCTAAACTCCAAATTTTAATAGTATTATCGTAACTCCCACTAACTATTTTTTCTCCATCAGGACTAATATCAACAGACCTAATTACTCCTTCATGTCCAGTCAATGTATTAATTAATTCTCCAGTATTCAAATCTTCAATTTTTATAGTTCGATCTGCACTACCACTAACCAATTTTCTGCCATCCGGACTAATAGCAATAGAATAAACTACATCTGAATGATCGGGGAAATTAAAAATTAAGAAACCCGTTTCTAAATCCCAAACTTTAACTGTTTTATCTCCACTAGCACTAGCAATTGTTTGATTATCGGAACTCATAGCAACTGACCAAACAGGTGCCCAATGTTCAAATATTCTAAATAATTCTCCTGTTTCCAAATCCCAGATAATCACTCTCCAATCATAAGTACCTGCCACTAATTTAGTACCATTATTATTCACAGCAACTGACCAAATTGGAGAATCATCTCCAGCTAATGTATCGATCACTTTTCCTGTAGGAACTTCTAAAATTCTTACCGTTGTATCTCTACTTCCAGTAACTAAAGTTTTGCCATTAGAACTAAATGCAAGAGTACCTATAGAAGCATTAAACCTAGACAAATCTTCAACTTGATAATTCTGCCAATTTATACCTTGTTGACAATTTTGTAAAATAGATTGAGCTTCAGCAAAAATGCTAGATTTTTCACTAATTAGAGTTCCTTGATTGATACATTCTTCATAGTTGCGCTCTATGTATAAGTTTTTTACAAAATTAAATTTTGCCGATTCTTGTTCTTGCTGTTCTAATACTTCTTGTTGACGTAGTTGTAAATAGTTTTGGAATTTAAGATATCTATATATAGCAAAAATTATCACAATTAAGGTAGCGATAAATCCTAAAATCAACTGCCAGTTAAAAGATAATTGTTTGTTGTTACTGCTAAATATTTTTTTAAATTTAGTAAGTATAGATTTCGGCAAAATCCTGTTTTCTATTAATTCTATATCTTCTTGAGTTAGACCTAAAACTTGCTGTAGACGTTCTAAATCCTGGCGAGTTTCTTGACTAAAAGGATATTCTTCCTGAATGGCAGCTTTTAATGCTTTTTCATATCTTTCTCCTTTCACCCGATATTTACGGTAAGGATTTAATACTTCATCCTCAATTATTTCCGTTTCTTCCCGCGAGAGTTCTAAACTTTCTCTAAGTTCTTCTAAAATTATTCTCCCGACAGTAGAAATATCTCCTCGATCGCTAGCCAGATTCCTAACCTCTTGCTGATAAATTTCTTGATTATCTATAGGTAAACTTGGAAAGTGATTAATTTTTTTTAAATCTGCTATAACTTCTGCTGCTGACTGGTAACGTTCGTGAAAGTTATAGCGCACCATCTTATCTAAAATATCTGCTAGAGGAGTAGAACAATTTGTTTGGTATCGCCAAAAAATCTCTTTTTTTTCACCATTTTCATTATCCTTTAGTTTCGATAATTCGCTACTAGGTAATCCAGTAATTGCCTGAATGCCAATCATTCCTAAAGCATAAATATCGCTACTAAATTGAGGATTATATTCAAATTGTTCTATTGGCATATATTCCATAGTGCCAATCCTAGCCGTAGGATTTTGCTGACCAATATTAATTTCTTTAACTGCTCCAAAATCAATTAAAACTAATTTATTATCCGATTTTCTTCTGATTAAATTAGCAGGCTTAATATCTCGATGAATCACACTATTTTTATGCACAAATACTAAGATTTCTAAGACTTCATTAAGGATTGAAATTACTTGTTTTTCAGATAGTGGTTTACCAGGTAATATTTCACGATCCAAAGATTGACCAGGAATAAAAGATTGAACTAGAAAAAACTCTCGATCTTCTTCAAAATATGCAAGGAGTTTAGGAATTCGATCGTGTTGAGAAAGCTTTTCTAGCATTTGTGCTTCTTTTTGAAATCGATCGCGAACAATGTTAATTAATCTTCGATCGTAAATACTTGGCTGTAGATGCTTAATAAAACATTGTGCTTCTCCAGGACGACGAATGTCTAGGGCCAGATAAGCATGGCCAATTTCCCCTGATTCAATAATTTTAATAATTTGATAGCGTCCATCTAAAATATCACCAATCATCATTATTATGGTAGAGCCTTTTTTAGTTGATTACGGCATGAAACAATTTACTCATTTTGACATCTACAATTATAGAAAAAAGAATTTTTCTTAAGGATATTTTCCTGATTCCAGAACTGAAAATTAGAAGTTTAATTGTAACCTTTAATCATTAATTGATAGAGATATGTTACTCCAGAACACAAATTGATTCTGATAAAAAGTGTAATATAGAAACCAAAATCATAATTTTGGCCACTCAAAACAAAAGCACAATTTCAGTAGTGCTATTATAGATAGAACCAAAGCTAAAATCAGGTATAGGGAGTTAAGTGGATGAGTCATGAAATAATAGCAATCAGGAGACCTGTTAGACCAAAACAGTCTATCGATCCAAATTCTCCTCCGGAGGAGCTTCAGGAACAAACTGAGTCAAAATTAGAAAAACCAAATCCAATAAAAAATAGCCCCTCATCAAAAACAGAAGGTACAAATGAAAGGCAATTAAGAAAACCTATAAGTAAACCAGAAAGACCCAAAAAACCAGGAAAACCAAAGTTAAAAGAATCTATCCAACAAGTTACCAATGCTAATGGAAAAGTTTTTACTTCGGGGGATAAAATTTTAGTATCAGCACCCTGGAGTAGTATGGTAGAAGCTGAAATTACGGGTTTTTATAAAAGTCCTGAAGGTTCAATCTGGGCAATTTTTCTTCCTCAAGAATCTCTACCTAAGTGGAAGTGGGAAAAAGGTTGTATCCGGGCTGAATTATTAAAACAACCATAATTAAGGCAAAACAAATATTAAATTCAGGATAATTTAGCATCTAAAAAATTCTGAAAAATATACCAGGATGATTTGGGTTGTGTAGAAAATATCCTGAATAATACTAATAGGGAACAGGGAAAAAATCTCTTGAAGAAAGAGAGTGGCGAGAGGGTATCTTTTAAACTTTTCTCCTGTTCCATAAATATTTAGGGTTTGCTTATGGAAAGTATTTTTGCTCTTTGTAGGGAGTAGGGAGTAGGGAGTAGGGAGTAGTTAGGACTTACCGATCTAGAGAAAAGTTTTTATTGCTATCCGAATAGCCAAAATATCTTCAACAATTAATAATTAATAATTAATAATTAATAATGGCTTTGTTGCAGTTAACTTTGTTGCCAAGAGGCACTAATTCTATTGTGAGACAACAACTATTAACAAATTCTAACCGTATTATTTCCCCTCTCGATAACTGGTCGATTTTTGTAGGTAAATCTTCTTCAAGGAGCATAGAGATATCCGGGTCTAAGAAGACTTTGATTTGTTCTTTGCCTATTTCGATCGAGATGGGGCGATCGCACCATTCAATAATTGATAATTGATAATTGATAATTGATAATTACCTCTCCCTAAAACGGAATTGATTGAATAAAAGGAAAATTTTTTCTTGTTTCTCCACGGTGAGTGAGAGGATTTTTACCTTAATTATTCGGTAACAAAAACGCCTAATTCCCATTTCACTCAGGAGACAATTCTCCTAAGACATCTTCGGGAGGAGCGACAAATTTTTCTAATAAAGGTTCTCCCCATCTGATTTGAAATTTATGAAGATTATTCATTCTTAATTTAAGGAGTCATATCATGTCCGGTAGCATCGGTATTGTATAGTAAAGGTAGGCAACAGCTCCGAAAGGCAACAGGCAAAAGGTAGGAAGGCTTAAAAGCCAGAAAAAAACTTAAATTTCCTGTAGATATCCACACTAACTTTTACACAAACGATTGCATTCGGACATGAGATCGGGAGTCAGGAGGAGTCAGGAGAGCAGAAATCAGAAGTCAAGAGATTGTCTGCGCTTTTCAATTGCAGTAATATAAGAATTTAGTAATTTACTTACTTCTTCTAAATGTAGTAGCAGTTTTGAAGTATTCCCATACTCAAGGTCGTTTGCCAGAATTAAGTAATATCGAGATTCTTCTTCTGTCTCCTGAGGACTGAGGACTGTCTCCTCTCATCATCTCCCTTTTTCTGAAAGCTTTCTGCTATATATGTATTTTATCGTTACGCTTTTTTTATAATTCTTCCCCCCCCTAGTGTCAAGAGCATTTCGCCTACTTCATCAAATCTTCATAAACCCCTTCGCGATTTTTCAACAATCCATCAAATCTTCATACTAACATCTATACCAATCCACAGCGAAGCGGGGGGCGAAGATGGCGATTTTTGCATCAAAGCCATAGCATCTCTAAAAGTCGTTGGCGATCGCGTAATCCCGCAAAATTATCAGCAAAATTTTCCTTACTTATTAATTACAGGACTTACGCAAATTAACGTTTAAAACGCTATATGTAGGGGAGAATGGCATTCGCCCTCACTTGATTTAGTGTCTGTGCGTAAGTCCTGAATTATTCATTATTAATTGTTGAAGAATACCCGCATCTCCTCCATCTCCAAGCTAAAACCTGCGATCGCCATTTCATACAAGCTAGTTTTCAAGCTTTAGTAACATCAATTTTATGTATTTCCACAGGAGAGATAAAATCGTCTCTTTCTTGTCTGGTAATATAACCTGTTTCTGTTGCCATGTCTGCGGTCTTGATGCAAAAGTCTGTTAAAGTTTCCAAGACTTCTTTGCGGTCTAATTTAAACTGATTGTAACTGCTATCTAGAGAAAAGTTTTTGCTGTTATCCGAGTAGCCAAAGTATCGTAAGTTGCAGTTAACCTTGTTGCCAAGAGGCACTAATTCTATTGTGAGACAACAACTATCAACAAATTCTAACCGTATTGTTTCCCCTCTTGATAACTGGTCGATTTTTGTAGGTAAATCTTCTTCAAGGAGCATAGAGATATCGGGATCTAAGAAGACTTTGATTTGTTCCTTGCCAATTTCGATGGAGATGGGGCGATCGCTTTCATAACAAAAATGCCTAATTCCCATTTCAAAGTGAGATAATTCTCCTAAGATATCTTCTGGAGGAGCAGCAAATTTTTCTAATAAAGGTTCTCCCCATCTGATTTGAAATTTATGAAGATTATTCATTTTTACTACTCCTTTTTAAAGATTATAAATCGTCAGTATTTAAAACAGGATAGGCAGTTTTGAGAGTTCCATCTTTTTTTCTGAAAATAAAAGCTCTAGTGACATTTTCTGTTACCGTTCCATCAGTATGATAAACTCTGCCAATTGGTCGTTGAAAATCGACAATATATTTACCATAATATTTGGGGATAAATCTTTCTGCCTCTACCCAGTCTTGTGCGTTTAACCATTGTCCTTGGTTAGTATTTGTACTAGCAATTCTGCCTCTAAATTTCTCTGATTTAAGTTGAGGGCCATGATGGCGTTCGATATGGTCGTAAGCTTTGGTAGATTTAGGATTATTCCACTGGGGTTCTTCCCCAGTACCTCTCCATTCAAAGCCACTACCAACTTCGATAGTTCTATCTATTATATACTGTTGTATGATGTTCATCAAATTTCTTCTATTAATTCCGTTAGTATTAGAATTCAAGACTGTAGGGGTTTGGTCTCCAAACCTCATTCATGAACTTCACACAAGTGTAGTGTAAAACTCTAAAATCCTATTTCTCAGAGTTTTTAGTAAAAACCGCCCCTACAATAGACATCTCCAATAATAAAAAGTAAAATCAATTCTCCTACATAAATCATCAATTCTTTTCCTCTACTGCCTACTGCCTACTCCCTACTCCCTCTTTTCCGGAGATGTCTAATTTATTGCCGGAAATGTTCCCATCCATCAACAGCATCTAAATCAGAAACAACACCTTTCTCCATCAAAACCACACCATCTGCAAAATCAGTGATTCCATATTCACCAGATTTATAAAGTTCTTCAATTCGAGGTACAATTTTTTCCAGTCGTTGCCGATCGCTCTTAAATGCTACTCGATATCTATTCAACCGCCACAAGTCAACAATAATATATTGTACTTTTTCAACTTCTCTAGCATCATTTCTAAATTGCATTCTCGGAAACCGCAAAATTGCTCGACGACTTGATAAGTGAGGAATAATATAAGTTGTTGCTGCCACACTAGCATCATCAGGAATTTTTGCTAACAACGGTCGCATTTGACTAACGTGTTGCCATTGTTGATGTGCGGGAACATAAACCCAAGGTTGTACTGAATCTGGTACTAAAAAATAGAAGGTACGATTAGGATTAGAAGTAAAGGTAAAAAATAGAGATAAGCAAAGACAAATTACCCAGAAACGCTGAAACTTTTGTGATGGTATTTGTGAGCTTTCAGTATTTGATTCTCTCTTTCCCCACCATAAAATTGCACCATAAAATAATCCAGGTACTACTGTCATTGCGTAGCGAATTGTAATTGACAGTACAGACAAACCCTGAGCAGAAAATAATTTTAACAAAGGAAATCCTGCTATCATCCAAGAAGCGGGAGCAACAGCAGGCACAAATGCTAAAGGCAACCATTGACCTAATAAATATTTGATAGTGCCAAAAAAAGGAGTAAAAATTTCTCCAATTAAACGCCAAGGGTTGCTAATCATACCCCAAATAATTTCCAGTGTTGAAGCTTCGTCTCCTTCCGCATATTGACCGAATCTTTCCATCATAAATCTCTGGGAAATGTCTTCGGAAAATATAGGCATAATCAGATTTGTTAAAGCCACCATATAAACAAAACTGAGAGTACAAATAGCTAAACCTATTTTGGGGTAGCGTTTACTCAAAATTAGATAGAATCCTATTCCAAATAATACTACTCCCGCATCTTCTCTCACTGCTAAGATTAATATTGCTAAAATCCAAAATATAGACCATCGGCGTTTTTCCATTGCCAATAGTAGGCTAAATACAAATATAGGTATCTGACAAATATCATGGAAATTTGCGAGAGTAGGGCCAATTACTGCATTAGCACAATAGAAGCTAATGGTAATTATGGCTGATAAGGATGGCTGGAGATATTGCCTAGCTAAAATGTAGAGAACTAAACCAGCACCTGTAACTAATGTGACTTGTAAAACTGTTAGGGTTACAGGATATGGAAATAGAGCATATATTGGCAGCCACAGCAATAGAGCTGGAGTAAAATGTTGGCCTAAGCGGTGATAATATACTTCTGGTATTTGGCCTTGATGAACTACATTTGTGGAAAGAGCAGAAGAGAGGGAACTTTGAAAAAAACGACCGTGCATACTATTCCAGAACACTTGGTTAAATATACCTTGGTCGTAAGAGGCGTAAAAAGTGTAATAGCGATGCAGATTAAATAATAGACAGAGAACAAAGAAGGCGATCGCCACCACAAGCACCATTCTGAGGGACTGATTTTTTTGCCAGCTAACCAACTTCATCCACTTTTAGTAAAATTCAAAATTAAAAAAATAATTTTAGCGTAGGAATTACCTATAGACTCTCAAAGCATTGACAGATAAATACTTTAGCCTTTTTCTGTCGAAAAAAGTGCCAGCTTTTAGGTCTAAAAACCTCAAAAAGTTAGTATTTTGGGCAGACAATATCGGAAAAATCAAGGGACAATTATTCCGACTATCTCCTACCTCCTGTCTCCTGTATTCCCCTCCTGGGAGGGGCCCGCGGGTGGGTTGTCTCCTACCCCTACCACTCATACTTTCCATACGCAAGCCCTAATTAAGCTTGCAGTATACCACTTACCAGAAAATTATCCGTTACTTGAGTCATTATAACCACTGGTAAGATTTATCTGTATTCTCATACTATAAAATGTAAATTATGTCAAGTAGGCATTAGATAATCTTGATACACTCTAGAAGGCGAATTTAA
Organism: Cyanobacteriota bacterium; assembly: GCA_034190295.1. Lineage (GTDB taxonomy): Bacteria > Cyanobacteriota > Cyanobacteriia > Cyanobacteriales > Microcoleaceae > Okeania. The sequence continues at coordinate 11,285 of JAXHSW010000063.1, read as the reverse complement.
AGTATTAGTGTCACAATGTGAAATAGATATTAAATTATCTAAGGAACAAATTTTCTTTGATAGGCCATTAATAGAAAAATATAAAATTCATCAAATTTGTTTTTTAATCGTAAGTGGTAAACCCCGCCCCGCTTACTTGATAAGGCCAAGTACCTAGGTAGGCGGGAATATTCAATATGGATTACTACTAAATGGTAAATTATTCTATTTGCAAAAGAGGTGCTAATAGCCTATCCCACTTACCTAGAGATTTTGTACAGGTGTCTTCAGAAAAATCTAATAATAATAATAATGAGCAGGGATTTTTACAGATTTTATTGTTTATCAATAAACGTCCTGGCTCTCAAGAGCAAATTCAAGCCATTCGTAAGTCTGTAAATAATTTAAAAAAAGATTGTGATTGTCCTTTTGAATTTCAAGTCATTGACGTACAAGAACAACCCTATATGGCAGAGCATTTCAAGTTAATTGCTACTCCTGCTCTACTCAAAATTTATCCTGAACCTAGACAAACTTTAACTGGTACAGATTTAATTGCCAAATTGGAATATTGGTGGCCACGCTGGCAACGTTCCATCGCCGAATATTGGCAAGCTCATAACTCTCAGCCTGAATCTAAACAGGCGCCAAAGCAAAAATTATCTGTTAATTCCATCGACTGTGCTGTAGAATTAATGCAAATGTCAGATGAGATTTTTCGTCTCAAACAGGAGAAAGAACAACTTCAAGCTCAACTAAGATTTAAAGACCGTATTGTTGCAGTGTTAGCTCACGACTTACGCAACCCTCTGACAGCAGTTTCCTTGGCTCTAGAAACTTTAGAATCAACTCAAAAAAGGGCTAATAGTGAGTTTCCCAGAAGCTCTCCAACTCTTGCGGAAAGGCTAATTAAGCAGGCACGTTATCAAGTTCGCGCGATCGACAGAATGATTACAGATATTCTGGAGAGGCCTAGAGGTAAAAGTACGCAGTTACAAATTCAGCCCGAAAAGTTAGATTTGGGGGCATTGTGTGGCGAGGTGATAATTAGTTTTCGAGACCGACTTAAGTCAAAAGATTTGCAGTTAAAAAAGGATATTCCTCATGATTTACCGTTAGTTTATGCCGACCGAGAAAGAGTACGTCAAGTAATAGTTAATTTGCTGGATAATGCCATTAAGTATACTCCCAAACAGGGAAAAATACAGGTTTTAATTCTCGATCGCACTACTCAAAAGATTGAAGTGACAATTTGTGATAGTGGCCCTGGCATTCCTAAAGAAAATCACGGTCGTATTTTTGAGGATAGTTTTCGACTCAAGCGTGATGAGTCACAAGAAGGTTATGGTATTGGTCTAGCTCTATGTCAGAGGATTATTTTATCCCACTATGGCAAAATTTGGGTAGACTCTAGCTCTAATAATGGTAGTTGTTTTAAGTTTACTTTACCAGTTTATCGGTAAGGAAGAGGGAAGAAGGAAGAGGGAAGAAGGAAGAAGGTTTAAAAGCCTGAAAAAACTTAAATTTTCTGTAGATATCCACCCTTCTACTTAAACTTGTTTTAAGTTCATTTAAATGAGATAATTATAAGTTTAACCAATTAAAAAATTTTCCTCTAACTAAAATTCCACATTATGTCCAAAATGAATAGTTTTTCAGACTATTTTATGAGATTTTAATGGCAGTTGTTTTAGGTAAATTATCTATGCCTGCTAATATTGGACAAAATCAACCCTATATTCTTTCTGATGAAACTACTCAGTCTATGGTAGTTGTTGTTCCCGAACGAGGTGGCATCATTACTGACTGGCGTACTCAGGACCAAAAAATATTTTACCTTGATAAGGAACGTTTTGCTGACCCCACTCTTTCGGTGCGCGGTGGTATTCCTCTACTGTTCCCTATTTGTGGCAACGTGGTTGACGATACCTATACGTTAGATGGAGAAAGCTACAAAATCAAACAACATGGTTTTGCTCGTAACCTTCCTTGGGAAGTTACACAACAGTCTACTGAAAATGGCGCAAGTATTACTGTGACTCTCCGCAGCAGTGATGAAACTCGCGCAGTATATCCATTTAATTTTGAGTTGAATTATACCTATATATTGCGGGGTAATACTCTAGAAATGCGATATTCTCACACGAATTTGTCTCAGAAACCTATGCCATTTGCTACAGGAATTCATCCTTATTTTGTTGTGACTGATAAGAGTCAATTAGAGTTTGATTTACCTTCAAATGAGTATAAATTGAAGGGCGAACCAACAGTTAATACTTTTTCTGGAGAGTTTGATTTTAATGCGGAAGAAATTGATTGGGCATTTGTAAATTTGTCGAAACAATCGGCAGTAGTTACCGATAAAAGTCGTAATTTAAAGTTAACTATTAACTACGATAGTAATTACTCTACTCTAGTTTTTTGGACTGTAAAAGGTAAAGATTTTTATTGTTTAGAACCTTGGACTGCACCTCGTAATGCTATGAATACTGGGGAAAGTTTATTAATTGCTGAACCGGGTAAAACTGTGGAAACAGTTATTAGTATGACGGCAGAAATTGGCTGATTTTAAAAAAGCGGTCAGCATTTCAGCGGTCAGCAGTCAGCTTTCAGCAGTAAAGGTTTAGAAGGGGATTTAAACTCAAGGGGCGAATGCCATTTAAACTCAAGGGGCGAATGCCATTCGCCCCTACTGATAACGTTTGCGTAGCATTCCGTAGGAAAGTTCCTCATATAATATTTATAAAAATTCTAAATTAAGTATAAAATTATGGTAAGCATTCAGCTATTAGCATTTCCTACGGAATACTGCGCAAACAGCCATCAGCTTTTGAACTTATGCAAGCAAGAACTGAGGTTAGTTTATAGCCAATTTCAAATAGTGAAATTTTAATTGTCCTGGGTGGATAATTCCCCTCTAGTATGATAATGAATTAATAACAAATAGCTGATAGCTGATGGCTGACTGCTGTTTGCGCAGCATTCCGGAGGAAATGCTTACAAATTATGAGTGCTTTGACATTGTAGTGTTTTCTTGTACGCTAGCGGTATTGCTGGAGGTGATGGTGGGGGGAGTGTTGCTGACACGAGTAATTGTTTTGCCAAAGAGGTCATTGTTGTCCTGGTCGGTGCCTGATGAAATGTTCCCTGGTCCCGGAGTCTTTGTGCCAGCATCAGCCTCCCCTACTCCCTGTACGGACGCCCTTATGCAACGTCCCTACCTACTCCTTGACCTATCCGTGTATCCGTGCCATAATCCGTGTGAGCCGCTCCCTTACTGTTGCTGATAATCAGATATAACTTTTTCCAAATACCAAATCCTATCTCTTCCAGGATATTTTTCTCGAACTTTTGCAATTAATCTTTCTGCCATTTCCCAATGCCCACCAACCATTTTTAAAAGTTTTTGTTGTAGTTGTTTATATTGATTATCTTCGTCAATATTTTGATTTTGACTAGGAACAATTCCCTGAATTTTCTTCAAGTTATCTAAGGTTTTTTTATAGTTATTCCAATCTTCGGCATCCCCGAATAATTTAGCAGCATTCTGATAATCATCTATGGCTTTTTTCATTTCTTCTAAACGGGAATAAACAATGCCTCGATGATAAAAAGCTTTGGCTTCATTAGGGTTAATTTTTAATGCTTCTTCGTAATCTTTCATTGCCTCTTGATATGCTCCCATATCTCGATAAGTATTTCCCCGACTTACATATATAAGTGAATTGTTTGGTTCAAATTTTATAGCTGCATCAAAATCAGCGATCGCTCCTTTAAAATCTCCCATTTTGCTGCGAATTATCCCTCGATTTTGATAAGCTAAAATATCTCGGTCGTTAAATTGCAAAGCTTGATTAAAATCTGATATTGCGCCTAAATTATCTCCTTGTTTATAACGAATAATTCCTCGACAACAATAGGCTTGAGAATCTTCTGGATCTACTTGTAAAGCCCAGTTTAAATCTGCTATTACTCCCTGGCGATCGCCTTTTTCAAATTTTCTTAAAATCTTAGTTAAAAATGTTTTACTATCTCCTTTTTGGAGATTATTTTCAATTTTTATAGCAGCAGTAGATACAGATTGTATTTGTTTAATATTATCCAAACATTTCCGACAATTAACTGCATCTTTTTGTTCTAAATATAATTCTGCTCCCCGTTTAAAATTATCTATGGCATCTGCTTGATTATCTTGTTTACGGTAAGCATTACCTAATAGTTTATATGCCGGAGCATAGTTATTATTAATAGTAATTATTTGATTCGCATCTGCAATAGTTGCCGAAACATCTTTGACTGCCAACTTAGCAATACCACGAGCTAAATAAGCATCTATATAATTAGGATTAATTGTCAAAGCTTGAGTATAATCAGCGATCGCTTCTTTGTTATTTCCTAAATCAAAATTTGCTAAACCTCGGCCATAATAAGCTTCAGCAAAATTAGGATTAATTTCTATAACTCGACTAAAATATTGAATTGCTGCTTGATAGTCTCCAGCACGAGATTTTGCTATTGCTTGCTTATAGATTTCTTGTTCCATTAAATTCTAAATTAATTGTTTTATGAATAATTTTAGCATTTATTTGAAGGAAGAAGGAAGAAGGAAGAAGGAAGCAAGGAAGAAGGAAAAAGTGGATGGGTACTCAAACTCCTTTTTGAGTAGGGGAGTAGTTGCATGCAACGTCCGTACAGGGAGAGAACTGCTCCCAGGAGGGGAAGTAAACCCACCCCTAATATCATGTCCGGTTGAATAGTTATAAATAAATGATTATAGGCAACAGCTCATCTGGCAACAGCTCATCTGGCAACAGCTCATCTGGCAACAGGGATGATAAAGGATAATAGGAAACAGAAAATTTTTTCATCACTAATTATTCGGACATGATATAACCCCTCCCAGGAGGGGAAGTAAACATCAGGATAATGTAAGCATTCAGTTATTAGCTGATGGCTGAATGCTTACATTATTCCTCTTCTTTTCAAAGAGAAGTAATTATTAATTATTAATTATTAATTGTTGAAGAAGGTATTCAAATGTAAGCATTCAGCTATTAGAATTCAGCATTTCCGTTTGTCATGCTGTGCAAACAGCTTTTGAACCTAATAATTTACTAAAATCACCTTTTCTATTCATAAGTTTTAATTCTCTTTGGAGACTAATTCCTCCTTCAATGTAATAGTAATTTCATAACTCATAGCTGATAGCTGATAGCTGACTGCTGAATGCTTATATTCAACTTTCATAAATTTCCAGAGGCAACCCATCTGGGTCGGGAAAGAAAGTAAAACGTTTGCCAGTTATTTCATCAATTCTAATATCTTCTACTTCTATATTGTGAGACTTCAAATAATCGACAGATTCATCAATATTATCTACTTCTAAAGCTAAATGTCTCAAACCACAAGCTTCTGGACGAGTTAATCTTTTTGGAGGGTTGGGAAATGAAAATAACTCTATGCGATCGCTACTTCCTACAAGTAAATCTAATTTATAGGAATTGCGGGCTTTTCTCCAAGTTTCTTGAATAATTTCAAACCCTAAAATATTCACATAAAAATGTTTTGATTTTTCATAATTAGAGCAAATAATTGCAACGTGATTAAAGCTTTTGATTTTCATAGGGTAATCCTATAATTGGCAATAGTAATTAACAAAAAGAATACCACAAAAATCAAAGTTTAAAAATGTTCCATAAAAGGAAATTCCACAATCTTACAGTCTATCTATGTCTATCATTTTTTCTGTTTTTATCTTTTTCTTTTGGGTTTAATACCCCACCGTCACCCGCAGTGTTTACAATAAGTTGGGGTGTAAGTCCCCATCCATTTTTTCTTCCCTCCTTCTTGCTTCTTGCTTCTTCTTTCTTCCTTCTTCTTTCTTCAATACTAAAATATTCGCGAGCAAGATGCTCGCACTATCAAATTTATCTTTATCTCTTATCAAACAGGATTGGGTCGCGCAACCCCGTCTTTTAAGGCGATCGGGTTTTTGGAGCGGGGCTCAAATCCCCTACTTCCCCTCCTGGGAGGGGTTAGGGGTGGGTTCTCCCGGGGCCTGCGGGTGGGTACACTTGCTGACTTGCAGACTTGCTGACTTGCTGACTTCGTTAAGGGTGTAATACCCCAACCTCACCCACGGTGTCTAGAATTGGTTGGGGAGCGATCGAGGGTCGTGGCAACTTTTTAGCATCCCCATCCATTTTTTCTTCCTTCCTTCTTCTTCCTTCTTTCTTCTTCCTTCTTCCTTCTTCAATACCTATACTCCATGACAACTTTCACTACTACATTTACCCTTAACAATAACCTCATAACTTTCAGGATGAATTCCTGGTGGTAAACGATCTACTTGCAAATTACTAAAAGTTTCCCAGTCTATGTCAATGATCGCGCCACAGTTTTGACAGCAAAAATGATGATGAGGTTTAACGTTAGCATCATAACGAGTTACTCCCTCCTCTAGCAATACTTCCTTAACTAACCCTACTTCTCGTAACACAGTTAGGGCGCTATAAATAGTTGCCTTGGAAGAAATTGGTAACTCACGGTTGACTTCACTCAATATATCCTCAACTGTGGGATGGTCTGAACGAGATAAGAGATTGGCATAAACCGCAAATCGCTGAGGAGTAATTCTCAGCCCCTTAGATTGCATTTCTTTCTTAATATCTGTTGCAGTATAGTTACTGTTCATTAACTTAAGCTTATTATATACATTTTATACCAAATTTATATTATAACACATCTCAACAAATATTAGTTATTAAACTTAAGTTAATATTTTCCTTGACATTTTCTTAAATAAGAATTATTCTTAGATATAACAGAGTAAAAGAAATAATTCAGGAGAACACCATGGACTTGTCCAACTCTCACACCGCCAAAAACTTGTCTGATGCGTTTGGAGGGGAATCAATGGCTAACCGTAAATATCTCTTTTTTGCCGAAGTAGTCAAGAAATTAGGCATGGAAGATTTAGCCAAACTTTTCCGGGAAACAGCTAACCAAGAAACTCAACACGCTTTTTCCCACTTTCGTCTACTTCACCCAGAATTAGTAGTAGACGACCCATCTACTTTGACTGAAGAACAGAAAAAAGCGATCGCTTCTCGTTGTCTAGAGTTAGCAGTTGAAGGAGAGACCTACGAATATACAACTATGTACCCAGAATTTGCCGAGCAAGCACGGGTAGATCGTGATAGTGCAGCAGCAGAAGAATTTAAGGAGCAAGAGGAAGAGTCTCGCGAACACGCTTCCATGTTTCGCCAAGCAACTCATAAGTTTGGTTTATTGACTAGCATTGAGCATCACCATGCGGATCAGTATACGGAAGCTCTGGAAGGTTTGAATGGTGTTGCACCGAAACAAAAAGCTGCTGGAAAGGAAGCTGCAACCCGTAAATGGATCTGTCGGGTGTGTTCGATGATTTACGATCCAGTTGTTGGCGACCCTGACTCTGGTATTGCTGCTGGTACAGCATTTGAAGATATTCCTGAAGATTGGTCTTGTCCTATTTGTGGAGCGCAGAAGAAATCTTTTGTTCCTTATGAAGAAGCGGTTGCAGCTTAAGTGTTTCTTTTTGAAGGAAGAAGGAAGAAGGAAGAAGGAAGAGGGAAAAATTGCTTTGTCTGAGTTTTAAGCTTTTTATATGTTCTAACTTTTCCTTCGACTGCTATATCAAATCTGATTGATAACTTACTATAAAATTATTGTCATAGGAAAGTAATCTCCAATAGTTTTTGGGGTTGCTTTTCTACATTAGATTTTGCATGATTTTAATTTGTGTTGGAAAAGGCAATTTCTGTTGTTTTTGGTAATTTAATTGGGATGAAATAATGTAAGCATTTCGGTCCGACTGCTTACGAAATAATTGCTTGGGTAGAGACGATATCTTAATTATTCTGAATTTCACTTAGTTATCGTTATCAACATTACTATCTGCAAGTTGTTGTTCATATTTTGCATACCAATATTCAATAACTAGCAAAGATGAATGGATTAACATATCCCAATTATTATCGTTGAATTGAATTTGCTTTATGGCAGGTCTAAAATGCACAATCGAATTACGAATTTTATAGACAAAATTTCCAAGATTTCCCTCTTCTACATTGTTAATATCAGTTTGGACTTGACGAAGTATCTGACGTGCTGAATTGGGAGAATCTTTAATCAGTTTATTTAGTGCTTCATTTTCTTTTGGTTTCCAACCAATATAAGATTCAATATCATCAGCAAAGTTTAATAGGGAATTTTTAATATTTAATTTTTTGTGCAGGTCTTCTAGTTCTGAGATGGGAAATAATCTTTCGATACATCTATAGATATCGAGAAATGAATATTTCCAAGAAACAGAAACTAAGCTGAGTAGTAAGTTTTCATAAGGTATATTTTTTGAACCTTCAATAAATAGCTTTTCAAATTCATTAAGAGTATTTGATGAAAAATTTAATGAAACCAGTTGACTATTTTTAATATAAAAGCCAGAAATTCTAATCAAAGTTATATCATCTAAATTCAAAAAAGGAGAATTTTCTGGAATTTTATAAACAAAAATTGGTTCAAATAAGTCTTTTACTGTAGATAAATTATATCCGATTCTTTCTTTTTGAGATGGATAAAAAATTTTATCTGCAATATCATAGGGACTGGCTTTTCTAGCCACTGATATTTTCAATTCAAACAATAAAGCAGTAACTATGCCTGCATTCAATTCTATAAACTGAATAACTTCTTGATTAGTTTCTAAATATTCTGGGGAACCAATGGCTACAAAATAATCATTACCACCATATTGAAAAGACGCTGTTGCAAAGTTGGGTAAAATTTGATATTTTTGATTGATTATTTTTAAATTTTTCAACCATTCTTTTTCTTCCGTATCAGTTTCAATATAACGTTTTTTTTGCTTATATATAGGGATGTCTATATTACTTACTTCAACAAAATCAGCTAATTCATTGAAGATATATTGATTAGCTTCGATCATATTTCTAGACATCTTAGTATCAGTAAGCTCTCCAACATGGTGTCATTACTTGAACATCGAAATCTTCCTCTATTAAGACCTTAAAAGCTTCTAAAAAAAATGCTCTTTCAAAGTTAGTAGATTTACCCGTTTTTTTACTAATCAGTTCGTTAAGTGTTGGAAAATCTAAAAAATTACCTATTTCACTAGGTTCCATTTCTTTGACTCGTTTAAAAAGTATGTTGGCATCGTTTTTAATCTTACTCCACCTTTTATTTTGTTTTTCTAAACTATAATCATTACCAGGTCTACCTTGTACATATAAAGCGATAGAAGTTACAAAACCAATACAAGCTGGATGACTACGAAATAAGTCTTTACCTTCTTTAAAATATCCCTCTTCATTTGTATTTTTATACGCAGATATAGCTAAATCAAAGTCAGCTAGACATCCTATTACTTCATAAAATATATTCGTAAAATTAGGATTAGCTACTGATTCTATAAAGTCTTGTCTCGTAAATTCATCAGCTAATTTCTCTTGTAGGTCAACTTTTTCCTTTCTAGCACCGAAAACTAAGAATAACTCAATCACTTTATCAGCTCGATATTGACGAGAATTTATAAGTTTCTTTTGATCGTCAATTTTTATGATTTGTATATCTGGGTATTTTTTGTTTAGTTCCTTCAAATTTTCTTTAAAAACAGTTTCAATTTGTCTTCTCAAGTTCCAAGGAATTTGTCCTGTGTTTAATACTAACATCCGATAGATAAGACTATTTACTTGAGATGCTATCCAGAATTCTATCCGAACTTTATTAACACTAATATTAGTATCTTTTTGGGCATCATATAAGGCAGTTGTTCTTTGCATTCCATCAATAATAGATATGCTATTTTCAGAATTATCGTTGATTAAATTTAATAATTTATTTCTATCTAATTTATCAATCTTAGATAATTTTTCTGCTGAAGTAATTACTCCTAGAACTATTGGTGGTAGTATAGCTCCTTTTTCCAAGTCTTCAATCATTCTCTTGCGAATCCTGATAGCTGTTCTTGTTTTTAAAGTGTCTCTTTGTCCTTCTAAACCTCCTCTATCATTAAAAACTTTTTCTACCATTTCTAAATATTCTGCTACTCTGAGCTGAATCATTACAGAATAACAGTTAACTCTTTCATCTTTGAGAATGTCTATATTTGTTGTCATTTATCTTACCTCTGATGCTATATATTTGTAATTCAATTATTAACTTTAATAAGTGCGATAAAATCAGGATAGCATATACTAGATCAAACAAAGATGTAGATCGAAAAACTCCTACTAAAATAATTCTATCTCATAGTACAGTGAAATAGAAATATCTAAAAATAACAATGTCTATGGGCTATTACTTTCTTATTTTTATTTATAGTAATCTTTTTCGATTTATGATGTTTTATACTTTGCTATTGATATAGTATTAATTTAATTACCGGGATTTATTTAAAAATATATCGATACTTTGCTGAAATTTAATATTATATAAATAATGGTTTAACAGCAAAATCTCCTAAAGTAACAGTAAAATTATCTTGCTGTTTTGTCGCAGCAAAATTCACCACAACTTCACAAGCAACAGCAACAGTTAACATTACTAAATTTCTCGCTAATGGATAATCACAAATATCATCATTTACTGGAGAAGGGACTCGATAATTTTCATTCCAAATTATCTCTGAATATTCAGAAGCTAATCCTACATGAAGACAAGAAATATTAGCATCAGCACAATAATTTTTCACAGCACTCCGACTAATACTATTATCAAAAGTATCAATTACTAACTCACTTTTTGCTAATAGTTTACCTGCATTTTCTTCAGTTAATTTTTGAGTTTGACCATCAATTTTTACTCCTAAAGCACGATAGAGACTATTGGTCAAAATTTTAACCTTAAAAGCTCCCACATCAGAACGATAATAAGGTTGAGTAGATAAGTTACGCTCTTCAATGCGATCGCAATCTATAACCCGTAATTTACTAAACCCAGAACGAGCTAAATTTTCAGTAATATTTGCTCCTAAAGCACCTGCTCCACAAATAGTTATTGACAAATTTTTTAGCTTTGTCATAATTTCTGGACTGCGGTAAAGTTGTTCGTGAAAAAACATAGTTTGGAAGGAAGAAGGAAGAAGGAAGAAGGAAGTAAGAAGGAGGAAGAAGGACTAAAGTTGGAAGTAAAAAGGAAGACGTGCACCCGGCGAACGCGATTCGCAGACCGGACCTGGGCTCGCTCGCGCCTGGCTCGCCGGGCGACGCGGCGATCCTCGATCTGCGGGAAGGCGGGTTCGTCTA
>JAXHSW010000062.1:30088-42449 GCA_034190295.1 Cyanobacteriota bacterium | reverse complement strand
CTACTCCCCCACTCCCCTACTCCCCTACTCCCGTACTCCCCTACTCTGCCAGAGACTTTCAATCTGGTTAGCGATCGCCTCAGCTTTCTGACGGCACTTGGCCGAATTTTCCTCATGTACCAATACTGTGACATGGCCTAACTTTCGCCCTGGACGAGATTCTGTTTTGCCATACCACCAGACCGAAGCATTAGGAATTTGAGCTAATTGTTGTCGTTTTGTCAAGTAGTCATTTTCCGCAAATTCATAACCCAACAAATTCACCATCACCGCGCCCTTAGACTTAAGAGCGGTACTACCCAGAGGTAGACCACAAACAGCTCGTAAATGTTGTTCAAATTGGGAAGTCTCACAAGCATCCAAAGTGTAATGACCAGAGTTATGAGTTCTTGGAGCAATTTCATTAATTAAAACTGTTTTATCTTTAGTAATAAATAATTCAATACCAAATACTCCCACAACTTCTAAACTATTGAGAAGAGTTTGAGCGATCGCCTGAATTTCTTTGACTAATTCTAAATTTTCATCACAGACAAAAACTCTCCGACAAACCTGATTTTCTTGTTGTGTTTCTACTACTGGGTAAACTTTAATTTCACCAGTCACTGAACGAGCAGCAATAATTGCAACTTCCCGGTCAAAAGGGATAAATTCTTGAATGAAAATATTTGGATTTCTCTGAGATTTTAAACTATTAATATCGTGAATAACAGAAATACCATGACCATCATAACCATGACGACGTGCTTTTAATACTAGAGGAAATTTTATTGCTTCAGCTTCTGTTTCCCACTCCCAAAATTTGGGAACAGGTAAACCTAAATCTTGTAAATAAAATAACTGTTCATATTTATCTAATAACGGCTTCAATACAGATAAACTAGGGCGAAAGATTACATTTTTTTTTCTCAGCAGTGACAACTCATCTATATTAATAAACTCATTTTCAAAAGTAATCACATCACAACTATTTGCTAACTTAGCAGTTACCTGAAAATCATCAATTTCTGCCAAAATAGTATCTTTTGCTATAGATACTGCCGGGTCATCTTTTTCAGGAGTTTGAATAATTAAATCTACTCCCAATTTTTTAGCAGCATCCGCCATCATCCATGCCAACTGACCGCCACCAATGACACCAACTCGCTGAATTTTATTTTGGTGTTTTTTTGCCTTTTCAGTACTATTCATTTTGATTGTAAATTCAGTTTCAACTTTTGTATTTTATAGCAGAATAAAGAAGGAAGAAGGAAGAAGGAAGAAGGAAGAAGGAAAAATCTTGCGAAGTCTTTCGTTTTCAGCTTTTGATATGTCCGCGCCCTTTGCTTCGACTGCTATAACAAAATAAAAATAGTTTTTATCAGTTTTATTAATCTATGGCAATCCTATTTCAGTTGCGGGCAAAAATATATTTAGGGAATAGGGAGTAGGGTTCAACAATTAATTATTCATTATTAATAATTAATAATTACCTCTCCTTGAAAAGAAGAGAATTGACTCAAATAAATATTTTTTTATCCCTTGACAAAAGGAGGCTTTAAACCACAATTTTTCGGTATAAAGTTTAAGAGTTTTTATATATCCTTAGAATTTTTACAAATCATTTGGAATTGCTATATGGGTAGTCATAAATAATCTATCTAAATATACAAAGCAAGAAGGCATAAAACATTGCAAATTAATTTCCGAAGTTGAACAATTATTTTAAATAAAGTTTTAGATAATTTTTACTCTGTTTCACCTAACAGTCAATAACTGATTCCAACTGCCTTCAAGTTTGATATTTAAAGTTTTAGATAACTTTTACTCTGTTTCACCTAACAGTCAATAACTGATTCCAACTGCCTTCAAGTTTGATATTTAAAGTTTTAGATAATTTTTACTGAATAATTAAGGTTTAAAGCCTCTTACTCGCCGTGGATAAACAAGAAAAAATTTTCCTTTTATTCCATCCTCTCCCTAAAAGGAAGAGGTAATTATCAATTATCAATTATCAATGATTGAATCTGCTTCACCTAACAGTCAATAACTGATTCCAACTGCCTTCAAGTTTGATATTTAAAAATTTAGATAACTTTTACCGAATAATTAAGGTTTAAAGCCTCTCATTCGCCGTGGATAAACAAGAAAAAATTTTCCTTTTATTCCATCCTCTCCCTAAAAGGAAGAGGTAATTATCAATTATCAATTATCCATTATCAATTATCAATTATCAATGATTGAATCTGCTTCACCTAACAGTCAATAACTGATTCCAACTGCCTTCAAGTTTGAGATTTAAAGTTTTAGATAACTTTTACTCTTTTTCACTTAACAGTTAACAACTTATTCCAACTACCTTCAAGTTTGAGATTTAAAATTTTAGATATAGCAATAGCCAAAGCAGTTAGGACTTATGCTGATGATGAATCTTAGACTAGACAATGTTTTTTCCACTGTTCCCAGTTAAGTGTTCCCTGTTATAACTTTTATCTTCTTTCATTTACCGAATAATTAAAATTTAAAGCCTCTTCTTTAAAAAATAAATAAACAAAAAAATCCAGTTCGCTAGTTCTATCCGTTTTCAGGAGAGGTCATTTCAGTTATCAGTTATCAGTTATCAGTTATCAGTACCGACCACTAAAGCCGGAGGCTTGAAATACTGAACTGAATATTTTTTCATCCCCTTAAAAGGGGAGGTTTTGGGCCTCATTTTTTGGTAATAATTCATTATTAATTGTTAATTATTAATTGTTTAACACCTAACATCTTCTTCTGTTTTTAAATCAGCTCTTAATTTTTTTTCTGCTTCTACTTCATCTAGTTTTGATTGTTCGATAAACTCATAAAATATTGCTTTTTCAATATTAGGAAATGTAGGGCTAGTTTCAACTTCAACATATTTTTGATTTTGCAGTTGATAAATTAGTAAAACTTCTCCGTCATAACGCCAAAATTCTGATATTCCCATGCTCGCATAAAGATTAACTTTATTAATATCGGTATGAGTAATATCAACTTCTACTACTAAATCCGGCGGTGGGTCTTCAGTTAAATCAATTTTTTTCCCTGCCACTTTTGATTGATTTTGAATGTAATAACAATTGTCAGGTTCTGCACCTCTGTCTAATTGTGGATAATTCAAAGTCGTCGAACCCAAAGTTTTGATTTTTAAACCCATTTCAAAAACTAAAATTCTGATAAATAAACCAATTATTTCTCTAGCAAATTCATGTTCTTCCAGAGGCATAGTAATTTCCAATATTCCTCGATCGTATATAATTCTGGCATTGCGACTTTCTCCCAGAGCTTCAATAATTTTTTGGTACTTCTGCCAATTCAAATTATAGAAAACAATTCTTTTTTCAGGAATAGTTAGAGCAACAGTATTAATCATTTTTTTTCCTATCAAACAATTTTGTTCCCATTTCAGTCATAGCTGAAAATACTAGATAAAAAATCAAAATACTTATACCAATAAGGTAAGCTATCAGCCATCAGCTATTGCTTTTAGTTTGAGATAAAAGCTTTGCTAATTTATCAGAATTAGGCATTGCTGAATTAAGGTATGAAAGTAGGTTTATAGGGAATAGGAAACAGGGAAAAGTTAATATTAACAAGTAGTTCAAACAATCCAAAATACAAAATTATCAAATCATACCCACCCATCAGCAACACCCAGAATTTATACTTACTATAAAAGCTGCCTGAAACAGTCTATTTTCATTAAAACTCCGTCATCAGAGCTGACAGCTGACAGCTAATAGCTGTTTGCGCAGCATTCCGCAGGAAATGCTTACCCGATAAGAAATGGTACTAAATCATCCGGCATTTATTAATCCCTAGTCAATTTTATCCACCGATGATAACATGAATAACGTTTAGCTACGCGATATGTATGTTGGCGGAGCATTCCAAAGGAAAACCCTGAATCTTGCTTCAGAAGCATCTCTATCTCTCTATCTATATAACAATTCCCAAGAAGCATGAGGTACAAAATTCTTTTGTTTTAGGGAGTAGGGAGTATTCAAGAATTAATAATTAATAATTAATTCTTATTAAAAAGAAGAGGATTGACACGGAGCGTGAAAATTTTTTCTCTCTTGGTCGATGGGATATGGTTAGGAAACCCATCCATCCTACCCTCCGGGAAGCTCCGAAGAGCGACCGCTTGTTTCTCCTTTAAAGAAGAGGCTTTAAACCTTAATTATTCGGTAAAAAATAAAAACAACTGTACCTTGGTAACTTGAGAAACACTATCTTTGAGTTAATAACTATGAACATTATCAATTTTATCCTAATTTTTATTGTGCCTCTAATTGCAATTAGCTTGATTATTTGGCGCTTTTATCTTGAACCGAAAATAACTATGTTTGATGATGATAAAAGGGTGAATAATTTCCGCAATATGGATCGGGTTTTTCCCTGTAAAATTATTCATCGTTCTACTCAACCCTATAATTTTCAGGAAAATTTATACGACCTGAATACATCCTATCAATTTCAGGGTGAAACTCGGACAATGAAAGACTTTTTACAACGGACAGGCAATACAGGATTTTTAATAGTTAAAAATGATGCGATTGTTTATGAAAAGTATTCTCAAGGTTATACAAAGTATGATAAAAAAACTTCTTGGTCAGTGGCAAAGAGTTTTATTTCTGCCTTAATAGGTATTGCGATTAATGATGGTTATATTGAAACTCTGGATGACTCAATTACTAAATATATGCCAGAGTTAAAAGCATCTGGATATAACAATGTACCAATTAAGCATATTTTACAAATGTCTTCTGGAATAAATTTTAGTGAAGCCTACGAAGATGATAATTCTGATATTAATCAACTTTTATATAAATTATTTTTGTATATGCGACCAATGGAAAAGGTGATTTTAAATTATCCTGCTAAAGAACCATCAGGTAATTACTTTGAATATATAAGTTTGAATACTCAGATATTAGGTTTATTATTGAGGCGAGTCACTGAGCAAGATATTGTTAGTTATTTAGAAAAGAAATTATGGCAACCAATGGGAGCAGAATCAGATGCTTATTGGTTGACCGATAATTATGGAACTGAAGTAACTTTTTGTGGGATGAATTGTACTTTGAGAGATTATGCAAAATTTGCTTTAGTTTATTTACATAATGGGTATTTTAACGGGCAACAAATTATTCCTAAAAGTTGGGTAAAAGAGTCAATAATACCTGATAGTCCTCACTTACAACCAGGAGCAACGGATGAGCTTTATTTTAAGTGGGGATATCAATATCATTGGTGGATTCCTGAAGGTTCAAATGGTGATTATTGTGCGACTGGTGCTTGGGGACAATACATTTATATTAATCCAGACAATAATTTTGTTGGGGTAAAAACTGGTTCTAGTAATAATATTTTGAGGTCTATTGATGATGTGGAAACTGTTGCTTTATTTCGGGCGATCGCTGATGAGTTAGATTAATGAAATAGGGCTGAGGTTGACCTGATAAATTCAACAAATTAATTCTGATTATTTATTCTCAATTTGTTTTGGGGGCACACAAATATAAACTAAATCTATTTGACGATCTAGTTGAAAGAGGACTCCCGTTGATAAATCTATAGGGTGGTTCAACAATTAATAATTAATAATTAATAATTAATAATTTCTTCTCCTTGAAAGCGGATAGGATTGACTAATCATGAAAAATTTTTTTTATCCCCTTAAAAGAGGAGGCTTTAAACCACAATTTTTCGGTAAATATTAACTCGATCGTCATGCTTCATCTTTAACTATCTTTAGTCCACTCTCACTTACAATCTCAAAATTATGTAGGTTTTAAGTTTTAGTTATAGGTTTGAGTTTTTAGTTTGAAAATTTTAAACTTTGTCATAAATCTCTGACAAAAAAGAATAAAAATTTTTTCTATAAATTCACGAAATTTCAATCTTTTTAGCACTTTTGCTCAATTTTGTAATATTATGAGTAATGATATACTCCGGAGGTATTTTATAACTAAATTGAATTTTGAAGCTGGAAATGCCTATTATTTCGTTGTTTTGGGAGGCGATCGCTCTTAATTTACTTTGAGATGAATGACTAATTTTCCTCTCTTCATTTTTCTACTGGTTGATAAATTTACTTTTTTGTGGTAGTTGAAATAATTTTCTATATTTTTAGCTGCGCAAGTGTTCATACTAAATCTAGCAATCTCAAAAATTTGGTTTTTGTGTTGAATTAAAAGTCAAAAGTAGGGGCGAACGACTGCTTATAAATAAATACTATCGTGATTTTAAAGAGAATGCAAGGCAAATCCTTAGCTAATTTTTTTGAGCTTCACACAATGAAGATTTACCTCTACTGAGGGTTTGACAAAATTCTTTGGCGTTATGCCATGTCACATTTTCTACTGGATGCTTTCCTCCTTTAAAGTTAGAAGGATTTTCTCCCATAATGGCTTGATATTGGTTTTGAGTAATGGGGTATTTACTCATATAAAAAGGTTGAATATTAACTTGATGTGGCGGACTTTCTATATAGTATTTTTGTGGTTTATATTCTGGGGAACCCATCAGAAAACTGCCCCCAGGGATATGAACCATTTCTAATTTAATACCATTACCTAAATCTTCTATTTTTTGTCTGGCACTACGGGGGGTGCGGTTGATTATTTTGCCAAAATTATTGACAGTTACTACTTCAAAAGTAAATCTTTCTCCTATTTCTGATTCTGGTATTGATGTGAGAAATTTTTGTGGTGGAGGGGTTTCATTAATAACGGACAATTGCACCAATAGCTATCACCAATTTTTACTTTATTTTTTCTAAAACATCAGTGAATAAAGAAAATGATTTATATTTCTTTAGCTTAGTTTGATCGTGTTTTATTTTTCAGAGAAGAGAATTTTCACAAAAGTTTTTTATAGCCTTCACTAGCAGCGAATATCATCTAATGGTGATTCAGGTTCAATAGTTAAATCTGGGCAAAATTCAAGTTCTATTTTAATTTCTGATTTTGGGTTGCTAAATTGAGAATTATAATTGAATTCTCTATTGTCTTCTGGTAAAAAATCAACATAGTTTTTGAATCTAAGTCTACCTTTTTGCCAACCACTATCACCCAGTCTTAAGAGTTGACATTCTATTTCTTCAGTCACTGATTCCCATTTGCTACTATTTAGTCCTATATCTACTTTCTGTTCAACTCTAAACCCTCCATTTAAAAGGGAAAAAATCACTAACACGCGATCGCGATTATTGCCTTTCCTTGAATAAATTCTGTCTTTTAGTTTTTCTAAGTACAATTCTTTAAATCTCCCAACTATAAATGTATGTTTAAATTTATTTTTATCAAATAACAAAACATCATCATCATTTTTAAGTAATTGAAAATTATCACTCATATTAACCTACTCATCTAAACAAGCAATCGTTACTATATCAACTATCAACTTAACTACCTATCCTTATTTTGAGTGAGACTTTTATACTTTATTTAAAATTTAACTTTCTCTTCTTGATAACTAATACCAAATCTGGTTATTATATGCTGATTAAACGAAGTCAGAAGTTAACCCACCCCTAACCCCTCCCAGGAGGGGAAATAGGGGATTTAAGCTACCCTCCAAAAATATTTCGCCTTAAAAGGCGGGGTTTTAGACCCAATTATTTTGATAAAATAGATATCTATAAATCAGCTTTTCTAAATCGGATTTAACATAAAGTCTTCTCTCTTAGATAACTAAAACCTTCTTACTTCTTCCTTCTTCCTTCTTACTTCTTACTTAAAAAAAACATGAAAATATTAATAGTAGGTAACGGCGGTAGAGAACACGCGATCGCCTGGAAACTATCCCACTCTCCCCAAGTTCAACAAATATTTTGTACCCCAGGTAATGGCGGTACTGCCACCCTGCAAAAATGCCAAAATATACCCATCCCAGTTGAAGACTTCCCAGCCCTCAAACAACTTATTGCCGACCAAAATATTTCCCTAGTAGTCGTTGGCCCAGAAATACCCTTAGCCCTGGGCATTACCGACTATCTACAACAACCAAACCTCAAAATATTCGGCCCCACCAAAACAGGAGCCATCCTCGAAGCTAGTAAATCCTGGGCTAAAGATTTTATGGCCGAAGCAAATATTCCCACCGCCAAATCGGCCACCTTTACCAACGCCGAAATGGCCAAAGCTTACATCCAAGAAGTTCCCATAGTGGTCAAAGCAGATGGTCTAGCTGCTGGAAAAGGAGTTACCGTCGCCACTACAATTGAAATGGCTCATCATGCCATAGATGCCATATTTCAAGAAGAATTCGAGGAAGATAACCATTCTGTGGTAATCGAAGAATTTCTCACAGGTCAAGAAGTATCGGTTTTAGCCCTCACTGATGGATTAAGTATTCGTCCCCTATTACCAGCTCAAGACCATAAACAAGTGGGTGAAGGAGATACTGGACTCAATACTGGAGGTATGGGCGCTTATGCTCCCACTCCCATCATTACGCCGGAACTAATGACCAAGATTCAACAAGAAATTCTAGAACCAACTTTGACTAATTTACAAAAACGTGGTATTGACTACCGAGGCATTGTTTATGCTGGATTAATGATTAGTCCTCAAGGAGAGCCAAAAGTCTTAGAATTTAACTGTCGGTTCGGCGACCCAGAAACTCAACCTATTTTCTCTCTGCTAGAAACTCCATTAGAAGAGTTATTGTTGGCCTGTTGTGAAAAACGTTTAGCTGAGTTGCCCCCGATAAATTGGAAACCAGGAGTAGCAGTGTGCGTAGTTTTAGCCTCCGGGGGTTATCCAGAAACTTATGAGAAAGGTAAAGTAATTTCTGGAATAGAAAAAGCTGAAGCTATTGGAGTGACTGTATTTCATGCCGGAACTAAATTACAGGAACAAAAGTTAGTTACCGATGGTGGCCGTGTATTGGGGGTAACAGCAATAGGGTCTGACTTTTCTGCAGCTAGGACAAAAGTTTACAATGCTGTAGATTGTATAGAGTTTGACCAAATGTATTATCGGCGCGATATTGGCGATCGGGTCTTTGGGTCTGTTCAAGAATTGATAATTGATAATTGATAATTATTGAAGAAGGAGTCAGGAGTCAGGAGGACCGAGTCAGGAGAGAAAATTGCTTATGGATTCGCTCCCCCAAACAATTTTGAGCACCGCGGGTGACGGTGGGGTATTAAACCCGTAAGGGAAATGATAATTACCTATCCCTAAAAGAAAGAGGATTGAATAAAAGGAAAATTTTTCTTGATTATCCCCTTAAAAGGGAAGGCTTTAAACCACAATTTTCGGTAAATCGGGTGCATCTCAATTTTGACAAAAATTTATTTATCGCTTTTAGGCAACGGGCAACAGTGAATAGGGAATAGGGAATATATAGGAAAAAAGTATTTTTGCTTGCTATGAGATGCACCCGGCAAATCAAAATATAAATAAAATAAATCTAAGGTTTCAATAATTCTTAGTTATCCTGATTAATAATATAGTCAAAAATGCCTACTAAATTTTAACTTTTGACTTTTGACTTTTGACTTTTAACTTTTAACTTTTAACTTTTGACTTTTAACTTTTAACTTTTAACTTTTAACTTTTAACTTTTGACTTTTAACTTTTGACTTTTGACTTAAACCCATGCTTGCCCTCCTAAAAAAAATCGGGGAAATTATCGCTAACTGGTGGTCTGAGTTTACCCTCCAGACCAAACTCATGGCAGTAGTCACCCTCATGGTGTCTTTGCTAATGAGTAGTTTTTCATTCTGGGCAGTAAATACTATTCAACAGGATGCTCGTCTCAATGATACTCGCTATGGTCGAGACCTGGGACTATTATTAGCTGCAAATGTCGCCCCTCTAGTGGCAGAAGGCAAACGCAACGAAGTAGCTCGTTTTTCTCGACTTTTCTACAGCAGCACCTCTAGCGTGCGTTATATGCTCTACGCGGATGAGGAAGGAAAAATTTTCCTTGGTCTGCCTTTCTCAGAATCAGAGGTAAAAACGTCCCTGACTTTACGCCGTCGCATTCAATTACCAGTAGATTTTATGGCCAATGTAGAGACGGGAAATTTGTCTGCTCTACCGATGGTCCGACAACATTTAACTCCTGATGGAGAATTAACAGATGTTTTTGTGCCTTTAATTCAAGAAGGTAAATATTTAGGAGTTTTGGCAATAGGAATTAATCCTAATCCTACTGCTGTTATTTCTTCAAATCTTACTAGAGATGTTACTTTGGCAGTGTTTGTTTCGATTTGGGCAATGGTAATTTTAGGGGCAGTATTTAATGCTTTGATTATTACTAAACCTATTAAGGAATTATCAGAAGGTGTGAGAAATATTGCTCAGGGAAATTTTAAACAAAGAATTGATTTACCATTTGGAGGAGAATTAGGGGAACTGATTTTTAGCTTTAATGAAATGGGAGAGCAATTAGAAAATTATAAGAAGCAAAATATTGAAGAATTAACTGCAGAAAAAGCTAAGTTAGAGACTTTGGTTTCGACTATTGCTGATGGTGCTTTATTGTTGGATGCTAATCTACAACTTATGTTAGTTAATTCTACTGCTAGGCGAATTTTTAGTTGGGAAGGAAAAAATGTTGTGGGTGAAAATGTTATTGATTATTTGCCTGTACCTGTGCAAATGGAGATTAGTAGACCGCTTTATCAAATAGCTGGAGGAGAAATAGAGGGTGGTGAATATTGCTGTACTTTGGATGAACCAAATAAACGTACAATTAGAGTGTTATTAACAACGGTTTTATTAAATAGAGCAGCAGGTACAGAATCTCTTTGTAAAAGTTGTATTTATGAGACAGATGAAAATTGTAATTCTACTGAACGTCCTGAAGTTATTGAATGTACTCTTTATGAGCATAAATTAGAAAAAGGTTTAAATTCTCAGTACCGAGATAGTCTGAAAGGAATTGCGATGACTGTGCAAGATATTACCCGCGAAGTAGAGTTAAATGAAGCTAAAAGTCAGTTTATTAGTAATGTGTCTCACGAGTTAAGAACTCCTCTGTTTAATATTAAATCTTTTATCGAAACTTTGTATGAATATGGAGAAGATTTAAGTGAAACAGAAAGAGGGGAATTTCTGGAAACTGCTAATCACGAAACAGACCGTTTGACTCGTTTAGTTAATGATGTTTTAGATTTGAGTCGTCTAGAATCTTGTCATATTTATCATCTAGATGCTGTTGATATTGCTCAACCTATAGAACAAACTTTAAGGACTTATCAACTCAATGCTAAAGATAAGGAAATAGAGTTAAATTATGAGATAGAACCTAACTTGCCTTCTGTAGTAGGTCATTACGATTTATTGTTACAAGTATTTGCTAATTTAGTAGGCAATGCTATGAAATTTACTGAAGCAGGGGGAAGGATAATGATTCGAGCTTATGCATTAGAATCTGACTCTGAAATTAGCAATATTGAAGCTCAACAAATTGAAGAGGGAGGATGGATAGTTTCTCCTCCTCCTCCTCGACCAATAGATTTACATTTATCCTCAGAAACAAATTCTCAAAAGTTTGTCAGAATTGAAATTTCAGATACAGGAAGTGGTATTGAACCTGAAGACCAAGAGGCGATTTTTGAGAGGTTTTTCCGAGTAGAAAATCGAGTTCATACTTTGGAAGGAACTGGTTTAGGTTTGTCTATTGTCAGGAATATTATGGATAAGCATCATAGCAAGGTTCAGTTAGTTAGTGAACTTGGTGTAGGTACAACTTTCTGGTTTGATTTACCAGTTTTTGAGCCTGATATAGTATCAGAAGAAAGTCATTTATTAGATGTAACTCAACTTTAGAAGAAGGAAGAAGGAAGAGGGAAGAGGGAAGAGGGAAGAGGGAAGAGGGAAGAGGGAAGAGGGAAGAGGGAAGAGGGAAAAATATGACGTTATCTGAGTTTTAAGCTTTGGATATTTCCTCACCTTTATTTCGACTGCTATACCAGTTTTGAGCCTGATATAGTATCAGAAAAAAATTAATTATTAGATGCAACTCTACTTTAGAAGAAGTCAAAAGTCAAAAGTCAAAAGTTAAAAGTTAAAAGTTAAAATCTGACGTTTTCTGAGTTTTAAGCTTTGGATATTTCCTCACCTTTATTTCGACTGCTATACCAGTTTTTGACCCAGATAGATATAGTATCAGAATAAAATTAATTATTAGATGCAACTCTACTTTAGAAGAAGTCAAAAGTCAAAAGTCAAAAGTTAAAAGTTAAAAGTTAAAAGTTAAAATCTGACGTTATCTGAGTTTTAAGCTTTGGATATTTCCTCACCTTTATTTCGACTGCTATACCAGTTTTTGACCCAGATAGATATAGTATCAGAATAAAATTAATTATTAGATGCAACTCTACTTTAGAAGA
>JAXHSW010000062.1:29363-29988 GCA_034190295.1 Cyanobacteriota bacterium | reverse complement strand
AGTCAAAAGTTAAAAGTCAAAAGTTAAAAGTTAAAAGTTAAAATCTGACGTTATCTGAGTTTTAAGCTTTGGATATTTCCTCACCTTTATTTCGACTGCTATACCAGTTTTGAGCCTGATATAGTATCAGAAAAAAATTAATTATTAGATGCAACTCTACTTTAGAAGAATTCAAAAGTTAAAAGTTAAAAGTTAAAAGTTAAAATCTGACGTTATCTGAGTTTTAAGCTTTGGATATTTCCTCACCTTTGTTTCGACTGCTATACCAGTTTTGAGCCTGATATAGTATCAGAAAAAAATTAATTATTAGATGCAACTCTACTTTAGAAGAATTCAAAAGTTAAAAGTTAAAAGTTAAAAGTTAAAAGTTAAAATCTGACGTTTTCTGAGTTTTAAGCTTTGGATATTTCCTCACCTTTATTTCGACTGCTATACCAGTTTTGAGCCTGATATAGTATCAGAAAAAAATTAATTATTAGATGCAACTCTACTTTAGAAGAATTCAAAAGTTAAAAGTTAAAAGTTAAAAGTTAAAAGTTAAAATCTGACGTTTTCTGAGTTTTAAGCTTTGGATATTTCCTCACCTTTATTTCGACTGCTATACCAGTTTTGAGCCTGATATAGT
>JAXHSW010000062.1:14765-29263 GCA_034190295.1 Cyanobacteriota bacterium | reverse complement strand
AAAAGTTAAAAGTTAAAATCTGACGTTTTCTGAGTTTTAAGCTTTGGATATTTCCTCACCTTTATTTCGACTGCTATACCAGTTTTGAGCCTGATATAGTATCAGAAAAAAATTAATTATTTAGGTGTAACTCTACTTTAGAAGAATTCAAAAGTTAAAAGTTAAAAGTTAAAAGTTAAAAGTTAAAAGTTAAAATCTGACGTTTTCTGAGTTTTAAGCTTTGGATATTTCCTCACCTTTATTTCGACTGCTATACCAGTTTTGAGCCTGATATAGTATCAGAAAAAAATTAATTATTTAGGTGTAACTCAACTCCAGAATTAGGCAACAGGAATCAGAGTTGCAAATTTTTTATATATTGAGTAATGACTGAAAAATTATTCAAGATGACTATATATACTGGGTACAATTTTCTGGTTTGATTTACCAGTTTTTGAGCCAAATATATAGTTATTTCAGTTTAGATTGAGACAAGAGTTTCTTGCCTTAAAATAGTTTCAGTTGAAAAAGTATTTCATTCTTATTTGAAATGACTATAGTACAGCGCTACACGCAAGTAAAAAGTAAAAAGTAAAAAGTAAAAAATAATCCCTGAGTGAGTTTTAGCATTTATAAATGTCCGCGCCTTATTTGCGTAGTGCTATATCAGAAAAAAAATTAATTATTTAGATGTAAGCAAACTCCAGAATTAGGCAACAGGAATCAGGGTTGAAAATTTTTTATATATTGAGTAATGACTGAAAAATTATTCAAGATGACTATATATACTGGGTACAATTTTCTGGTTTGATTTACCAGTTTTTGAGGGTGCATCTATTATGTACAAAAATACTTTTTTCCTCCATACCTCCATACCTCCATACCTAAAAGCGATAAATTTTTGGCTTTCTTCAAAACTGAGATGCACCCAAAAAACTGTTGTACTGCATCTCAAATAAATTTGTAACTTTTTTTGATTCTCACCTCCTCGGAAATAGCTACAGTGAATTTCAAAAAGAAATTATCAAACTGATAAGAACTAAACTTAACAATAACCACCAAATAGTATTTCTTTGAAGCCAAAATTTGACAGTTCCAAACCAACTAATATGATTAAAATTAGTAGGAGGTACAAGGGGTTCAGACTGGTCGTGATAAAGGGTACAATTTTTAGCATAGGGACGTTGAGGAAAATTACAGGTATCATCAAAATGGTAGATACAGCTATTACACAAATATTCTTCTGTTTGAGTGTGATAAATAGGAATTCCTGGATGACCAAAAGCTTTAAGAGAAACTCGACAATACGGACAAGCGATCGCTTGACTATCAATTGGTTGATGACAACGAGGACAATTTGACATTTTGATTGATTATGTTAGATATATTAAATTCAACAACTTTTTTCATCTACAGTTTAAATTTGTAGCTTAATTCTAAGCTTGTTGCTCCTTTATACCTAAAATATGGAAATAGGAAAAAAATAAATATGAATAATACTGAAAATCTACTTAAACAACTTTTAATGATAGGCATTGGTACAACTTCCCTAGTGGCCGAAAAAATACAGGAAGTCACTAACCAATGGGTTAAAGATGGTACTATCAACCCAGAACAAGCTAAAACTTTTGTTGATGATATAATGCAGCAACTTAGGTCAGAGCAAGGAAACTGGGAAACTCAGATGCAGCGACAAATGCGGAATGTCATGCAGGATATAGGTGTTCCTCGTCAATCTGAATTGGACGAACTCCGGGGTCGTTTGGACCGCATGGAGCGTCAGATCCGAGATTTAGAAAATCGCAACTGGCGTTAGATGAAGTCAAAAGTCAAAAGTCAAAAGTCAAAAGTTAGATTCGCAAGATTAAGTCAAAAGTTAAAAGTTAGAAGTTAGAAGTTAGAATTTAGATTCGCAGCACGGACTAAATTTGAGAGGGGTGAAATATAGAATTCAGCCTGCCCATATTTGACTATACTTTTACTAAACTGTAGCTCTAAAATATACTAGCTATAACTTTAAGTATTCAGGTCGCTAATAGCTGAATTCTGACCTATAATTTCAACTTCATCTGATAATTTTTGACTTTTAACTTTTGACTTTTAAATTAAATTAGGAGGATTAATTTTGCGAGGAATTATTATTAGTCTGGCAGTAGTAATATTCTGTGGTTTAGTTTTGATTGTTGCTCAAATCACAGGTTCGGAAAAAGGAGCAGTTGCTTCTCAAAATACACCAAGTACTATAAATTCTACTGAAGTTCAAGAACAAGTGGCAGAAAATATTATGACTCAAAATAACGAAGAAACTATTACTACTGATTCTGGTCTTCAGTATGTGGTCTTGAAAGAAGGAGATGGCGCTACTCCTCAGACAGGTCAGACAGTTGTGGTTCACTATACTGGAACTTTAGAGGATGGTTCTAAGTTTGATAGTTCTCGCGATCGCAATAAACCTTTCCAATTTAAGGTTGGTGTAGGTCAGGTAATTAAGGGTTGGGATGAAGGGGTAGGTAGTATGAAAGTTGGTGAACGCCGTAAGTTGATTATTCCATCAGAGTTAGGGTATGGCGCTCGTGGTGCTGGTGGGGTTATACCTCCTAATGCTACTCTGATTTTTGATGTGGAATTATTGAAAATTGCTGGATAATTAAGCATTTCCTGCGGACTGCTGCGCAAACAGCTACTAGCTATCAGCAATTATAATTATTAATAGGGAATAGAGACTTTTTCTCTGTTCCCTTTTATATACTCTATTATTCCCTTTTATACAAGAATTTAACTTCTGGGTGGTGGTGCATAGTATCGGAGATTTAAAAAGAGCTTACCCAGTTAATTTTTGACAGCTATCTCTATCATTTTTTCCTTTTTTTCTTCAATATTTATTCCTTCTTCCTTCTTCCTTTTAATCCCTAAAAACTATATGTCAAATCTCACAGTTAAAGACTTAGAAATACTACAAGGTACTCTCGATCGAGTAGGTTTAGATTATCAATTAGAATTAGATGAAGGAAAGATATTAGTTATGGGTCCGTCGGATATTATTTCTAGTGAAGTTGGGGTTCGCTTAATAGCTTCTCTTTATGCTTGGGTTTACCCACGTCGTCTCGGACGTTTGTTTGATTCTAGTGGTGCTTTTATTCTTCCAGATACTAATTTAAAAGTTCCTGATGTTTCTTTTGTTCGTGCCCAACGTTTGAAAAAAAGTGTTCGTTATTTTGGGGAGTTGGTGCCTGATTTAGTGGTAGAAATTAAGTCTCAAAGTGACAGAATTAAACCTTTAAAACAGAAAGTAAAGAAGTATTTAGAATTGGGAGCGGAAGTAGGAATATTGATAGACCCTGACGAAGAAATAGTTATAATTTATCGTCCTAATGGTGAAGAAGTTGAGTTAAAAAATGGAGATATTTTGACTATTCCTGAATTATTTGGTGAGTGGGAATTACCTGTTGTTGAAATTTGGCCTCCTGTGTTTGATGAAGATGAATAAAGGATTTAGCTATTAGGATTCAGCTATAGCAATCCTAAATTGGTTTTAACAATTTTTATAACAGTTAATCTGAGCTGAAAATCCTTAAAATTATGACTCCTGACTCCTGACTCCTAACTGCCAACAAAATATTACAACTTAGATAGGATTACTATATGTCAAATCTCACAGTTAAAGACTTAGAAATATTGCAAGGTACTCTTGATAAATTAGGTTTAGATTATCAATTAGAATTAGATGAAGGAAAGATATTAGTTATGGGTCCGTCGGATATTATTTCTAGTGAAGTTGGGGTTCGCTTAATAGCTTCTCTTTATGCTTGGGTTTACCCACGTCGTCTCGGACGTTTGTTTGATTCTAGTGGTGCTTTTATTCTTCCAGATACTAATTTAAAAGTTCCTGATGTTTCTTTTGTTCGTGCCCAACGTTTGAAAAAAAGTGTTCGTTATTTTGGGGAGTTGGTGCCTGATTTAGTGGTAGAAATTAAGTCTCAAAGTGACAGAATTAAACCTTTAAAACAGAAAGTAAAGAAGTATTTAGAATTGGGAGCGGAAGTAGGAATATTGATAGACCCTGACGAAGAAATAGTTATAATTTATCGTCCTAATGGTGAAGAAGTTGAGTTAAAAAATGGAGATATTTTGACTATTCCTGAATTATTTGGTGAGTGGGAATTACCTGTTGTTGAAATTTGGCCTCCTGTGTTTGATTAGTAAGCAATCAGCAATCAGCAATCAGCATTCAGCTCTTCCTACGGAATGCTACGCAAACAGCTTTTTTTACGAATTCAGTCAGAATTTGTTGAAAAACATTTATATACTAATCCTAAATTATTTGTGAGAAAAAATATATTGTTTTGGTTTCTATGATTGGATTTGGAGACCAAACCCCTACGATAAAATATTACAACTTATTTAGAATTTCTATATTAACTGAATAGCTACTTATTTATGCTAGAAATAATATAAAATTTATCAATAATAATTTCTGCTTTCAAGATAATACTTAGTAATTATAATCTAGTTTATAAGACAGTTTCGACTCAGGAGGCAAGCTAAAAGTTAACAGTTGAATACTAATATTTATATTAAATCCAGATAATTATTAGACCCAAGTCATTGCGACTGTAACAGAGTGGAAATAACCAATTTCAGAGGCTTAGGAGATTGCTTCCTGTCGTCGCAATGACGACTGTTAAACTGGATTTTATATTAGGTATTTTGCTACAAATTTTATATAATGAAAATCTTTAAATCTATTATCAAAATAATTGGGCATAAAACCTCACCTTTTAATCAATTATCAGTTAAATATTTTTTCTAATTTTATCAAAATAACAAAGTAATAATTTAACTTCTGAGTTCTGACTTCTAACTTCTGACTCTAACTTGATATGCCTAAATATAATTTATCTTACACTCAACTTTTTCGACACAAATTTAACCGACTGGTTTCGATTAGTTTATTTCTACTAACTTTAACTATTATATTGTGTTGGAGTTGGATATTACCTAGTTATACTCAGACACCTACACCTAATATTAAAAGTCGGCAAGTTATCATTCAAGAAATTAAAGATTATGCCGAACGTCATGTTGAAAATGATAAGGCAATGGATAGTAGGTTAATGATTGATTTATATGAGAAAAATTCTGTGGGTTTAACTACTCCAGAAATTACTAAAATTTATGAGGAAGAATACACAAGACTCAAGGAGGCAAAAAATAGTAATCTCTGGGAAAAAATAAATGATGATTTATTGTCTGGGTTGGGATGGTTTGCTGCTGTAGTATTTTTTATTCTATTAATTTTTAAGGAAGTTATACAAGGTTGGCTAACTCATCTATTTAATACTTTTGGGAAATGGTTATACAATCAAATTGCTGGTTTTGAATTGTTTTGGAATTTCTCTCTAAAACGCTATAAAAAAGGTCTCATTAATAAACACGAACAACTAAAAATTCCTTTTCGTCCGAATCGTCCTTTAAGTCTCCAAGAAATTTATGTGGATTTGCAATTCTTGGAAAAAGCTAATAATCAACCAATTAATTTTTCTGAGATTAAAAAATATAATCGTTTGACTATTAAGGGGCAACCTGGAGCAGGAAAAACACTTTTATTAAAATATATAGTCCTATCTTGGGCGAGGGAAAAATTAAATAGTTCCTCTAATGAATATGTGCCGATTTTATTAGAATTATATCGCCTCAATGAAATAGAAATTTCTGCCCTCAATATGGAAGTCTTAAAACAGAAATTAGTAGAAGCTTTAGATAGGGATGATTTTCCTAAAGCTAATTCTTTTGTCGAACAAAGTCTAGAAAAAGGAAAATTATTTCTGTTATTTGATGGATTAGATGAAGTGAAAAGTTTGATTCGCCCTCAAGTTGTACAAGCTATTAATGACTTATTAGATAAGTACGATAAATGTCGAGCAATTATTACTTGTCGGTCAGCAGTTTATCGCAATGATTTTGCTGAGTCGGTCGATAAAACATTAGATATTAAAGAATTTAGCGACAGACAAATGCGACTCTTTTTAGAAGCATGGAAATCTGAAATGCCACCGGATAAATCTATCGATCAACTCATACAAACTTTGAGAGATAGACCTCTAATTATGGAGTTAGCTAGAAATCCTTTAATGTTGACAATTGTTGCTCATCTTTATACTCAACCTGCTTTTGTTTTGCCTCAGTCTCGGTCAGATTTTTATCAAGAATCTACTCATATTTTATTGAATCAATGGCAGAATAATTTTAATCAATATAAGGAGAGCGCTCATAAGCGGAGAGTTCTACAACATTTAGCTTTATTTGCTCAGGATAATGCTAGTAAACAACAAAAAGATGACTTGAGTTTGGATTATCAAATTGTCTTGGAACAAATTCAAAAAGTTTTACCAGATTTGAATCTTAATCCTGAAACAGATACTCAACCAATATTAAGAGAAATTGTCGAACGTAGTGGATTATTATTGGAAATTGAGAGGGGAGATAAATATCAATTTGCTCATTTAACTTTGCAAGAATATTCTGCAGCAACAGCTTTGAGAGATAGAGAAAATGAGTTAATAGAAAGGTTTAAAAATGAACCAGAACATTGGCGAGAAACGGTGAAACTTTGGTGTGGGTTTGCTGGGAATAGTACAAATTTAATAGAGGTTATTGATCGGGAAGATTCTCTGACAGCTTTTGAATGTTTAGCGGATGCTCAAGAAGTTTCTCCTATTTTGGCAGAGAGAATTATTGAAGAGTTTAAGGAAAAATTGGTAGAGGCAAATTCTGATGAAAATTTAGCTAGAGCTTTTGGAGCAGTTGCTTCTGATGTTCGTGAAAGAGGTAGGGGAAAAGTTGTTTTTGAGTTTCTAGAAAATGCTTTGAATTATTCTGAATCTCTGGAAGTTCGTCAGGCGTCTGTTAAGGCTTTATCTAAAACAAATTTGCCACAAGCGGCGGATATTTTGTTTAGGTATTATGAGGATATTAATTTGATAGATGCTCATCAAGCACTTATTAATATGGGAGATATTGCTGTTTCTTTATTGAAGGGTTTAGTGGAGAAAGGTTCAGAAACAGCAATGAAGGATTTAGTGAAAATTGGTACTCCTTATGCGAAGGAAATTTTATATAGTTTACTTGATTATCCTAATGAAAATGTTCAAAGGTTAGCTGCTTTAAATCTTGCGGAATTTACAAGTCTAAATAACTAGGTTTTCTAGGAGTAATAAATATGGCAAAAGTTGATAAGGAATTTAACTTAAGAGATTGGGAATGGATAGCAGTTCATTTTCCACCATCGGAAAGAGAAGCTATGGCAAAAGTAGCTTGGTTGATTTGTTGTAAATGTACTCCTGAAGAAATTTATCAATATAATCTCGATCCAAGGATAGTAATTCCTTTGTGTGGAATAGAATTGCTTGATGAAATTGATGTTCTGAAGTTAAAAGAGTTTGCAAAAGAAAAAGAAGTCGATAACTATGCCAAAATATTAGCAGAATCAAAAACAAAGCGAGGAAATTCTAATAGAGTAAAACAAGAATTTATTAACCCAGCAATTAATTCAATTAATTCCAGCCAAAAATGGCAATCGCTATTTAAAACGTTGGCTATAGTTTTACAATTTACCTTGCTATACCGTCTTATTTACAATTACCGTTATCCCACTCGTAATGACTGGAACGATATTTTTCTAGATGTAAAGTATAAATTTTTTTCACAGTTATATTTATTAGTCATGGTAGTTTTTACCGTTCTAGTTTCAATGACAGGAGTTTTGCTAGGTGATTTTTTTCTTGAATATATTCTTAGCAACAATTTAGTTGTTTTTCTTTCATGGTTTATAAGGTTTTTATTTGCTTCTTTTTACGGATACTTAATATTTACATTTACAGAAAAGTTTTTACCATTTTACCAATTATTTTTCAACGAGAAAAAATTTCAGTTTTTTGCTGTTATATATACATTAACTATGTTATTTTTGATGAAAACTTCCAGCCTAGAATTCTTGATTAACGTTATTTTTAATTTTGGAATTACAGGAATTATATTAGTATTAATTGCGGTATCTTTCGATTTACTTTTCTATACTTTTTCTAATTTTTCACCCAATAATATTATTTTGGGCTTACTCTTGACTGTAGGAATATATTTGTTTTTATTATCTCCATACTTACTACTCTATTTATCCTTGATTAACGTTATTTTTTATTCGGTAATTATAGGAGTATTAAGTATGATATCTCTGTATTTATATTTTTATATTCGTTCTTATTTTTCACCCAATTATATTTTTGGCTTCCTCTTTACTGTAGAGATATTTTGGTTTTTATTATCTCCATACTTACTGTTTTTGTTATCTTTAAAAATAACCTTATTAACTCTGATAAGCGTCTCAGTTGTTTCTTCAATTTTTTTATTTATTTTTGCAAAAGCCATCCTTGACAAAGCTACTAATCCCCTCAGAGATATTTTAAAATCTGATGGTTCTGTAAACCTCATCAGTCTAGTAAATCTAAACTTCGATGACTTATTATCCGATAACTGACTTTCTAATATGGAAATAGCGATCGCTCTTGAGTATCTACAACTTTTTCCACACTCGAAATTATAGGTTTTGTTGGGTTTCGCTTCCTTCAACTAAACCTACAATTATCTGATTTTTTTATGTATGGAAAGAGCGATCGCTCTCTAATATTTCATCCTTTGAAAATTGCTAATTTAGATAGAAAGCTGATAACTCATAACTGAAAATAGCGATCGCTCTCGAAACTATACTATCTTTAGTTGAATAAAAAGTCATGTATATAGGCGAACGACCCCTTATAGCTTTTATCATATCACAAAAATTCTGAGGATGGAACGGAAAATCCTTTGGCGCGCCGTTTTTTTTGGAGCTTCAGAGAATGAAAATGTTAGTGGTTTTACACTCAGGAGCTATGGATGGAGAGATTTGATGAGGGAAAAACAACCTTTCCTGAGAGCTTCACAAGATGAAAATATTTCTGGTATTGCTCCTGGGAATAAAATGGATTGAGCGATCGCTCTCTAATATTTCACCCTTTAAAGATTGGCAATTTAAGTAGAAAGCTGATAACTGATAACTGATAACTGATGACTGAAAAAGCGATCGCCCTCAAAACTATACTCTCTTTAGTTGAATAAAAAGTCATGCGCATATACGAACGACCCCTTATAGTTCTTAGAATATCAGAATTTTTGCCAGGGTGCAACTAAAAATCCTTTGACGCGGCGATTTTTTTAGGTGCTTCAGAGAATGAAATTGTTAGTGCTTTTTCACCCTAGGAGGGATGAATAGAAAGATTTAATTAGTGAAAAACAACCGTTTATGGGAGTTACACAAGATGAAAAGATTTCTGGTATTGTTCCTGGAAAAAAAATGGATTGAGCGATCGCTTTGTCATATTTCATCCTTTAAACATTGGGAATTTAAGCACAAGGCTAATAAGTCTATAACTGAAGAGGCGATCGCCCTCGAAACTATGCCATCTTTTGTTGAATAAAAAGTCATGCGTATAGGCGAACGACCCCCAATAATACTTACAATATCATAAAAATTGCGAGGATAGAACCGAAAATTCTTTGACGCGGCGTTTTTTTTAGGAGCTTCAGACAATGAAAATATTGGTGGTTTTCCACGGGAGGAGGGATGAATGGAAAGATTTGATCGGGGAAAAACAATTATGGGAGCTTCACAAGATGAAATTATTTCTGATATTCTTCCTGGGAATAATTTCTCAATATTTGATTATTTCTGAGCAAGGAAATTTAGTTGAATAAAAAGTCATGCGTATAGGCGAACAACCCCTTATACTTCTTATGATATCGCAATTTTTGTGAGGAGGCAACGGAAAATCTTTTGACGCGGCGATTTTTTGTGAGCTTCATACAATGAAAATATTGGTTGTTTTTCAATGAGGAGAGTATAGATGGAAATATTTGATGATGGGAAAAAATGGATTTAGCGATCGCGCAGCGGAAGGTCGTTCTATCGCTGATAGATGACTGCCGAAAGCTTATTCTAGGAGCTTCACAAGATGAAACATTTCTGGTATTGTTCCTGGGAAAATTCTTAAATATTTAAAAGTCTCTATAAAACTGGAAAATTTAGTTGATTAAAAAGTCATGCGTATAGACGAACAACCCCTTATAGTTTTTATGATATCAGAGTTTTTGTCAGGAAGCAACGGAAAATCCTTTGAGGCACCGATTTTTTTTGTGAGCTTTAGACAATGAAAATGTTTGTACCTTTCCACCCTAGGAGGTATAGATGAAAAAGAGCGATCGCTTTCTAAGATTCACACTTTTTATTTGACGCGCCGAATTTTTTTGAGCTTCAGAGAATGAAAATATTGGTTGTTTTTCAATGAGAAGAGATACATGGAAAGATTTGATGAGGGAAAAACAATCATTTATGTAAGCTTCACAAAATGAAGATATTGGTGATTTTCCACGCTAGAACAGATGGGTGGAAAAGTTTGATGATGGGAAAAAATGGATTGAGCGATCGCTTTCTAATACTTTATCTTTTTTGCCATAGGAAAAAAGCTGACTGCTGATAGCTGAGTGCCGAAAGATTATTAGAGCTTCAGAGAATGAAAATGTTGGTGATTTTCCACGCTAGAACAGAAGGATGGAAATATTTTATGAGGGAAAAACAATCATTTTTTGGGTAGCTCTCACAAGATGAAATTATTTCTGGCATTACTCCTGGGAAAATTCCTGAATATTCGATTGTCTCTGAGGATGGAAATTGCGTTGAATAAAAAGTCATGCGTATATACGAACGACCCCTTATATCCTTTATGATATCACAAAAATTGTGGGGATGGAACGGAAAATCCTTTGACGCGGCGATTTTTTATGCGCTTCAGGAAATGAAAATATTGGTACTTTTCCAATGAGGAGAGATGGATGGAAAGATTTGATGATGGGAAAAAATGGATTGAGCGATCGCTTTCTAATACTTTATCTTTTTTGCCATAGGAAAAAAGCTGACTTTTGATAGCTGAGTGCCGAAAGATTATTAGAGCTTCAGAGAATGAAAATGTTGGTGATTTTCCACGCTAGAACAGAAGGATGGAAATATTTTATGAGGGAAAAACAATCATTTTTTGGGTAGCTCTCACAAGATGAAATTATTTCTGGCATTACTCCTGGGAAAATTCCTGAATATTCGATTGTCTCTGAGCATGGAAATTGCGTTGAATAAAAAGTCATGCGTATATACGAACAACCCCTTATATCCTTTCTTGTATCACAAAAATTGTGGGGATGGAACCGAAAATCCTTTAACGCAGCGATTTTTTATGCGCTTCAGGAAATGAAAATATTGGTACTTTTCCAATGAGGAGAGATGGATGGAAAGATTTGATGATGGGAAAAAATGGATTGAGCGATCGCGCAGCGGAACGGAGTTCTATCGCTTATAGATGACTGCCGAAAGCTTATCATAGGAGCTTCACCAGATGAAAAGATTTATGGCATTACTATTGGGAAAATTCTTAAATATTGAAAAATCTCTATAAACTGGGAAATTTAGTTGAATAAAAAGTCATGCGTATAGGCGAACAACCCCTTATAAGTTTTATGATATCGCAATTTTTGTGGGGATGGAACGGAAAATCCTTTGACGCGACGATTTTTTTGGAGCTTCAGACAATGAAAAATTTGGTGCTTTTCCACGCTAGGAGGAATGGATGGAAAAATTCAAGCGGGGAAAAACAATTATGGGAGCTTCACAAGATGAAATTATTTCTGATATTGCTCCTGAGAAAATTCCTGAGACTGATAACTGGTAACTGAAAAGGCGATCGCTTTCTCATATTTCACCCTTTTCACAAGATTTAGGAAAAAAAAGCTGACCGCTGAAAGCTGACTGCTGAAAGCTTATCTTTTATGAACTGCCAAATTTCTAAACTTAGTAAACTGGGGGTCAAACAATAACTTAACCGTACCAGTCGGTCCATTCCGATGCTTAGTAATAATCACCTCAGCAATACCCTGGTCTGGAGTATCTGGGGAATAATACTCATCCCGATAAAGCATAATAACTAAATCCGCATCTTGTTCAATAGAGTTATGAACAACAATCTCATTTGCGACAAAATTATGGAGATCGGGCACAGTTAAGTCAAAAACCTCCGCCTCACCATCTGGTCTTATTTCCACAATTTCATCCCAGTTAACATCAATTTCAGCAGGTTTTTCCCACTCAGG
This sequence comes from Cyanobacteriota bacterium, assembly GCA_034190295.1. Taxonomy (GTDB): domain Bacteria; phylum Cyanobacteriota; class Cyanobacteriia; order Cyanobacteriales; family Microcoleaceae; genus Okeania. The sequence goes on along the minus strand of JAXHSW010000062.1, from coordinate 17,059 downwards.
AGACTTAACCACAGAGGCTAAATTTCGAGCATATTCTGGGCCTAAATTAGATTTAGACATAACTCGCCCACAATACATATCCTGATAATTTATCATATTTTGCTTAGAAATAGCAAGAAATTCCCCAATATTAAGAGTTTCTAATTCCTGCCATCCTTGCATAGTAAAAAAAGGATGATTAGCCGTAGCCCTAATCAATTTTCCCGAAGAAGTTTGCAGACGAAATATAGGTTTAACCCCAGTAGAAAAAACCCTACTAACAATAGCCGACTCAAATTTCCCAGTATTTTCATTCAAAGCCAAAACAGCAAAATTCGACTTACCAACCAGACTAGAAATAGGAATTTTTTTACCATCAGCTAAACAAATTAAAGTATCCCCAGTCAAACAACCAGACTCTCTCAAATCAGACATCATCGGTCTTTTATTAGTTCGAGATTCCACACTTCTACTAAGTTGAGACAAAGCAATAATCGGCACCGAAAGTTCTCGCGCCAAACCCTTCAAACTCCGAGTAATTCTTGCTAATTCCTGAACTCGATTATCACTACTACTACTTTCCATTAACTGTAAATAATCTAATAAAATTAATCCTAAAGCTCCACCTTGTTCGCTCTGTAATTGTCTAACTTTTGAACGAATTTCATTAACAGTAATATTAGCAGTATCATCAATAAAAATTGGCATCTCAGCAAGAGTACCAATAGCGGAAGTTAAAGGTTCCCATTCACTTTGACTAATTCGTCCGGACCGCAATCTATTACTTTCAATTCTTGCTTCACTTGCTAATAGTCTTAAGACTAATTGTTCTTTAGACATTTCTAGGCTAAAAATTGCCACTGGTAATTTAAGATTAGCTGCAATACTATGACCAATATTTACAGCGAAGCTAGTATTGTGGAGGCAAATATCATTAGCTACAAAATTATGAGTTTCTGGTATGGTCAGATCGTATACTTGCTTTTCTCCTACTGGTTCTATAGAAACAATTTCATCCCAGTAAATATCGCCATTTTCTAATTGTTCGACTAATAAATTTCCGTCTCTGACTAAATTTAATCTGTTGGAGTGGAAATCTAGATTTATAGATGGAAAATTTCTCATATCTGCCAGAATATTTTTCCCACAGAAAGTATCAGTAGTAGTTAAATTATCGAAATTTTTATCGGTCTCCTCTTTTCCATTTTTGCTCTGTGCTGATAGACATCTAAATTCGGCAAACTTTTCCATCATAGAGATAATTTCATTCCCGAAAATCTGAGTATTTTCTAGTCGATCAACCCAGAAATTATCTTGTCTGAGTAAATTTAATCTTCTGGAGTGGAAATCTAGATTTATAGATGGGAAATTTTTCATACCTGCCGGAATATTTTTCCTACAGAAAGTATCAGTAGTAGTTAAATTATCGAAATTTTGCTCGGTCTTTTCTTTTCTATTTTTGCTCTTTGCCTCAAGGCATTTATATTTGGCAAACTTTTCCATCACATCAACAATTTCACTCCCGAAAATTTCTCGATCTTTGAGTGAATTTTCCTTTGTGAGTAAATTCAAATTTTCTGATAGAGAACTACTAATATCCGCCACACAATTTTTCACAGATAAAGTCTCAGCGGTAGTTAAATTATCGAAATTTTGCTCGGTCTTTTCTTTTCTATTTCTACCCTCTGTCTCAAGACATCTATATTTGGCAAACTTTTCTATGGCATCAACAATTTCATTCCAGAAAATCTGAGTATTTTTTAGTTGTTTGACCGAAAAATTCTCGTCTACGACTAAATTTTTGGATAGAGAACTACTAATATCCGCCACACAATTTTTCACAGATAAAGTCTCAGCGGTAGTTAAATTATCGAAATTTTGCTCGGTCTTGACTTTTCTATTTCTACCTTCTGTCTCAAGACATCTATATTTGGCAAACTTTTCTATGGCATCAACAATTTCATTCCCGAAAATCTGAGTATTTTTTAGTTGTTTGACCGAAAAATTCTCGTCTACGACTAAATTTTTGGATAGAGAACTACTAATATCCGCCACACAATTTTTCACAGATAAAGTCTCAGCGGTAGTTAAATTATCGAAATTTTGCTCGGTCTTGACTTTTCTATTTCTACCTTCTGTCTCAAGATATCTATACTTGGCAAACTTTTCTATCACATCAACAATTTCATTCCAGAAAATCTGAGTATTTTCTAATTCCTCATCCCAGAAATTATCCTGTCTGACTAAATTTAATCTGTAGGAGGGAAAATCCAGATTTATAGATAGAAAATTTTTCATATCTGCCAGAATATTTT
>JAXHSW010000062.1:11565-14665 GCA_034190295.1 Cyanobacteriota bacterium | reverse complement strand
TTCTCTTTTCCATTTTTGCTCTGTGCTTCAAGACATCTAGATTCAGCCAACTTTTCCATCACAACAAGAACTTTCTCCCAGAAAATCTGAGTATTTTGTAGTTGTTCAACCCAAAAATTCTTCTGTCTGACTAAATTTAATCTGTAGGAGGCAAAATCCAGATTTATAGATAGAAAATTTTTCATATCTGCCAGAATATTTTTCCTATAGAAAGTCTTAGCAGTAGTTAAATTATCTAAATTTTCCTCGGTCTTGACTTTTCTATTTCTACCCTCTGTCTCAAGAATGATAGATGCAGCAAATTTTTCCATCACAACAAGAACTTTCTCCCAGAAAATCTGAGTATTTTGTAGTTGTTCAACCCAAAAATTCTCCTTTCTGACTAAATTTAATCTGTAGGAGGGAAAATCCAGATTTATAGATGGAAAATTTTTCATATCTGCCAGAATATTTTTCCCACAGAAAGTATCAGTAGTAGTTAAATTATTGAAATTTTGCTCGGTCTTCCCTTTTCCATTTCTACCCTTTGCCTCAAAACATCTAGATTCGACAAACTTTTCCATCACAGAAATAATTTCATTGCCGAAAATGTTCCAAATTTTTAGTTTTTCAACCAAGACATTTTCGTTTCTGAGTAAATCCAAACTTTCTGATGGAACACTACCAATATTTGCCAGAAAGTTGTGTCGAAATAAGACATCAGTAGTAGTTAAATGCTCGGAATTTTGCTCGGTCTTACCTTTTCTATTTTTGCTCTGTGCTGAAAGGATGATAGATGCAGTCAACTTTTCCATCACAACAAGAACTTTTTCCCAGAAAAACTCTGTATTTTCTAATTTCTCAACCCAGAAATTCTCCTTTCTGACTAAATTTAATCTGTAGGAGGGAAAATCCAGATTTATAGATGGAAAATTTTTCATATCTGCCAGAATATTTTTCCCACAGAAAGTATCAGTAGTAGTTAAATTATTGAAATTTTGCTCGGTCTTCCCTTTTCCATTTCTACCCTTTGCCTCAAAACATCTAGATTCGACAAACTTTTCCATCACAGAAATAATTTCATTGCCGAAAATGTTCCAAATTTTTAGTTTTTCAACCAAGACATTTTCGTTTCTGAGTAAATCCAAACTTTCTGATGGAACACTACCAATATTTGCCAGAAAGTTGTGTCGAAATAAGACATCAGTAGTAGTTAAATGCTCGGAATTTTGCTCGGTCTTACCTTTTCTATTTTTGCTCTGTGCTGAAAGGATGATAGATGCAGTCAACTTTTCCATCACAACAAGAACTTTTTCCCAGAAAAACTCTGTATTTTCTAATTTCTCAACCCAGAAATTCTCCTGTTTGATTAAATTTAATCTGCTAGAGGAGAAATCTAAATTTATAGATGGAATATTGCCAATATCTGCCACCAAATTTTTTACAGATAAAGTATCAGTAATAGTTAAATGCCACAAATATTTATTCGTCTTTCCTTTCCTACCTTTACCCTCTTCAACCTTTTCAATAGCACCAATAATTCCAAATCTGAGTAAAAGATGTTGTACTTGCCTAACAAATTTTTCACTCGCCACAGAATAACCAAAACATACTCCCCTACTTTCCAATATTTTTACCCATCCATCCAGGGAAAATAAATATCTAATAAATAAAGCTAATTGTGATTTTTCTAATTTAAAGACCATAGGAAAAAGACATAAATTATCCGAATCAATCAGAGAAGCAAACTGATTTTCTGGAATAGTTTCATCACCAAAAACATCTAACCGACGCGGTACAGCTATTTTTTCTCCTACCCGTAATTTTGCCAAAGGTTTCCAACCATCAACCGTTAGAAAAGGATGAGTAATTGTCGTCTCTACAAATCTTCCTGATTTTGTCGTTACTCTAAATACAGGTTTAATTCCATCATCAATAAAAGCAGAAGGTTTAGTAATCTGAAACTTCCAATTTTTGCCTAAAGTTAATAACTCCGTTTCTTGCCTTTGATAAACTTCTGCCAAAGTAATTAAACTGCCATCTTTTTGCAAAACTAAAGTATTATAAGCAGCACATTTTCCCATTGACGGACGACCAGCTACAATAATTAAATCCGAACGTTGAAAACCTCCAGTCATTGCATCTAGATCGTAAAAACCACAAGCAAGACCAGGTAAAGCAATTCCCTCATTTCTATCTTCAATCTCCTGAAAAGTATTGATTAAAGTCTCAGAAATAGGAACTAAATCTTGTTGTGGTTTATCCTGAGTCAGAGCAAATATTTTTTGTTCAGCTTGGTCAAGAATAGTTTCTAATTGAGTAGCTGTTTGAAACCCTAAATCAAAAATTTCATTTCCCGCTTGAATTAATTTTCTGCGGATATATTTATCAACAACTAAAGCAGCATATTGGTCGATATTAACCGCCGAAACAGTTCGTTCTAATAGTTGAACTATTTTAACTTGTCCGCCAATTTTTTCTAATTGATTATTATCAGTAAGCCAACTGGTAACAGTCATTAAATCCGTAGGTTTTCCCTGATTATAAAGTTGCCACATTGCTTTATAAAGAATTTGATGAGCTTCAATGGCAAAAAACTCTGGGCGCAATAATTCTGTTACTCGATTAATAGCTTCTGGGTCGAGGAGAATACCACCTAAAATAGCTTCTTCCGCTTCAAGATTTTGAGGAGGTAGGCGATCGCTAAACATCTGTGATTTACCTACAATTATTTCAATTTTTTTTGAAAAGGGAATAGAGAATAGGGAGTAGGGAGTAGAGTTTAAATTACTCTGGTAGAAAAATCCATACTCAATCAAATTACTGAATATTATTCTCCTTGAGAATACCCCCTAAAATAGCTTCTTCCGCTTCAAGATTTTGGGGAGGTAGGCGATCGCTAAACATCTGTGATTTACCTACAATTATTTCAATTTTTTTTGAAAAGGGAATAGAGAATAGGGAGTAGGGAGTAGAGTTTAAATTACTCTGGTAGAAAAATCCATACTCAATCAAATTACTGAATATTATTCTCCTTGAGAATACCCCCTAAAATAGCTTCTTCCGCTTCAAGATTTTGAGGAGGTAGGCGATCGCTAGACATCTGTGATTTACCTACAAT
>JAXHSW010000062.1:0-11465 GCA_034190295.1 Cyanobacteriota bacterium | reverse complement strand
TATTTCAATTTTTTTTGAAAAGGGAATAGAGAATAGGGAGTAGGGAGTAGAGTTTAAATTACTCTGGTCGAAAAATCCATACTCAATCAAATTACTGAATATTATTCTCCTTGAGAATACCCCCTAAAATAGCTTCTTCCGCTTCAAGATTTTGGGGAGGTAGGCGATCGCTAGACATCTGTGATTTACCTACAATTATTTCAATTTTTTTTGAAAAGGGAATAGAGAATAGGGAGTAGGGAGTAGAGTTTAAATTACTCTGGTCGAAAAATCCATACTCAATCAAATTACTGAATATTATTCTCCTTGAGAATACCACCTAAAATAGCTTCTTCCGCTTCAAGATTTTGGGGAGGTAGGCGATCGCTAAACATCTGTGATTTACCTACAATTATTTCAAATTTTTTTGAAAAGGGAATAGAGAATAGGGGTTAAGTTCCCCTGGTAGAAAAATCCGTACTCAATCAAATTGCTGAATATTAAACTTGAACTAAAGTCAAAAGTTAAAGACTGTTTATCAAAGAATACTTACGCATTTTTGAGTCATAAAATCTAGATTTAGTGTGGCACTAGAGTATTTCTTTGCCTAATCCCTAATTTCTTTTTAACTTTTAACTTTTGACTTTTGACTTTAATTAACTACCTACCACTTGAACTTCCACTTCAGCAGTTACCTCTGAATGAAGTTTAATTTGAGCTTTGTAGAATCCAACTTTGCTAATTTCTGGCAAAGTAACGCCACGTCTATCAATTTCTTGACCAGTATTTTCCTTAATTACATCCACTAATTCTCGATCGGTAACGGTACCAAAAATCGCATCATTTTCACCAACTTGTTTAGCAATTTTAAAGCGACCAACTGTTTCCAAAGCCGTCTTTTGAGCTTCTGCTGCTTGCTTCAATTCTATTTGTCTTTGTCGTTCTTGTTCTCTACGACGTTCTACCTGTTTAAGAATACCTGGAGTAGTACGAAAAGCAATTTTCTGAGGAATCAAATAGTTACGAGCATAACCAGGAGCTACCTCTACCACATCTCCCGATATTCCCAATTTTTTGACATCTTGATTCAGGACTACCTGTAATTTTTTGGCCATAACTTTAACTGTAAAATTTTCACTACAAACCTTAATTATATCCTAATTTAAAATATAAGAGAAGATATGATTTACAAACAGCTTATGTTATTTATATGAAAGTTCTCCAATCAAAATGCAATGAAACCAAAATTTCTCAAAATTATTTTAGGAACAATCCTGACCAGTTTATTAATAGTTTTTACTTCCTGTCAACCATCACCAAATAATGAAAATTTAACTATTCGGAGTGCTCATAGTAATTGGATAGAAGAATTATTTCAAACCGAAGTTGTGAATATAGGTTTAGATAAATTAGGCTACAAGGTCGAAAAACCAAAACAAATTGATTATCCGGCACTTTATATTTCCATAGCTAATGGAGATTTAGACTATAGTGTTGTTTATTACCAACCAGGACACAACAAATTCTTTGAAAATGCTGGTGGTGAAGAAAAGTTAGAGGGAGTAGGAATTTTAACTTCCAATACCATCCAAGGATATCAAATTGATAAAAAAACAGCAGATAAATATAAAATTACTAACATTGAACAATTAAAAGACCCAGAAATTGCCAAGCTTTTTGACTCAGATAAAGATGGTAAGGCAAACTTAGTTGGTTGTAATGCAGGTTGGGGTTGTGAGTTGGTCATAGACCATCAACTTAAAGCTTATAGACTAGAAGATACAGTAGAACATAATCGAGGCCAATATACAATTCTTTTGGTAGATGCTATTACTCGTTATCAGAAAGGCGAACCTATTTTTTATTATGCTTATAATCCCCACTGGATATCTGCAGTCTTAAAACCAGGAGAAGATGTAGTGTGGTTAGAAGTTCCTTTCACATCCTTACCAGAATCTATGGGAAATCTGAGTGAAAAAGATACATCAGTAGATGGAAAAAATTTTGGCCTTCCTAAAGGCAATCAGGGTATTGTTGCTAATAAAAAATTCCTAGAAGCTAACTCAGTTGCCAAAAAATGGTTTGAATTAGTCAAAATTCCAATTGCAGATATGAATGCTGAAAGTTTACGTATAAAAGAGGGAGAAGACCAAGAAGAAGATATTCAGCGTCATGCTCAAGAGTGGGTGGAAAATAATCAGGAAAAATATGATAGTTGGTTAGAAACAGCAAGACAAAGTACAAATTAATTTTCTAGTTTTTTAAGTAAGAAAGGAAATCAAGAAAAAGACTTCAACAATTAATAATTAATAATTAATAATTACCTCTCCTTGAAAACGGATAGGATTGACTCAAAGGATTTTTTTGATTTATTATCCCCTTAAAAGGGGAGGTTTTAAACCACAATTTTTCGATAAATAATAATTTGTTGCTGTAACTTTAGGATTAGATGATACTGTATCAAACTATCAGATTTCAATCCTTTAAAGTATTCAGCTATTAGCAGTCAGCTATTCCTAAATTGTTAATATCGGTCTAGAACAACTAGACTACAAGGTCGAAAAACCAAAACAAAGTGATTATCCAGTAATTTATATTTCTCTTGCCAATGGAGACTTAGAATATAGCACAATTTACTACCAACCAGGGCACGAAAAATTCTTTAAAAATGCTGGTGGGGAAGAAAAATTAGAGGGAGTTGGAATTTTAACTCCTCCAGGAATACAAGGATATCAAATTGACAAAAAAAACAGCCGATAAATATAAAATTACTAGCATTCAACAATTACAAGACCCAGAAATTGCTAAACTTTTTGACTCAGATAGAGATGGTAAAGCAAATTTAGTAGGTTGTAATCCAGGTTGGGGTTGTGAGTCAATCATAGACGAGCACCTCAAAACTTATGGACTGGAAGATACAGTAGAACATAATAAAGGACAATATACAGTTCTCCTAGCAGATGCCATTACTCGCTATAAGCAAGGACAAGCTATTATTTATTATGCCTATAATCCTCACTGGATATCTACAGTCTTAAAACCAGGAGAAGATGTAGTGTGGTTATCAGTAGATGGAAAAAATCTAGGCTTTTCTGGAAGTAAACAGCAGATAGTAGCTAACAAAACATTCCTAGAAGCTAACCCAGTTGCCAAACGGTGGTTTGAATTAGTCCAAATTCCTGTTGCAGATATGAATACTGAAAGTTTACGCATCAAAAATGGAGAAGATAAACCTGAAGATATTTTGCGTCATGCTCAAGAATGGGTAAAAAATAATCAGCAAAAATATGATAGTTGGCTGGAAATAGCAAGACAAGAAGCTAGTTCAACAATTAATAATTAATAATTAATAATTAATAATTAATTAATTAATTATTAGGGTTTGCATAAGGAAAGTCTTTTAGTAGAGGTAGGAGACAGGAGACAGGAGACAACCCACCCGCGGGTCCCGACCGTGGAGGGGAAGACAGGAGGAACGGGGAATTATAGAGGAGGTAGGAGTGAGAATTATCCCAAGATTGTCCTCTAGACTCTTGCCTTTTATACTAACTTTTTGAGCGTGAAGAACTGAAACAGGCACACTACAATTCGACCCAAAAAAGCTAAAGTCTTTATATGTCAATGCTTTTAGATTAGATTGGTAAGTCCTATTTAAGGAGGAAAAATTTTAAGAATCTTTCAGCACTTACAACACTTTTCATTTAGGTAAACTACAAAGGGTGCATCTCAATTTTGAATAAAACCAAAAATTTATCGTTTTTAAGCAACAGGGATTATATAGGAAAAAAGTATTTTTGCAAATATGAGATGCACCCACTACAAACTTATTTTGGGTTAGGGAGTAGGGAGTAGGAAAATACTTTGCCACTGTAGTTTATCTATTTGAAAAATGCTACAAATTGATTTGAATAGTCATAAAAAAAACTCAGGCTAAATTTAAAATTATTCAAGTCTTACATCTAGAAATTATTTCAGATTCTGATAGTTCCAGGTCTTCAATTTTCCAATTGATTTGCTGCTTCATTCTACCCAAAAAATCAGAAAATTCACATATAGTGTTTTTATCTGGAATAGCGCTGAGAGTAGTAAAGTACTATGTAAGCATTTCCTCCGGAATGCTGCGCAAACAGCATTCAGCGGTCAGCGGTCAGCTATTAGCAATATTTACCTTTAGTGGACAATTAGAGCTGCGTTGTTCTTGTCCTTCAGTTCTTTGTTCAAAAATGCACTAGCAAATACTTGGTTCATTCATTTTTATTGCGATCGAGCTGACTGCTAATAGCTGAATGCTTACAGTACTATTAATGTTAATGTAATGAAAAAAAATTAAATCAAACCACAATGAAACAAAAATATCTCAAAACTATTTTAGGAACAATCCTCACCAGCTTATTAATAATTTTCACTTCTTGTCAACAAGTTCCTGATTCTGAAACAGTTACTATTCGGAGTGCTAATAGTACCTGGATACAAGAATTATTTCAAACAGAAGTAGTGAATATAGGTTTAGAAAAACTAGGCTATAAAGTTGAAAGACCAAAACAAATTGAATATCCAGCAATTTATATTTCTCTTGCCAATGGAGACCTAGACTATAGCACTGTTTACTATGAACCACAACACAATGAATTCTTTGAAAATGTTGGTGGTGAAGAAAAGTTAGAGAAAGTTGGAACTTTAACCCCCAATGGAATACAAAGATATGAAATAGACAAAAAAACAGCCGATCAATATAACATTACTAACATTGAACAATTAAAAGATCCAGAAATAGCCAAACTTTTTGATTCCGATGGAGATGGCAAAGCAAATTTAGTTGGTTGTAATCCTGGTTGGTCTTGTGAATTAGTTATCAATCATCATCTTAAAGCTTATGAATTAGAAGATACTGTAGAACATAATCAAGGACAATATGAAATTCTTTTGGCAGATGCAATGACTCGTTATGAACAAGGAAAACCAATTCTTTATTATGCTTACGAACCTCATTGGATATCGACAGTTTTAAAACCAAATGAAGATGTAGTTTCATTGGAAGTACCTTCCACTTCTTTACCAGAATCTATGGGAAATTTTAGTGAAAAAGATACATCAGTAGATGGAAAAAATCTTGGCTTTCCTCTGCTTCAACAGCGTATAGTAGCGAATCAAAAATTTCTAGAAGCTAACCCAGTTGCTAAAAGATGGTTTGAGTTAGTTGAAATTCCAATTGTGGATATGAATGTTGAAAGTTTACGCATCAAAGAGGGAGAAGACAAACCAGAAGATATTTTGCGTCATGCTCAAGAATGGATAAAAAATAATCAACAAAAGTATGATGGTTGGTTAGAAACAGCAAAGCAAGCAGCAAATTAAAGTAGGAACTAACAATTTTTAATAGTCAATTAGGGGATATTTCATAACTACAAAATCTTAATTAAAAAGATTTTTAAGCGACTTTCATTAATCTAGAATACAACTATTTATGCAATTTTCACCTGCTTGATGAATATCTATAAATTTTACCGAGAAATTGTGGTTTAAAGCCTCCCCTTTTAAGGGGATAATAAATAAAAAATTTTCTTTGAGTCAATCCTCTTCTTTTCAAGGAGAGGTAATTATTAATTATTCATTATTAATTGTTGAATGTAGTCTCTCTTTGTGAAAACCGCTATAAAAGTAAAAAAAGCTGAGACTAAATTTCAAATATTGAAGTCTCAACTATTAAATTAGTTTGAATATTCTCTCAATTATATGCAGTTAATATTTCCAATTTTCTTGCTATAGTGCTACAGCTTAATATGAGGAAGTTTCTCTATTATTTGTTACCGATAAATTGCGTTCTAAAGCCTTCCCTTTTAAGGGGATAAAAAAAAGAGAATATTCGCCTAGGTCAAGCCTCCTTATTGCAGAGTTACTGTTAGCCTAGCTCCTTCGGAGGAGGGGTGCTTGTTAACGAAGTCAGCAAGTCTACAAGTCAGAAGTCAGAAGTCAGAAGTCAACCCACCCGCGGGCCCCGACCGTGGAGGGGAAGTAGGGGATTTGAGAAAAGCTCCAAAAATATTTCGCCTTTTAAGGCGGGGTTTTAGACCCTTATGATTTTGATAACTGATAACTGATAACTGAAATGACCTGTTATCTGGAAATAAAAAAATTATTGCCCTCATCAAAAAAACTAATGCTATAGTTCATTTATTCAGCCCAAAATTTTCATCAAATAAACTGTCCGTGCAAAATTAATTTAACATTTTTTAGTAGGGAATAGGAAGGAAAATATACTTGTGTGATTGATCAGTCGATCTAAGAATAATTTTTCTTACTTATTTAAGCTGACCATCAAATATACAATTAATTTTGCTTGACTACTTAAAAGATTAAATATAGTGCTTTTTTCAGCGATTTACCAAGAACTTAATTATTAAAAATTAACTCGAAAAAAACCTATAGCAACCGCAAAGATGGTTAGGAATTATGCTGATAATGAACCTTAGATAGGGAAATGTTTTCCTCCCTATTCCCTATTCCCTGTTCCCTGCTATATATGATTTTTTTTTAATCTCAATAACATGAAACAAAGACCACTAAAAATAATCTTAAGAATAATCCTCACAAGCGTATTAATAATTTTTACTTCCTGTCAACAAACTCCCAATTCTCAAACAGTCAGTATTCGTAGTGCTCATAGTAACTGGATAGAAGAATCATTCCAAACTAATATTGTCAATATAGGTCTAGAAAAACTAGGCTATAAAGTAGAAAAGCCAAAAGAAATTGATTACCCAGCACTTTATATTTCTATAGCTAATGGAGACTTAGAATATAGCGTTATTTATTACTTACCAGGACACGAAAAATTCTTTGAAAATGCTGGTGGAAAAGAAAAATTAGAAGGAGTTGGAATTTTAACTCCTAACGGAAGGAGTGGATATCAAATTGATAAAAAAACAGCCGATAAATATAACATTACTAACATTAAACAATTAAAAAATCCAGAAATAGCTAAACTTTTTGACTCCGATGGAAATGGTAAAGCTAACTTAGTAGGTTGCAATCCTGGTTGGGCTTGTGAATTAATTATAGATAATCAAATTGAAGCTTATGGACTACAAGATACAGTAGAACAGAATCGAGGTCAATATACAATTTTTCTGGCAGATGCTATTACTCGCTACCAGCAAGGAAAATCTGTTATTTATTATGGCTTTAATCCCCACTGGATATATACAATTTTAAAACCAGGGGAAGATGCAATTTGGTTAGAAGTACCTTTCACTTTCTTACCAGAATCTATGGGAAATCTGAGTGAAAAAGATACATCAGTAGATGGAAAAAATCTTGGCTTTCCCTTACTGCAACAATATATTGTGGCTAATAAAAAATTCCTAGAGACAAACCCAGTTGCGAGAAAATGGTTTGAATTAGTTGAAATTCCAGTGGCAGATATGAATGTTGAAAGTTTACGTATTAAAGAGGGTGAAGATAAACCAGAAGATATTCTGCGTCATGCTCAAGAATGGGTAAAAAACAATCCACAAAAATATGATAGTTGGTTAGAAACAGCGAGAAAAGCTGCTAATTAGGGAATGCTCTTAAAAGTCTTTTGGTAAGGGTAGGAGTCAGGAGTCAGGAGTCAGGAGGAACGGGGAATTATAGAGGAAATAGTAGGAAGAATCATCCCTTAATTTTTCTGCCCAACTCTCGATCAAAATCCTAAATTTTTGAACTTGAGCCACCAAAAATCTCGCACTTTTTGATACTCAAAAAGGCTAAAATATTTATCTGTAAAGACTTTTAGATTTAATCAGCAAGCCCTAATTAAGAAAAAAGAATGTTACTGATTTTTCAAGACTTCAATGGATTTGAAAATTCAGAAAAAAGGATGAGACTAATTTATAAACCGCTATAAATCTATAATCAATCTAGTCGTAAACTACCAAATATTAAATAGATTTCAATCAATCAAGAAAATGAAGCAAAAATCTCTCAAAATAATCTTAGGAATAATCCTTACAAGTGTATTAATAATTTTTACTTCCTGTCAACAAACTCCCAATTCTCAAACAGTAATTATTCATAGTGCTCATAGTAACTGGATAGAAGAATTATTCCAAACTAATATTGTCAATATAGGTTTAGAAAAATTAGGTTACAAAATCGAAAAACCTAAACAAATTGGATACCCCGCTATTTATATTTCTGTTGCTAATGGAGATTTAGACTATAGCACCGTTTACTATCAACCAGGCAGTAATCATTTCTTTGAAAATGCTGGTGGAGAAGAAAAATTAGAAGGAGTGGGAATTTTAACTCCTAATGGAATTCAAGGATATCAAATTGATAAAAAAACAGCCGATAAATATAATATTACTAATATTGAACAATTAAAAGATTCAGAAATTGCCAAGCTTTTTGACTCCGATGGAGATGGCAAAGCAAATTTAGTTGGTTGTAATGCAGGTTGGTCTTGTGAATTAATCATCAACCATCAACTTCAAGCTTATGAATTGCAAGATACAGTTGAACATAATCTAGGTGAATATACAATTTTATTAGCAGATGCTATTACTCGCTACCAACAAGGAAAACCTATTATTTATTTTGCTTATAATCCTCATTGGATATCTTCAGTTTTAAAACCAGGAGAAGATGTAGTTTGGTTAGAAGTTCCTTTCACTTCTTTTCCAGAATCTATGAAAAATATGAGTGAAAAAGATACATCAGCAGATGGAAAAAATTTTGGTTTTCCCGTACTTCAACAGCGTATTTTTGCGAATAAAAAATTCTTAGAAGCTAACCCAGTTGCCAAACGATGGTTTGAATTAGTTAAAATATCAATTGCAGATATGAATGCTGAAAGTTTACGCATTAAAGAGGGTGAAGACCAACCAGAAGATATTCTGCGTCATGCTCAAGAATGGGTAAAAAATAATCAACAAGAATATGATAGTTGGTTAGAAACAGCGAGAAAAGCTGCTAATTAAGAATAAATAATATTGCTGATTTTTTAAGATTTAAATAGATTTGAAAACACCGAAAAAAAAGCTGAGACTAATTTTCACATTTTCAGGTCTCAGCTAATTTATAAATAAGTATAAATAAGGTAAAAAAAATATAACTTCAATGGATTTAAAAATTCATAAAAAAGGCTGAGACTAATTTATAAATCGCTATGATTTTATAATCAATAGAGTCGTAAATTACCAGATATTAAATATTTTTCAATCAATCAAACCACAATGAAACAAAAATATCTCAAAACTATTTTAGGAAACATCCTCACAAGTTTATTAATAATTTTCACTTCCTGTGAAAAAACTCCTCCTGGAATAGTTACTATTCGTAATGCCAATAGTACCTAGATAGAAGAATCATTTCCAACTAATATTGTCAATATAGGTCTAGAAAAACTCGACTACAAAATCGAAAAACCTAAATAAATTGAATACCTAGCAATTGATATTTCTCTTGCCAATGGAGACCTAGACTATAGTGTTGTTTATTATCAACCAGCACACAAAAAAATCTTGGAAAATTCTGGTGGAAAAGAAAAATTAGAAGGAGTGGGAATTTTAACTCCCAATGGAATTCAAGGAGATAAAATCTATCAAAAAACCGCCGATAAATATAACATTACTAACATTCAAAAATTAAAAGATTCAGAAATAGCCAAACTTTTTGATTCCGATGGAGATGGCAAAGCAAATTTACTTGGTTGTAATCCTGGCTGGGGTTGCGAGTTGATAATAGACCATCACCTTAAAGCTTATGAACTAGAAAATACAGTAGAACAGAATAGAGGCCAATATACTACTCTCTTAGAAGAAACTGTTACTAAATACCAGCAAGGAAAACCAATTCTTTATTATGCTTATAACCCTCACTGGATATCTGTAGTTTTAAAACCAGGGGAAGATGTAGTTTGGTTAGAAGTACCTTTTACATCCTTACCAAAATCTATAGGAAATTTGACTGAAAAAGATACATCTCTAGGTGGAAAAAATTTTGGCTTTCAGATAATGCAACAGCGTATAGTCGCTAATAAAAAATTCCTAGAAAATAATCCAGTTGCTAAACGATGGTTTGAATTAGTACAAATTCCAGTTGCTGATATGAGTGCTGAAAGTTTACGCATTAAAGAGGGTGAAGATAAACCAGAAGATATTCTCCGTCATGCCCAAGAGTGGATAAAAAATAATCAACAAATATATGATAGTTGGTTAGAAAAAGCAAGGCAAGATACTGATTCATTAGACATCTCCAATAATCAAAAATAAAATTAATTACCCTACAGAAATTATTGATTTTTTCTGCCTACTCCCTACTTCCTCTTTTCTGAATGATGTCTATTGTAAATAGAATTTAAGCAAAACACTATTCGTAATATAATTAATATAATGGTATATAGTAATCAAAAACTATAACGTTTGATATATGTAGCGTTGAAACCTCAAAAATCTCTAAATGATGATTAACTAAACTAGAATAGGGTCTTTCTCTGTTCCTGTGAATCAAAAATTAGGAAAAAAACACTAGATGTAGTAATCAAAAACTATAACGTTTGATATATGTAGCGTTGAAACCTCAAAAATCTCTAAATGATGATTAACTAAACTAGAATAGAGTATTTCTCTTTTCCTGTGAATCAAAAATTAGGAAAAAAACACTAGATGTAGTAATCAAAAACTATAACGTTTGATATATGTAGCGTTGAAACCTCAAAAATCTCTAAATGATGATTAACTAAACTAGAATAGAGTATTTCTCTTTTCCTGTGAATCAAAAATTAGGAAAAAAACACTAGATGTAGTAATCAAAAACTATAACGTTTGATATATGTAGCGTTGAAACCTCAAAAATCTCTAAATGATGATTAACTAAACTAGAATAGAGTCTTCCTCTTTTCCTGTGAATCAAAAATTAGGAAAAAAACACTAGATGTAGTAATCAAAAACTATAACGTTTGATATATGTAGCGTTGAAACCTCAAAAATCTCTAAATGATGATTAACTAAACTAGAATAGAGTCTTCCTCTTTTCCTGTGAATCAAAAATTAGGAAAAAAACACTAGATGTAGTAATCAAAAACTATAACGTTCTATATATGTAGCGTAAAAGTCGCAAAAATCTCTAAATGATGATTAACTAAACTAGAATAGAGTATTTCTCTTTTCCTGTGAATCAAAAATTAGGAAAAAAACACTAGATGTAGTAATCAAAAACTATAACGTTCTATATATGTAGCGTAAAAGTCGCAAAAATCTCTAAATGATGATTAACTAAACTAGAATAGGGTCTTTCTCTGTTCCTGTGAATCAAAAATTAGGAAAAAAACACTAGATGTAGTAATCAAAAACTATAACGTTTGATATATGTAGCGTAAAAGTCGCAAAAATCTCTAAATGATGATTAACTAAACTAGAATAGAGTATTTCTCTTTTCCTGTGAATCAAAAATTAGGAAAAAAACACTAGATGTAGTAATCAAAAACTATAACGTTTGATATATGT
>JAXHSW010000061.1:31612-43537 GCA_034190295.1 Cyanobacteriota bacterium | reverse complement strand
AAGGGAGAAGGGAAAAGTCAAAAGTAAGAAGAGAGAAGTTAAAAGTAAGAAGTCAAAACTTAAAAGTTAAAACTTAAAAGTCAAAACTTAAAAGTAACAAGGGAGAAGTTAAAAGTCAAAACTTAAAAGGGAGAAGGGAAAAGTCAAATATATAGCAAGGGAGAAGTCAAAAGTAAGAAGTTAAAAGTTAAAAGTTAAAAGGGAGAAAGAAGAAGGAAGAAAAAATAGATGGGGATAGTCTTCGACTGGCTGCTTCGCGTCTACAAACCCCAACCAATTATTAAACCCAAAATAATAAAGATAAATCTAAAAAATATGAATAAAAAATTATTAATATCTATACTTTTTCTAGTCAGTTTACTCATAGTAACCTGTGCCAAACAACCTTCTAAATTAGAACCTCAAAAAGCATCTTTAGTAGAAGCAACTCCGTTAACAATTTGGTGGAGTCGTGGATACTACCCAGAACAAGATGAGGCCCTACAAAAAGTTGTTACTGACTGGGAAGAAAAAACTAACAACAAAGTTGAACTTGTATTTTTTAGTGGAGATGATATTTTGCAAGCAGGTATTGATGCTTTTGCAGGAGGTAAAGCACCTGATATATTTTTTTCTGATAGAGCTGAATATACCTTAATTCCTCAATGGGCGTGGGAGGGTAAATTATTAGATGTTTCAGACTTAATTAAACCTGTAAAAAATTTATATAACAATACTGCTGTTAAGTCTGTTTATTTATACAATAATATTGAGTCTAAATATTCTAATTATGCTGTACCAATAACGCAGCAAAGTGTCCATATTCACTACTGGCATGATTTAATTAGTGAAGCTGGTTTAGGGGAGAAAATACCAAAAAAGTGGGATGAATTTTGGCAGTTTTGGCAAAAGGCACAAAACGTTTTACGTCAAAAAGGTCAAAATAATATTTACGCTTTAGGTTTACCCATGTCTATTTATGGTACAGATACTAATGTTATATTTGAACAAATATTGGAGGCTAATAATATACAAATAGTAGATAAACAGAGCAAACTACAAGTAGATAAACCAGCAGTCAGACAAAAAATTATTGAAATTTTAGACTGGTATACTAGCTTTTATAAAAATGGATATGTGCCACCGACTGCAGTTAATTGGCTCAATTCCGATAATAATACTAATTTCCTCAACCGGGATAGTTTAATGACAATTAATTTGAGTATGTCGATTCCTGGTTCTCAGCAAGAAGATGAAGAAATTTACTTCGATCGAATGAAAACTATAGAGTTTCCCAATAATCCTAATGAAGCAGACCCTAAATATTTAGTATCTGTTAAACAAATTGTAATTTTTACATCTTCTACTCATCCTGAACTAGCAAAAGAATTTTTATCATATTTAATCCAGCCAGACAATTTAAAAGCTTACATTAAAGGTTTCAAAGGTCGCTATTTTCCGATTATGCCTCAACTATGGAAAGACCCTGTTTGGAGTGATGCAAAAGACCCTCATATTTCCGTCGCATCTCAACAGTTTACTGAAGGTAAAACTCGTTTATTTCAGAATTCAATTAACCTTGCTTATTCTCAAATATATTCAGAAAATATTTGGGGTAAAGCAATGCGAAAAGTATTAATTCAAGGTTTATCGCCAACTAAAGCAACCGATATAGCTATTAACCGAATCAAAAAAATATTTTCTCAATGGAAAACTAGCAAAACTGAATAATTTTAGATTAAAGTTATAGGGTGCATCTCTTATGTGCAAAAATACTTTTTTCCTATCTATTCCCATATGAGCTGTTGCCTTTCGGAGCTGTTGCTTAAAAGCGATAAATTTTTGGCTTGATTCAAAATTGAGATGCACCCAAGTTATAATATATGAAATAAAATTTCAGACTTTACTTTTTGACTATATATAACTTTCTTATGCGTAATTACACGGTGAGCAAATTCAACTTAATTCCCAATGAGTATGACTTAATATTTACTCATTTCCCAAGGTGTTTGAAAAAGTCAGGTGGTTCAATAATTTAGAATGCGCGAATTTAGAATTATCTCTCCTTGAAAAAAAGAGGAATGATTCAAAGGCAAAATTTTTCTTGTTTCTCCTTTAAAGGAGAGGTTTTAAACCTTAATTGTTCGGTAAATTTGAATTAATTAACTAAGAGTCTCTATTGCTGAAGATTTACCCACCGTACAGAAACTCTACAGAAATTCAAAAATTAAATATAATAATTTTATATTGAGGCAATAATTATGAGAAGTAAATTATTGAGCGTAATTTTCTGATAAGGATATTAAATTATGTACTTGTGGAAAAAAAGCCTCCTAATTCAGATTGTAGGTTCTTTTTTAATTTTGTCATTGATAACAATATCAATTGTTGGATATACAGCTTTTAGTAAAGCACGAGAATCTATAAAAGAATCAGTATTTGCACGTCTTAGCTTTGCTGTGGAACTTAAAGAAAATGAACTTAATCGTTGGGTATTGGATCGACGTAAAAAAATCTTAGCGATCGCCGAATTACCAGAAATTAATAACCAAGCAAAAATTCTACTAACTACTCAAAAATCTACAGCAGAATATGAATCAGCTCAAACCTCACTCAAGACTTCTTTTACCTCTTTTGCCAAAAATCTTACCAGTTTACAAGAAATTTTTATTTTAACCAGAAGTGGCAGAGTTTTAGTTTCGAGTAATCCCAATAAAATAGGTAAATATCAACCTCTAATCCAATATAGTGAAGTAACAAAATCTCCCACAGATAATTTAATATCAAATTTTTATCCCTCTGCTGAAACTGGTCAACCAATGATTACTTTTGCTACCCCTATTCTGAGTAAAAATGGTAAGCAGCTAGGAATTTTAGCTACCCATCTAAACTTAGAAATAATTGATACTATTATTCGCGAACAATCAGGGTTAGGAGAGACAGTTGAAACCTATTTAGTAGGGAATATTGGTAGTAGCTTGTCGAGGAGAAATGTATTTGTTTCAGCTACAAAATTTGGCTCTGAAGAATTTCCTGATGGTATTAGTAGTAAAGCTATTGATACTGTTATTAATGGTAATAATGGCAAAGGGTTGTATCGAAATTACAAAGGTGTGCCAGTTATTGGTGCTTATCGATGGCTACAATATCATAATTTAGGATTATTAGCAGAAATACATCAAAAAGAAGCATTTGCACCTGCTGGTCATCTGGCTACTTCAATTTTACAAATTGGATTAATTTTAGCTTTAGTAATGGCAATTGCTATGTTGTTATTAGGTTGTCAAATTGTACGACCAATTTTAGCGATCGCTCAGACAGCTAAATTAGTAAGTGGAGGAGACCTAACCCAAAAAGTGCCAGTAATTACTAAAAATGAAATTGGTTTCCTTGCTCAAACTTTTAATCAAATGATTCAACAGTTAAAAAATTCATATCAACAACTATCTGATTACAGTCACGTTTTAGAAACTAAAGTTGAGGAAAGAACTCAAGAATTAACAGAAAAAAATATCTATTTAGAACAAACTCTTCAAAAATTAAAAGAAACTCAAGCTCAATTAATTCAGAATGAAAAAATGGTGAGTTTAGGTCAATTAGTTGCTGGAGTAGCTCATGAAATTAATAACCCTGTTAGCTTTATCTATGGCAATATTGAACCTGCTAGACATTATGCTGAAGAATTATTAGATTTACTCAACCTTTATCATCAATATTATCCAGAACCAGGAGATGAAATTACAGAAAACAAAGAGGCGATCGACCTGGAATTTATCCAAGAAGATTTTCCTAATTTGCTTAGTTCCATGGAAGAAGGTTCTAAAAGGATTAAAGAAATAGTTTTATCCCTCCGAAAATTTTCCCATCACGATGAATCTCCGCAAAAACAAGTTGATATTCACGAAGGTATTGATAGTACTTTACTAATTTTGCAAAGTCGCCTCAAGACCAAGGTCGGATTTCCCAAAATTAATATTATTAAAGAATATGGTGATTTGCCATTAGTCAAATGTTTTGCAGGTCAAATCAATCAAGTTTTTATGAATATTATAGCTAATGGTATTGATGCTTTAGAAATGTCTTGGGAACAATCAAATTCTCAAGTTTGTAATATTCAACCCTATATTAAAATTCAGACCAAAGTTATTAATAAAGATTGGATAGCTATCCATATTACTGATAATGGAATGGGAATACCAGAAGAAGTGAAAAACCGAATATTTGACCCCTTTTATACAACAAAACCTGTAGGTAAAGGCACGGGTTTAGGATTATCTTTAAGTTATAAAATTATAGTTGAAAAACACAATGGGAAATTTGACTGTAATTCCGTAGTTGGTAAGGGTACAGAATTTGCAATTGAATTGCCAGTTGTTGATAGTTATTATCCTTGAATAATAGACATCTCCACCAAAAGAGGGAGTAGGGAACCCACCCGCGGGCCCCTCCCAGGAGGGGAAATAATTAATGATTTCTGTACGATAATTAATTTTATTTTTTATTATTGGAGATGTCTAATATTTATCTTATACTGGTGAGGTACAAAATTCGTTTATTTTAGGGAATAGGGAATAGAAAAGAAGAAAAACAACTGTACCTCAGTAATATCATGTCCGGATAATTAGCGATAAAAAACTTTCTCCTTCTCCTCCTCTTTATTCTTTCTTCCCCTCCTGGGAGGGGCCCGCGGGTGGGTAGACTCCTGAGGACTGACTCCTGACTCCTAAGAAATATCCTAGCTATTTGTAGCAAATATTTATCAATTTTATATAACATGACAAAACAAAAACGAGTCCTGATTTTGGGAGGCACTGGAAATGGATGGAAACTGGCAGCTTTAGCTACTACAATACCAGGTTTAGAGGTAATCAATTCTCTAGCTGGTCGCACTCGTCAACCTTCGATAAAATCTACCCACACAAGAATAGGGAGTTTTGGTGGTGTACCAGGGTTAACAGAATATCTACGAGCGCAACAAATAGACTTTCTAATTGATGCAACTCATCCTTTTGCAGTACAAATTTCTGGGAATGCAGCGATCGCTACTTCAGAATTGAATATTCCTCATTTGATGCTCATCTCCCCAGCATGGGAAAAAACAGAAGGCGATCGCTGGGTAGAAGTTGAAAATAACCAAACTGTTATCGAAATTTTACCAAAATTAGCCCAACGAGTATTTCTGAGCATCGGTCGTCAAGAATTAGCAAGTTATGCTCATCTCCAAAACCTCTGGTTTTTAATGCGCACCATAGACCCACCTCAACTGAATAGCTTACTACCCCCAGGAAAACTATTGACTAAGCGTGGACCTTTTTCCTTATTAGAAGAGCGATCGCTTTTAGAGAAATATAATATTGAAGCGATCGTCAGTAAAAATAGTGGTGGCGATGCTACATATCCCAAAATTATTGCGGCCAGGGAATTAGGTATTCCAGTAGTAATGATCCAACGGCCTCCTCTTCCTGATGGAAAACAGGTAACTGATGTAGAAAGTGCAGTTTCTTGGCTCAGAAGTTATAGTGATTGAGTCTTTTCTGCTTCATCAAACTAATACAAAACCTCATTTTTTGACATCTTCTAAAACTAGAATAGGGATGCTCCATGGAACACCCCTGCATTTTTGTGTTTTGTGTCTGGGGGCATCTTGCCCGTTCCTGATATAGCGCTGTGCGCAGGCAACAGCTCCGGAAGGGGGAATACCGATAATATAAGACTTTTAGCTATTGGACAGTTCTTGTAATTTGTAAATATGCCAGGGCACATTGCTATATTTTCACCGCAGCCAGGGACAGGCATCCTGCCTGCTCCCACTTATATCAAATCCGGTTGAATACTTATCTTATGTTTGGGGGTGGGGAGTGTGGGGAGTGTGGGGAGTGTGAGGAGTGTGGGGAGTGTGAGGAGTGTGAGGAGAAGGAGAGGTTGAGAGATTTAAGGCAAGAAAGTGTGGATAGAACTATAAACATATATATACTGTATAACCGGATTCTATATTACCACTTATCAAAATCATAAGGGTCGCGCCACCCCGCCTTGACAGGCGAAATATTTTTGGATATTTTCTCAAATCCCCGTTACAAAAATAACTTCTGTACGTCGCCAATCCGACAGCTCCCCTATCTGACTTCTGATATCAAATGTAAAAAATGTTCCATCTTCAACCATTACCAAATATTTCTCGATCTCCCCATCTCCCCATCTCCCCATCTCCCCATCCCCCCATCTCCCCATCCCCCCATCTCCCCATCCCCCCATCTCCCCATCCCCCCATCTCCCCATCTAATTACACCGATGCTACCGGATTTGATCTGACTTCTGACGCGCGTTAAACTGCATCTTTTGATGATGATGTTTTTCTATTTTTCAAAACACCACTGCCACCTGCCGCACTTAAAGCTAATAAACTGAAAACAGCAGTTGGTTCAGGTGTAGATACTGGGGTATCTGGACGTAAAGTGTATGCGATATCTCCTCCACCAAATCCTTGTCCAGGAATATCGTATTCAAAGAAAGCTTCACTAAGGTCAGAGAAACCTGCTATAAAAGAGAATTCATCTGTGGAAAAACTCAACCCTAAGAAGTCACCATCTAAAAATAAAACTTCAGGGAAACCATCAGTTTCAGTGTAGTTAACACCATCAAAGTCAAAACTAACTTCAGATACAGATAAAAATTCGTCACCACTTCCAGTTAATGCAGAATCATCAAATTCAAAAAATCCAGAGTATGTTTCGCCAGCTAAAAAACCGTCTAAATTATTAACCTCAAAATCATAAATAATTGAAGCAGCATTCACAGGATTAGTATTAATTACAGCGAGACCAAGAACTGCACTTGTAGCAACGAAAGATAACTTTTGAAAAATGTTAGTCATGGTTTTATTTGGTAAAAGGGAGCAAATATTTGTTGGTTGGGTAAATTTAAAAGTTGTTAAAACCCTATAACTTCTAGACTGTGGCAGAAAAATTACTTGCTTTTGTACAATAGTACAAAACTTTACTAGCAATGGCAAGAGCGATCGTACTGATGTCTGAAAGAAAATTAAGATGCAGTAATTGAGTAAAATCACTTAAACTTTGAGTTTTTTTCCATAGTCTGAATATGTAAGGATTCATGTGAGATAGATCGCCTGGGTAAGCGATCTGCATCATATTCACTAATCAATAAAACTGGAGAAAATGAAATTATCTGGACTATTCAATTCCGCAGGATTACAGCAGTTTTCTAGTTGATGAGGTACAAAGTTTTATTGCTTTAGGCAACAGCTCATCTGCTCATCTGCTCCGGAAGGGAATATAGGAATAAATAGTCTGATAGCTGTACCTCACTATCCTCAAAAGTGCTGTAATATCAAATCCGTTTTATTGAACATAAAAAAAATCTCCAATCGTCATAACTACGCTCATCTTTGTAATTCTCTCTCCTCCTGACTCCTGTGCGGGCGCAATTCGGAGCTTGGCGTTAGCCAATGCCATTCGCCCCTACGACTCGGTCCTCCTCCTGACTTAACTATTCTATGGCTGTTTAACCGGATTTGATATAACATTTTGCACTAACAACAAGGAGCGAGCGCGACCATTACCAGCAGTACCATCAGGATCGATAGTCAGGATAGTAGTATTTCCACGACTAGAACGGAAACCAACGTAACCATCAGCAATGGGATCTACTCCAACAAAACCAACACCATCCAATACTCCAGCTAGGTCAATTTTATCGCTACCAACTTCAAAGTCAGTGATGATATCTCCTGCATCTACGATGCTAGTGTAGACAAATGTATCATCACCACCGCCACCAGTGAGAACATTTCGACTTCGGAAACCAGTAATAGTATCATCGCCATCGGTTCCAATCAAATTATCAAAATCATAAGGGTCGCGCCACCCCGCCTTTTAAGGCGCAATATTTTTGGAGCTTTTCTCAAATACCCTACTTCCCCTCCTGGGAGGGGTTAGGGGTGGGTTCTCCACGGTCGGGGCCCGCGGGTGGGTTAACTTGCAGACTTGCAGACTTGCTGACGCGCGTTAACCCGACGCCGAGTACCCTCAATCACTTCTCCAGGAGTGGAGCTTTCCAAATTAACTTTATTAACTAGCTATCAGCTTTTCGTGATAGTCATGAGACCCTTGCCAGCATTTAGCTGGAGCGCTAAAAATTCGAGGGTTTAAGTTCCCCACTATATTTAAAAAAATTAGTGGTGCGCCTTTTATGGGGGATTCAAACCCCCATTATACATCTTGAAAAGCTGATTACCGTTAACTCAGTTCCTCCGGAGGAGGCTCGCTGAATGCTGAGTGCTACTTCAAAACCAACTATTATAGGATCGTGGTCGGAATTACGGAATGGTTCTTGAGCGTTGAACAGACTTGGATCGCGTCCGAAATCAAGATTATAATCAAGAGCATCAGGTTCGTCAGCATTAACGTGCCACTCTCAGGAGAAAGTTTTTTGATCGCGCTCCGATCCGGACATGATATAATTAATACAAAGGTTTTGCATTACTTGATTCGATATTTAAGTATTATTACTAAGTTCTGCTGGTTAAAAGCAATACGGTGTCAACTTTTTCAACTTCTTCAACAAGCCCTAATTTATTAATTATGTCACTTGAAGAAGGAGTCAGGAGACAGCAATTCTGGAGACAGCAATATGAGTGGATGGGGATTCCAAACCCCAACCAATTGCGGACACCGCGGGTGACGGTGGGGATTTATACCCCATAAGGCTTCGGTGCCAGGAGCCAGCTCCTCGGATCAAAGCCCAAAAAATTCTACTGACTCAGTCCTCGGTCTTCCTGACTTCCAGCCGAAGGCTGTTAAAATTAGACATTTGTCATATAAATTCAACAATTTTCTATAAAGTTTCTCAATTATAGAAAAATAAATTAATAACTACTTGACAAATATATTTAATTATGAGATAAAACAAATTTGTGAGTAAAACTTAAATAGTGCCTGGAAACAATTTATTAATTGTGAAATTCACTACTTATTACAGATTAAATCGGGTCAAATTATCACAGGCTTTCGAGAGTAGAGTCTGATTTTCTATCAATTAATTGCGATAAAGGATTAAAATTATCAAGAAGTAATTGCAATATAATTACAATTAATCAGCGAAAATTAGGTGATTAGCTATACCTACTTACCCCTAAAAAACCAGGAAAAAATGAAAAATGAAAATAACTAGACGTATATTTTTAGCAACAGGCACAGCAATGGCGAGTGTAGCGATCGCCGAACTGGGCAAAAGCAACCGAGGATTAGCCCAAAGTGGCGCGATAAATCTCTATTCCTCTCGCCACTACGACACTGACCAAGCTCTCTACGACAGTTTCACCAAAAAAACTGGCCTCAAAGTCAATCTCATAGAAGGCAAAGGAGATGAGTTAATCGAACGTATCAAAAGCGAAGGTGCTAACAGCCCCGCAGATGTCTTTATTACAGTAGATGCAGGTCGTCTGGGACGAGCCGAAGATGCAGGCATTTTGCAACCGATTACTTCATCTACTCTCAACAGTAAAATTCCAGCCAACCTCCGCAGTCCGGAAAACCTATGGTTTGGTTTCTCCAAACGGGCACGGGTAATAGTTTATAACAAAGACAAAATTCAACCATCTCAGCTATCAACCTATGAAGACTTAGCCACAGATAAATGGAAAGGCAAAATTCTGATTCGTTCCTCCAATAACATTTATAACCAATCCCTAGTAGCATCTTTAATTGAAATTCATGGAATGTCAGACACAGAAAATTGGGCAAAAGGCTTTGTGAGCAACTTTGCCAGACCCCCAGAAGGAAATGATACTGCTCAAATAAAAGGTGTTGCTGCAGGTATCGGCGAAATTGGTATTGCAAATAGTTACTATGTAGGACGTTTAGCAAAATCTGACAAAGCAGAAGACAAAGCAGTTGTTCAGAAAATAGGAATGTTTTTCCCTAACCAAAATGGGCGCGGTACTCACATTAATATTAGTGGTGGTGGCGTAGTTAAAACTGCCCCAAATAAAGAGGGTGCAATTAAGTTTCTGGAACATTTGGCTAGCCCAGAAGCTCAAAAAATCTTCTCTGAAGGTAACAATGAATATCCTGTAGTTGAAGGTGTACCTGTTCCTAGCGTTTTGACAACCTATGGCAACTTCAAGAGCGATTCTGTGAGTGTTGCCAGTTATGGCGAGTTGAATGCTGAAGCGATTAAATTAATGGATCGTGTAGGCTGGAAATAGTAGCGATGAACGAAGGCAGCTGGGTGTGGTTTCTGGCTCCAACCAATTGTAGACACCGTGTAGACGGTGGGGTTTTATTCCCTTGTTCCTTTCGGTCACGAGCAGAGGGCAGGAGCGATCGGTTGCTCATCTTTCTTTAGGAGTCCAAACTTTCCGGAACTATGGGTTTTAGCCCTAAGCGATGCTCATCCATTGCCCAAACTTGAACATCGGCATCGGGATACTCTGGCTGCACTCTCTGTGTCTCTGTAGCCAGTTTTTTTTCCACTCCTGCTATTGAGAGTCAGAAGACTCTTTATCCTGAGGTCTAGGAGTTCTGCGACGTAATCCTAGTGCCGCTCGCTACTTTCGCCCCATTCCACAATCCCTCATCTGGAGCATCTAACTGTAAAGCTTGCCATAAGCCTTAAATGTTGTATTAGGATTTTGGACAAAAACAATATAGGTAGTCCTGCATGGTAATGGTGAAGATATATTTTTTTTAATTTCTCCCGCACTCCCCATGGGGAGATGGGGAGATGGGGAGATGGGGGGATGGGTAGATGGGGAGATGGGGGATTTAATATTGAAGTGTGGATAGAATTATAAACATATACTGTATAACCGGATTCTATATGAGGATGAAAAAAGAAGTATTGGACTTGATGAATTTGCGATCGGATTATCTTTTGGTTTAGAAGATGTAGAAGACTTGATTAGTGATATTGATTCTGCATTTTCAGTCATTAAAGATGAATAGCAATAGTATAGTGTATAAAAACTAATAATTAATTTAACATGAGTGAATTATTTAATGGTATTACTATTCAAAGTATGTTTGGTCTTGCTACAGGAATCTTAGTATTAGCGAGTACTCCAGGACCTGGTATTTTAGCAGCTACTTCTTGTGCTTTAGCGTCAGGTTTTCGTTCATCCCTTTTAGTAATAGCGGGAATTGTTTTAGGAGATATTATGTTTCTTTTAATAGCAATTTTCGGACTAACATTAGTGACTCAATTTATGGACAATGCTTTTATTATCATTAGAGTTTTAGGTGGTTTTTATTTAGCTTGGTTAGGTTGGAAACTTTGGACATCAGCACCTATCAATTTAGAAAATGATGATGAAACATTAAACAAAACTTATTTAAAACATTTTACGGTAGGTTTAGCTATTACACTGAGTAATCCTAAAGTTATTGTTTTTTATGGTGCTTTTCTTCCTGTTTTTGTCAATCCTAATGATTTAAATGTAAATAGTATAGTTTTAATTGCTACTCTTATTGCCGTTATTCTTTCTCTAGTAATTGGACTTTATGCTTATTTAGCATCCCGTGCTAGATTATTCTTTAAAAGTGAGAAAGCTATGACTAATATTAATCGTATAGCTGGGATTGTCATGTTTAGTGTTGCTCTTTTAGTAATTTCAATTGGTTAATAATTAGGGTTTACCGATCTAATCTAAAAGCATTGACATAGGTTGGGTTGAGGTATGGAAACCCAATGTTTTTCAGCTCCCATTATTACTATTGCTCAAGTAGAATAATGCCAACCGCAAGCTACATAAGTTTTTGTTGGGTTGCGCTCCGAGGCTTAACCCAACCTACTAAATTTGGATGAAATAGCGATCGCCTCCCTACAGGAATAGACAAATCAAAAAACCCCAACGTTATAGTTATGAGATTGATGTTTTATTCATTTATTGTACAAGAGTTTTGAGATGGAATTATATCATGTCGG
>JAXHSW010000061.1:21873-31512 GCA_034190295.1 Cyanobacteriota bacterium | reverse complement strand
CTCCAGCTCCCGCTGCCTTCAGACCTCTAAAGTGTAAGTATTCAACCGGACACGATCTTAAAATAGCGATCGCCTGACTACAGGAATAGACAAATCAAAAAACCCCAACGTTATAGTTATGGGAAGAAACATTTATTCCTGTTTTCCCACCACTATAAAAAACAGTTGTCAGCAGACGTTGTTGTTTTTTATCCAAGGGAGTATCATCCTCCAGAATCATATTACTAGAGTCTGGATATTCATGAGGAAGAAGAGTCATTTCAGTTATTAGTTATTAGTTATTAGTTATTAGTTATCAGTGTACCTTACCGAACAATTAAGGTTTAAAGCCTCTCACTCGCTGTGGAGAAACAAGAAAAAATTTTCATGATTAGTCAATCCTATCCGTTTTCAAGCAGAGGTAATTCGCGCATTCGCGCATTCTTGAATTACCTAACAAACTCTATATAGAAAATAGGAATTTGTGTTCAAAGCAATAGCTGATAGCTGACTGCTGAATGCTTACAGTTATTCAAAATTTACAGAGCAAATTACTGGAATATGTTTAAATTATAATAACAGTTAAATTCAGGAATTAACATACATGGCCACCAGACTAATTAAACTGGAAGATGGGATTTTGGTTGAAGCTGAAGTTCCAGATAATGAAGCAAAGCCAATTTCTACTAATACTGTTAAAGATGTTAAATCTAGTTTTGCACGAGTTAAACCTATATTAGTTAGTATTAGTCGTCCTATTACTGAAGCTTGGCAAGAAATAAATAAAGATATGGAAATTGAACAAGCTGAAGTGGAAGTAGGTTTTAACTTCGAGGGAGAAGGTAATCTTTATATTACGAAAGGAAAAGCAGATGCCAATTTCAAAGTGAAGTTAGTTTTGAAACCAATTGCACCAAAACCATTTGATGTAATAATGGTAAACAACAAAGGTGAAGAAATAAATCGTAGTTCCCATGAAGCAGTATTTTTTACTGAAGATTTGGGTAAAGGTATAATGTTAGAAATGGTTTCTATCCCTGGGGGTACTTTTGTTATGGGTTCCCCAGAAAATCAAGTAGAAACAGATAATTGTGAAACTCCCCAACATGAAGTTACTTTGCAACCTTTTTATATGAGTAAATACCCTATTACTCAAGACCAATATCAAGCTATTATGGGTGCAAACCCCTCTTGCTTTAAAGGAGGAAAGCGCCCTGTAGAAACTGTAACATGGCACAATGCTATACAATTTTGTCAAAAGTTATCTAAAAAAGTTGGGAAAACCTACAAACTACCCAGTGAGAGTCAATGGGAATATGCTTGTCGCGCTGGTACAACCACACCTTTTTATTTTGGGGAAACTATAACGACTGATTTAGTTAACTATAATGGTAATTATACTTATGGCGATGCTCCCAAAGGTGAATATCGAGGGGAGACAACTGATGTGGGAATTTTTCCTCCTAATGCTTTTGGTTTATATGATATGCACGGGAATGTGTGGGAGTGGTGTCAGGATATTAGACACGATAACTATGAAGGTGCGCCTAATGATGGTAGTGCTTGGGAGACTGGAGGAGATAGTAAGATACGAATGCTTCGTGGTGGGTATTGGGAGGATGAACCTTGGAATTGTCGGAGTGCTTTCCGTCTCTGGGGGGATGCTGACTTCTGCAATAATAACAGAGGTTTCCGTGTGGTTTATTTGCCTGGTGTGTAGTTTCTTATATCATGTCTCTTTAAATAACCACTTCGGAAAAATTTAGGGAGTAGGGAGTAGGGAGTAGGGAACAAGGGGAAATTTCAAAAATATTCTCTCTCAAGAGAAGAACTTTTTTATGATGGTTAATTAATGAGACTTGATATTAGTTTCAGAGTCTAGCATTTTTTCCCTCTGTAAAATTTAGGGAGTAGGGAACAAGGGGAATTTTAAAAAATATTCTCTCTCAAGAGAAGAACTTTTTTACCGAAAAATCGTGGTCTAAAACCTCCCCTTTTAAGGGGATAAAAAAAAGATAATTCCGTATTTTCCTAGCCTCCTCCGAAGCAGAGGTACTGTTCAATAATTGATAATTGATAATTGATAATTACCTCTCCCTAAAACGGATAGGATTGAATAAAAGGAAAAAAATAATTTTTTCCCCTTGAAAGGGTCGGCTTCAAAGCGCGAATTATTTCATTATTTAATTATTAATTCTTCGGTAACTGATAACTGATAACTGAAATGACCCTAGGCTAATTAATGATACTTGATATTAATTTCGGAGTCTAGCATTTTTTCCCTCTGTAAAATTTAGGGAGTAGGGAGTAAGAAATAGGGGAAAATTTTAAAAATATTCTCTTGAGAGAGAAGAACTTTTTTACCGAAAAATTGTGGTCGAAAGCCGACCCTTTTAAGGGGATAAAAAAAAAGATAATTCCGTATTTTCGTAGCCTCCTCCGAAGCAGAGGTACTGTTTGATAATTGATAATTGATAATTACCTCTCCCTAAAACGGATAGGATTGAATAAAAGGAAAAAATAAATTTTTTTCCCCTTGAAAGGGTCGGCTTCAAGGCGCGAATTATTTAATTATTTAATTATTTACAGGACTTACGCACCAAGCGCCATATCTACTGGGGGCGAATGGCATTCGCCCCTACAAATGGTGTATAACTTCGTGTTTTGCGTAAGTCCTGATTTAATTATTAATTCTTCGGTAACTGATAACTGATAACTGATAACTGAAATTACCCTTGGCTAATTAATGATACTTGATATTAGTTTCGGAGTCTAGCATTTTTTCCCTCTGTAAAATTTAGGGAGTAGGGAGTAAGAAATAGGGGGAAATTTCAAAAATATTCTCTTGAGAGAGAAGAACTTTTTTACCGAAAAATTCTGGTCGAAAGCCGACCCTTTTAAGGGGATAAAAAAAAAGATAATTCCGTATTTTCGTAGCCTCCTCCGAAGCAGAGGTACTGTTTGATAATTGATAATTGATAATTACCTCTCCCTAAAACGGATAGGATTGAATAAAAGGAAAAAATAAATTTTTTTCCCCTTGAAAGGGTCGGCTTCAAGGCGCGAATTATTTAATTATTTAATTATTTACAGGACTTACGCACCAAGCGCCATATCTACTGGGGGCGAATGGCATTCGCCCCTACAAATGGTGTATAACTTCGTGTTTTGCGTAAGTCCTGATTTAATTATTAATTCTTCTAGCTGTTTGCGCAGAATTCCGCAGGAAATGCTTACCTATTACTAAAGTTACTAAAGAAAAAGTGAGGGCAAATTGAACAATCAAATTAGTGCTTAATCCAAAATATTCAGAGTATGATTAACCCAGAAAATTTAGAAGAATCTATTGTTTTAATTACCAGTGCTAGTAATGCCCATATTGGCACTGGATTTGCTTTTTATCGGGAACAAAATTATACTTATCTGCTTACTTGTGCCCATGTTGTTAAGGATGTGGGTGGTGAGGAAAATGTACGGGTGAATAATAATAATGATATTCCCGTAGATGTTGTAGCAATAGAAAATACCTTTGATTTAGCGGTTTTACGAGTTAAAAATATGTTGAATCTTCCTCTGTTAAAGTTAAAAGTTTTATCTGGGGAGAAAAAATATTACCAAATTAATATTCCTGGTAACTACCTCTACAGTAGCGATCATAAAATACCTGAATACAAGATAATTGCAGGAAAAATTAGTCAAAGAAGCAAAGCAATTCAGCTTCAAGAAAAAGTTGTTGTTTGGGAATTAAATATACAAAAAGGAAAGCTTCAAAAAGGTTATAGTGGGGCACCTGTTGTTGAAGAAACAGGTTTTGTTGTGGGTGTAGCTACCCACATGGAGAGCAGAAATGAAGAGGAAGGAAAGATTGGAAGAGCTATTTGTATAGAAGCTTTAGAAAAGATTTGGTCTGATATTCCTCCTGTTATTTCTCAACAGCTTAAAAGAGAAAGTTATACATTGACTCAATTGTTGGTTAAAGGCAGAAATTTTAACAATTTTAATCAAGCATTTTTCCCCTATTTAGATTTTTCTGGTATCTCTCCAGAGACTATCCAAAAAGCTTATCAAGATACTTTACCTGCCGATGCAGAAATTTGGGATTTTGAAGCAGATAATATTCAACAAATCTTAGAAAATTTGCATCAATTTAGAAAAATCTATGAGTTTTTTGAACGCTTAATTCAAGCTCCGGATGTTCCTGGAGAAATTCGGAATCAACTGCAAGAGGAAGTAGAAAAATTAGCACCAAAAAATCCTTTAACAGAAAATACCAATAAATCTTCAACAGATTTTTTTTCTGAAGAATTAGAAAAAGTAGAATCTTATATATTAGCAACACTTATTCCCGATGAAAATGAATATTGTTGCTTAAATGCTTGGTTGATTATTGATGATTCAGTACAAAATTTATCGAAATTTCAATCCCTCCTTGACCCCAAAGAAAAACAACAGGGAATATTTTGTAAGTCAACTCAAATTTCCAAAGAATTCGATCTGCTTCTCAAAAAAGCATTGAGATATCTGAGAGGCAAAAAATATTCCCTAACAATAGAGTTTTTCTTACCCAGTAATTTAATGTGTGAAGAAGTAGACCGCTGGAAAATTTATGACCCCATAGCTGAAGAAATTACTATAGGAATTAAATATCCAATAAGATTGCGATCGCTCGAACGTCTTAATCTTAAGTATTTAGATTATTATCTATCTCAATGGTACGAATATTGGGATAAAGTTAAACAGCTTTTACCTAATAAACCTACTTTGGAGTTATTTGAACATTTAGAAGAAATGGAAAGTTTTAACTGGAAATTATTGAAAAGTAATCTCAAGGAAAAAATAGGATTGAAAGTTACTCGCGCTCATCCTCAATCTATCAGGAAAGATTTGTTTAGAGCGATTTTATCAGCTACAACTCCTGTTGTTATTTGGACAAGAGCTGATATTGAGCGTCGGGAAAAAGTAAATTTGATTGATGAGATATTAACTTTTCAACCATTGTGTTATTTATGTGAATCAGTTAGACAAATTCGAGAAAAAGCTGATGCTCAAACCGAGGAACATTTAGGTTTTCATTTAGCTATTCTTTGGGAAAATCCCTATCGTTTAACTCCCGATATAATGATTGAATTAATTGCGCCTGGGCAATAATATCATGTCCGGTTGAATACTTATAATTAAGATAGTAGGGGACCCACCCCTAACCCCTCCTGGGAGGGGAAGAGGGGAGTAGGGGAGTGGGGGAGTAAGGGAGTAGAGAAAATAGAAAGATTTACTGTTGAAGCACTCATGATAAGTTTTTTCATCACTAATTATCCGGACATGATATAAGACAGTTATCAGTTATCAGTTATCAGGTTTGCTGTGGATAATTGAATCTTAATTATGACTCCTTAGTCCTGAATGAATTTTAAGACAGTTATCAGTTATCAGGTTTGCTGTGGATAATTGAATCTTAATTATGACTTGCTGATTAAATCTAAAAGCATTGACATATAAAGACAAGTGCCTTTTTGGGGTCGAATTGCAGTGCCTAGTTTTCAGCTCTTCACGCTCAAAAAGTTAGTATTTTAGGCGCATAGTTGGACAGAAAAATCATTCTTACAATTCTTACTCCTACCTCCTCTCGCTCAACTTTAAAAGATGGACTATATGACTATGACGCGATCGCTCGCCTCCAGGATGTACAAATGGGCGACAAAAGTAAGGATATTGGTCGTTATATCAAACTTGGCGCTCTGGGTACAGCTTTACTTTCTTTCCCCAGACCTCGGGTTTTATTAATTGATGAGATAGATAAGAGCGATATTAATTTACCTAACGATCTACTTAATTTGTTTGAGGAGGGGAAGTTTGAAATTCCCGAATTAGCACGTCTTTCTAAGGAAGTTTCCCAGGTAGAGGTTCGCACTTATGATGGGATGGATGTACCGATAAAAGATGGAAAGGTGCGTTGTCAGAATTTTCCTCTAATTATTCTGACCAATAATGGGGAACGAGATTTTCCACCAGCTTTTCTCAGGCGATGTTTGCGGTTAACGATGCCTTATGATCCTGAGATGCGACTGCGTTGAAAGAAATTGTCAGAGCGCACTTGGGTAGTGATGTGTTGACCAAGGATGAGGCAAAAATTCAAGAATTGATTGATAAATTTATCAAAAAACGTTCGGGAGGAGACCTTGCTACAGACCAACTTTTGAATGCTATCTATATAATGACCCGTGAATTGAAACCAGAACAACAGGATGAGGATAATTTGACTGAGGTGTTGCTGAAATATTTAACCAGTGAGGTAGACAGATGATTGACAAATTAATTACCGCACTGAGTAAAGAAATGGAAATGTCAACAGAGGAAATAGCTGATACTATTTGGTTGGCACTACAAATACAAGAATCTCAGTCTGAGTCAGTTTCTTCATACTTTTCCTTGGTTAAGGAAGACATGGGAGCGAATGAGAATAAAATCGCACCCCCAGAATTACAACCTCAGACTTCAGACTCAAATGAAACAGGAAAAAATCAAGACTTGGAGTCACAAAAAGCAAAAATTTATCCCCAGAGTCAACAGCAAACCGAATCCTTAGATTTATCTTTTAAAACCCCCAATGCTCCTTCCTTGCGTCAACCATTAACTTTGGCACGAGCGTTAAAACCCTTAATGCGTCCTATTCCCGCTGGTACAAATTTTATTCTGGATGAAACTGCCACTATCGAACGTATTGCCAATACAAGATTGTGGTTGCCCGTCTTAAGACCTACCTTAGAACCTTGGTTAGACCTGGAGTTGGTAGTTGACGAAAGTATATCCATGCAATTTTGGAGACAGACCATCAGAGATTTGGAAAAATTGCTGAAAAATTATGGAATTTTCCGAGATGTGCGAATCTGGGGAATGACTGCCAAGGATGGAGAAAAAGTACAGGTTCGTCGGGGGATAGGTGCAGCAGCTAAAAATAAATTTCCCCGTAGCTCCAAAGAATTAATAGATGGGAGTGGACATCGTTTGATATTGGTAGTGAGTGATTGTGTTTCCTCTTACTGGCGAGATGGCAAAGTGACAAAAGCATTGGAAATTTGGGGAAATTCTGTACCTACGGCAATTATTCAGATGTTGCCCAAGTGGTTGTGGAAAAGAACAGCTTTAGGTAGAGCGTCCGAAGTTAGGTTACGAGCATTAACTCCAGGAATGTCTAACCAAAATTTAATTGCTCAGGAAGTGTCTTTGTGGGAAGAGTTGGAGGAGAAAAAAGGCATTAAAGTTCCCATATTTACTTTGGAGGAGGATAAGGCAACGACTTGGGCACAAATGTTGTCTGGTAAAAGTAGTGTTTCGACTTTGGGGTTTGTGTTTAAATTGGATGCTCCGGTTAAGGAGAATAGATTATTTAATCTTGACTATAGTCGGTTGAGTCCGGAAGACCGGGTACAAGCATTTCGGGTGACTGCTTCTCCGATGGCGAGAAAATTGGCAGGTTTATTAGCTGCGGCACCTGTTATTTGTTTGCCTGTGGTGCGGTTGATTCGAGGAGCTTTGTTGAGGGAGTCTCTACAAGTTAATGTGGCCGAGGTATTTTTGGGAGGTTTATTAAAGCCTTTGTCTGAAATTAAGGTAGAGACTCATCCCGATGATGTTTTGTATGGTTTTGTGGATGGGGTGAGAGAATTGTTAATAGATTCGATGCCTTCAGAATGGGTGTTGCAGGTGGTGGATAAGGTGTCGGAATATGTTGCGGAGAGAGTCGGTTTGTCGTTGGAAGATTTTGCTGCTGTTTTGAGGAGGGAGAAAAAGGTTGAGGATAGTGGGGTTATTGAGGAGGTTGGATATTTTGCGACAGTTACTGCTCAGGTGTTGAGGCGTTTGGGTGGGGAGTATGTGAAAGTTGCGGAGGAGTTGGAGGATAATTTAGTTGGTGGTATCGCACATAATAAAATAACAACTGAATTTGAGCAAAATCGTCATTTTATAGGTGAAGAAAATAATACTATAATCTATAGTTTTTGTACTGATAAACCTTGGAATTTACCTTTTGATGCTTTGGTAATTCCTATGGGTTATAGAATGTTTATTGATAATCAACTATCAATGGGAGGAAAATTCAGCAACGGATTTCAAAATTTTTTAGGTGAAAATCTTATTCTTTTTGAGCAAGCAACCAGTCAAGCTTTAGGAGAAAACCAAAATAAAGAACAACAAATTAGTCCTGATGAACCTTTGCTAGTTCCTTTGCCTGCTGAAATTAATCGTCAACTTTCGTTGTCAAATAACTACCAAATTAATCGCTTTGCTATTATGACAACAGTAGAAGATACAGAACCAAATGTGTCAAATGTGAGCAAGGTTATTAATTCTATTATTGCTTTGGCTCAAAAACAAAAACTAAAGTCTATTGTACTTCCCTTACCAGGAACTGGAATACTTGAATTCTCAGTCGAACAAACAGTTAATAAAATATTACCTGCAATGACTCAATATTTAAAGAATTTACCGTCTAATTCTATAGAAGAAATTATTTTTGTGGATAAAAGAGAAAGCACTATTGAAACTATAAATCAAGTTGCTTACAATTTTTTTGTTCGGGAAGATAATAAAATTACTGCACACATTAATAATTTGGTTTTAGAGGTTCAAAAATATCCTCCTAATAGTTTGGAACGTCGGCGAACTTTGAATAAGTTAATAAATGCTGTTAATAATTCGGGTAAACTTTTTAATATTAGTTTATCAGATCAAGACATCTTACAAGAAACTTGGCTGTACATTATTAATAAAATTGACAGCTTTCAACTAGAAAAACTAGATTTTATTAGCTGGATAAATAATATACTTATCCGTAAATCCAGAGACCATCAATATAGAAAATATAAAAATGTAAATCGCCAAGATTCAATAGAAGATGTATCTTTAGAGTCTATAAATGCTGCTATTTTAAATGATAATAACTTAATTGATAAATATTATCTTCTGAGAGAGTTTATAGAAGAAGATCCTGAAGGAATATTAACAAGTATTTCTATCAAGAGTGATTCAAAAGTAAATTTTAGGGCTATCTTATTAAAAAGAATAGAAGGGCAAAGTTTTCAAGAAATTGCAGAATATTTCAATCTTAATAGTTATCAGATTGTAAGATTTTACAATAGATGTATGAAAGAAGTTAAACCTATCTTAGAAAAATACTTGGAGATTTAGGGGAAATAGTTATTAGTAAACATAGGTTGGGTTGAGGTATCGTTAGCGTAGCTTATCCGCAGGATAAACCAAATGTTTTTCAGCTCCCATTGTTACTATTGCTCAATTAGAATAACGTCAACCCAAGCTACATAAGTTTTTGTTGGGTTGCGCTCTCGCTTAACCCAACCTACTGCATTTAGATAAAATAGCGATCGCCTTCTTCCACAAATACCAAAAAACTCCAACGTTATAGTTTTTAGATTTTAGATAAATTCTGAGAAACTAGCGATCGCTCATTTTCACGTTTATTGATGTTTTATTTATCTATTGTCCAATAGTTATTTAGATTGAAGATACAGCCAAATTCTGCCATCGCCTTCTTCCACAAATACCAAAAAACTCCAACGTTATAGTTTTTAGATTTTAGATAAATTCTGAGAAACTAGCGATCGCTCATTTTCACGTTTATTGATGTTTTATTTATCTATTGTC
>JAXHSW010000061.1:0-21773 GCA_034190295.1 Cyanobacteriota bacterium | reverse complement strand
CCACAAATACCAAAAAACTCCAACGTTATAGTTTTTAGATTTTAGATAAATTCTGATTAAAGTAGCGATCGCTAATTTCCCATAGATTTATGTTTTATTTATCTATTGTCCAATAGTTATTTAGATTGAAGATACAGCCAAATTCTGCCATCGCCTTTTCCCACAAATACCAACAAACTCCAACGTTATAGTTTTTAGATTTTAGATAAATTCTGAGAAACTAGCGATCGCTCATTTCCCATAGATTTATGTTTTATTTATCTATTGTCCAATAGTTATTAGATTGAAAATACAGTCAAAATAGCGATCGCCTCATTCCACAAATACCAAAAAACTCCAACGTTATAGTTTTTAGATTTTAGATAAATTCTGAGAAACTAGCGATCGCTCATTTTCATGCTTATTGATGTTTTATTCACAAGAGATTTTAGATGGAGTAACAAGAGCGCTCATCTCCTTCCAGAAATAGACATATCAAAAAAACCCCAACGTTATAGTTATGGAATTGATGTTTTATTCATCTGTTGTACAAGAGTTTTGAGATGGAGTGAAAAAAGCCCTCGCCTCCTTCCAGGAATAGACAAATCAAAAAACCCCAACGTTATAGTTATGGAATTGATGTTTTATTCATCTATTGTACAAGAGTTTTGAGATGGAGTATGGAAAGGTAAGCATTTCGGTCCGAATGCTGCGCAAACAGCTATTAGCTTTCAGCTATCAGCAACAAGAGTCTCTTCTTAAGGACAGTGTTTAAATTAACAACTGACTTTAAGGGCAAGGAAGCCAACTTTTGTAGTAAGACAATTAATAAAGCTTTTATCCTAAACTAAAAGCAATAGCTGATAGCTGATAGCTGACGGCTGAATGCTTAAATGGAAAGCGAGTGCGGAACCTGACTCCTTTCCTTATTTTATCTAAGAAATAATTTGATTTTTCAACCACTCATACCAATCATTTAAACCTTCCCCACTTGTGGCAGAAACCTGGAAAATCTTAATATTAGGATTTACCTGTTTTGCATATTCAATACAACGATGAACGTCAAATTGTACATAAGGCAATAAATCAATTTTTGTCAGAATCATTACCTGACTTTCTCGAAACATAAAGGGATATTTTATTGGTTTATCTTCCCCTTCAGTTACTGATAGAATCGCGACTTTAGAATTTTCACCCAAATCAAACAATGCCGGGCAAACTAAATTTCCCACATTTTCAATCATCAAAACTGAATTTAAAGGAGGGTTTAATTCTGTATAACCTTTCTCTACCATTGCCGCTTCTAGGTGACAGCCTTTACCAGTATTAATTTGCACTACTTTACAACCAGTTTGGCGAATTTTTTCCGCATCATTAATAGTTTCTTGGTCGCCTTCTATGACGCTAAAAGTTAATTCAGATTTTAAATCATTAATCGTCCGAGCTAATAAAGTTGTTTTGCCAGAACCAGGAGAACTAACTAAATTTAATGCCAGAATATTTCGACCTTTAAACCAACCTCGGTTTTGAGCAGCCAAAAGGTCATTCTTCTGTAAAATATTTTGTTCTAAACTAATAGTAGTGCCGTGCATTTTGGCATGAACTTCAGACTTTTGATGCTGATGATTATTTTCCTGGGGAGAAGTGGAATGTTCGTGAGTATTAGTATGAGAATGAGTATGGGTAATTACAGTGCCATCCGGCAGAGTATGAGTATGGGAATGATGGTTATCTACTGTCATTTTTTCTCCTGTTTGAGAATTAGTAATAGTAGTTTGATTATTATCGGAACAACCGCAAGTTACACACATAATTTTTGTACCTCCTTTTCTTTTCAGTTATTGAGATTTGATTATACTAATTAAATTACCAAAATATTCAATCTGTTGTTTCAGTTTGTTTTGCTAATCTTTGAACTTCTTCTGGTATTTGGCTGGTTAATTAGTTCAAAGAAAATTGTCGGAAAATTGAGAAATATTTGATAAAAAAGACTGTCTGTTTTCACAATATTTATAGTTTAGTGGCAGTGGAAATATTTTACACTGCTTCATAAGGCTCATCATAATGAATGACTTTCCCTTGCAAGAGTCGCTCTTCGGAGGAAAGCTGTTGTAAGGAAGTTGAGCGCATATCATTTTTAACTGTTTGTAGAATTGCTTCAATAATCAGTATGCGTTCTTCGATAGATGTTCCTTGGAGTTTTTTTAGTATTTCTAGTTCAACCATGTTTTTAATTATTAATTTTTTGTTATTTATTAGTCATTTGAGCAAAATATTCCATTAATATTCGGTGGATAAATATGTAGCTAAAACCTACTTTTTGGATAAACTATGAAGTTTCTGCCTCAATCCAACCTTTGACCATTTCAATAGGAATCCCAATCGGACCAAATAATACTTTTAATGCTTCGATTCCTCCTTCTTTAAGAGCGTTAATTAATCTAGCTTTCAATGTGGGATTTTGCTTAATTTCTTGTTGTAAAGTTACAGCTAAAGCACTCTGTTTTTCAATTTCTGTTGCATTTGGATAATTTTGTTCGAGTTGTTGTAAAAGCTGTTGAATTTCTGCTGCTGCATCTGCTAGGTTTTGCTTTTGTTCGGGAGGATAATTGTTAATTATTCCGCCTACATGGTTGGCATAAATTGATCCACCTACTCGGTTACCTTGAGATTTGTCAATGCTGATAAATCCTCCAGCAAAACTCCCACTGAATTCATTTTTAGTATATTTCTTGGGGGTATCAGCCATAAAAGTATCTCCTTTATTTTGATAAGTTTGTATATAAACATTATGGCACTGTAACGCCTTTTCTATTAGACTATCTTTTTCTTCTAAAATAGCATCATTTGGATTTCTTTCAGAAGGAAGTTCAGTTGTTTTACTACTATGATTTTCTTGCCACAAAGCACTTAGAGTTTTTTTCCTAAACTGCCCACTTAACTCAAGTGATTGGATGTTAGACTTCACCTGTTTAAAAAAATCTCCAATTCCTTCAGCAGTTTGGTAATTTGAGCTTCGAGAATACTCTAAGATGCTTGGAATTGAGTAGGAAATATTATGTTCGTCCAAAAACTCCCTAAAAATATGAAAGGCAAAAATATACTCCTCATATAAAAGAGCCTTTTGTAAATGTCTTTTCAGGAAACGATTGCACAGTTCAATGGTTACATTATATACATTACCCGGTAGATTTTCTAGAAAATATTGCTTGAAGTATTTATCTGTCATTTTTTGTTAGAGTCTGTTAATCCTTCCTTAATACTTTCAAGATTTGGGTAGCAAGTTCGATCCCTGTTTCAAAATCTAAATTTCCAAGATACTGAAAAATTTCTACATTACCTGCCAAGTCTTCTGGTAGCTTATTTCCCTGATGTACCAGAAGAGTTCGTTGAGGGAAAAGAGCTAGGAAAGCTCCCAAATCAAAATATGCAAGTGCGCTAATTGACTCCTCTTGTAGATTTTCCGGTGGCAAACAAAGAATTGCACTGGAACAATCTTTAATGTCATTAATTCTAGGACTTATTGTTTCCAGATTGCTTAACTGGCTTCGTGCAACAGTCGGCAAGTCATCCATCTCTGGAGCTAGCTTCCCCAACATACCAAATACACTTTTTATTTGTCTTAAAATTTGTTCATCATAATATGAAATAAATGTTTTCTTATCTGATTTGCACTTTTTTGCAGATGAATTAGGAAATGAAATTTCAGGTGTTTTTTTCTCTTCTTCCAAGTTTGCCTCAATCATACTAATAGCTTGTAAAAAAAATTCTTTTCCTGTCTCTAAATCATCACTTATAACCGAATTTCTTCTAACATCTAGTAAATTTTTAGCCTGTTTAAACAAAATTTCTACTTGTGAATCAGGAAATTTACTTGATGCTTCAGTTACCAATTCCTCTAGTTTATTTAGTAGGCTTGAGAAATTATCGGTGAGTTTTTCAGGATAAGAGGTTCTGCGGTTTTTCTCAGCAAAATTATCGTAGTTTAAATTATTCAATTCAGACCTAATTTTACTAATTCCCGACTTCATTTCATCAATATTCATTGCTTCAAACTTTCTCCTTTTTTTCTAGTG
This sequence comes from Cyanobacteriota bacterium, assembly GCA_034190295.1. Lineage (GTDB taxonomy): Bacteria > Cyanobacteriota > Cyanobacteriia > Cyanobacteriales > Microcoleaceae > Okeania. The sequence goes on along the minus strand of JAXHSW010000061.1, from coordinate 17,718 downwards.
AAAGGTAAGCGTATTCACCATGTTCCTGCCAATCTAACCCGCTCTTTTCTTCCTCTGCTTCTACTCTGATACCAAAAATTGAGTTGATAATCTTAAAGCATAACCAGATCGCAATGAAAGACCATGCGGGTATGAACAATGAGCCGACTATTTGCTTTAAATTATCCATATCTGTGAAGAAGCCAGTAGCTAATCCTCCCCAAATACCACAAAAGAAGTGTACAGGTATTGCACCAACAGCATCATCAATTTTTTGTTCATACAACCAGTTAATACCCATAATGACAACCAGTCCTGCAAATACTCCAATAATTAGAGATTGAAATGGACTGACGACATCGCATGAAGCCGTAATTCCCACAAGTCCCCCTAACAGCCCATTGAGAACAGTTGAGAGGTCTATTCTACTTTTTCTGAGCTTTCTGTAAACTATGGCAGTGCAAGCACTAGAACAGGCTGAAATGGTAGTATTTACTACAATTTTTCCTACTTCGTCTGGGGAGCTAACTCCTGCAATACCTAAAGTACTTCCAGCATTAAAGCCGTACCAACCAATCCAGAGAATAAAAGTTCCCATCGCAGCAAGAGGTAAACTGTGGGGCAATAATTGTGTTGCCTCTTCTTTAGGTATTGGTTCTCGACTGAACTTTCCTATTCGTGACTTCAAAATATTTACAATTGCTAAGGCAGCACCTCCTCCAACACCATGAACTACTACAGAGCCAGCAAAATTATGAAAGCCCCATTGACCTAGCCAACCGCCTCCCCAAGCCCAATACCCACTAACTGGATAAACCAGACCTGTAATCAAGAATGTCAGTAGTAAATATGCCCATGGCTTAATTCTACCTGCAACAGCTCCAGAACAGATTGTTGCCGCTGTGGCAGCAAAAGCAGCCTGAAAGAAGAAATCTATATAGAGGGATAAGTGTTCTGCGCCTTGTCTAGAACAAAGCTCGCTATTCAAACCTAAGTAGGATATACCGATCCCAAAAATTCTCGGAATTATATTGATAGATTGGCAGTTTTCAGGACGATACATGAACGCATAACCAAAGGCAAAGTAAACTATAATTCCCACACAAGCATCAGCAACGTTTTTAAACAGTACGTTGACTGTATTTTTAGCTGCACTAAACCCTGCCTCTAACATCGCAAACCCTAGCTGCATCATTAACACTAATATTCCTGCTACTAGCACCCAAAGGTTGTTAACTGCATCCTCTAGGGACACATTACTAGAAGCTTCAGATATATTGGGTAATACTTGTTCTTGGATACCTTGTGCAGACAAGATAGTAGGAAATAGTACAAAAATGGCAACTGTAGCTACTAAAATGAAAATTTTATATAATCTTAACATCGCCGAGTATTTATTATTAATCATATTTGTTATCCGATCTACTTGACCCATATTTTCGTCACGCTCCACCATCGCTTTCATTGCATAAAATTCTACTCTAATTTGGGGAACCCTTTTTACAAGTGGAAGTTCATCAGAAGATTTTAAATAACTCGTGAATGCTGGTATAACCACATCCGTTTTAGATGAGCCAGAGCTAGCAAAATAATCTTCCAACTTAGAATAAAGTCCCGATGGCACCCTCGCAGTAATAGGTTTATTGGACATTTTTACCATCCAATAACATAAACAAACATTGTCTTATATTATATAACGTAAATTTTACTGAACGGGAAACCCTGAAGTAGTTAACTTTAAGTTAACCTCAAGTCTTTTGATATTAAACACATTATTCTTCTACCTCCATTTCCTTAATTTTAAGTTCTTGACCTTGAATAATATCTATTTCCACACTATTACAAATATGACAAATACCGAATGGTTGCTCTAGAGAAATTTCTGCTCCACATTGACGACATTTTCCTAAACCGGGAATTTTAATAATTTCTAATTTTGCATCTTCTAAAACAGTACCTTTACTACAAACTTCAAAACAAAATTCAATAGCATCAGGCATAATGGCAGAAAGTTCGCCTATTTCTAAGGTGACTCTTTTGACTGATTTACCCTTAGCATTTTCGGCAACTATGGCAACAATATTTTGAGTGATTCCTAATTCGTGCATATTTAAAGTAACTTTCCAATTATTCAGGTAATTATTAAGCTAAAAGTTAGAAAATAGGGAGAGAAATTTCAGCATCAAAAATTTAGTTTGAGACTATTTATATTGACTGATAAAAAAACTATTTTTTCTCTCCAAAAAAAATGTCAGTAGTAGGCGATCGCTCACCACATTTTTTAACTACAAAAGTTCATCAGGGTTAATACCTCTTTCCCTGAGAATTTCTGCTAGTCGGTCACCTCGTTGTTTTTCCTGTTCAGCTCGTTGTTTTTCCTGTTCAGCTCGTTCATCTCCAGTTAACAAAATATTCCCCGAATCATCACACCATCTCAACCAATCATATTCTTTTCCTTCAAAAATACCATGCCAAATTGTTAAACCCAATCCCACTTGAGACAAATAGAAATTTCCTAGCTCTACATAACTATTACCTCGTAATTCATATACTCGTAAAATAGTTTCCCCAAGTTGTTTAAGTGGGTCAAAAACTACATAATAACCAACCGCAGCAAAAGCATAATCTTGTAATTTACTACCTAGTTCATTACCGATTTTATTAGAGACAATTTCGATAGCTACTTCTGGTGGTTTGCCAAAAGAAAATACAAAATAAGAACGATTCTGTTTTTGACTCCAATCTTCCGGTACTTTGACTCGTAAACTGAGGAGAATGTCCGGTACGAGTGGTGGTATTTTATTGCCGTAAAAAAGTCCGACATTCGCAGTTGCTAAAAATGGTAAGTCTGTAGAAAAAGAACTATATAAAGTAGTAGTTAATAGTCGTTGTTGTTTTTCAGTAATTAAATTATCAACAGGGGTATCATCCTCAGTAATAACATCACTAATATCTGGTTCTATAAATTCAAAATCTTCTGGTTGATGCTCAAAACTTTTTGGGGATGATTCAATATTTATTTCTGTTTTTGATGTAGCCATAATTTTTTTTATCCTGATTAGCAGTCAAGTCAAAAAAGGAAACTAAGTGAGTAAGGGTGAGAATTTATCCTGAGAGAAAGCTAAGAACCATAGGGTAGGAGGAAAGAGATTTTTTTCGTCTTATATCATATTCGGACGGGTCATTTCAGTTATCAGTTATCGAAAAATTGTGGTTTAAAACCTCCCCTTTTAAGGGGATAATAAATAAAAAAATTCCTTTGAGTCAATCCTCTTCTTTTCAAGGAGAGGTAATAATTAATAATTAATTATTAATTATTAATTGTTGAACAGTACCTCTGCCTGTTTGCGCAGCATGACAAAGGTCAAGTAAAGTGAATTGAAATACTGAAGTTGATTTTTTTCATCCCCTTGAAAGGGGAGGTTTGAGACTTTATTTTTTGCTCAGTTATAAATAAAATTTAAGGACAGACAGTACCGAAAGTACCAAAGAAATAGTTAAATTATCAATACTATTCTCCAGTATTTCATAAGCATTCCTCCTTTGTTCCCTCCTGAGGACTCACAACAGTTATTTATAAGTATTCAACCGCAATTCGTAGCTCCCCCGGAGGGGGAACATGATATTACTACTTACAATCAATTATATTATTCTTGACATTAAAATTGTTCGGGTTTGACAGATTGCCACAAAGTATCAACTTCATCTGGTGTGAAAATATCCTCACTTGTTAATTCTACAAAATCTTGTAAACGACGATTTAAAAAAGTTCTAGCAACTTTAATTATTTCTGCTTCTGGATAATTAGAATGAACCCAAATATCAACTTCAAACGAATTTATTCCGACTGACTGGAGTAAGAATTTAACCAGATGATACTTATCAGAAAATCCGGAGCGCTCTTGATATTTATTAATTTCTAGAATCTCAATTTTAGCATCAAAAAAAGTTTTCATATTCTTTAAATATTCAATTTTTGAACTTCAACAATTAATACTATTTCTCAAAAACTTTTCAACTTTGCTATTGAGTAGAGGAGTGGGGAACCCACCCCTAATACCATTTGTCAAAAACTTTTCTACATTTTGCCCTGCAGGGGAGTAGGGGAGTGGGGGAGTGGGGGAGAAGCAAGCATCAGGATAATTAACATTAACTTAGCTGAAATTAGTATGCAAAGTGATTTTGCTTGTACCGATCGGTTGACAACTGAAGTACTGCCAAAGTATAGCAATAATGCATGGGAATTGGTATAACCCCTCTTAGGAGGGGAAGTAAAAATAAGAATAATTAACATTAACTGGGCTGCTAATTAGTAAATTTGTCTTCTCTAAAAATGGCAAATTTTCCTAATTTCAAGCCTCCTTATTGCAGAGGTACTAATAGACATCTCCATTAACGAAGTCAGAAGTCTGCAAGTCTGCAAGTCAGAAGTTAACCCACCCCTAGCCCCTCCCAGGAGGGGAAGTAGGGGATTTGAGCAAGGCTCCAAAAATATTGCGCCTTAAAAGGCGGGGTTTTAGACCCATGTTATTTTGATAATAAAAAATCAAATCAATTATCCCACTTAACGCGCGTCAGCAAGTCTGCAAGTCAGCACGTGTACCCACCCGCGGGCCCCGACCGTGGAGGGGAAGTAGGGGATTTGAGAAAAGCTACAAAAATATTGCGCCTTAAAAAGCGGGGTTTTAGACACATATTATTTTGATAAATTATCAATTCTTTCCCCCTACTCCCTACTCCCTACTCCCTCATTTGGAGGAGATGTCTAATAGTCGTTGAATTTTAGGAGGGGTTGCTCATCCCCTTTCTGTTCCGGAATACTTTTTAACAAATTCTTGGCAGTTGGTCTCCCACTAACATATCTACAATACGCTCGGTGCCAAAAGTGGTTTCCAACAACAAAATTCCTGGAGGAGAAGCAATAACTTCACCCACAATAGCAGCATCAATACCAGTGGGATGAGATTTCATCGCTGCCAAAACAGTTTCCGCCTTTTCTCCCGGTACCACTGTCACCAACTTACCTTCATTCGCAAAATATAAAGGATCGAGACCGAGAATTTCACAGACTCCCTGCACCTCTTCCCGCACTGGTAGGGAAGATTCAAAAATTCTTATCCCTACTTCCGAACTCATGGCAAATTCATTTAAAACTGTTGCTACACCGCCACGGGTAGCATCTCGCATCGCCCTAACTTCCGGACAAACATCCAGAATAACATCAACCAAACCATTCAAAGCTTGAGTGTCGCTATTGACTTCCGTTGCTAATGCCAGGTCTCCACGGGCGATCGTTATTGCTGCTCCATGGTCTCCAAGATAACCATTCACAATAATGGCATCTCCTGGTTTGAGGTTTTGAGCAGATATAAAAATGCCGGAGCGAATTACACCTACTCCGGCAGTATTGATAAATAATTTATCCGCAGCACCTCGGTGAACAACTTTCGTATCTCCAGTGACAATTTTCACTCCGGCGACATCTGCTGCAACTTTCATACTTTTTGCTATTTCTCGGAGGGAGTCAACGGGAAAACCTTCTTCGATAATTATTCCGCAGGAGAGATATAAAGGTTTTGCTCCACTCATGGCTATATCGTTAACAGTGCCGTTGACTGCAAGTTCGCCGATATTGCCTCCGGGAAAAAAGATGGGGTCAACTACATAAGAGTCGGTGGTAAAAGCAAGTCTGTCTCCTTGAGCGGTGAGAGTTGCTAGGTCGAATATTGCTTGGTCTTCTAGTTGAGATAGGGTGGGGTTGTCAAAGTTGCTGACAAAAATATCTTCTATGAGGTCGCGCATTGCTTTGCCACCGCTACCGTGAGCGAGAGTAATATTGGTGTCGCGTACTTTTGTCGGACGACGTCGCGCTTGTTCGATTTTTTTAAATAAAGAATTTTGGGTTGGTTCGTTAGTCATTAAACTGGTTATTTTATCTGATTTTTTAATGTTAAATTAAATCCTGTAGGTTGGGTTGAGGTTTCCGATAAGCTCCGCTAATATAAAATCCGGTTGAATACTTATTATATAGTTGAGAGTAGGGGAGTGGGGGAGTGGGGGAGTAGGGGAGATTGAAGGCTTGAAGTAATTGTAGAATTATCAACATATATTATATAACCGGATTCTATATAACACTGTTCTGTTCTACCCAACCTACATTAAGAGGGCGGGTTTTTATAACTCATCGCGCTTAAGTCAAAGCTTTCGGTTAAACCCGCCCCTACATTTTTTATAACGTTTAATTAGACCTACTTACTTATTCAATATTCAGCCGACATAATCTCACTTTTTCTATTATATTGGCTCCCATTTTTTCATAAAATTGAATACCATGAGAATTGTTAATATTGACAGTCCAATCAATTCTACCGCAACCTGTTTCTTCAGCTATTTGACGCAGACGAATCATCAAAGCTTTACCAATTTTTTGCCCTCGATATTCAGCCTTCAAATATAAATCGTCTAACCAAATACCAGGTTTAGCTAAAAAGGTGGAATAAATTCGGTGATAACTGGCAAAACCTACAGTTTTACCCCCTACTTCAGCTAATAAAATATAAGTGAGAGGTTTTGAGCAGAATAAATCTTGCTTTAATTGCTCGCTTGTTGCTTTTAAAGATTCGGGACAGCCGTCAAATTCTGCTTTTAAATACAGCAATTCCATAATTTTTGTTATGTCACTGGGAACTGCATCTCTGATTACTATGTCTTGATTTAGCATAATTTTTAGAGGGTAATTTGAAAATAATTAATTGCTAACTTTTTCAGATTAACCGTCAACTTTTTCCAGAAAGATTAACTATTTTTTTCTACTTTTTCAGCATGACGACCGGGATGTTTATCAACATGAAGTTGACCGCCCACTGCCCAATTTTCTCGACTAAATTCGTCAATATGAACTGTCACCCATTCTGGCTTTGTTCCTAAAGTAGAAACAACAGTATCAGTCACAGCTTTTGCTCGTTTGCGTTTTAATTCAACCGAATGACCATCAGCAATTTGAATTGTTATAAATGGCATAATTTTGTCCTTCTATTTTACTAATTAGGGTTTGCGTATGGAAAGTCTTTTTGCTCTTTGTAGGAGACAGGAGACAGGAGAAACGGGGAATGAGCGAGGAAGTAGGAGTAAGAATTATCCCTTGATTTTTCTGCCCAACTATGCGCCTAAAATACTAACATTCATGAGGGTTTTAGACTAAAAACCAGATACTTTTTTCGTTCCTAAAAAGGCTAAAGTATTTGTATGTCAATACTTTTAGATTAGATCGGTAAGCCCTAATTACTAATATATATAGAATCCTTATGGGATTTATTAGGTATCTCTAGAAAAGGGGAAGTAGGCAGTAGGCAGTAGGCAGTAGGGGGAAATAATTGATAATTTCTGTGTGATAATTTATTTGATTTTTTATGATCGGAGATGTCTATTTATGTACTTAAATATAAAGAGATGGGAAGATGGTGAATATGAAAACAAATTTACACCTTTTTCCCCTATTCTATATTACTTATCCTGATGAAATAAGGAAACTAAATACCCGATATTCTTCCTTCTTCCTTCTTCCTTCTTCCCTCTTCCTTCTTCAATATAAAGAGATGGGAAGATGGTGAATATGAAAACAAATTTACACCTTTTTCCCCTATTCTATATTACTTATCCTGATGAAATAAGGAAACTAAATACCCGATATTCTTCCTTCTTCCTTCTTCCTTCTTCCCTCTTCCTTCTTCAATATAAAGAGATGGGAAGATGGTGAATATGAAAACAAATTTACACCTTTTTCCCCTATTCTATATTACTTATCCTGATGAAATAAGGAAACTAAATACCCGATATTCTTCCTTCTTCCTTCTTCCCTATTCCTTCTTCAATATAAAGAGATGGGAAGATGGTGAATATGAAAACAAATTTACACCTTTTTCCCTATTCTATATTACTTATCCTGATGAAATAAGGAAACTAAATACCCGATATTCTTCCTTCTTCCTTCTTCCTTCTTCCCTCTTCCTTCTTCAATATAAAGAGATCGGAAGATGGTGAATATGAAAACAAATTTACACCTTTTTCTCCTATTCTATATTACTTATCCTGATGAAATAAGGAAACTAAATACCCGATATTCTTCCTTCTTCCTTCTTCCTTCTTCCTTCTTCCTTCTTCCCTCTTCCTTCTTCAATATAAAGAGATGGGAAGATGGTGAATATGAAAACAAATTTACACCTTTTTCCCCTATTCTATATTACTTATCCTGATGAAATAAGGAAACTAAATACCCGATATTCTTCCTTCTTCCTTCTTCCTTATTAAATATAAAGAGATGGAAAGATGGTGAATATGGGAACAAATTTACACCTTTTTCCCCTATTCTATATTACTTATCCTTATTTGATATTAAACACTCAATACCTTATTTTCTTCCTTCTTCCTTCTTCCCTCTTCCTTCTTAAACAACCTTCCATATTTATAATAAGCAGCACAAGCACCTTCCGAAGAAACCATGCAAGTACCGATAGGATTTTCTGGAGTACAAGCAGTACCAAATACTTTACATTGCCAAGGTTTCAAAACACCTTTGAGAATTTCCCCACATTGGCAAGCTTTAGCATCAGTAACTTTTTTATTCGGCACACAAAACTTAATTTCGGCATCAAAACAAGCATAAGCATCAGTAATTTTTAACCCTGACTCAGGAATATCTCCCAAACCACGCCACTCAAACTCATCTCGCACCTCGAATATTTTACTCATTGCTTCGATCGCCACCTTATTACCTCCTTCTTTCACTACACGACTATATTGGTTTTCTACCTCGCAACGACCTTCCACCATTTGTTGCAGCAACATCCAAATAGACTGCAAAATATCCAGAGGTTCAAATCCTGATACTACCAGCGGTTTACCATATTTTTCCGAAATTACGCGGTAGGGTTCGGTACCAATAACCATACTCACATGACCGGGTCCGACAAAACCTTGTAATTCCAAATCTGGGTTACTCAATAATGCTTCTAAAGCAGGTACAACCAAAACATGATTGCTGAAAATACTAAAATTTTCAATACCTTCCGCTTCCGCTTGCAAAATAGTTAAAGCTGCACTGGGAGCAGTAGTTTCAAAACCTAAACCAAAGAAAATTACCTCTTTATCTAGATTTTGCCTGGCTATTTCCAAACTATCTAATGGCGAATAAACCATCCGAACATCAGCACCTTGAGCTTTCGCTTGCAAGAGACTTTTTTTGGAACCAGGCACCCGCATCGCATCGCCGAAAGTCGTAAAAATGACCTTGGGTTTTTCGGCCAGAGCGATCGCATCATCTAATCTACCCCGTGGCATTACACAAACCGGACATCCAGGGCCATGTATTAGTTCGATATTATCTGGCAATACTTCCTCAATGCCGTACTTAAAAATAGAGTGAGTGTGACCGCCACAAACTTCCATTATTTTGAGTGGGCGATCGGCAGTGTATCCTAATTTTTGACTGAGTTTATCAATTTCTCTAACTAGACCTTTCACTTTGTGGGGGTCGCGAAATTCTTTAACATATTTCATATATTTTCTCCTATATAAATAAAACTGAAATCTCGTATAAAACATCGTAGGTTGGGTTAAGCGGTAGCGCAACCCAACAAATATCTATAGCAGGGAACAGGGAACAGTCTTCAATAATTGATAATTGATAATGGATAATTGATAATTACCTCTCCCTAAAAACGGATAGGATTGAATAAAAGGAAAAAATTTATTTTTTTCCCCTTGAAAGGGGAGGCTTTAAACCTAAATTATTTAATTATTTATTTAATTATTTAATTATTAATTCTTCGGTAAAAGTAGATTTTTAGGGAACAGGGAATGGGAAATACCGAAGCAATAAAATTGTCACATCTGATTCGGTGATTGCTATATATACATATAAATAATGGGGTTGCACATTATGGAATGATATTGCCAAAAATTAGTTTAGACTTTGACTAAAAAAAACCATTAATTAATCATTCTAGGAATTTTGAAGAAGGAGTCAGTCCTCAGGAGTCAGGAGAGAAAATTGCTTATGGATTCGCTCCCCCAAACAATTTTGATCGCCGCGGGTGACGGTGGGGTATTAAACCCATAAGGGAAATGATAAAATCCAAGATCATTTTCATCAAAAACCTAAAATCATTCCTCACTGTGCAACGCCTAAATAATGGATATGCGGGGTTTCTTTCTTCAACCCAACCTACATAATAATAATAATAGAGCAAATATGTTGGGTTTATCCTAACGGATAAGCTAGCGCTAACGCGGACTCAACCCAACCTACGTTTTAATTCATCACCGCAGCAACTTCTTGCAATAATTTCAAAGTTTCTGCTGCCTCTTCTTCATCCAAACGGTTCATGGCAAAACCCACATGAACTAACACCCAGTCACCAATACATGACTCAACCGGATGTTCTTCATCAACAATACAAGCAATATTAACCTCTCGTTTCACCCCACTAATACTAACAGTTGCCAACTTCTTAGCAAAATCAGTGATTTCAATAATTTGACCAGGAATTCCTAAACACATTTTTATTAAATTAGTTTTAAACTTAATTAAAATCAAAACAAATTTTTTTATCCATTTTTGAGTTGCTAGAGAGTGCGTCAATATAGATAGTGTAGGCAATATTTTAATTTTACCGAATAATTAATAATTAAATAATTCGCGCCTTGAAGCTGACTCTTTTAAGGGAAAAAAAAGAAGTAATATTTCCTTATATTCAATCAAGAGCGGTTTTAACCAAAGGTAATTATCAATTATCCATTATCCATTATCCATTAATGAACTCCCCTACTCCCTGCCGCAGCAATAACAACTTGACCCAGAGATAAACCACCATCATTAGGTGGAACTTGACTGTGAGTCAACACTTCCAACCCCATTTCAATTAAGCGATCGCTCACCCCAGAAAGCAACAACTTATTTTGAAATACCCCACCGCTCAAAGCCACTTGATTAAACTCACAACTCTGATGTAACTCAGCCACCATCTCAGAAATAGCGATCGCTAATCCTTGATGAAACCTCGCTGCCATCAGAGCCGGAGAAGCACTTTGTTTTATATCTGTCAGTAAGCATTGCCACATTGGCTGTGGCACCAGATAAGTAAGAGGGAATTTACTATCTGTATCTAACTTGAACATATTAAATTGATAACCTTCTATTTCTTTAGCATCATTTAATAAATACTCTGTTGCCAAAGCCTCTAAATTTATCGCTGCTTGGCCTTCATAACTACAAAATTCTCGACAAATTCCAATCGCAGCAGCCACCGCATCAAATAACCGCCCGCAAGAAGAAGCTAGGGGAGAATTAATCCCTTTTTCCATCATTTGATTCAGGGTTGCCAGAGGTTTTGTTTGGAAAAAATTAAATAATTCTAAATCTTCGTAATCCTTAAGAAAATCTAAACCAAAAGCAGTTACTAAATGGGCATAAGTATTGCGCCAAGGTTGATAAATAGCTTTTTCTCCCCCAATCATTGCCACAGGTTTAAAAGTTCCTAAACGTTCAAATCCACGATAATCTGCCAATAAAAATTCTCCACCCCAAATACTTCCATCCTCTCCATAACCCAACCCATCCAAAGCGATTCCTAAAACTGGCTTACAATCAATATATAAACCATTTTCTGCCATACAAGCTGCAATATGACTATGATGATGCTGCACTTCAATCAATTTTAAATCATTAGCTACAGCCAAATCTTTTCCCAATTTTGTTGATAAATATTCCGGGTGTTTATCCACAACAATTGTATTTGGTTCAGCCTCCAATAAACCTAAAAAAAGATTCAAAGTTTTTTCATAAGCTGTAGCAGCCAAATTATTTTCCAAATCCCCAATATGTTGAGACAAAATAGCCTGCCCATTACGCAATAAACAAAAGGTATTTTTCAACTCACTTCCCATAGCCAAAATAGGAGAAATATTTGCAAATCCTGGGGGTAAATTAATCGGTGCTGGCGCATAACCACGGGCACGACGAAGAACTTGAGGAACTTCCTTAATAACTCGCACCACCGAATCATCAACCCGATTAAAAATAGGGCGATTATGTATTAAAAAATAATCAGCAATTTCTGATAGTTTCTCCCGCGCTTCTTCATTATCAACACACTGAGGTTCGTCAGAAAAATTGCCACTTGTTAAAACTATGGGAACATCCAAACGACGCAAAGCTAAATGATGCAATGGCGTATATGGCAACATAAAACCTAAAGTATTTTGTCCGGGTGCAACACTGGGTGCTAACTGTTGGACAATAGTTTTCTGCAACAACACAAGTTCTGGTGCAACACTAGGTGCTAACTGTTGGACAATAGTTTTCTGCAACAACACAATAGGAGCAGCAACACTTTCTAATAATTTCTGTTCCGCATCAGTAATATGACAATATTCAGAAATTACCTCGATATCTCGCGCCATCAAAGCCAGGGGTTTATCCGGACGGCGTTTGCGATGACGTAACTTTTGCACCGCCTCCTCATTAGTGGCATCGCAGGCAAGATGAAAACCCCCTAACCCTTTAATAGCAACTATCATTCCTCGTTGAATAAGAGTACAAACCGCATCCACATCATCCAACATTGAAAACATATCAGCAGTTACAGGTTTACCATCCGCTCTTTCTAACCAAGCTTTCGGTCCGCAAACATAACAAGCAGTAGGTTGAGCATGGAAGCGACGGTTAAGTGGTTCGGAATAGTTTTCCTGACATTCCGGGCAAAGGTGAAAATTTGCCATAGTAGTATTTTGGCGATCGTAAGGTAATTTTTTGATAATACTCAGACGAGGTCCGCAGTGGGTACAGTTGGTGAATGGGTAGCGATACCAGCGACTCATGGGGTCGAATATTTCGCTTTTGCAGGTAGAGCAAGTGGCAGCATCAGGAGCTATTTGGGTACGAACTGTATTGGTGGTGCTGGAGGTAATGATAAAATCCGCGAAATTTTGGTTGGGGAGTGGGTGGCGCGTAATGGTTTCGATGTTTGCCATAAGAGGGCGTTCAGAATGTAATTTTTCGATAAATTCATCAATAGTAGAGCGATCGCCCAGAATTTTGATTAATACGCCTTGTCCATCGTTACTAACTTCACCGCGCAACCCCAATGTTTTAGCAATGCGGTAGACTGTAGGGCGAAAACCGACACCTTGCACAGTGCCATAAACTCGAATTTCTTCTGCTATTATTTCAGACATTATGGATAATAATTATGAGAATTTTTGATTATAATAACTGATAAAGTTTGTATGGGTGCATCTCATATTTGCAACAATACTATTTTCTTATATATTCCCTCTTGCCTGTTGCCAGATGAGCTGTTGCCTAAAAGCGATAAATTTTTGGCTTTATTCATGCATTGAGATGCACCCGTTTGTATAATGTGATGAAGTCTAGAAAATGATAATATTATTGTCAAGCATCAATCAGATATTCAACAGATTTTTCCAGCGTTGGAAATCTCATTTCTATGCAATTTTATCCCATCCCACTGAAGCTAAAATTTTGATGCTATCCGATGACGAAAATAGTTGGTTTCTACCCAATAGTTGTGTAAATAAAGGTATACACCCTAGTAATTTTGCAACTATTCAACAAGTAATAGAACAAGAACTTGGAATTTCGGCAAACATTTTATATTACGCTCATAATGATAACGATAAATCTAAATGTGAAATTCAAACTATATATGTACTGGAACATAATTGTTTGGGTAAAGAGCTTATAGAAAAATTCAAAGATGCTTCTTGGGTTGACCTTGAAACTTTGAAAAATATATCTCTAAAATTACCAGAACATAAATCAGTCATCCAAGAATATTTAACAGAAATTGAAAGTAATGAAATTCCAGAATTACGGCCACCTTGGGCTAGAAAAGGTTGGTTTGACCATGCAACAAAATGGATTGAAGAGCAATTATTAGAATTAAATTATCAACAACTTTCTCCTGTGGTATGTATCAAAAATTGGGGGATATCTTGTGTATTGCGAGTTAATACTACAGCCGGAAATATTTATTTCAAGCAAGCTTCTAGACTCCCCCTTTTTTGCAACGAACCATTAGTCACAACGGAATTAGCAAATTTATTTCCCGAAAATATTCCTACTGTCCTTAGTATAAATTCTGAGCATCACTGGATGTTATTAGCTGATTTTGGAGAACCTATTGGTAGAAATTCATCCATCAAGCTACAAAAAGATATTTATCGTTTACTTGCTCAAATACAAATCAAATCAATTCAGCATATTGATAATTTATTGAGTATCGGATGTTTAGACCGACGTTTGGAAAAATTATCAACTCAAATAGATGTTTTATTTAACGATAAAAATGTTCTGGATCAATTAAAAGAAATTGAAATTAAGCAGCTACGAACACTTGTTCCACATCTGAAAAACTTATGTTCTCAACTGGCAGAATATAAAATACCCCAAACATTAATTCATGGAGATTTGCATTTAGGAAATGTTGCTTTGCATAACAATAAATATCTCATTTTTGATTGGACGGATGGCTGTATATCTCATCCTTTCTTTGATATGTTTCCATTATTTTTCATCCAGAATAAAAACCCTTTTTTCTCGCCCTTAAGGAATTTGCGAGATGAATACTTAAGCCAATGGAAAATTTATGAATCAAAGCCACGTTTATTAGAAGCTTGGAAATTAGCCAAGCCCTTATGTGCTTTGCATCATGCCATTACATATCAGCATATTACTGCCTGTTTAGAACCGAGGGCAAAACAAGAGTGTAATGCTCTTCCCTATTTTCTGCGACAACTTTTGAAATGTAAAATTTAAGAATGCGGTAAACAATAGAGTGAAAAATGACACCTTGCACGGTGCCATAAACTCGAATTTCTTCTGCTATTATTTGAGACATTATGGATAATATTAATTGATATTTTTGATGATAATAGCTGATAAAATTTATTTAGTATGATGAGGTCTAAAAAAATATGACATTTAATGATGTAGTTGAGCTAATCAAAAGTCTTTCCACTGATGAAAAGCAAGAAATTCAATTATTGTTAAAGCAATATATTCGTGAAGAAAGGCGTGACAAAATTTATGATAATTTTATGTTAGCCAAAATTGAAGAAGAAAAAGGGGAACTAAAGTTTTCGTCCAATATTAACGAACTGAGACAACTAATATCGACTTCGGATAATTAATTATAGAGAAATTTCTGAGAAAATTGAAAATAATTAAAAAATAACTTTAATTATGTCAGCAAAAGATATCTTTCACGATACAGTCCGAACCGCTGTAGAAAAAGATGGATGGACAATTACCGAATAATTAATCATTAATCATTATTAATTAAATAATTCAGCTTACTCTGCCTCCCCTTTCAAGAGGAAAATAAAGAAATAATATTTCCTTATTTCAATCAAGGACGGTTTTAACCAGAGGTAATTATCCATTATCCATTATCAATTATCAATTAATGAATAACGATCCTCTATTTATTAAGCTAACTAAACAATTTAAGATTAATATAGATTTGGAGGCAGAAAAGTTTATTGTGGCTGAAAAGGCTACTCAAAAGATAGTAGTGGAAATAAAAAGCTTTATTGGCAGATCCACAGTTTCTGAATTCCATCTAGCTGTCGGTCAGTTTCTTAACTATCGTGTAGCATTAGAAAAATTGGCTTCAGAACGAGTGCTTTATCTGGCTGTACCTACAGATATTTATCAAGATTTTTTTTCAGATTCATTTGTACAAGCTGTGCTAGAAAGATATCAAATAAAATTGTTGGTCTTTCATATTCAAAAGGAGGAGATAACGTTATGGAAAAACTAGATTATCGCGAATTAGTTCAGAAAATTATTAATCAACACGCTCACGAACATTCTGAGGAAGATATGGAAACAACAGAAATAGTTTTCGATCTAGAGCGCGATCGCTATTTATTGTTGTATGTGGGATGGCGTGATGAAGAGCGAATGTATGGATGTCCAATTCATATTGATATTAAGGATGGAAAAATTTGGATTCAGCGCGATTTTACCGAAGCAGGACTAGCTCATCAATTGGTAGAATTGGGAGTACCCCCATCAGATATTGTTTTGGGATTTCGAGCGCCTTATGTTCGACAATTTACAGGTTTTGCTGTGGTGTGAATTATCGGGGCAGTCGTTTGTCCCGCTGGACTTGCTTTCTATGTTGTCAGCACATCGTGACCAAACGTCCGCAGGCATTAGACCTCTCCAAAAAAGATATAGATTTTTTGCAGGAGTAGGCAACAGGCAACAGCTAATCAGGCAACAGGCAACAGGTAAGATTTTTTCACAGAATTTGACAGGAAAAATGATTTTTTAGGGTGAATTTTTATTTCCTTAACTGCTCTAATTAAAAGGTTAATTTATTTTCTGGAGATGTCTATTCTATAAATGGTATAGCACTACGCAAATAAGTTAGGAGATTTATAAATGCTTAAACGAGCGTCAGGGATTAATTCTGACTTCTAACTTCTAACTTCTGACTTGCGCGTAGCGCTATAGTGAGTTTGGAAATTAGCCAAGCCCTTATGTTTTACATCATGCAGTTACACACCAGTGTATTACTGCGATAAAATGCCGGAATATCCCAAGATAATTCCCACTCTTATCCTTCTTTTCTCCCGACTACTGAATTAAACGTTGCCTCAACTGATAGAATTTACACAGAATTGAAATCAACCCTAGAAAATAAAACCTATGTTTGAACAACTACCAGAAGCTATTCAGCAAAAAGTCAAAACCTTAGCTACTGAAGCACAAAAATCAAACCCCACTGGATGGTTTGAAGTTTTATATTCCGAAGCACAAAGAGATGCTACACAAATACCTTGGGCGCGTTTAACTACCCACCCCTACCTACAAGACTGGTTAAATTTGTCTCAACCCCAAGCAGAAGGAAGGAATGCTTTAGTTATTGGATGTGGGTTGGGTGATGATGCAGAAGCTTTATCAAAATTAGGTTTTCAGGTAACTGCCTTTGATATTTCTCCAACAGCAATTTCTTGGTGTCACCAAAGATTTCCTGATTCTTCAGTCAACTATCTGGTTGCCGATCTATTGGCATTAGATCCAAAATGGCATCGCAACTTTGATTTAGCGATCGAGTCACGCACTATTCAAGCTTTGCCAGTGGAGATGCGAGGGCAAGTTATTAACTGCATTGCTCCAGTGGTAGTAGAAGGGGGAACACTTTTGGTAATTACTCGTGTACGGGATACGAATGTTCTGCCCGATAGTCCTCCTTGGCCTTTATCAGAAAAGGAGCTGGCTCAGTTTATCGACTTAGGGTTTCAGGAAATACGTCGCAATTTTTTCTGGTCTGAAGCGGGTCAAAATACTATCAAACAAGTTTGGGTTGAGTATTGTTTGCATCAACAGTGATATTTTGAAAATTTCAAAAAGCGATCGCTTTCTTTTCTTAAAATAGTTAGTATTTCCTGTTCAAAAGAAGGAGATAACTTTATGGAAAAACTAGATTATCGCCAATTAGTTCAGATGTTAGACAATTTACAGGTTTTGCTGTGGTGTGAATTATCGGGGCAGTCGTTTGTCCCGCTGAACTTGCTTCCTGTATATAATATTAGAGTTGTTGGGAAATAACTTAAGGTTAGAAAAAAACTCAAACAAAAACTGATATATTTCCTTAGTAATGTGATTACTTATGCTGCCATCAGATATAAGTTCCATAATCCAGTTGC
>JAXHSW010000060.1:7127-43924 GCA_034190295.1 Cyanobacteriota bacterium | reverse complement strand
CACCTAATATATACCAGCTAATACCTAAAAACCAACCTCAGTATAGTGACGATAAATTATATATATTAAAAATGCCTGAAACTAGAAATTATTGGCAAACTTATGCCTCCGATAATCCGCCCAATTCATTTGTGGAAATTGTCAAAAATTATGCACCAAAATCATCCGTAAAATATCTACCACAATTATTATGGCAGCGTGGAATTAAAGATACCCAAAAATTAGCAGGTTTTTTAGACTCAAAACAATATCCATTTACCCTTGAATAAGGTGGTAGATTTTAGATAAAAACAGTAGTTTTTTTTACTCAATTTCTTCACTACTAATATCAAATACGAAAAATCACGCTAAAGTTACTTCACAAAAGCTGAAAGTTGAGCAAGATAGTAAAAGACCAATTTTTAATTAAATACAAGTAATTATGTAATCTTCCCATCCAGCAATATCTGTAGCAAATATCAGGGCTATTTCCAGAGCAGTTTCATTCTAAGCTGTGCCATTTTATGTATTTACTAAACCACGATATTTCAAGATTTAGGGAATTTATCTTTCGCTGTGTAAAAAGCAATAAATTAATTGCCAAAATCTAGAATGAAATGACCCTGGGGCTATTTCATACAAGTATTTATATCATGTTTCTTTAAATAACCCCAATAAAAAATTTAGGGAGTAGGGAGTAAGGAGTAGGGAGTAGGGAAGAAGGGAAAATTTGTTTGCCCAGCATTCGGACTGAAAAAATATTCCCTCTTAAAAGAAGAAGATTTTTATTATGGCTAATTAATGAGACTTGATATTAGATGAATTTTTTTCATCTACCACCTAAAACCTACCATGTACCACCTAATATCAAATTTGGTTGAATACTTATTATATAGTTGGCAGAGGTGGGGAGATGGGGAGATGGTCTGATTTAATATTTAATATTGAAGTGTGGATAGAATTATAAACATATACTTTATAATCGGGTTCTATATAAAATCTACCACCTAAAAGCTAAAACCTACTACTTACCACCTACCACCTAAAACCTAAAACCTAAAACCTAAAAAAACTGAAAGTTGAGCAAGATAGTAAAAGACCAATTTTTAATTAAATACAAGTAATTATGTAATCTTCCCATCCACCAATATCTGTAGCAAATATCAGGGCTATTTTATTCTAAACTGTGCCATTTTATGTATTTATTAAATCACGTTATTTCAAGATTTAGGGAATTTATCTTTCGCTGTCTGAAAAGCAATAAATTAATTGCCAAAATCTAGAATGAAATGACCCTGGAGCTATTTCATACAAGTATTTAGATGAATTTTTTTCATCTACCACCTAAAACCTACTGGACTGACACACCTTAAATGGTGCGTTAGATGGGGAGGGTGGGAAGTGTGGGGAGTGTAGGAAGTGTGAGAAGTGTGGGAAGTGTAGGAAGTGTGGGGAGAAAAAGACATCTATCAAACAAAAATCTATTGCACAGTTTTAGCTGTGTCAGTCTAGTAGTAAGATTTAATCCGGGCTGAATTAATATAGCTTTGAAAGTTTACCAAAAGTAATAGTTGATAGCTGACTGCTGAATGCTGAATGCTGAATGCTTACGTTATAGTGACGATAAATTATATATATTAAAAATGCCTGAAAAAAGAAATTATTGGCAAATTTATGCCTCCGATAATCCCCCTAATTCATTTGTTGAGATTGTCAAAAATTATGCACCAAAATTATCTGTAAAATATCTACCACAATTATTATGGCAGCGTAGAATTAAAGATACTCAAAAATTAGCAGGTTTTTTAGATGCAAAACAATATCAACCCACCCTTGAAGAAGGTGGTATATTTTAGGTAAAAACAGTAGTTTTTTTTTACTCAATTTCGTCAGTACTAATCTGAAATATGAGAAATAATGCTACAGTAATTTCACAAAAGCTGAACATTGAGCGAGATCTTAAAAATTGCTATTTGAATTAAATACAAGTAATTATGGAATCTCCCCATCCACCAATAGATGTAGCAAATATCAGGGCGATTTCATCTAATTATTTAGACCTAAATTTTTCATCTACCACCTAATATATACCAGCTAATACCTAAAAACCAACCCCAGCATACTGACGATAAATTATATATATTAAAAATGCCTGAAACTAGAAATTATTGGCAAATTTCTGCCTCTGATAATCCGCCCAATTCATTTGTGGAAATTGTCAAAAATTATGCACCAAAATTATCCGTAAAATATCTACCACAATTCTTATGGCAGCGTGGAATTAAAGATACTCAAAAATTAGCAGGTTTTTTAGACCCAAAACAATATAAATCAACTAACCCCTTTGAATTTGGCATCGAAATAAACAAAGCTGTAGAAAGAATTATTGATGCTAAAAACAATCAAGAAAAAATTGCTATCTGGGGAGACTTTGATGCTGATGGCATTACTTCAACATCTGTACTTTGGGATGGATTAGGAGAATTTTTTCAGAAAAATAATCAATTAACTTATTACATTCCTAACAGATTGACAGAATCTCATGGTTTAAATATTGCTGGAATTGAACAGTTAGCAAAAACAAATTATAGCTTAATAATTACCTGCGATACAGGTAGTACAAATATTGCCGAAATAGAATATGCAAATAACCTCGGAATAGATATAATAGTCACCGACCACCACACCCTTCCCCCTCAACGTCCGCCCTTATTAGCTATTATTAATCCTCGTTATTTATCCCCCTCTCATCCCCTATATAATCTCTCCGGAGTTGGAGTAGCTTATAAATTAATAGAAGCACTTTATTTAACTCATCCAGAAATACCTAAACTACCCTTAAAAGAACTATTAGATTTAGTAGCCATTGGTTTAATTGCCGACCTAGTTCAACTAACAGGAGAATCTCGGTATTTAGCACAAATAGGAATTGAAAAATTAAGTACACAACTCAACAAAACCACCAGACCAGGAATTGCCAAACTATTAGAATTATGTAAAAAAACAGGCGATCGCCCCACAGATATTTCCTTTGGTATTGGCCCTAGAATTAACGCTGTCAGTAGAATCATCGGAGATGCCAGCTTTTGTGTAGAATTACTCACCAGTCGTGACCCCCAATATTGTCAAAAACTAGCCAGAGAAACCGAACTGGCCAACTCTAGGCGCAAATCCCTACAAAAAGAAGTCGTTAGAGACGTTACCCAAAAATTGACCAAACTAGACCTTTCTACCACTAACGTCATAGTTCTCACAGACCCTCAATGGCCTGTAGGTGTGTTAGGATTAGTAGCAGGTCAAATAGCTCAAGAATACAACCGTCCCACTATTTTGTTAACTGAAGAAACTGAGGCGGTCAAAAGCTCTGAGGAACCATTATTAGCCCGTGGTTCCGCACGTTCCTTTGGTCAAATAGACTTATACCAGTTAGTTAAAAATCAGGAACATTTGTTACATCGGTTTGGAGGCCATCCTTTTGCTGCTGGTCTGAGTTTGCCAGTAGAAAATATTCCCATATTTACAGATGCGATTAATCAATTATTAGGACAAACATTAGGAACGACTTTTAACCAGACTTCAACAATAGATGTAGATTTAATTGTGACTGTATCTGAGTTGGGTAGAGATTTATTTCAGGAACTTAAACTTTTAGAACCCTGTGGTATGGGCAACCCCGTCCCTAAACTTTTAGTCCAAAATTGTTGGTTTAGTAATGTTTGGCACAGAAATCAAAAAGATTTACACGGAAAAAAAGTTCAATATATCAAAACAGATTTTGAAATTTGGGATGAGTCTGGGGAGGAGGGTTTTCCTGGTGTTTGGTGGGGTCATTATAAAGATGAAATTCCCGCAGAAAGATGTGATGCAGTGGTAGAGCTAGACTTCAATGCTTATAAAAAACGTTATGAAGTCAGACTTATTGCCGTACAACCATCGCTCCAAAATACTCAAGTTAAAACATCAAACCTTGTAGATTGGATTTGGGACTGGCGTAATAGTCAGAGAATCGGTAATCTAGAAGAAATAAGAATTAATCGCCAAAAAGATGTTATTCTTCTCAAAGAATGTCCCACTAGCTGGAACGATTTGCGAATCTGGTTCCGGAGAGCAATAAATCAACAAAAGAAATTAGCGATCGCCTACTCACAACCTCCTATTGTCCCTCCCACAGATATCTGGCAACAACTTTTGGGTATTGCTAAATATCTCAGTCGTACAGCTAAACCTGTAACCCGTTATCAACTCCTAAAAAAATTAAGTATTGGCGATACTACTCTTAAATTAGGTTTTCAAGTGCTACAATATTTATGCTTTAATGTCAAGTATAAAGACCAAGCTTTTTACATAACTCAAAATCAAATCAAAAACCAAAAACCAGAAACTCAATCCCAAATAATCGGAAAGTTCCTAGCAGCAATATCAGAAGAACAATTTAGGCAAAAATACTTCTGTGAAGTGCCATTAAAAACAATAGAAGCGATCGCAGCTCAGACAATATTAGAAGATACTACTATCTCTATTCCCTTCTAGTGCCGCTACCCGGAAGTCAAAAGTCGTAGGGGCAAATGGCATTCGCCCTTACAAAAGTCAAAAGTATTGATTGGTAAAGCTCTTAGGATTTTATAACTGGTTAGTTATTTCTGCCATCCTGCATTAGTGGACTGACACACATTAGATGGGGAAATGAGGATACCCACCCCGTCAGAAGTCAGAAGCCAGAAGTCAGAAGTCAGAAGTCAGAAGTCAGAAGTCAGAAGTCAGAAGTCAACCCACCCCTAACCCCGACCGTGGAGAACCCACCCCTAACCCCGACCGTGGAGGGGAAGTAGGGGATTTGAGAAAAGCTCCAAAAATATTTTGCCTTAAAAGACGGGGTTGCGCGACCCATATTATTTTGATAAACACATCTAGAAAAAAAAATTCATATGCACAGTTTTAGCAGTGTCAGTCTACTACTCTGTTTGTCAGATTTTAGCATAATCTATATAACTAGAATCTATATAACTAGATAAGTATAACTATGTACATGAACTTATGTTAATAAATATTAGTAAATCAAGTTACCAAAAAATTGTAGTTTAAAGCCTCCCCTTTTAAGGAGATAATAAAAGACAAATTTTCATTATTAGTCAATCCTCTCCTTGAAAAGAAGAGGTAATTATTCATTATTCATTATTAATTGTTGAATTAACCCTCTATTA
This sequence comes from Cyanobacteriota bacterium, assembly GCA_034190295.1. GTDB lineage: Bacteria > Cyanobacteriota > Cyanobacteriia > Cyanobacteriales > Microcoleaceae > Okeania. The sequence goes on along the minus strand of JAXHSW010000060.1, from coordinate 38,744 downwards.
TGCTCATCTGTCCCCAATGTGAGTTTGAAAACCCGAACCAGAATAAATACTGTCAAAAATGTGGTACATCCCTAACCCACAAAAATTGTCATCAATGTGGAGCGCAAGTGTACCTGAGCGTTCAAAAATGTCACAACTGTGGTGCTGATATAGCCCAAGTATGGAAGGCAATTATAGTTACTCAAGGAGAAACTCTCCTCCCCGACTCACCTGAAATTAATCTCAAAGAAATGGGGCAAGAAGAAGTAATGAGTGGAGCAAGTCCCCTGGCCAAAGATTCGGCAGAGTCAGCAGCAGATGTCATTACAAAAGAACCCGAAGAGATTTTAGAATCCTCCAAAAGTTCAGAGAAGAAAATAGAAGTCGATCTACAACCTGCTGCCGAAGTAGAATCAGAAGATACCTTACCAGAAACAATAACTGAAGTTGACGATCCATGCCAAAAATTAGAAGAATTAGATAATACTGAATCAATTACCGCAGACATTCTCAGTCCCATGTCTGAAGCAGCAAATACAAAAAATCAATTATCCTCAAATAGAAGTGACGATCTAGAAACTTCCTCCACTGCATCAGAAAAATATTTAGATTCCCAAAAGCGCTACCAACTATTGGAAGCTATACCACCAAAAAACCAAGGTGAAATGGTAGTAGTGCAAGTATTAGACTGTAAACCACTAGAAGAAACCCCCCTGAAAGCTTGGTTGCGAACTAACTCCGGTAAATTTAGACCGCCCACTTCTACCTCTCAAGAGAATCAGTTATCAAGTTACCAAAATCAAGAAAGTCAATTCCCTACCTCAAACCAACAGGGAGAAGCAACGGAGATAGGAGCATTGATTATTCCCACAATTGCTCAACCTTATGTAGCATTATATGCTCAACTACCTCAACACTTTCCTACCATTCAGGATAGTTGGCAGTCGCAAAACGAAGAAATATTACTTGTGGGAGACTACAGTAGTTTGCCATTATTAGCAAACCTTTGGGCAAGCGAAAACCTTTCCCAACTACAAATTCTATCCTGGTTGCAACAAATGACCGAACTTTGGATAGCTCTAACACCATGGCATTGTTGCCAAAGTATACTGGAATCAGAAAATATCCGGGTAAGTCAAACAGAAAATAATAATATCAAACTACAACATCTGTATTCAAAACCTGGCGAGACTCAAAATCTCCAAGATTTAATCAAATTCTGGCAATCATTATTTGAGCAATCTCAACGGACACAGTTTGGTTGGGTAACAGCTTTAATGCAAGATTGGCGAGATGGTAAAATACAAACTATAGAACAATTGCGATCGTATCTAATGACTACTGAAGAAAACTTACAACCCCAACCACCTCCTACATCAGCAACTACAATTTTGCAAACTGATGATACTTCTCCGCAGATAGTAGAAAATATAGAAACTCAAAACACTGAACTTTTACCAATACAGTTGGTAAATTTAGAAAGTTCCGGAAAAAGTGACGTAGGTAGTCAAAGAGACCATAATGAAGATTCTTTTGGAATTCAAACTCAGATAGAAAACCAAGAAACACCCACCGAAAAAATTATTCAAGCTAAAGGACTTTATATACTTTGCGATGGTATGGGAGGACACGATAGCGGAGAAATAGCGAGTCAAGTAGCAGTAGACACTATTAAACAATACTTTAAAGTTGAAAGTAGTTGGTCAGTTGGTTTGCCCTCTGCAGAAATAATTCGTGAGGCAATTATACAGGCAAATCAGGTAATTTACGAGATTAATCAACAAGAAGTCCGTTCTGGTAGTAGTCGGATGGGTACTACTTTAGTAATGGCAATGGTTTACGATACAAAAGTCGCTGTATCTCATGTGGGTGATAGTCGTTTGTATCGTCTCTCTCGTCAGGGAGGGTTAGAGCAGATCACTCTAGACCATGAAGTAGGACAGAGAGAAATTAATCGTGGAGTTGAACCAGAAATAGCCTATGGTCGCCCAGATGCTTATCAATTAACTCAAGCTTTAGGACCGCGAGATGAAGATTTTGTCAGACCTGATGTACAATTTTTCGAGCTTGATGAGGATAGTCTCATAATCCTAGCATCTGATGGTTTAACAGATAATCAGTTCCTGGAAAATAATTGGAAAAATCTCCTCGAACCTCTTTTAGACAAACAAGCTAATTTAGAGTTTGGTGTAAACCAGTTAATTAATTTGGCAAATCAGTATAATGGTCACGATAACATTACAGCAATTGTGATTCGTGCTTTAGTGAAGCCACAAAAAAGTTAAGTTAGCAATACCGTTTCATTAAATTCAAAAGTCAAAAGTCAAAAGTTAAAAGTTATATTTTAAGTACTTAAAATTTTTAATATACAGTAATTTCAGCTTATTATTTGACTTCATCAGTTACCGAAAAATTCGGTCTAAACTCTCCCCTTTTAAGCTATCCCCGATCGGGAACTTCTGAAAACCTTGTGGGGAGCAGGGGAGTAGGGAGCAGGGGAGAAGAGAGAAATAATCATAGTAGATAGGAAAAACTACTTAAGTTATCAAAAACAATGTACTTTTTAATACACTTTTTCTCTGGCAAAAACCTTTTAAAGACTTGTAGATAACTTGTCTATAATGTCTACGTTTTATGTTAAGAAAGATGTTTATAAAGCATAGCCTTTTAAGGGGATAAAAAAAGATAATATTTCTTATGTCTAGCCTTTTGCTTGACCTTTGTCATGCTGCGCAAACAGCTAGAAGTACTGATAACTGATAACTGAAATGACCAACTATTTGTGACATTTTTAAAGTGAATTGGTATAGCAGTCGATAACTATAGGCGCGGACATTTATAAACGCTCAAACGAGCTTCAGGGATTACTTTTAACTTTTAACTTTTGACTTTTGCCTTAGTCACCAACTATTTGTGACATTTTTAAAGTGAATTGGTATAGCAGTAGAAACAAAAGGTGCCGACATTTATAAATGCTCAAACGAGCTTCAGGGATTACTTGTAACTTGTAACTTGTAACTTGTAACTTGTAACTTTTAACTTTTAACTTTTAACTTTTGCTTTATCCCCTATTCCCTAGCGCGTAGCGCTATACAAAAAATTTGAAATTCAAACATAGATTGTGATTAGGTTAACCCTCCTAGACCCTCAAAAAAATACTCCTTTAAAAAATTGGGACTTTCAGAATGAATCAATAATTAAGATTGGTCGCTCTGTTGATAATCAGGTTGTTTTATCTGATAGTTTAGTTTCACGATATCATCTGGAGCTACACAAAATACCAAAGTCCCAATCTGGAAATATTTGGCGATTAGTCAGTCAAGGTACAAATGGAACTTTTGTGAATGGAGTTTTGATGTCTCAGGGAATTATTTCTGATGGTTTCCTGATTCAGTTAGCCAGAGGTGGTCCTATTTTAAAGTTTCAGATTCAGGTTCCATCTGTTGCTAATGCTCCTCAACAATGTTGTTCCCGAGCTGGTGATAACCCACCCGGAAACTTATTTTGCATTTATTGTGGTAAACCAGTTAAAGTTGAACGCAGTATTCGTCAATATCAGGTATTACGGATATTGGGTCAGGGCGGCATGGGTACTACCTATTTGGCTTGGGATCGCGATCGCAATAGTTTACAAGTAGGCGCTTCACCTGCTGCTGCTTTGGTAGTATTAAAAGAAATGAATGCTGATATGGCTCAGATTCGCAAAGCTCAAGAATTATTTGAACGAGAAGCTAGAGCTTTGAAATCATTAAATCATTCAGGAATTCCTAAGTTTTTTGACTTTTTTGTGGAAGAAGACAAGAAATATTTGGCTATGGAAATGATTCACGGTCAGGATTTGGAAAAACGTATTTCTTTACAAGGACCGGTGTTGCCAAAACAGGCAATTGAGTGGATGATTCAGACTTGCGAGGTTCTAGAATATATTCACTCACAAGAACCTCCACTGATTCACCGGGATATTAAACCTGCTAATCTTCTAGTGCGTCGTCGCGATAATCAGATAATAGTTCTGGACTTTGGGGCAGTAAAAGAGATTGGAACGCCTTTGGGTACGCGGATCGGCGCAGAAGGTTATAGCGCTCCCGAACAAGACCGGGGGCAACCTTTGACTCAATCGGATCTATATGCGGTAGGTGCAACCTCGATATTTTTGTTGACTGCTCAAAGTCCGATGCACTTCTATGATAATCGTGGTAATGGTTATCGGTTTTATCTTGAAAGCGTTCCCACTATTACACCAGAACTAAGGAGGGTGATTGAAAAAGTTACTCAACCATTACCTGGCGATCGCTATCAAACTGCTCTGGAACTAGCAGATGCTTTAAAAGATTGCCTTTGATGCACATCATCGGTCTTGAAATATCTCAGTATGTACAAGGATTTTTGAGTTATTGGTAGAGATATAGCGCTACGCGCAAGTCAGAATTTAGAAGTAATCCCTGACTGAGTTAGAGCAATTATAAATACTCAAACCTATTTGTGTAGTGCTATATCACAAACAAAACTTCTTAAAAAAACAAATGTATTTAGATATTTACTCAATCAATCGACTCAGGGTTAAGCTCAAAGAATTTACAGAGTTTCCTAGCTAAGTTGACGAACTAAAGCTACACTCTAACCACATATGCGCTCAAAAGTGAGCAACTATGTTCATGGGAATGAACTTAACTTGAGATGAATCATTCTGAGTTTAACAACTAGCACATTTTTTTTCTCATAAATCCTAATAAACCTTTATTCAGTTATGAAGTTATCAGTTTGAAAATTGCTTTGGTATCAATTTAGTTTCCTGATTACACGCCGAGAAACCAAAAAGTTTTGTTTTATTTTTGTTTTATTTTGTAGAGCGATCGCCTAATTATTCTATACTTTCAGTCTTATTGCCTAGATGTTGGGGCTAATCTACTACATTTTACCGATATCTATGGCTTAAACTCAAGATTTGTTTATTCAGCCTCATCAGTCTTAATTTGATGAAGAAGTTAGATTAATCTTCTTCCCACACCTCTACAACCAAAATTTCGCCGATTGGGTCTTGCATAGAAAATTCAAAGTCTTGAAGTTGTTTTTTCCAATAAGGCCACTTATCCCCAAAAAGTAGGGCTATTTTCCAGATACTATCTGTTGGCTTGATTACATTAGATTCTACGAGGGAATTCACCTGACGCTGAAATTTTTCCATCTGGTGCATAACCTTTTGGCTCATAATACCTCTTAATTTTTTTTAAATTCTTCTAGAAATTAACTCCCCAATTCTCACTTTTACCTATTCGTGGATTTTTTGTGCTTCTGGGGAAGTTACCTTCTAGATTTATAGTTTAACACACTTACCTTTGACAAGGTATTATAAGTAAAACTAAATAATTAAAAATCAATAGTGAGATTTTTTTATTAAAGTCAGTTTTTACAAGTTTTACCACTTGAAAAAAAGTAAGTAATGTGATAGGAAGCAGAATGTTTCCTATTTAATTTCATTATAACTTGTATAGCGCTACTTGAATAGAGAATAGTAAACTGTTAAAAGTGCTTCCGGGTTGAGAAATGTCAAACACCTTAATGCGTAGCGCCTTAACGAAGTCTGCAAGTCAGCAAGTCTGCAAGTCAGCAAGTGTACCCACCCCTAGCCACTCCCAGGAGGGGAAGTAGGGGATTTGAGCCCCGCTCCAAAAATATTTCGCCTTAAAAGGCGGGGTTTTAGACCCAATCCTGTTTGATAACATCAAATTAGACATTGCTGAATACTGGGATGATTTCGGCTGACACGGGGACACACCAGACACACCAGATACGGGGATTATGGTTTCTGCTCTCTGACATATTACGTCCCGCAATTATGCAATGACTAAAATTAGATATATATTTCAGATAGATTTAGCCATATATGCTATCTCCTCATCTCCCTATCAATCATCTGTAGTAAACATTAACCTATTTCATCTCAAATCAAATCCGGTAAAATAATCTCGCTAATAATAATTGGCATTATGATGATGAGGTAATTGCATCTGTATACAATGAGACAAATTTAGCTGACTTACATTAGACATCTCCTCCAAGCATAGGGAATAGGGAGCAGGGAGCAGGGAGCAGGGTTAACGCGCGTCAGCAAGTCTGCAAGTCTGCAAGTCAGCAAGTGTACCCACCCCTAACCCCTCCCCAACCCACCCCCACCCCTCCCCAACCCACCCCCACCCCTCCCAGGAGGGGAGCCAGCAGGGGAAGGGGATTTGAGAAAAGCTCCAAAAATATTTCGCCTTAAAAGGCGGGGTTTTAGACCCAATCCTGTTTGATAAAGAATTGATGAATAAGAGCGGGATAATTAGACATCTGTTCAATAATTGATAATTGATAATGGATAATTGATAATTACCTCTCCCTAAAACGGAATTGATTGAATAAAAGGAAAAAATTTATTTTTTTCCCCTTGAAAGGGGAGGCTTTCAAGCAGAATTATTTAATTATTTATTTAATTATTTAATTCTTCGGTAAAAGTCAAAAATAAAATCAACAGGACTTACGCAGAGACTCTACATCTAGTGAGGGCGAATGCCATTTGCCCCTACAGATGGTGCTTGAAAAGTTAATTTGCGTAAGTCCCGATCGATTATTGTACAGAAATTATCAATTAATTATTTACCGAAAAATTGGGGTAGGTGCCTCCCCCTAAAAGGGGGATGAAAAAATATTCAATGAGCGTATTTTCGTTTTCTCTGGCAATAGTTGTCGGTACTGATAACTGATAACTGATAACTGATAACTGAAATGACCCCTATACCTTATTCCTTATTCCCTATTCAACGCCATCATGCGATCGTAAACATGGCGAGAAAGCTTGGGAAATATTTCCTCATCTCTAGCATAAGCACGATCTTCTGCAAAGACCGCCAGAATATAAATAGCTTTATCATCCAAAGTTCTCACAAACGCCACATCCATACGATGTTTGCTAGTAAAACCAACTTTAGAACCGAAATAAATATTGCTAGGTAAAGATTCGCCGAGAAAACCCTTGATTCCATTGTAGGGGTCATTTTGCCATGCTTCGGGTCTTAAATCTCTAGTTAACAAATAAGCCATTCTCGTACTGTACTTGCGTGAAACTGCCTGCCTGGTGTATATTTCATATATTATCCTGGCTGCATGATCGGTGGAAATCAAATTTCTGAGAAACTTACCATCCTTCTTCCTTAGTTGGCGATCGCGACCGACAGGACCTTCTTGACTAGGGTAATATCGAGGATAATTTTTTGTACTAACTATTAAATTGTTATAACCTGCTTTATGGAAAAATTCGTTCACTGACTTTCTTTTTTCTAACCACTTTTCTAAATCTTTTCCTTCTAATGTTTTCCCCGATTTAGTATCAGTAATTGCATCTAAAATTTTACTTGCAGAATCGTTATGAGATTTCTGCATCATTGCTCTCAAATCTTCATCAAACTTAGATTCATCATCTATTAAACCTTTTTTTACTGCCCCATAAAATGCAGCCATCCAAAATAATTTAGATACACTAGCAGGATACCTAACTTCTTGGCTTTGATATCCAGCAAATGTATGAATATCTTGGTTACTAACATCGATTAAACTAATAGATAAAGGTTCTGTTGGTAGCCCTTTTTCTTCAGAAATTTTCACCAATTCATCAACTATTTCCTGTAGTTGAGGACTATAACGTAGAGGGGGTTGTCTACGAACATTGTAGGCAAATCCTAAGTCTTCTGGAGTTTGTTGAGGAACTGGCCGTACATAGGGTGGTACGAGAGTAGGTGATACTGAGGTTTGAGGAGTAGGTTTAGCTGTCGGTGAAACTGAGCGACTTCTGAAGGGTAGGGTAATAATCCAGCTCGCGGTCATTAATACAGCGACTAATGCCAGGATATTTTTATATTTTAACTGGGATAATATTAGTTTTGTACTTTTAGTTTTAACTCGCCGACGTATTTTAATTGGACGTCGCTTGGCTACCCGATGTGGTGGACGGACTCGATGAAATGTTTGGGGTGGTAACTTTTCTGCGTGCATTTGAATAATATTTGAGAAATAGAAGTAGTGGACTGACACATATAAGATAGTGCCCTACGATGGATTTTTAAATAGTTTTCGCAGTTTATATTTTAGCTGTAATGGTGCACCCTGATATAGAATAAGGCATTAAGATAGAAGCAATCCTAGTTTTACTCATGTTTGGTAAGCATTTCCTCCGGAATGCTGCGCAAACAGCGGTCAGCTATCAGCTATCAGCTATCAGCTTTATTACCTTTAGTGTACAATTTAAGCTTGCTGTTCTTGTGCTTCAATTCTTTGTTTAAAAATGTTGAGAAGTTAAGCAAATGCTTACTATAATTGTATTGTTTTAGCACCAAGCGGTGAATTATCATTACTCATATAATTCATCCCAGGTTTGTAATTCCTGCCATTCTCTGTCTTGCTGATAAAGTTTCATTTGGGTACTATTAAAGTTTGTTGTTCTCGTTCAGCAGCATAGCTCAGACAAGCTAAAATATCCTGCGAGTGTTAAATAGGGAAAATCTTCTAATAATTCTTCATAAGTCATCCCCGCAGCTAGATAAGAAAGTACGTCATAAACAGTTATTCTCATACCTCGAATACAAGGTTTTCCACTACGTTTTCCTGGTTCGATAGTAATAATATTTTGCTCTGACATATTTAGTTTATTAACGATTAAATTCTTTTCTTAATTCTTCTAAACTGGGAGTATCTTTTCGGTCTTGCCAAATTCCTTTACCTTGCTTGATTAAACCTAACTTAAATTCTTCCCATAAATCAAAAAAACGTTCTAAAGCGTCTCTTTCATCTACAGAATGAAACAGGATGAGATTTGCCCATGATTGGGTTGTTTCTATTTTATATCTCTCCCGTAACCATAATAAAAATTCTTCAAATTGTTGGTCTTTTTCCGATCTGGGTAATCCTAGTTGATTTCTTGCTAAATCGTAACCGTAATAGAAAGACTGAAAATCAAAGATTGAGTATCTACTTAAATAGAGAGTTGGTCTTTTTTTTATTTCGGGTAAAAGGTCAGAAAAATTAAGCATAGTAACTTTTATTGTGTTTTTACTAAAATTGTTCTTTGTTAATTAAATTAAGTTGGTTGCCAGGAATAACGACTAAATCTTGGAACCATTTGTCTATTGGTTTTCCTTCATTATAAATGTTATCAAAAACTTTTTCTATTCCTTCTATATTAATAGCAATTCCCTCGTGGAATCCGTTGGTTGCGATTTGTTGATTTGTGCCATCATCGTAGATAATTCCTTGTAATGCGTATGGAGAAAAAGTCTCGACTCTAATATGTCTGCCTTGAATTTTCTGAGATTTTAAATATGATTTAATAGCAGCAGCACATTGCAAGCAAGTTCCTATGTCGTATTGTTTAGCGATAAGTTGAATTTGTTGGATTTGAATGGCACTAATTTTTCCTCCTTCATTGGTCATAGTTTTCAACTTTTTATTTTTATCAGCGATCTTTCATTTTTTCTACTAAGGATAGTTTGATTTTACACAAATTCAACTACATCTATTCCCTCCCACATTTCAGAAATTGGTCTAGTTTGTCCAGATTTTGCTTGTTGCAATGCTCTTCTGAGACTAGCTTTTATTTCTTCAACAGGAGTATCGTCTGGATCGGGTTCAATTTATTCTGTTACTTCGGGAAAAAGTACGATAACTCTGACTTTTCCTGGAGGTAAATTTTCAATAGGTTGGTCTAGGAATAATTGCCCTTTTTTATCAAGAATTCCTGTTACTTCAATAGCTTTCATGTGTTTTTTTATGATAGTAGTTTCAATGAATTATATGATATTTGCTCCAATAAATTTCAAGGGATAAAAAGTCGCATTGTCCCTTGGTAATATTCAATATCGATCGCAATTTCTACTAAGCGGTTGACGCAACGCTCTCGATAATTTGGGTTAGCTAGGAGTCAATCGACATTAGCGATGGTTAATACAGGAAAGGATGTAGAGGTATTTTCTGCTCGGATGACTTGCTCCAAAGAGTCTTTACCTTTCATACTGCGGTTAGCGGTTAATAAAATCATTTGATTAGCTTGTGCAAACCGCCAAACTTCGCGATCGCTACTATTCATTGGTAATCTCACTTCGGAAAAACTGACAAAACGAATGTCAATCAAATCTAACCAACCACTAGCTGTCAGACTACCTAGTAGAATTAGAGCAGGTCCATTGAGATTATAATCGATCAAAAAGTTCATACTTGTGATTCCAGTTGAGCTTTAGCTCTTTGCAGTTTGGCGCGGATAGCTTCTGTTCCTGGTTTTGGGGGTGTGGTAGCAATGCGAGCAAATAGGGTGCTATTTTGTGCTTCCCAATATTTTTGGAGTGCTTCTGCTTCTTGGAGTACCGTTTGATATTCTGCTTCAACTTCTGGACGGTGAGCTTCAATATAAGATAGAGCTGCCTGAAGTTGTTCGTCGGTGAGACTTAGCATACTGCGGATAAACTGGGGTGGGTACTGTGCTGTTAAATAGTCCATGATATCGTAGATGGTTATGCGAGTTCCTGTTATTGTTAATCCTCGTTCGGTTATGGCGATCGCTTTTTGTTGATTAGATGGAGATGTCATTTTCAGATTTATTATGAATTTGTCTTTAATTATATCATCAAAGCTAAGTTCCATATCATAGTTGATAAGCCAAAATAGAGTCAATATTTATCTGCCAATTCTCATCTACAAATTGCCGATTTTCATCATAAATTATAGTTAGTTCTCCCAGATTTTGTGCAGCTATATTATTAACTTTGAGAACAAAATTTAGTTTAATCCAACGTTTTTTGTTACTAATACCAATTAAGTTACTAACTAACTCAGCAGATAGGGAATGAGGCAAGATAATTTCTTCATAATATAGCAGAAGGAAGAAGGAAGAAGGAAGAAGGAAAAGTATTACTTTGTCTGAGTTTTAAGCTTTTTATCTGTCCTAACCTTTGCTTCGACTGCTATATTTATCTTCTTCATCCCAATAACCGCAAATTTTATAATCGCATAATTCTAGATGTTCTTTCAGCAAAGAGTTAGCATCTAATTTTTCTATTACTTCTGTTAAATCTTGCCAAACAGGGTGATTTTTAACTCTATTTTAGTCATAGTTAATTGATAATTAATGTTCTGTTGCAAAACCAGGGAAGTGTAAAACTCCATCTATAATTATTCCGTGAAATCGGCGATCGCCTTCTTTTCCTAATACTTTTGATTTTAGGTCAAATCCTTCTACTACAGATACAAGCTGATTGTTGGGTTTCCTTAAGGTCAACCTAACCTACAAAATACTAGAAATATCTGAGGGGAAATTTAATCATCATATTCTACTAATAAAGCAATACCTGTAGATATTTTATTCATAATTTCACTAGAACAAACACCGATTTTTTTGACTAATCTTTGCAAATCCATTCCTCTTATTTGCAATAGATCGATAGTAGAAATATTGGTTAAATTATTTGCTAAATCCGGTTCTATTTTGATATGCAAACTATCATTTTCAAAATAATTTTTCCAATCAGTTATCGGTACAATTAATTTAATTGGTAATCTCCCAATCCCATCAGAACTAATAATAATAGCCGGACGAATTTTTCTAATTTCTGCTCCTATCGTTGGGTTATTTCAGTTATCAGTTATCAGTTATCAGTTATCAGTACCTCCGTCTGAAAGTTTATGCTTAAAATCCTGAAGTTTATTTTTTTTATCCCAAGTTTGTCATTCTTGCCATTCTCTATTTTGCTGATAATGTTCTAACATTTTTTCAGCTTGCTTTGCTAAAATTTTTCGTCTTTTTTCTAATGGTAATTTCATTAAATAACGGGCATCTGTTTCATCTTTTTCTTGGAGATAAGTCAAGAAATCTAGGGCTATTTGTAGTTGTTCCGGGGAAATATTTACTAGCTTTTCTTTGACTGTTTCAAGGATTGTGGGATCTGTTGACTTTAATGACATTTTTGCCTCTCTCATTTTGACTGCTTATTGACACACTTTTAATTTCTCTTTTTCTTGGGGGCGATCGCTCCATTTAAGAAACTATAAAATTCAAGTTTATTTATTCATCCTCTGAAGCATAAAACTCAGCTAAGATACTGCGAATTTCATTAGGACTAATATCTTCTCGTTCCGTTTTAGAGTAAATTGTTAGTAGAAGCACGCTAGTTTCTGACTCAACTTGATAAATGAGTCGATAACCAGCGCTTTTCCCTTTTTGAATGTTGCTATTTTTGACTCTTACTTTTAAGATGAAAAATTCTTCACCCATTCCGGTTAGGCGATCGCCCAGAAAATTACCTCCTTGTATTTGTTCGATAACTGCTTGAATATCAGAGCGGATGCGTCGATATTTTTTTGATAATCTATACAATTTTTCCTCAAATTCATCTGAGAATATGATAGAAACTGGGTTGGTTTCATTCTGCATCTATTCTCTCCCATAATTCAGAAATTGGTCTAGTTTGTCCAGATTTTGCTTGTTGCAATGCTCTTCTGAGACTAGCTTTTATTTCTTCAACTGGAGTATCGTCAGGATCGGGTTCATCTTCTTCTGTTACTTCGGGAAAAAGTACGATAACTCGCACTTTTGCTGGGGCTGAATTTTCAATAGGGCGATCGAGGAATAATTGCCCTTTTTCATCAAGAATTCCTGTTACTTCAATAGCTTTCATTTGTTTTTTTATGATAGTAGTTTTGGTAAATTACATTATACTTTATCGGCAAAAAGAGAGTCAATATTTATCTGCCAATTCTCATCTAAAAATTGCATATTTTCATCATAAATTATAGTTATTTCTCCCAGATTTTGCGCAGCTATATTATTAGCTTTGAGAATAAATTTTAGTTGAATCCAACGTTTTTTGTTAGTCACACCAATTGAGTTACTAACTAACTCAGCAGATAGGGAACGAGGCAAGATAATTTCTTCATAATATTTATCTTCTTCATCCCAATAACCGCAGATTTTATAATCGCATAATTCTAGATGTTCTCTCACTAAAGAGTTGGCATCTAAGTTTTCTATTACTTCTGTTAAATCTTGCCAAACAGGGTGATTTTTTAATTCTATTTGAGTCATGGTTAATTGATAATTAATGTTCTGTTGCAAAACCAGGAAAGTGTAAAACTCCATCTATAATTATTCCGTGAAATCGGCGATCGCCTCCTTTTCCTAATACTTTTGATTTTAGGTCAAAACCTTCTACTTCTGAAGCAAAAAGTCCGATATTACTGCGAGGGGGAACTATTCCTTTTTCAATAGTTTTTAAATGTTTGTTATTTTGGTCATATTTTATCCCCAGTTGTATTTGCTCTTTGCTAAAGGATACTAACTGACTGTTGGTTGTTTGGTATATTGTATCAGGCTGAATATCTTCCCAGTTATTGGGTAGAGGTTCCATTTATTTTTTTTGGCAAGTTTGAACGATTAATTATCATACTATGGCGTTTCTCTGTTGGACGAGGTACAGCTACGATCCCCCTAAATCCCCCTTGGAAAGGGGGACTTTGAAGTTCCCCCCTTCTTAAGGGGGGTTAGGGGGGATCGAATATCTTTGCCTCACAGATTAAAGAATTGCTATATGGATTTTCTAACTATTTGACTTCCTCTTGACACACTTTTAATTTCTGTTTTTCTTGGGGGCTGGTTCCAGTTCAAATTAACAATATCAACCATTAAATCAGATGAACCCGCTCCTACTTTTCCTCTTTTACCTTACCAAGAGCAACCAACTGTTTTGCCACCCTCTCTGGATCTCTATCTATTTCCTTGGTATCTGGGTTGAGGTCAATATCTGGTTGCCATGTTTGAGCTTGCTTAAATAGAGAAATACCTAACTCAACTCTCTGATTTTCTATTATTAATTCCCTACCCATTCGTAACAGATTTGTTGCTGCATTTAAACTGAAATTAGAGTCAAGTTTTACTGCTTGTTGAAACTGAGAAACTGCTTCCTCAAGCTTATCCTCTGCTGCTAATTTCTCACCCTTTAAAAAGAAAGCTGTGGCAGAAGGCTCTGTTTCACCGCAAAGATGTCGTTCTTTTTCTTCTAAGTTAGGGTGATTTTTCAGGTAGTCGCTCATCCACTTGCAAGCGTTGTCTATTAGCTCATCTCGGTTGAAATTCCACAGTTTGACTGTGTTATCCGCACTCCCTGAAGCAATCAATTTCCCATCCGGGCTAAATGCTACAGTATTGACATCTCCATTGTGCCCCGATAAAGTCTTAACTAAAGTGCCATCTGTTTTCCACAGTTTTGCAGTTTCATCATCAGTCCCCGAAGCAATCAATTTCCCATCCGGGCTAAATGCTATCCCATCGGGGCTAAATACTACAGGATCAACACTTTCAGTGTGTAACGATAAAGTCTTAACTAGAGTGCCATCTGTTTTCCACAGTTTGATAGTGTCATCCCAACTCCTTGAAGCAATCAATTTCCCATCGGGGCTAAATGCTATACCCTTGACATCACTATTGTGCCCCTGTAAACTATTGACTTCTTTCCTTCCCTGCCAGTAAATGATTTGTCGGAGTAGGTTTGTACCTTGTCTTTGAATAACCTTATTCTTTATTACTTGTAATTTTTGAGCTAGTTTTAGCACATCCATCTGCACTTCTAAACTAGAATTGAAGCGGGATTTTAATGTGGCTATTTCAGCTCTGAGATTAGCATTCTTTTCTCCAACAACAGCCCGACGCCATTGCCACACCGCTCCCACAGCAAATAATGACACCATCAGCAAACCACCAGTCAACCCAGAAATAACTTTTTGCCGCTCCCTATCTCGCCTTTTCCTACTTTTCTCAACATACTTCCTCTCTTTCTCAGGAATTTTTTGCTCTCCTTTTTCCAACCAACTTTCTGCCTCTTTTAACAAACCTCCTTGCAACAAATAGTCATCCTTCTTTTCCTTTTCCCACTGACTCAAATTATCCCTTAATTTCTCTTGCCAACGTCGAAATTCCCAATCTTGCTCTATCCAATTTTTTAACCGACTCCAAGCAGTAATTAAAACTTCGTGAATTAACTCTACAGAAGCTACATCTTTTTCCTTATTTGTCACCATCAAACGCTCGTCCGCAAACTTAATTACTAACTGCCAATTTTCCTTGCCAATATCTGCAAAAGTCGCAATTTTTCGAGTAGCAATGCGACTAACTTCCCCGGATTTTTCCTGACTTATAGGTTGTACTAATTGAGTAAAAATATATCGCGCTTGCTCTTTTTCCTCCTGACTTAACTGAAGATAAATCTTTTCCGCATAATCCCCCAAAACTTGAGTCAAACCCCCAATTTTTTCATAACTCGCCAGAGAAATTACCCCATACTTTTGCTTTTTCCATAACTCCTCCAAAGCAAATTGCAGCATCGGTAAATGACCAGAATTTTGCCGATAATCTTGAATCATTCTGTTAATTAACTCATCCGCAAATTCCACCTCAAACTTTTGAGCAGGGAGAGCGATCGCCTCTGTTAATTCCTCATCATTCATAGGAGTAATTAATTTATCCCGTTCATCAAAAATCTTACCCAAATCTTCATCCAAAACTAGAGATAAAAAATCTGCCCGTAAAGTTAAAACAATCTTCCAACTATCATCCCGAACCGCCTCAACTAAACCTGCCAAAAATGACCGACGTTTATCCTCAGAACATAAAGTATAAAGTTCTTCAAATTGGTCGATTACCAACAAAATTTGACAACCTTTCTTTTCTTGGACAATGGCAGTTAAATATTTAGCTAACTCCCCAGAATTAGCCTCCAAATTTGTCACCAATTCCAAAAAAGCTAAATTATTTGCAGTTAAATTAGGTGAAATTTTCCCCAATTCCTCAGCCAAATTTTCCCAAGGATTCTGATGAGGAAAACCAGGACGAATTTTCACCACAAAACGAGGTAAAAATTCCGTAGCTTGAGCCAACCATTCAGGAATTAAACCAGCAGCAACTAAAGAAGATTTCCCACTACCCGAAGCACCAATCACAGCCACTAAATTTTGACTTTCCACCTTTGACAACAAAGAATTAACCAACACTTTCCTGCCAAAAAATATCTCAGTATCTTTTTCAGTAAAAGCACTCAATCCTTTGTAGGGATAACTCTGAATCTTTCCTCCCAACTCCAACCAACGGGGAGGATTTTCCGCAGGATTTTGACATAAAACAGGCAACCAACTGACACAGGGAAAATCATTTTCTAATATTTGTAACCTTTGCCGACTATTCCGCAAAGAACTATATAAAGATAAACCTTGAGTATAATTTTCCAGGAAATATTGGAGAAAGTTCGGAGCAATAGCTACAGGTAAATTTTCCCGCATCACAATAATTTGCGGTAAATGTAAATCCTCACCTTCTGCCAATTGATAAGCCAAACCTAAACCATCACAACTATTAAAAATCGCCAACTTTAAACCAGACTTAACTGCTTGTTGAAGATGATTTTTTATTTCTGAAATAGTCAAAACATCTTGACCATTAATTTGAACCGTGCCAATACTGCCATTATCTTTTGTCTTGCCATGACCAGCAAAAAATAAAATATCCCAAGATTTTTGCCACAAAGGTTCATCTAATTCAGAGCGTTGAGGTTCTATTAACCAACAAATTTCTGCAGCAGGAATTAATTCTCGAATTACCTGTTCATCAGCATTAGTTCCGGCATTATCTCCCAAAATAACTAAAATTTTTATCTTGTCTTTTTTGTCTAAATTTTTCGTCGGATTAACTCGTTGAAAATTAGGAGTAGCTAGAGCAATTTCAGCCTTCGGAAAATCCTTGAAAAAATCCCATTCATGCCAAGGTAAACGTCGTAAACCATAATTTTCTGTGGCTAATAAAATTCTCGTACTTTCCGATTTATCTAAATTATTCCGAAGCAAAATTTCTATGGGTTGAAAATCGGAGGAACGCAACCAAGTATTGAAAGTTTTAGATAATAAATTAGCAGCCTTTTTACAACTTTTAAAAGCCTGATTTTTATCTCCATCTGAAATGTTGGTAAAGCCCGGTTTAGGTTTTAAACGGTTAGAAAAAAAGACCTCTAAATTTAGATATAAACTTTGCCAATGACGATACTGCTCCAAAATTTCCGAATGTGCAGGTAAATGTGCTGACTTGCTAGCAAGTGCTAAATTAGGTTCATTTTTTATCGAATCTACATCTTGCCAAATTTCACCGCGCACCGAAAAACCCTGTTGAAATCCACCATCAATATTGAGAGTAACTAACTTTCCCATAACTGCTCCTAAATTTATGAGTTTGATAGGCGATGATATTGATTTTAAAATTATATCTATAGATAGGTTAGGCAGCTAGACTTTTAGAAAAAAGTCAAATATATTTACCTCTATATCTATAATTAGAGGAGGTTATATCTGAGTTTAACCCCAGATCGACCCTAAGCCAGCTTTATGTTGAACAAAAATGTCTTTATTCTCTTGTAACCAGCAAAAAAATTTGTAGGAAACACCAGTGAGAAATGCTTAATCATGTGTGAACATTCAAAATGACATTGCAGAAACCTTGGCGAGGTAAGTTTAGTAGAATGGTATGAAGTGTGAAAATGCCTACAGAGAAACAAGCAGTTAATTGTTTTATTATGTGCCAAAGAATTACACAGATGTATTTACCAATTTCTCTAGTTAGATTAGATGAAAGAAGCAATGATATTTTCATTCTTGCAGGTGAAGATATCCAAGTTTTAATTGACAGAAATGGTGAGGTAACAATTTTATGAATTATCCTAATTTTCAAACCATGAATGAATCTGAATTACGGGCTTATGTATTGGCTCATCGAGACGATACCGAGGCGTTTTATGCCTTAGCTGACCGTCTGAAATCTAAATCAGGGCGTAAATTATCTGAGGGAGATTTCGAGAGATTACCTGAAATTTTAGCAGAAATTAAACAACAAAAACAATAATTTATAGTATTGTAGGTTGGGTAGAATGAAACAGTGTTAGTGGAGCTTATTCGTTAGGATAAACCCAACAAACTAGCCTGATAATTGAATCCTCAAAATAGGGTTTTTCCGTTGGAAATACTTCGCAAACATACCTCAACCCAACCTACAAATCTAACAATTTCTAGCTTACAGAAAATTCAGAAAACTGTCGCACAAAAGGGGAACGAAAAGCCAAAACAATATCGGACTTTGGCACACCTAAATCTAATAATTGTTGAGCAATTCCTTGTTCGGTAAAATCTTGCTGAATCCAAATTTTGCCATCTTTAATATCAACATGAATAGAACAACCATAATCCCGTTTTTCGTTTTGCCAACGCAAAGAAATTAAGAGGTAATGATTTCTTTCATAATCCAGAATTAGTTGTGTTTCATATTGTGAATCTTGAGTATGATATTGATAGTGTTCTTTAAGTATTTGTGTGACAATTTCCGGATAATTTAATCGCTCCATAAAATAATTACCTCTTTTGAAGGATTGAAAATTAATAATTTAACTTGATAGGTACTTACAGAAAGTTGAATAAAAGGGTCGCTAAAAAAATCTTTGTAAGTATCTTCAGTAATTGCCAGATATAAAATTCGTTCAGGCTGATTTAGTTTTAAGGCTAACATATAGTTGAAAAATTGACCAAGAGCAGTATGAAATTCTGCCAAGGGTGACATTGACAAAAAACTTTTAATTTCTACTGCTATTGTTTGACCATCTTTTTCTGCAGCAATAGCTCGTTCCCCACCTATATCTATTTACAGAGATATTCTAGTGCTAGGCTTAATAAATAGAGGATCGTCCGTAATTTTCCAACCATCTTTGATTAAAGCTGATTTAACAGCATTATGAAAAATGTCTTTGGCTGGCATAGTTTTAAAATAAATCTAACTTTATTAAATAACAAAATTCTCTGTAATTACAGCTTCACTCAACACTAATTGTACTGTAAATTCTTCCCCTACTTCTCCTTCAAATTTATATTGAATAATCCTATCTTCACTTCTAGCTGTAACTTCTTGAAATACTTCATTTTCACTTAAAACAATTAGCTTCAAATTAGGAGGAAGATAAACATCATCCCCAGTCGGATAAACCCGTAAAGTTATTTCTACTTCAGGAGAATCATCATCCTCTCGTACTAAATTGACCAATAAAACTACCGCATGACTTAACATATCTGCTCGTAAATCAATTAACTTTCCACCTTGAATTTCTGTGCTTCTAACTAATGCTAATCGTGAAGGAGTGAAGAATTCATTTGCTGCTTGCCATCCAGTAGTGAAAATATTATCAAACCATTGAGTTAAATTAACCTGACTAGGTATGATTTCTACATCTATAATAGGAACACCTAATCTATCTGAAAGTAAACCTTGTTGATACAAAGATTCTATTTGCTCGCAAGCAGATTGAGAACCTTTTAAATACAAAATTATACTACCCATTTTAATTTCTACTACCCTAAGATAAGGACATCCTGTTATCGCCCTCACTTTGTTCTCAATTTCTAACAATTGTTTTGCTGAAATATCATCGGGTATTCTAATTAATAAACTTCTTTCTTTTTCAAAATTAGGAGGTTGAGGCTGTTTTCTATATTGAGAATTAAACAAATTAAAAATTATATCTTGAGGATTACCAATTTCTTGTTTAAGTAATTTGTGTAAGCAAAAATGAATCCCTTTTTTCTTTTTATCATTACTTAGTTTAGTTCTGAGAGATTCAACTGATGAAATATCTTCCAGTTCAGCCACCATATCTGGAAATTGTTTCCCTACTAATACCATTAATAAATACTGCTTGTGAAATTTGCTTAAGCCTTCTCCCACTCGCGAATATTGTTCTCTAATTTTTTCTAAGTCAACAATTAAATTATTAACATTCCAAGTAGCTTGAGCTTCAGCATAAAAATTATAATTAACTAAATCTTGAAGACACTTAGGATTACTTGCAGCTTGATTCATCGAATTTACCTCGAAACGTTTTTTTCTAATAGTCATAATTTTATCATTGTTGTTAATAATGACCGTTAGTGAGGAATAATTTCCATTATCAATTCGCCTTGTAGAGTATTAATTGAGAGGCAAAAAAATGCTTGATTAAGCCTCATCAATTTTACTGATAAAAGGAGTCATTTTCTTATGAGCTATCATCATATCGTAACCACAGGAGCCGCATTAGCTGGAGCAGCTACTACAGGCGGCACATTAGCAACCGTTACCGGAACAACTGCTACTGGTATCGCTACCACAACTGGTGGTGTTGGTATCACAACTTTGGCAACAGCAGCAGGTACAGCAACTTCAGTAGCGATCGCTCCCGTAGTAGCAGTAGCTGCGGTGCCAGTTGCAGTCGGAGCATTAATTTGGTGGTTGCGTGATTAATTTTGCCTAAGCAGCGTTTAAATTTGTGGGGTGCGTTGCAATGCACCCTACATAGCTACCAAAATCTAATGTAGTTCTTGAAAAAATCACCCAAAGGAATCATTTCATTATGAACAAAAATTTGTCAACTATTCTTGCTGTGTTCGTAACTATTTATTCTACTCTAATTACTACTTCACCTGCAATATCTTCAAGTACCAGCGATCTACAGACTATCGAACTCACTCCAGAAAATTTACCAAAAAATACCATTGCTCAGACAGGAAGATATGCCTTTAGTATTATCTGGTTGTCTTCTAGTAGAAGAAGGATTACGCTGAAGAGCGTTTCTACAGGCAACAGGTTTGACGTTTATTATGCCAGTCCAATTAGTCCAAAAGTTGGTGATATGATTACAGTAATCATGGATAACGGTAGATGGAATACTCTCATCAATGAAAGGACAGGGAAATCTTCAGCGGTGAGCAGTGTTCAAAGGAAATACTAAACTAAAACGAAGATCATCGTAGATAGTAGTTCGGGACTTACGGACTCAAAAAGAAACCAGGTTTCACCTTGAGTGGTATAGACATTGGTATCCCACTGATAAACTCAAAACCAGTAACTTTTTGTTGGGTTTTGCTACCGCTCAACCCAACCTACATTTGTAAAGTATTAGCGATCGCTCCAAGTATTTCATCTCGATCGCTCAACATTTGAAAGTTACTATCAAGGGATAAAAAATCTCTATATACTCAAACATCAAACTTCAAATACCTAATCTTTGATAAACATCATCCAAATGTTTTAAATGATGCTTCGGGTCAAAACAAGCTGCAATTTCTGCCTCAGATAACTTACTTTTAATTTCTTCATTTTTGCATATCAAATCCTGAAAATTACCATTAGGTTGATTCCAAGCTTGATGAGCACAAGACTGAACAACTTGATAAGCATCCTCTCGAATCATGCCTTTTTCTACTAAAGCCAAAAGCACTCGCTGACTAAAAATCACCCCTCCATAAACATTCATATTTCGCTTCATGTTTTCTGGATAAACTAACAAATTTTTGACTAAATTAGTAGTTTCTTTCAGCATAAAATGAGTTAAAATGCAAGCATCCGGCAAAATCACCCTTTCAACCGAACTATGAGAAATATCCCGTTCGTGCCACAGAGCAACATTTTCCAAAGCAGCAACAGCATGACCCCGCACAATTCTCGCCATTCCCGTTAACCTTTCCGAACGAATGGGGTTGCGTTTGTGAGGCATCGCACTCGAGCCTTTTTGACCCTTAGAAAAATATTCCTCAACCTCTAAAACATCGGTACGCTGGAGATTACGAATTTCCACAGCAAAACGTTCTATAGAAGCAGTCAACAACGCTAAAATTTGCACATACTCAGCATGGCGATCGCGTGAAATTACTTGAGTAGACGCCGTATCCGGTTGAAGTTCCAGTTTTTGGCAAGCGATCGCCTCAACTCGTGGGTCAATATTTGCATAAGTCCCCACAGCTCCAGAAATCTTACCCACAGCAATATTATCGCGCATTTGTACCAATCTCTGGCGGTTCCGACAAACCTCTGCTAACCATCCTGCCAACTTAAAACCAAAAGTCATAGGTTCCGCATGAATACCATGGGAACGACCCACCATCAAAGTTTCCCGATGTTGTTGTGCCTGATAGCGAATTGCTTGTCCCAACTCTTCAACACATGACAACAACAGATCCAGACTCGCAACCATCTGTAATGCTAATCCAGTATCCAAAACATCGGAACTTGTCAACCCTAAGTGAATATACCGCCCAACATCACCAACATACTCATTCACATTTGTCAAGAAAGCAATCACATCATGGCGGACTTCTGCCTCAATTTCCAGAACCCGCTTTGGGTCAAAATCAGCCTTGGCCTTAATTTCTTCTACAGCCTCAGTAGGAATATAACCAAGTTCTGCCTGAGCTTCACAGACAGCTATTTCTACTTGTAACCAAGTTTTTAGTTTGGCATTCTCAGTCCAAAGTTCACCCATTTCGGGCAAGGTGTAACGTTCAATCACACTCTATAATAAAACTAAAACAACCGTTACATTGTACTACTGGCAACCACGAATGGGGAAAACTGAAAAATTATAGCACTAGGGAATAGGGAACAGAGAATTACAGTTTGTTATTCTGAGGAAACCTTTCGGTGCGAAATGCTATGCAAACAGAATTAAAGACATACATATTGTCAAAAGTTAAAAATTGAAAGCCAAAAGTCAATTAAATATACTTCTAATAATATACTCTTTTTTTGACCTTGTTAAATATTTTGGCAAAATTTTTGTGATTTTGTTGTGCAGGATGCAATTTTTTTCAGAACTTATGAGTACCCTCTTATAGATAATTCAATTGATTTAGGTAATTAAACTCATTCATCTAAAAAATTATGCTTTAGGTATAGCCATAAGACTTAATAAATGTTAATATTCTTAACATAGTGTTGAGCAGTGTAAAGATCGTAGTAATTATCTCAAGAGAATCAGAAACGAAAAAGCTCTACTTTAGGCCAATCTAATCTGGATTCTTTACTAAAGCAGTTAATTAGCTATCAGCATCTGAACACTAAGCTTTCAGCACCCTCAAAGCTTGGGTTTAAATCCCCGACTTCTATAAGTCGTTTCATTTTACGAGGGGTCGCGCATCCCCTTTCCGTACCTGAATACTACGCAAACGCGTAAAGCTGACTGCTAAACGCCGATCGGCTGTTTGTAGAGCATTCCGTACCGAAACGCTGATTAAACCTTAGTTAATACATAATCTAACATTCTCAAAAAATAGTAATACTTCTTTATATTGTCCACAAATTCTTACAAATAGAGTCAAAAGATAATTTGGTTTTTTGACCATATCTAAAATTTCATAAATCTCAAACCTATAAATTAGGTTTTCTGTAGGCCAAACCAACCAATAAATGGCCATAGAACAAATTTCTTAAAAAAAATCCAAGGAAAGCGTAATACCCGCCCGTTTTTCTTGCTAACTAAAATCAGGGCGATCGAAACCCTACATGTATTAGTAGATATATCTAGCGGGAGAAGAGTTATGAAGATGAAAACCTCAGATACCGATTCTGTACGCACTTACCTCAGAGAAATTGGCCGTGTACCTCTATTAACACATGAAGAAGAAATTCTTTATGGAAAACAAGTCCAACGTTTCACAGCTTTGCATGAAGTAAATAAGACCCTTGCTGAAAGTTTAGGCCGTAAACCGACAATGGCAGAATGGGCTGAGGCCACAAACTTATCAAGTCATGAATTGCAGAGAATTATTCGCGAAGGTGAAAGAGCCAAACGAAAAATGGTAGAGGCAAATCTACGATTGGTAGTATCCGTTGCTAAAAAGTATATCAAACGAAACGTCGATTTGCTGGACTTAATTCAGGAAGGCACTATCGGTATGCAGAGAGGGGTAGAAAAGTTTGACCCTACCAAGGGTTATAGATTTTCCACTTATGCTTATTGGTGGATTCGCCAGGCCATAACTAGGGCCATAGCAGAAAAAGGTCGTACAATTCGTTTGCCGATCCACATTACAGAAAAGCTGAATAAGATTAAAAAAGCCCAACGCCAACTAACTCAAGAGTTAGGACGTTCTGCCACTACCCATGAACTAGCAGAAGAACTAGGTTTCACGACAAAACAAATTCGTGAATGTTTGGAACGCGCTCGCTTACCTCTGTCACTGGATTTACGAGTAGGGGACAATCAAGATACGGAGTTAGGAGACCTACTTGAAGATACTGGAGCTTCTCCAGAAGATTATGCTCTCCAATCTTCTATGCGTACCGATCTAGAATCAATTATGACTGACCTGACTCCCCAACAAAAGCAAGTTTTGGCCTTAAGGTTTGGTTTGGAGGATGGGCAAAGTATGACTCTCTCAAAAATTGGCGATCGCCTGAATATTAGTCGTGAAAGAGTAAGACAAATAGAAAGAGAAGCTCTGAGTAAACTTCGTAAAAGAAAACAAGATATGAATGATTATTTAGCTAGTTAACTTTTCTGGCAGTAGGTCCTCCCGCTGTAATATTCGATTCAGTGCTATGAGAGCCAGAACTGGTTATACTAATGGATACAGGGGGAGGACATCACCTCTGTATAGGCTGCAACTCCTCTGTGGGTTGAATAATCCTGCATTGTTACTCAAGGGCAGCGTCGGGAGTATGTCAAAATAATGTTAACCCTATAAAGAATATCAAGAACAGGACTTACGCAAATGAACTTTTCAACCACCGTCTGTAAAGGCAAATGGTATTCACCCTTGCCATAAGCAGAGTCTCTGTGTAAGTCCTGAAGAAATAGAACAAAAGGCAGAGGAAATAAAATACTTTTTCTCTGCTTCAGGGTTTTCCGCTTCTATATCAATTTATTAATCAACGGACATTGAAGGGTTCAAAATGTACGCTCGAAATAATTGCAATAATTACATACATTTTTAGGAAGCTGATAAAAATGATACTCAAATTTTCTCCCAACCGATGGCTAGAATTCTAGTCGCCATAATTTTGTACGCATATTTAAAGTTTGCTTAACATAATACTTCTTGGAAATAGCTCCAGTCATAAGTTCGGTTATACCTACTTTGATCTGACAATTATGCTGTTACATTAGTTTATAAGATGTAAAGATATTAACAACCGCAATATATGATGTGGTTAAGTCCATCAACCACACTCGACTTGTCGATATAAACAAAGTTTCTGAAACGGAGTTAGTTAAAGTGACCAATAGAAGAAATCAAACGCGAGAGTTTTTTGAAGAAAGTTCAGAAGGAAATAATTTACTCTGGGAATATGTCCAATCTATGAGTCCAGACACAGTTTCTCAATTATCAAAACCAAATTCTCAAGAAGTTTTTCAAGTGATGGAAAGAAACATTGTGGGACTTTTAGGTAATCTACCTTCAGAACAGTTTAATGTAAGTATAACAACCAGTAGAGAAAATTTAGGTAAGTTATTAGCTTCAGCAATGATCAGTGGCTATTTTCTTAGAAATGCTGAACAGAGAATGACATTTGAAAAATCTTTGCCAGGAAATCAAATCAGCAATAATGAAGGTTAATTGATTAAGTCTCGATCGTCCTCTTGGTTAATTAACCAGGGGATTTTTGTTTTAAATATAGCGAAGAAAGAATTGGTGTTTGACTTATGCGGATGATGAATTTTAGACTAGGAAATGTTTTTCCAACTGTTCCCAGTTCCGGTGTTCCCTGCTATAGATAAAGATTGAAATATGATATTGCCTCATAAGTTAATTGGTGTTGCTGTCATCTGGAATGAAGCAGGACAAATTTTAATTGATAAACGACTACCTGGGGGTGCGTTTGGTGGTTTATGGGAATTTCCGGGTGGCAAAATAGAAGCAGGGGAAACAGTAAAAGATTGTATTAAAAGAGAAATTTTAGAGGAGTTAGGAATTGAGATTGGAGTAGAAGAACATTTAATTACTATAGAACATAGTTATTCTGAAATGAAAGTAACACTTCATGTCTATCATTGTCGCTATTTGGGGGGAACACCAAAAACTATAGAATGTGATGAGTTTAAGTGGGTAACTTTAGATAATATCGAGCAGTTTACATTTCCTCAAGCAAATCATCAGATTATTACTGCTCTGAAAAAAATCCACATTAATTGAGATACTCTCCGGTCTGTTTCGACTGTCGCCGAGATAGGTTTTTAGTTCTGTTTCTGTAGTTACTAATGATTTGCGTTTTAGGAAATTTAAACCCAAAGTAAATCTATAAAAACATAGGAGTGTGATGAAACTCGTCAAAGCATTTTAGGGTTTTTAGAGACTGTTTGTAAACGAAGTTATAATTTTTCTAATATGCTATAATAATTGAGTATAAGTTCGTGAGAAAGTACTTATGTCGATAAAGGTTTATGCTTTTTACAATAATAAAGGTGGTGTTGGTAAAACAACTTTATGTTCCAATGCTTCAATATTGTATGCTGAGAACAATCCAGATAAGCAAATTTTAGTTATTGATATGTGTCCTCAAGCGAACATTTCTCAATTTTTACTTGGAGGCGGAAAAAAAGGATATGATAATAATCAAAAGTTGCAAGTAGCTTACTCAAGAAGTAATGTAGTAGGCTTTGTTGATTATATTTTGAAAGGTAATGCTGATTTTAAATCATTACCCAAAAATTCTACTTATACAGTAAAAGCTTCACTTTATAATGACTTTATTCCAGAAAATCTGTATTTAATCGCTGGTGATTCTTTTTTAGAATCTTTGTCGTTAGCTCTTAATTATTCCGTAATTAATCCAGCAAATATTGCTGCGTGGAAAAATTATATGACAGCAATCAAAAGATTATGTGAATGTGTATTTAATAATACAAAAAACAAAGAAAAATATAAATAATTAGTTGTTTTCATAGATTGTAACCCTAGTTTTTCTATCTATACACAGATGGCGTTACTTTCTTCTGATTATTTAATAATTCCTATGATGGCTGATTTGACTTCATTAGAAGGAATTAAAGGGATTTTAATGCTACTTTATGAACAATATCCTTCAGAATCTCTGAAAAAATATGCCAGTAATATTATCACCTTTAATAAACAGGTTCACCAGTTCAATCTTAAATTACCGAAAATCAAACAATTTGTTTTTAACAATTACACGAGCCATAGAGGTGTAGCTAATGCTTATAATTCTATCAGACAGGAATTAATTAATTTTTGCTATGAACAATATCAACATTTTCCTCAATATTTTACTAATAAAAATAAATCATTAGATTATCTCAGTACATGGCAAAACGCCTATGTTACCGATGTCAAAGATTTTCATTCTTCAGGAAAAGTATCTGCATCTCTTGGCATTCCTTTACATCAACTTCCTGCTCAAGGGCAAAAATTTAAAATGTCAGATGGACAAGAAATTACTTTAGCTCAAGATACATATGAAGAAGCTATCAACAATGTCAAATATTTAGTATCAAAATTATAATTTTCATCTCAATATTGTGGTGAAATAAAACATCTCAATTGGTTTTGAGTAATTGTTCATTCCTGATAGTGAGATAAATTTGATAATTTTTTGACAAATAGCATTATTGTAGGGTGCGTTAGACAGTGACAATTACTTGCCCTCGAAATTGATTGAAAAGTCCGTCGTAACGCACCATTGTAGGATGCTACAAGAGGCGATTCTAGGAAGTATATAAATATCATTTACTGAATATTATTTAACTTTGTAAATCCTGATGCAGACAATGGGGAATTAATACGATCGCTTTTTAATTTCTTTGTATTTTTTGATTGTTAAATGTTTGAGGTGCGTTACACTTTCCGTTTGTCATGCTGCGCAAACGTTAACACATCCTACAAGACTATTTAACCGGATTTGATATGAGGTGCGTTACACTTTCCGTTTGTCATGCTGCGCAAACGTTAACACACCCTAGTGGACGCTACCAGACTTAATATGAATTCCGACTACTAAATAATAGTAAAACTGCAAGTCTCTAAAAATTATCCGTACCTTGCGCTTCATTCAAAACTGCTTGAGAGTTCCGTCTCCAATGTTGAGCCAAAATTCCATACTTGGGTGCCAATACTGTTGTCACTAAAAATAAGAAGGTCAAAAGCACCACAATAGCTCCACCAGTGGATATATCCAGATGATAACTGAGATATGTTCCCATCACACAAGAAAACACACTGCTGATAACAGAAATAATTAGCATCCGGTCGAAGCGATCGCTCAATAAGTAGGCAATCGATCCTGGTGTGACTAACATAGCAATAACTAAAATAATCCCTGCAGTTTGTAAGGCAGTTACAATAGTTAGAGCTAACACAGAAAGCAGAGTATAGTACATAAATTGTGTATTCAGACCAATTGCTTTAGCATGATTAGAATCAAAACAAAATAGCAATAAATCTCTACGTCGCAGCAGAATCACCGCTAGGGTAATAGTACCTGCAATCAAAGTCTGAACAATATCTCCGTCTGAAATCCCCAGAACATTCCCAAATAAGATATGAAATAAGTCAATTGAACTAGGTATCTTAGTCGCTAGTACGAGACCAAAAGCAAAAAAACCTGTAAAAATCACCCCGATAACCGCATCTTCCTTGAGACGGGTTTTTGATTTGATATAACCAATAGCAATAATCGAACCAAAACCAAACACAAACGCTCCCACCGCAAAAGGAATATTGAGAGCGTATGCAACTACCACCCCTGGTACTACGGAATGGGAAACCGCATCCCCCATCAACGACCATCCCTTGAGGGTAATATAACAAGAAAGCACTGCACAGACTAAACCCACAAAAGCACTGACCCAAATAGCTCGAATTAAAAATCCATACTGTAAAGGTTCGAGTAACCAATCTACAACAGGAATAGCAGCAATCAAATTATTCATATCAAATCCGTTTAATTCAGTATAAAAAAATGCTCACTTCACGAGCGCCATTGCCAAATATTTCTCGCTCTCCCCATCTCCCCACACTCCCCACACCTCCCACACTATGAATCTAATTACCGAATAATTAAGGTTTAAAGCCTCTCCTTTTAAGGAGAAACAAGAAAAATTTTTCATAATTAGTCAATCCTCTTCTTTTCAAGGAGAGGTAATTCGCGCATTCGCGCATTCGCGCATTCTTGAAACCAATGCTACCGGATTTGATATCACCCATTTCCTCCTATATTTTTATTAGCTTGTTCTTGAGAAAACTGACTGGTTTTTTGAGAATAATTTTGACGCAGACTATTTATCGGTAAACCACCGAAAGTTACAGATAAGTTTTCTTCAGTCAAAATATCTTCTGTTTTTCCGGAAGCAAAAATAGTACGGTTGAGCAGAATAGTGCGGTCGCAAAAAGTATAAATTGATGCTAAATCGTGAGTAGACACTAAGATAGTATGACCTTCTTGGCGTAGTTGCATCAGTAGATCGATAATCCGCTTTTCTGTTTTCACATCTACCCCAGTAAAAGGTTCATCTAACAAAATCACCTTACCTTCTTGAGCTAACGCGCGCGCTAGAAATGCTCGCTTTTTCTGTCCTCCTGAAAGTTCGCCAATTTGTCGATCGCGAAAATCAATCATCCCCACTCTTTCCAAGCTTTCTATCACTAAACGACGGTCTTTATTACTCTCGATCCGCAGTAGGTTCATATATCCGTAACGACCCATCATCACCACATCAAAAACGCTCACAGGAAAATTCCAATCTACTTCGTCTGACTGAGGTACATAAGCCATCAACTGACGTTTTTGTGCCTTTTGTACGGGCAAACCACCAATCCGAATTTGCCCTTGAGTTGGTCGCAAAAATCCCATAATAGATTTGAATAAAGTAGATTTCCCGGAGCCATTTGGTCCGACTAAAGCTGTAATTGTACCAGGTTCTACTGTACAGGTTACATTATAAAGAGCTAACCGTGCATTACTGTAGGTAACGCTAAGGTTGTTGACTGCAATATCTAGAAGTTGAGTTGTTTTTTGCATAATTTTTAAACTTTCAGTTATTTACTTTACTTATTAGATATCTCCTCCAAATGAGGGAGTAGGGAGTAGTAGGGAGGTTGCATACAACGTCCGTACAGAGTTGGGGGAAAGAATTAATAATTTATCTATAGATAATTGATTTTATTTTTTGGTAGTCCTGCATAGTAATGGTATATAAGGAACAAGGGATGCTTGACACGGGAGCAAGATGCTCCCACTGCCGTACCTTGTAACAAGAATAATGCAATGCACAACCATTACAATGCACCACCACCGATTTTTTATTATTGGAAATGTCTATTATTAGTCGCTTAATATAGCTGTTTTCGCAAAGGTAGACTACAAAACTTCTGCCTTCTGCCATCTGCCATCTGCCTTCTTTCATTATTCCTGAGTTTTACTACCAGCGAGTAAACCATTAGTAATAGTGCGTACATCATATTCGAGCAAATCTAAAAAGGTGGGAACTGGTCCTTCTTCAGTAGATAGTGAATCCACATAGAGATTGCCCCCGAACCGCGCTCCTGTTGTTTTGGCTACTTGTTTTTGCCCTTCATTACTGACGGTGCTTTCACAAAAAATAGTCGGTACATCATTCGCTTTCACTTCTTCAATCACAGATTGCACCTGTTTGGGAGTAAACTGTTGTTCTGCATTTATCGGCCACATATAAATTTCTTTCATATCGTAATCGCGGGTCAAATAAGAGAATGCTCCTTCACAAGTGACTAAAATGCGTTGATTTTCAGGTACTTTGGCTAAATCATTCCTGAGCTGTCGATCGATTTCTTTTAGCTTTTCGCTGTAGGTTGCTGCATTGGTGTTGTAAGTTTCAGCGTTCTCTGGGTCTAGTTCCACAAAAGCTTTACGAATATTCTCTACATAGATTAAAGCATTTTTGGGTGACATCCAAGTATGAGGATTAGGTTGATCGGTATAGGGTCCTTCCGCAATGGGAATTGGTTCAATTCCTTCTGTTAGTATTACTGCCGGAACATCTTCTAAGTTCCCTAAAAATTGCTCGAACCAACGCTCAAGATTCATACCATTGTAAAGAAGTAGGTCGGCATTTTGAGCTTTAACTAAGTCGCTGGGAGTAGGTTCGTAGCCGTGAATTTCTGAACCGATGCGGGTAATTGATTCTACCACTAGCTTATCCCCTGCAACGTTTTGAGCCATGTCTGCCAAGACAGTAAAAGTAGTCAAAACTTTCTTTTTGCCCTCAGTATTGGCAGTTTGATTAGAATCAACTTCCGTTGTTTGAGTATTGTCTGGAGCAGCAGAGTTTGAAGTTCCTTCAGTTCCACCACAAGCAGTAAGCCAAACCCCCAATATTATACTAGAGAGGAGAATAATGCTTCGCGTCCAAAAGAATTTTACCATTCGAGAAATAAAGTATATTTATTTCATAATTATATCATAATTATTTTCATATTTATTTCATAATCATTAGACATCTCCACCAAAAGAGGCAACAGCTCCGAAAGGCAACAAAGCCTCTGTTGCATGAAAGTATATAGCTGCCGCACTTGCTCCGCATATGTACAACAATAACGTGCGGAAACTGCTGTAACTATTGTCCAATAGTAATAATTGCCAAACACAGCGATCGCGAATCACCAGAGCCATAACTATTGGACAATAGTAATAATTGCCAAACACAGCGATCGCGAATCACCAGAGCCATAACTATTGGACAATAGTAATAATTGCCAAACACAGCGATCGCGAATCACCAGAGCCATAACTATTGGACAATA
>JAXHSW010000060.1:0-7027 GCA_034190295.1 Cyanobacteriota bacterium | reverse complement strand
AAACACAGAGATCGCGAATCACCAGAGCCATAACTATTGGACAATAGTAATAATTGCCAAACACAGCGATCGCGAATCACCAGAGCCATAACTATTGGACAATAGTAATAATTGCCAAACAGAGCGATCGCCGATCGGTACAGCAATAACTATTGTCCAATAGTAATAATTGCCAAACAGGGAGATCGCCGATCGGTACAGCAATAACTATTGTCCAATAGTAATAATTGCCAAACAGGGAGATCGCCGATCGGTACAGCAATAACTATTGTCCAATAGTAATAATTGCCAAACAGAGCGATCGCCGATCGGTACAGCAATAACTATTGTCCAATAGATAAATAGTCAGGACTTACACAGGGAATCTACATATAGCTAGGGCGAATGCCATTTGCGTTCCGCAAAGCTCCGAAGGGCGCCGCTACAGATGGTGCTTTAAAAGTCAATTTGCGTAAGTCCTGATAGTAATAATTGCGTTCGCTCTGCGATCGCGAATCAGCACAGCCATAACTATTGGACAATAGTAATAATTGCCAAACACAGCGATATAGTTGCCGAATGGATGTTAAGAACGCTACTTTCATGGAACAAAGTCGGCAACAGGGAGAAATAATTGATAATTTATGAATAAGAATTAATTTTATTTTTGATTTTTACCAGATTTCTATTGATTTTTCTAGAAATGGTAAGATTGCTCTCAAAACCTTCGTGTTGCAAAAAAGAAAAAGTGGTGTAGAATGTAACTTTAAATCCCCATGTTGTAACTATCCGAAAACTATTGTGATATCAAATCCGGTAGCATAGGTGTAATTAGATGGGGAGATGGCGGGATGGCGGGATGGCGGGATGGCGGGATGGGGAGATGGGGAGATCGAGAAATATTTGGTAATGGTTGAAGATGGAACATTTTTTACCGAAAATTGTGGTTTAAAGCCTCCCCTTTTAAGGGGATAATAAAGAAAAATTTTCATAATTAGTCAATCCTATCCGTTTTTAGGGAGAGGTAATTATCAATTATCCATTATCAATTATTGAAGTGCCGAATTAAACGGATTTGATATGATTTATAAATTCTAGAGGTATCGTATCTTGGGCGATAGCCAGCTTTTTATTTGCGTTAAAAACTGCTAGAGAAGCTTTACACAATTGGTATCTAAGTTGATTTTATGTATGTCCTCGGAGAGATAAAATTGTCTCTTTCTTGTCTGGTAATATAACCTGTTTCTGTTGCCATGTCTGCAATTTTGATGAAAAAGTCAGTTAAAGTTTCTAATGTTGGCGGTCTAATTGAAATTGCTTATAGCTGCCATCTAGAGAAAAGTTTTTGTTGTTATCCGAATAGCCAAAATATCGTAAGTTGCAGTTAACCTTGTTGCCAAGAGGCACTAATTCTATAGTGAGGCAACAACTCTCAACAAATTCTAGACGTATTTTTTCCCCTCGCGATAACTGGGCAATTTGTGCGGGTAAATCTTCTTCAAAAAGCATCGTTCTATCAGGGTCTAAGAATACTTTGATTTTTTCTTTACCTATTTCGATAAAGATGGGGCGATCGCACTGTTCAATAATGCGCGAATTAAGAATTAAGAATGCGTGAATTACCTCTCCTTTCAAACGGATAGGATTGACTAATTATGAAAATTTTTCTTTTTATCCTCTTAAAAGAGGAGGCTTTCAACCACAATTTTTCGGTAACAAAAACGCCTAATTCCCATTTCACTCAGGAGATAATTTTCCTAAAACATCTTCCGGAGGATCGGTAAATTTTTCTAATAAAGGTTCTCCTAATCTGATTTTCAATTTATGAAGATTATTCATTGCTATTACTCCTTTTTAAGGATGATAAATCGTCGGTATTTAAAATGGGATAGGCAGTTTTGAGCGTCCCATATTTATTTCTGATAATCAAAGCCGCAAAACATCCATTATGTTGCTAGCAAAATTTTGCCAGATATAGTAAGCTAGTGCCAACAAACATAGGGAAATATATGACAGGACTTATGCATAAAGTACGAAAAATTAGGATTTGAGATTGCTTTCCGTCCCGGAATACTCCGCAAACTCTGTCGGTCGCAATGACGGAAATACGTTGCAGGTGCGTAAGTCCTACATTAGTAAAACACCTACTTGTCCTCTAGTTAATTTGACAAAATGTCTCAAGCACTCTCAAAACCAATATTGGCTGAACCTGGGTCTTCTTACACGAGCAACCATCCTCAAGAGTCGCAAGAGTGGGTGGAAGCTTTAGTTGATGTTCCTTTCAAAACTTCAACAGATGATGCTGAAGAGGAGGAAAAATTATTTACCTACAAAATACCTCCCGAACTGGACATTCAACCAGGAGACATTTTAACAGTCCCCTTTGGCAGTCAACAGGTAGGAGCGATCGCTATTCGCAAAACCTCCCAACTACCAGAAGGCTTAACGAGCGATCGCATCAAAAATGTATCGGACA
Source organism: Cyanobacteriota bacterium (assembly GCA_034190295.1). Classification (GTDB taxonomy): domain Bacteria; phylum Cyanobacteriota; class Cyanobacteriia; order Cyanobacteriales; family Microcoleaceae; genus Okeania. The sequence goes on along the minus strand of JAXHSW010000060.1, from coordinate 4,572 downwards.
TTATTACTAGAGGTTTTTTCCCTCCCACTTATTGGCAACTTATAGAAAAAATTGCTATTTATTACCAAACACCTATTATTAGAGTTATTCGCACAGCTCTACCACCAGGGTTACTCAAACGTAGTCAACGACGCATCCGCATTATAGAAGAGGCAATACCAACAGGTGCAGAAATTTTTCTCAATGCTACCGCTAAAAAAATTCTGGAAGTTCTGCAAAATTCCAAAACCAAAGATTACACCTGGCAATATATTCAACGTCAAGTCAAAGGTGCTAACAGAGGATTAAAAGATTTACTCCAACGAGGTTGGGTAGAAAGTTATCTCGAACCTCCTTCTCCTCCAAAACCAAAATTGAGACAAGCTGTTACCCTAGTTACTCATTCCTTACCTAGAGATTTAACTCCACGTCAACAAGAAGTGATGGAAGTGCTACGGCGAAACGGTGGTGAAACATGGTTAACTGAATTGCTTAACATTTGCAAAACCAACTCTTCTGTAGTCAAAAAATTAGAAGAAAAAGGTTGTGTCATCATAGAAGCACAGGAAGTGTTGCGACGTGAAGAAGGTAGGGGCAATATCAGAGATGAAATCAAAATGCTGACCCCCTATCAAGCAGAAGCATTAACAACTATTACCCAGATTCAAGAATTTGCTCAAGTCCTGTTGCATGGAGTTACAGGGTCTGGAAAAACAGAAGTATATTTACAAGCGATCGCTCCTATTCTCGAAAGTGGCAAATCTGCTCTTGTACTTGTTCCAGAGATTGGTCTGACACCCCAACTCACCGATAGATTTCGCGCTCGTTTCGGAAAAAAAGTCTACGTTTACCATAGCGCTCTGTCTCCGGGTGAACGTTACGACACTTGGCGTAACATGACATGGGGTATTCCTCAAGTTATTATTGGCACTCGCTCCGCTATCTTTGCTCCATTACCAAAATTAGGTCTAATTGTATTAGACGAAGAACACGATAATAGTTTCAAACAAGACCGACCTGCCCCTTGTTATCATGCTCGCACTGTAGCAAAATGGCGAGCTGAACTCGAAAACTGCCCCTTAATATTAGGTTCGGCAACTCCCTCTTTAGAAAGCTGGTTAGAAACGAGGAAAAACCATCTAGATGAAACTGTTTCCTCAAAATCCAACACCTATTACCTGTCACTACCAGAACGCGTCCACTCACGACCGATGCCACCCGTAGAAATAGTGGATATGCGCCAACAACTACGACAGGGAAACCGGACAATGTTCAGCTATCCTCTACAAGAAGCACTGCAACAACTACAGGAAACAAAACAACAAGGAATTTTATTTATCCACCGTCGCGGTCATAGTACATTTGTGTCTTGTCGTAGTTGCGGTTATGTAATGGAATGTCCTAACTGTGACGTTTCACTTTCCTATCATTATACCCACGAAGGTGCAACACAACTATTACGTTGTCATTACTGCAATTACACCCAACTACAACACCAACGTTGCCCTGAATGTGATTCTCCTTTTTTTAAATTTTTTGGCAGCGGTACTCAAAAGGTAACTCAAGAGTTAACTAGACAATTTCCCGATTTACGATGTATTAGATATGATAGCGACACTACCCGCACTAAAGATGCTCACCGAATATTGTTAACTCAGTTTGCTAATGGAGAAGCAGATTTATTAATCGGTACTCAGATGTTGACCAAAGGTTTAGATTTAGCCCAGGTAACATTAGTAGGAGTTGTTTCTGCTGATGGGTTACTACATTTTTCAGATTATCGTGCTAATGAACGTGCTTTTCAAACGTTGTTGCAAGTAGCGGGACGTGCTGGTCGTGGAGATAACCCAGGGCAGGTAATTATTCAGACCTATACTCCCGAACATCCTGTAATTCAAGCAGTGCAACGTAATGATTATCAGTCTTTTGTGGAGACAGAATTACAACAACGGGCAGAATTACAATATCCTCCTTATGGACGGTTAATTTTGTTGCGTTTGAGTAGTTATGACCCGACTGAGGTAGCGGTAACTGCTCAAAAGTTAGGGAGTGTTTTGATGGAAAAAGCGGAAGAGGGAAAATATGATTTATTGGGTCCTGCACCTGCTCCTATTGCCAGAGTAGCTAATCGTTATCGGTGGCAGATTTTATTAAAATTATTGTCTGGATGTGAGGATGTACCCGATTTGACTAAGTTGATTAATCTTTGCCCGCCAGCAGTCAGTTTGACTGTGGATATCGATCCTATGAATTTGTGATGTTTGTAGTAGGGCTTTAGCCCGAATTTCGGTGCTATGAGTTTGTGATAAACTAGCCTTACAACTGTACCAAATAGAGAGAGTGTAGGGAGAAAGAATTGACAATTTTTTCTGTTCCCTGTTCCCTATTCCCTATTCCCTAAAAAAAAGAAAAATTATGATTGCTGAACCTCAAAATTATCGAAAAATGAGTCCTGAAGAGTATCTCGAATGGGAAGCAAAACAGGAACTTCGTTATGAATACATTGATGGTGAAATTTTGGCGATGACTGGAGGAACTATTCCTCATACTAAAATTTACCTGAATTTCTATACAGCTTTAAGACCTCATTTGCGCCAAAGAGGTTGTGAAGCTTATGTTTCCGATGTAAAAGTTCAGGCGAATGAAAATAGTCGTTATTTTTATCCAGATCTGGTCGTTACTTGTCACCCTGACGATCTAAAAGCTCGTGATTTTATCCAACATCCGACAGTCATTGTTGAGGTACTTTCGCCAAGTACAACTGGTTACGATCGCGGCGAGAAGTTTAAATATTATCGTCAAATTCCTAGTTTGCAGGAATATGTATTAGTAGACTCCGAATCAAATTCAGTGGAAATTTATCGTCGAGGAGAGGGGAAAATGTGGTTTTGCAATTATTATGAAGCAGGGGAGGCGATCGCTTTAGAAAGTATTGAATTTCAATGTTCTATAGAAGTTTTGTATGAAGGAGTGACATTTGAAGTCAGAAGTTAGAAGTCAGAAGTCAGAAGTTAGATCGGAATGGTAAAGTGTTTGCAGTGCAGGCATCTTGCCCGCGACTGGTGTACCTTACTAATCAGGACTTACGCAAAATATCAGTCCAGTAGGGTGCGTTAGGCGCTTACTACAAACTACGGTTGAACTGTCAAAGATCGCGTTGCCCCGTAACGCACCGTTGAGCAGTTTGTAGCTTTCCTAAATATTTCTTTTAACAGGACTTACGCAAAGGCACCACATCTAGTGAGTAGGAATGCAATTTACCCCTACAGGTGGCGTATAATTTCGTCAGCGTGCGTAAGTCCTGATTTCTTTTAAAAATACCTTAACTCATATAAAAATACTTTAATTTACATAAAAATATCTTAATTTATATAAATTCACAGCTTGGTTTACCAATGCTAATGTTATATATAGGTTTGTCGCTAAATGGATAGAAAAAATTTCTCACAACAGGACAGAGTAATAATTATTAGCTTTTTTGGCTAGCAATAGCTAGTGCGTACAGAACAAAAGTTTGTAGGATTTTTGAAGTCATAAAGTTGCAAGTCTAATTCATAGACACAACTAAACGACCTAAGTCAAACAAGAAAAAATAAAGGTATATGCACAAACAAAAACAAGCAATTAAGAGCCAAGCAACTAACCTCAAAAAGATTGGTAAAAGAGCCTGCTTTCAGATATTCATCCTCCTTGCTCTTACAGCTCCCGCTAACGCTTTTTATCAAAAATTTACTGCACCAGACGGTTCTGCTGGTTACCAATTCGGACGATCGGTAGCTCTAAGCGATGGCACAGCCCTGATAGGTTCCTAGCTTGACGACGAAAACGACTCGGTAAGTGGTTCAGCCTACTTATTTGATACTACTACTGGCAGTTTGCTCCAGAAATTCACCGCACCCGACGGTTCTCCTTATGACTCCTTCGGATACTCAGTAGCTCTAAGCGGTAATACAGCTGCGATCGGTTTCCGGGTTGACGATGAAAACGGCTCGGTAAGTGGTTCAGCCTACCTATTTGACACTACTACTGGCAGTTTGCTCCAGAAATTTACCGCACCCGACGGTTCTGCTAACGACAACTTCGGATTATCAGTAGCTCTAAACGATGGTACAGCTGCGATCGGTTTCCGGGTTGACGATGAAAACGGCTCGGTAAGTGGTTCAGCCTACCTATTTGACACTACTACTGGCAGTTTGCTCCAGAAATTCACCGCACCCGACGGTTCTCCTTATGACTCCTTCGGATACTCAGTAGCTCTAAGCGGTAATACAGCTGCGATCGGTTTCCGGGTTGACGATGAAAACGGCTCGGTAAGTGGTTCAGCCTACCTATTTGACACTACTACTGGCAGTTTGCTCCAGAAATTTACTGCACCCGACGGTTCTGCTAACGACCAATTCGGATTATCAGTAGCTCTAAACGATCGCACAGCCCTAATAGGTTCCCTGGTTGACGATGAAAACGGCTCGGTAAGTGGTTCAGCCTACCTATTTGAAACTATTACTGGCAGTTTGCTCCAGAATTTACCGCACCCGACGGTTCTGCTAACGACAACTTCGGATTATCAGTAGCTCTAAACGATGGTACAGCCCT
>JAXHSW010000006.1:99632-101137 GCA_034190295.1 Cyanobacteriota bacterium | reverse complement strand
ATTCTGATGTCGAACCAACAACAGAAAATACTCATAGAATCGATATGGGGCTGAAAAACTTCTTGGTAACAAGTGAAGGAGAATCAGTTCCAATACCTCAATATTATCGCTCATCTGTGAAGCGATTAAAAACTCTACAAAAACGTTTATCTCGTAAAAAGAAAGGTAGCAAAAGATGGTTGAAAGCTGTCATAGCTGTGGCTAAACAACATAAAAAGGTAGCTGACAAGCGTAAAGACTTTCACTTCAAAACAGCCAATGAATTGCTATCACTCATCTGAAGTTATTGCCCATGAAAACTTAAATATTAAAGGACTGGCAAAAACTCGTTTGAGTAAATCAATTAACGATGCGATTTGGGGGTAAATTCCTGTCTATTTTGACTGTCAAAGCCGGAAATGCTGGAGGTGAAAACTATAGCAGTGAACCCCAAAAATACCAGCCAAGATTGCTCAAATTGCGGTGAAAAAGTCCCCAAAGAATTAAACATACGAACTCATTCTTGCCCACACTGCGGTATTGTAATAGACCGCGACTTAAATGCAGCGATAAATATCAAAAATAGGGCGGCGGGGCCCATACGTCCTTAAAGCACGCGCTTGTCCCATGCAGTAGCAGGACTGCGAAACGAGAAGCCCACACTATAGCGTCAGCGAGCGTGTGGGAGTATGTCACCACGGTCTACTTAGCAAAATATTAAAACTTAAATTAGGATTGCTATATTGTCACAAATATCATAATTATTTCCATAACAATCTCCAATGCCAGCCTCAAAGTTAAACAAGCCGACACCACATTAATTAATATAGATAAAAATTAGTTCAATTTAAAAATCAAACTTTAACTTAACTAGAACCTTGAGGTTCATTTTCGTCTAGTTCCGTATCTCGGAAATATTTGCGAATAATTTCAACTTCAGGCTCTGTCTCAATCCACAGACGAGCGCCACCTGCTTGACTTTTATTAGGTTGATGAGGACGATACACGATTTTGCAGTTTCCCAGAATTTCTACTTCGTGGCAGCGCTTGTTTTTGCCTCCCTGTTTGACAGAAATAGCTGGAAGAGAGGTGCCGTGGTCTCGGTTATAGTCAATTTCTTTGCGCAGTACATGGATAAAAGTATTGCCTGTACGGAATCCTTTATTCCAAGTTCCTTGAGGACCTCGACGACCAGGAGTAATTTCTGGCATTCCTCGACGATTTAAAGGAATGATCCAGAACCGTTTGACTTTTTTAGCTCCTTTGAGACGACCTTGCCTCAAAAGTAACCTGAGTCTAGCAGTAGAAATATTTAGAAGAAATGCTGCTTCTGTTGTACCAACTGTATCTGGTTCAGTATTTGTATCTGTCATAAACTGTTTCGGAACATATAAGCGATAAACTTAATAACCATTTACTATTAAACTGCAAAGGATTTAATTTGGCAATGATTTTTTGATTTTCTCGTTATGCTTGTTTTATTTTTATCTGTCATAAACTGTTTCGGAACATATAAGGGATAAACT